>NZ_JASDCF010000001.1 GCF_030408035.1 Psychrobacter sp. APC 3426
ATTAAATAGATATTGATGATAAATTCGTCTATGGGCATCTCACAACTCCATTGTATTCTTGGTCGAAAACAATAGATTAGTGAGGTGCTCTTCTTTTTTCAATCACTTTCGAAGTTGAGAGTGGGGTTCTAGTAAGTTGTGAGTATGCACAATAGATAACTGGCCTAATTGATAAGTGAGTAATGGGTGCCATATTAATTGTCATCAAACTTGATTACAAGCGGTCCTCGAAACAAAATTTAAACGCTTTTTCAATAGTAACATCTATCGCCCAATAGGCAAATTTTGGGCTTGCAGCACTTCTCAAAAAAAAGATAACAGACAGCCTGTGCCACCTACCTTTTGGGTATTTATTCACCTGTATTACAGCCACCCTCCTATATTATCAGTCACACCCAACCATTCTCACGAAATAACTGCAACGCTTTAATAACAATCATCATCTCTTCGGGCGTACCCAGTGTGAGGCGATTGTAGTTTGGGATAGAAGAAAACTTTCGACCGACCGCAATTCCATGCTCCCTCATTCTATCAATGTAGGTTTGAACATCGCCTTTTATCTCATAAAAAATAAAATTGGTTTGCGAGGGTAAGTAACGCAGTCCTAGCTCATCGAGTGCCGTCTCCATCATTTGTCTTGCTTGAGTAGTGGTTTTCAGACTGTGCGCCAAAAAATCCTCATCTTCTAGCGTTGCTATGGCAGCAACAGCACCTGATATATTGATGTTATCCGTAGACATTAAAGACTCAATTTCTGAGATGGTCTGCGGATTTGCAATCGCATAACCCACACGCAATCCGGCCAGTCCAAACAGTTTTGAAAAGGTACGAACAACAATCAGGTTATCTGATAGTTCATTTTTTACCCACTCAACCCCACTCTCAAAACTCGGATCTGTAACATACTCAAAGTAGGCTTCATCTAATAGGAAGTAATGATTTTTCGGCGCATCTTTTATCCAAGCTTTAAGTACCTTTGTGTTAGTCATGATTGCCGTTGGATTGTTAGGATTGCACAGATAAAACAAGGTGATACCATTAAATTCATCGGCAGCTTTTTGCAGGTTTTTGAAATCCAAATCATAGCTATCGGCAGTTAATGGTACTTTGACTACTGGGACGCCTAGGGAGCGTGCATGCCGCTCTGCACACCCAAAGGTTGGGGCTGGAATGACCAATTGAAACGCTACGTTTGTGTTTAATGCTTTGTCATACAGCATTTGCATCACAGCTCTGATACTCTCAATTGAGCCATTACCTAACAAAACCTGTTGTTCAGGCACGCCATTCATAACGGCCACTTTAGTCATTAATTTAGCGCGTTGCTTATCTGGATAACGTGCTCCGCTAACCAACGCCTTGATGACGGCTTCTTTGGCAGCGTTTGACATACCTAAGGAATTTTCATTGAAGTCTAATTTAAGTAATTCATGAGTATTATTAGTATGCATGATAGATAATCCGCCTAATTCGTCCGTGAGTAATAAAACACATGCCGTTGCTTGATATCATATTAAGTGGCATTTGGTATAATTACAAGTTACCTAATAGCCAAATATTAGTTATCAATATAAGCGGACAAAAAAACGCTTTAGCTTCCAGTAATAAGCGTCAGACACCAAGCACAAAAAAAAGGTGAGCTACAAAATATGCAACTCACCTTCTCTATTATTAAATACTGTGGAATGAATCTATTAAATCAGATGTGCTTTTAGCTCAAGCACTTTGTCACGCGTTTTTGCCGCATCCTCAAACTTGAGGTCGCGTGACATCTGCTGCATTTGCTTCTCAAGGCGTTTGATTTCTTTCGCCAGCAAGTCAGGACTGCGCAAGATATTAATATCGACATCAGGCAGATTACTCTTAACTGGAATGGCTTGATTATCATTGGCATCCAAGTCATCACCAGTATCGATTTTATCCGTGATACTTCGGCGCGCACCTTTTGGTGTGATGTTATGTTCAAGGTTAAAAGCCACTTGCTTTTCACGACGACGATCGGTCTCGTCTATCGCCTTTTGCATACTTGGTGTAATACGGTCAGCATAGAGAATAGCCTTACCGTTGATATGACGCGCGGCACGACCAATAGTCTGAATCAAAGCACGCTCAGAACGCAAAAAGCCCTCTTTATCCGCATCAAATATCGCCACCAATGACACCTCGGGCATATCCAAACCTTCACGCAACAAGTTAATGCCGACCAGCACATCATGCACGCCCGTACGTAGTTCATGAATGATTTGCATACGTTCGACGGTATCGATGTCCGAATGCAAATACGCGACTTTGACATCGTATTCTTTGAGATAGCTGGTCAAATCCTCTGACATGCGCTTGGTCAGTGTGGTGATAAGCACACGCTCGTCTTTTTCACGACGTTTGGTAATCTCCGACAGCACATCATCGACCTGCGTAAGCACGGGACGAATCTCAATCTCTGGATCAATCAGACCCGTTGGACGCACCACTTGCTCAACCACTTGCTCACTGTGTTCTAACTCATACAGTGCTGGCGTGGCGCTCACATAGATAGTCTTAGGCTTAATGCGCTCCCACTCTTCAAATTTCATCGGGCGATTATTCATCGCACTTGGTAGGCGGAAACCGTAATTGACCAAGTTCTCTTTACGCGATCTATCGCCTTTATACATCGCACCGATTTGTGATACGGTCACATGCGACTCATCAAGAAATAACAACGCATCCTCTGGAATATAATCAAACAAGGTCGGTGGCGCTTCCCCTGATGGACGACCAGAGAGATGCTGTGAGTAGTTTTCGATACCGTTACAGTAGCCAAGCTGCTGAATCATTTCAAGGTCATACTGGGTACGCTCTTTAAGACGTTGCGCTTCAATCAACTTATTATTATCGCGGAAATACTCTAAACGTGGCTCAAGCTCCGCGCGAATAGTATGGCTGGCCGCTTCTAATTTATTACGCGGAGTCACATAATGCGATTTTGGATAAATAGTAATACGTGGCACCTTACGTACCGTCTTGCCAGTCAATGGATCAAACCACGTGATTTTCTCGACTTCATTATCAAACAGATGCACACGCACAGCCAGCTGCTCGGACTCAGCTGGATAAATGTCTAATAACTCCCCACGCAAGCGATAAGTACCACGCCCAAAGTCCAGCTCGTTACGCGTATATTGCATCTCAACCAAACGCTTAATCGTCGCAGTACGATCTATTTTGTCGCCGACGACAATATGCAATAGCATTTTCAAATAACTTTCTGGGTCGCCTAAACCGTAGATACACGATACCGAGGCGACAATAATCGCATCACGGCGCTCTAATAATGCCCGCGTTGCTGACAAGCGCATTTGGTCAATATGATCGTTAATAGCGCTGTCTTTTTCGATAAAAGTATCGCTGGCTGCGACATAAGCTTCGGGCTGATAATAGTCATAATAGCTGACAAAGTACTCAACCGCATTATTCGGAAAAAACGACTTAAACTCACCATACAACTGCGCGGCAAGCGTCTTGTTATGCGCCATGATAATAGTTGGGCGCTGAGTTTCAGAGATTACCTTGGCCATAGTAAAAGTCTTACCAGAACCCGTCACACCGAGTAATAGCTGCTCATCCATGCCAGAATTGATACCCTTCACTAACTTTTCAATCGCCTGCGGCTGATCCCCTGCTGGTTCAAAGTCCGTGACCATCTCAAAGGCACGACTTGATATTTGCGTCCCTGACGCATTGACACCACTAATTTCAGCTTCGCCTTGCAGCTGAGTGGCCAATTGGTTTAACTGACGCGACGAGCGCGGTTCAGGCATTCGCATAATGGTTTTCTTCCTGATTTTTATAAAAGGTTATAATAGTTATAAAAGATTATAAGAGGTAAGGTTTAAAACAATATGGGGGTCAAACCACTCTTTTTAAAGGATAATTGCAGGTTTTATCCAAGACTTAGCAGTACTACTTTCAGCCCACTACATCCGTTTATAAATCTTCTATTTTTGATATATTTTTATAAGTGTCTTTTATGACCATGTGAGTGAGCGCGTTAATCTGTAAGGATTGATAACGAACTAAACTTATTACCAAAGAGTGGTATGAAAGCGAAAAGGTCACCTTATGAGTGACCTTTTCTATACGTTCTATACGCTAACAACTCAATTATTCATTAGGCTTTACAGCTAAATTTTCAAAAGAAACATTCAAAAACAAATATTCAAAGCTAATTATTCAGAACACTCTAAAAAACCCCTTTAATTATTTGCTTCATTTGCGGTAACAGCTCGCCCAATTGCGCTTCAGTTTCACTGGTATCTGTTGGCAAGGATTGCTGTAAAAAGGCAGCCGTAATTTGTGGCTGTTTGGCAATGATACTTTGACCCATTTCCGTATCGTAGAATTTAATTTGGGCATCGACTTCCGGTTGTGTATAGTGCGTTTTAGCTGCACTAATATAAGCTTGTGTCAAAGTTTGCTCGTCTGTCGCCTCGCCTATTCCATTGCTCATAATCTTCGCATATTGACCTAAAACACTTTGGATTTGCTCTTGTAGCTGGCGTTGACGCTTGTTTAATGGTTTGTCATAGGCTTGCTGACTGCGGTTTTGAGCCTGTTGTTGGGTCTGGGTGTTGATGGCATCGATAGCCGCCTGTTGACCGTTGACGATAGATTGGATTTGCTCGTCAATATGCATCACTTGCATCAGCTTAATAATAGAGGTATCGGTCGGCATATTAGCGCTAGAAACACCCTTATTAAAGGATGTTGTTTGCTGCTGAACAGGATTATTAAACTCACTATGAATCACTAGCTCAGCCTGCGCTTGTGACATGCCAATCACTGTTGCTGCCATCAATAGTGACGTACTTAACGATGCGCTTAACGATGCGCTTAACAATGTACTTGACGAAAATCTTAGCACGCTATTTTTAAGTAAGCGCTTGCGAAAACTAGGCTCAATGACGCTCGATTTAGCATGGTTAATAATGTTTTTCATATTACTTCTGATCCATTGGCGTGCCATTAGGTTCATCAGCCATTTGCCCAAAGTCACAACTCGGACGATGCGAGCTCTCCATACGTGAGTTTTTACGCTCTAACGCTGCATCTGCACGGCACTGTTGCATCTCACTTTTGATATTGAGAGGCGGCGCAGGTGTTGGCTTACCATTGTCATCGATAGCCACCATCGTAAAGTAGCAACTGTTGGTATGACGAACGGTACGCGCCCGCACGTCTTCTGCTTCCACACGAATACCAACCTCCATTGAGGTATTGCCCACGTAGTTAACACTAGCAGCAAAGGTGACAAGCTCACCGACATAGATAGGCTCACGGAACATCACTTGGTCGACAGACAGCGTCACCACATAGTTGCCGCTATAGCGACTGGCACAAGCATAAGCGACCTGATCAAGCATTTTGAGTAAATCACCACCATGCACATTGCCGATGAAATTTGCCATATCAGGCGTCATGAGCACCGACATATATAGCTCATGGTTTAAAGGGGCTTTTTTGGCTGTTGAGCTGGTATTGAATTGCGGCATAATGTTCCTTACGATTGTCTAAGACTGATACCTTTCCCCAACATAACCATAGTGAGTAAAAAGTAAAAGTAGTAAGTAAGCTTGGCTTAACGCTTGCACTAAAGGCTAAGTGATTAAGCAACTTTGTCACTACTAACTTTACTTTAAGTTCTGCATTCAGTCTTACTTTTGAGTTTGATATGATTGATTCTGGGTATCATTTATACAGCAGCGTATGTGATAGCGCAAACAGTCATCTGTCGACCAATGGTCTAAATTATGTAAATACCGTCTTAGAGCATGTCCTCATTTTGAATGATGAAGATACTCAGTTATTTGACCAACATAACATTGATAAAGCCATTTATGACTGCTTTATTTTTTGTTACGAGCCCCATGCGACAGCATAATATCAGCGTGTTACAATACTAAACCAAGCGCATGTAGGCTTAGCGTTCATTAACTTATTATCCTCACAAACGTTTAAAACGATATTTTTTTTCAAACTGCCTGACATCATGTCCTGATAATGAGAAAAACGTTATATAATTAGCCGTAGCTTTCACAATCCCACCTCAATACACAAAAGGATCTCTCATGAGCGAGTTGCAACTGTCTGACCGCGTCAATAACATCAAACCATCACCAACGCTAGCGATTACCAACAAAGCCAAAGAGCTAAAAGCAGCTGGTAAAGACATCATTGGTCTAGGTGCTGGCGAACCTGATTTTGATACGCCAGAGCACATCAAAAAAGCGGCAATTGATGCAATTAACGACGGCTTTACCAAGTACACCGCTGTTGATGGTACGCCAGAGCTCAAAAAAGCCATCATTGAGAAGTTTAAGCGTGATAATGACATCAGCTATGAGCCAAACGAAATCCTAGTATCTGTTGGTGGTAAACAGTCATTCTTTAACCTTGCTCAAGCCTTTATCAACCCAGGCGATGAAGTCATCATTCCAGCACCGTATTGGGTGAGCTATCCTGACATGGTCATCATTGCTGAAGGTGTGCCAGTCATCGTAGAGTGCCCAGCGTCACAAGACTTCAAAATCACTGCCGAACAGTTGGAAGCAGCCATTACTGACAAAACCAAGTTGTTGGTGTTGAACAGCCCATCTAACCCAACAGGTATGATTTATACTTTAGACGAGCTAAAAGCCATCGCTGAAGTATTGAAGAAGCACCCACAAGTCTATGTCGCTTCAGATGACATGTACGAGCACATTCGCTGGACGGGTGACAAGTTCTACAACATTCTAAACGCCGCGCCTGAGCTAAAAGAGCGTGCCATTATCCTAAACGGCGTCTCAAAAGCGTATGCCATGACAGGCTGGCGTATCGGCTATGCTGGTGGCCCTGCTAAGCTGATTGGTGCGATGAAAAAAGTACAATCACAGTCAACGTCATGCCCAACTTCTATCAGCCAAGTCGCTGCCGAAGCCGCTATTAGTGGTGACCAAAGCGTACTAACACCTATGGTAGAAGCTTTTGAGAAGCGTTGTGATTTGGTCGTCGATGGTCTTAATGCCATTAAAGGTATTACTTGCCTGCGTCCTGATGGCGCTTTTTATGTCTATCCTGAAATCAAGCCACTTATCAAAGCGGCTGGCCTATCATCATGTACTGAGTTCTCAGCATGGTTATTAGACAAGGTTGGCGTAGCAGTCGTCCCTGGTGACGCATTTGGTCTTGGTGGCTATATGCGCATCTCTTACGCGACTGACGAAGCGACGCTAAAAGATGCATTGTCACGTATCGAAAAAGCAGTGGCTGAGTTAGACGTTGCTAAATAAGTACTTCGATAAGCAGTTTCAAATAAGCATAAAAAGACACTTAATCTAAGTAACCTTACGATTAACAAGCTGTCAAAAAAGACGCCTCACTCTCTTTATGTGGGCGTCTTTTTTTACGGGTGTTTTAGCGGTTTAATTTGCTAAAAGCGTAAAAAACCACCAATCACCCTACTAAAACCATAAACTTTGTCATTTATGCAAAAAAAGGCTTGACGTATTTTTTATCTTTGCTAGAATACGCCCCACTTAGCAAGAACTCGTTAGAGACTTACTAAGGCTCGTTGTAAGTCATTAAACACTTACAGCCTATTCTCCAATAGCTCAGTTGGTAGAGCAACGGACTGTTAATCCGTGTGTCCCTGGTTCGAGCCCAGGTTGGAGAGCCACATTTTAGTTGTAAATTACTTGAGTCATCTGTGATTCAATTATGGCATTTGCCAAAACCCTTATCACTTTGATGAGGGTTTTTTTATGGCTGATTATTTTGTATCCAATAAGACAAGTAACGATACCTTAATCATAAAAAAGGCAGCGCTCTAGATTCTAGAGCACTGCCTTTCATTTTCTAACAATGCCAAACCTTCTAAGCATAAAGAGCAAGAGAAAGATCAAAAATAAGCCTTCAGTAATTAACCACCATGAGTGGCAATCCAGTTTTGCATTTGCTCAATCTCAGCTTTCTGTGCAGCGATAACTTCTTCTGCCAATTTACGCATTTCTGCATCTTTACCGTATTTGAGCTGTACTTCTGCCATATCGATTGCACCAACGTGATGTGGCAACATACCTCGAGCAAATACCATATCAGGGTTAGGATCAGCGATACCAGCCATCATATCATCATGCATTGCATCCATACCGTCAGCATAGGCTTGTTGCATGGCTTCAGTATCAGGAGTTGGCTCAGCTGCGTCAGGGTTGCTTGCAAGCCAAGTTTGCATCTGCTCAATCTCTGCTTTTTGCGCATTTATGATTTCTTGTGCTAACTGACGCATCTCGGCATCAGTGCCATACTTTAGCTGAATCTCTGCCATGTCGACGGCACCGATGTGATGACCGAGCATGCCTTGAGCAAAGGCAGCATCAGGATCATTGTATCCCATGCCAACCATCATCTCATCATGCATGACCGTCATGGAGTCATTGTACTCTTTATGCATGGCTGTCATCGACCCACTTGTCATATCATGACCAGCATGCGCATCTGTAGCAGCATTATCCGCTGCTGCCACATTTTCGGTTGTAGTGGCTATTGTTGTACTTGCATCGGTGGTCTCAACTGCATCGTTGGCAGGCTGACAAGCGCTAAGCATGAGTGCCGCACTGATGCTGACAGTAAGAACGGCAAAACGTGAGCTCTTTAGGGTTTTCATGGTAAATCCTTAAATTTTAATTAATAGAGTCAGTTACTAAATTCAGTTATTAGGGTTCAGTTATTATGTTTAACCGTCATGGCTCAAAGAAAAACCGACAAATCCGTTAAGATTTGCCAGCTTAGGAAAAAGTCACTTGATTTGTTATGTATTAAAAGTTTTTGAAAGCTAAAACCCTTGAAAAAAAGGCTTTAAGATAATTAATAAGACACTTACTCTAGCTCTTCAATCAGCGCCTGCATCTCCTTGATTTCACGCTCTTGTGCTTCGATGATGTCATCGGCAAGCTGCCTTACTCTGGGGTCTTTTATATCCGCTCTCGAGCTGGTCAAGATAGCAATCGAATGATGCGGTATCATGGCTTGCATCCAATCGACTTGATCAACGGTTTGTTGTGATCTAACGCCCCAAATACCCACGGCAAATAGCAATACACTCAGACCATACATCATTAAATTGACCTTAGTTTTCTTATACATATTGCTCATAAAGGCGAGCATAATCACCGCCATACCTGCGCCCATATATAGCGCCATATAAGCTCTGGTCTCACTGAAATAAACGTGATCCCACTCATAGGTATTGAAGTACATCATGATATACATCACGACCGTAGACGTTAGAATCATGAGGGTGAACTTCACATAAGGGTTCATCTTTTTTTGCTGTGTATGATTCATAAGTCAATCTCCATCAATGCTGAAAAACAGCCAAAACTTACAGGCTTTCTTATAGCTTATAACTGTTGTTCTGCGGACTCTACGTTAACATATACCTGACTTGTACCATCTTTGTTCATTTGCATGACTTGATACGGCATAAACTGGTTTTGATATTCCATACCAGGGCTACCGACTGGCATACCAGGTACCGCCAGCCCGATGGCATCGCTTGGCGGATTGGCCAAAAACTCAGCCACATACTTGGCAGGGACATGGCCTTCAAATACATACCCATCGGTGGTAACCGCGGTATGACAAGAGCGCATATCAGTCGGTACACCGTAGCGGTCTTTAAACAATGCCAAGTATGCAACATCATTCGCCGTTGCGTTTAAACCATTGTCTTCTGCGTGACCTATCCACTCTTTACAGCAGCCACAATTGGCATCTTTATAAACAGTGGCTGATACGTTCTTTAGTAAGTCTGGATTGATAACCTGAGTATTTGTCATGGTTTGCGTTACTTGTGGAGCGTTTGTCTCAGCAGTGCTAGCATTAGAAGTATTGCCACTAGCAGCATTGATGTCAGACTGCCCGCAAGCTGATAATATGGCAGCGGTTAATAATATGGCTGACCCTCGAATAAGCTTGGGCATATGACTATCAGATTTCAAAGTAGATTTAGTAGCGAAAGGCATCATGGTCACTTCTCATGAGTTATTTAATATAAAGTCAAATTAGCAGAATGACTCTGACAAGCAGATGACGCCAAGATGACAATTTTGTCATCTTACCGCGCTGAGTATTGCTTTATCATAAATATAGTCGATCCACTATGAAATAGATACGGTGCTACTGGGATGAGTTTTTTGCAGCCTCTGGAGTGACGCAGTCGCACAGCAAGCAAAGAAAACTTATACCAGTAGCACGCTGTAAAAGCTGTACTCTTTTTATTTAGGATTCACTATAACAGTTGGCACATATATTGATATCACCCCAAACAATCGGCGCGAGTATGCTATGAAAGTATTGTTAGTCGAAGATGAGTTATCGCTTGGCGACTATATTAAGAAAGGTCTAAGCGAGGCGGGATTTCTCGTTGAGCATAAAACAACCGGCTTAGATGGTTATCATGCCCTTATGACGGAAGACTTCACTGTCGTGGTGATGGATGTGATGCTGCCTGATGTGAGTGGATTTGAACTAGTGAGTAATTATCGAGCAGCTGGTAATACTACTCCTGTGTTATTTTTGACCGCAAAAGATGACCTCAGCGACCGCATAAAAGGTATTGAGATTGGCGGTGATGACTATCTGACCAAGCCTTTTGCCTTCGCTGAGCTGCTGGTTAGAATCAAGAGCCTACTGCGCCGTGCCAATCAAGCAGACTACGCCAGCACAGTGCTGCATAGTGATGATTTAAAGATGGATATCGCTAAGCGTAGCGTACAGAGAGCTGAGCTGCCCATCAAATTAACCGCAAAAGAATTTGCTCTATTGCAGTTTATGCTTGAGCGCCAAGGCGAGGTATTGCCGCGCTCTGTGATCGCCTCGCAAGTATGGGATATGAATTTTGATAGCGATACCAATGTGATTGACGTGGCCATAAGGCGCTTAAGAATCAAAATCGATGATGACTTTGAAACTAAGCTCATTCATACCGTACGCGGCATGGGTTATAAATTAGAAGCTATCGATGTCGACGCTAAAGCGACTAATGGAGCCAACAATAATAAAAATACTCCAAGCAATATAAATACTACTAACGCTACTAAATTTATAGATACCAACCTAGCCTCTAAAACCAATTACCCTGAAGTGAAGTAGCATGGGATATCACTCGCATAATCGACGCTTATCATTATTGTGGCGCACTATCCTACTGCTGACGGTATGCGTACTGATTTCCCAAGTCTTTTTATACACTTGGATACAGCGCTCGGTTAATGATCATTTTGAACAGATGGACGCAGAGATTTTGACTCATGCAGCGTTTAATTTGCGCCAACACATCATGGACATCCCGCCTGATGACCAGCATCACCCAATCAATAGGCAGCCATCAGCGTTAGAAACTTCTGGGCTGGGCTATGAGGTCAAGACTGTCATCACCGACCTTAACGGACAAGTGATTAGCAGTCAGCCGACAGACTTCGTTAATACGTTCAATGATAGCCGATTGGTACAAGAATTATGGCAGCAGCACCACGACCAACCCTTTGATTTACAGCTTGATAACCGTCATTTCCGCGCCATCGTCATTGAGCATTCCACACGCTTAGCGTTAATCGCGCTACCGATCGATGTGCACCATCAGTATCTTGTGCAATTCAACAGCCATCTCATTCTGATACTCAGTGCGATTACCTTTATATTGGTGTCAGTGGCAGCGCTTAGTGTGTATCTGGGATTTGCGCCCTTATCTACCATCAGTCATAAGATGACTCGCATCAATGCCGAGCAGCTAGACGATAGGATCATCGTCGCTGAAATGCCTAGCGAGCTGCGCCCATTAGCTAACGCTTACAATGCCATGATGGATAAACTTGAGCACAACTTTGACTCGCTATCGCGGTTTTCAGATGATATCGCTCATGAGCTGCGCACGCCACTGGCGACCTTGAGCACCCAAACGCAGGTAATGCTCAGCAAGCCCAGAGACAGTCAGGAATATGTTGAACAGTTGCATCATCAACACGATACGCTCGAGCAACTATCGGCTTTGATTAACAATATGCTCTTGCTCGCAAAAACCCAAAAAGGTCTCTATGACTCACAGCTCAATCTTGTCGATACCGAGTCATTAATGACCAAGCTTATCGATTATTTTGAGCTGATAGCCGAAGAGCGAGGTATATCTTTTGAGAAAAAAGGCCACTTTGATGCGGTATTGGGTGATGAGAGCTTATTACAAAGGCTGTTTGCTAACCTGATATCCAATGCGATTTACTATGCCGCCAGTGACAGCGTCATTACTATTGCGGCAGTCTCTAGCACTGATAGCGTCATTACAAACAATACGCACGTGCTAAAAGAAACCATGCAGCAACCGTCATCAATAATCACCATTACCAATCGTTTAAACGAACCTCTTACGCAAGCAGAAGCCAATAAGCTGTTTGAGCGTTTTTATCGTCATGACAAAACCAATAGTCAGCACTCGGGTACAGGATTGGGCTTATCCATCGTACAAGCGATCGCACATGCCCATAACGGCAAGGTCAGTATTACCATCAAAGATGACTACGAATTTCAAGTTAATGTGCAGTTATTAAAAAAAACCCAAACCCGTGACCCTTATTAAATCTAGAAACCACAACCGCTCAGTTACCACTTACCCCCTGAGCAATTAAGTAACTAGTTTTAAAGACATGTATTCAGTGAAAAGTAATATCGATACATCACGCGCTGCTGATATCACTTTTTCTTGCTTGCTGTGCCTGCGCAGACAGAGGCTACAAAAAATTAATATCAGCAATACTGTAGCGTTTTTAGGATATTTTGACTATGGCCTTCTTATAGAAAGTCATTTTGAGTATTACAGTAACACTTAGTTTTAATTCGATAATGAGAAGGGTTGAAAGCTCTTTATTAATGAGCTTTAAGCGGAAATTCAGACACAAAAAAACCTCAAGTAAACTAATACTTGAGGCGAAACTTGCTTAAACTCGAAAGTCTAAATTTGTTTTAAATATGGCGCAGCGGACGGGACTCGAACCCGCGACCCCCGGCGTGACAGGCCGGTATTCTAACCAACTGAACTACCGCTGCTTAGGTCGTTTTAGCATTTAACCCTTGTACAGGTTCACTTGCTAATAAGTGGTGGGTGATGACGGATTCGAACCGCCGACATTCTGCGTGTAAGGCAGACGCTCTACCAACTGAGCTAATCACCCTGAGAACCGTTCGTAGGTTCAGGATAGAAATCTTTTAAGAGGATTTTCTGAAAGTTTTCATATTTAAAGTTGTCACCCTTCAAATAACTTTCAACAGAAGATAACTAACTAAAGCCTCGCTCTGTGGGTGTGTATTATATAGATTTACACATGGCTGTCAAATGATATTTAGCCTTTTTTAGCGTATTTTATATAAATTTATCGGAAATTCTAACAAGCCTTTGTTTTTAATAACTTTATATTTTACCCATTACCAATATATCTGCTTAAGCCCTTTACGTATTGGCTAGTGCACGCTCAATATCGGATTTAAGCGCTTCAGGCTTGGTGGTTGGCGCATAACGGTCAATGACCTGTCCATCAGAGCCAATTAAAAACTTAGTGAAGTTCCATTTAATACCATCTGTCAGCAGTCCGCCTTTTTGATTTTTTAGCCATTCGAAAATCGGATGGGCAGTATCGCCATTGACATCGACCTTAGTCATCATCGGAAAGCTGACGCCGTAATTCTTTTGACAGAATGCACCGATCTCATCATTACTGCCCGGATCTTGGCTACCGAATTGATTGCAAGGGAAACCAATCACGACCAACCCTTTGTCTTTATATTGTTGATACAGCGCCTCTAGCCCTTCAAACTGCGGCGTAAAGCCACATTTGCTGGCGGTATTGACGATTAATAACACCTTGCCTTGATAATCCGCAAAGGCTTGCGAAGTGCCGTCGATACGTTCAGCGGCAAACTCATAAATAGTACTCATCATTCATCCTTAAATTGATTGTTTTATTATTGATGGTTTAAACCTTATTACTCTATAAACAGTATACATAAAACTTATAACAAAAAAGGAAGCACCACGTACTTCCTTCTTATCATACTTATTTTAACTGAACCACTGGTTTTAGCCAAACCACTGATACTTATTCTTCGGTTTTATCCAAATCAATAGATAGTGAGTTGATGCAGTAGCGCATGCCTGTGGTCTCACGCGGTCCATCAGGGAATACATGACCCAAATGCGCGCCGCAATTGCTGCATGTGACTTCGGTACGGCGCATGCCTAGAGAGTTATCAACGTGCTCATCGATGGCGCTATTATCGATGCCTTGATCAAAGCTTGGCCAACCACAACCAGCGTCGAACTTATTGTCCGACTCAAACAAGCTTGCACCGCAGCCTTTACAGCGGTAGATGCCTTTATCATTGATGTCGTTATAAACGCCAGTAAAAGGACGCTCTGTGCCCTTCTCCCGCATCACATGATACTCTTCGGCACTCAAGCGCTCTTTCCAATCAGCCTCAGTCAGCTGGCTGATTTCTTCTTTGCTTAATTGATTGTCTTGCATCGTTTATCCTTATGGAATGTTTGGATGAAATGAATAGTTATCTCAATGGTTATTTGTCATTTTTTTGCAAAACGTTATCGTTCGTTTTTATGATAACGATAGCCTTTATCTGCTGCTTATTGGCTGACTATTCAAGGTGCTTATTTAAGGTAGTTATTATAAAAATGCTCGCTTGAACGAGCACTGAGCACTCAGTCTCTGGAAACCACAGGGAAAGCCGTACAACCTATAAATGCAAGTTATTCTTGCATTTTTTATAATTTTAAAATTAATTTGAATGATAGATATTTACATACTTGCATTAGAGTCTGATTTGCAATAATATCTTGCATTAGTACTGGATTGTGGCGAATTACTTTATTGGGTGTTTCTCTATTACAAATACATTGCTTGGTTAATAAAAGGTGTGAATAATGATGACTGATAGCACAGAGTTGCAGGCTAGCAAAGGCACACAAGCCGAACGACTGGTTCAATTGCGCCGCGATAAAGGTATGACGGCCGAGCAATTGGCGCAAGCAATGACAGCAGCAGGTGCAAAGGTCAGTCGTGGCGCTATCTCTAACTGGGAATGCGGCACCAATGGTATTGTTTCCTCTAAACTGCCAACACTAGCTCGTATCCTAGGCTGCAGCGAAGGTTACCTACTCCGTGGTGAGCTGCAAAGTGAAGCCAATATTGATATCAACATCGATAGCGACGCAGATTCAACCCAAAGCATAACTGCTACTAATAAAAACCCAGCACCTAGCAAGCAAGCAAGCAACGCTCAACCAATGACAAGTCAAGCAGCCAAAAACTCACAACACAACCCTATGAGTGGTCACTCTATGAACACAATAAAAAAATCCGATAAACTACAAAACGTATGCTACGACATTCGTGGTCCATTACTGCAGACGGCTAATAGAATGGAAGCGGAAGGCAAACGTATTTTAAAGCTGAACGTTGGTAACCCAGCACCTTTTGGTCTAGAAGCACCGCATGAGATTTTACGTGATGTGGCGATGAACTTGCCAGAAGCGACGGGCTATTCTGACTCTCAGGGAATTTTTTCTGCCCGTAAGGCGGTATTGCAGTATTACCAATCAAAAGGACTGCTATCGGCAGTTGATGTTCGTGATGTTTATCTGGGCAATGGTGTGTCTGAGCTGATTGTGATGACCATGCAAGCGCTCATGAATGACGGTGATGAAATACTCATCCCAATGCCAGATTACCCGCTTTGGACGGCAGCTGCTAATCTTTCCGGTGGTACAGCTGTGCATTATCGCTGTAATGAGGAAGACAACTGGCACCCTGATATCGAAGACATCAAATCTAAAATCACGGCTAAAACCAAAGGCATTGTGGTTATCAACCCCAATAATCCAACTGGTGCACTCTATAGCGATGAGCTGCTATTACAAATCATCGAAGTGGCAAAAGAGCATGATTTAATCATCATGGCTGATGAGATTTATGACCGTATTCTTTATGATGATACCGTACACACTCCAATGAGCACCTTGACTGATGATGTGCTTGTACTCTCCTATAACGGTCTATCAAAGTCGCATCGTATTGCCGGATTCCGTGCAGGTTGGATGATGGTATCTGGCAAAAAACACCATGCCGCTGACTTCATCGAAGGCTTGGATATGCTGGCATCTATGCGCCTATGTTCCAACGTTCAAGGTCAATATGCGATTCAGACAGCGATGGGCGGTTATCAAAGCATGAAGGAGCTCACCTCAGAGCGTGGACGCCTCTATAAACAGCGTGAAATGGCCGTCTCCCGTCTTAATGCGATTAAAGGGATTTCTTGCACCATGCCACAAGGTGCGTTTTATTGCTTTCCAAAGATGGATCCTGACGTTTACCCTATCGAAGATGATATGGCGTTTATGATGGACTTGTTGGTTGAAGAGAACGTTTTGATGGTGCAAGGCACAGGATTTAACTGGGATAAACCAGATCATTTCCGCTTAGTATTTCTACCAAACTTACATGATTTAGAAGATGCCATGGATCGCTTAGATCGCTTCTTTGCCAAAAAACGCCAACAATTTGGTACTGAGTAAAGAGTGAAAAGACATAAAAAAACGCTTATCAGCATGGTGCTGGTAAGCGTTTTTTATTGAGCTAAATGAAGCAATAAGCATTGGTTGCTATAGTCAAGGAATTTTAAAATCGCTACAAGGCGACCGACCGCAGATAGTACACTAAGTACATCTAGGGCGGGTAACACCGTAGCGGTTTAAAAGTGCTCCGACTATAGGCAATGATTTAGTCAGTGAAAAGTAATATCGATACATCACACGCTGCTGATATCAATTTTTCTTGCTTGCTGTGCCTGCGCAGACAGAGGCTACAAAAAATTTATATCAGCAATACCGTAGCGTTTTTAGGATATTTTGACTATATAACTGTAGCCTAGCTATTTCGTTGAAAACTAGCAGTTTAGAAGATATTTCTTAACACCACATAACTGATGGCAGACATTGTCGCCGCCGCAGGGAGCGTGATAACCCATGCCAAACCGATAGGCTTCATCAGTGCCCAGTTTGTGTCTCTATTGACGATACCAATACCCAGTACAGCACCAACCAGCGTGTGCGTACTTGATACTGGCAAACCCATTGTCGATGCACCCATCACAACCGCCGCTGCCGCCAACTCAGCTGAGAAGCCAGAAGCAGGGTGCATTTTTGCCAAGTTGGTACCGACGGTTTGAATGACTTCCTTACCGATAAACCAAAGACCGACGATAAGCGCAACACCAAAGGTCAACATCACAGCAGGCGGTACTGCAGCCTCTGTGGCAATGCTATTGGTACGGATAACATCCATAATAGCGGCAAAAGGACCGACGGCGTTGGCGATGTCGTTTGAACCATGACTAAAAGCGAAAGCTGATGCCGTAAATACCTGCATCCAACTAAACATAATGAACGTCGCTTTGGTCAAATCTTCTTTATGCTTACCACGAATACTCTTGGTATAGATAAAGGTCGCGAGCCACACAAGCGCCGCTATCATGCCCATGATTAAAAAACCCTGTAGCGTCGTCAAGCCATCGTTGACGTTTTTCAGGCCTTTGAAGACAACCAATGAGGTCATCACCGCGCCACCAGCAGCAGCAATGATTGGCACCCATTGTTTTAGTGCTTTTAGGGTATCAAGGTTGGTACGCTCATGTTCAATGGTATGAAGCTTTTTATAATAATCGGTCTCTAAATCCTCAACATCACAGTCATCGTCTTTATAAATCTCTTGATCACGCAACATCGCCGAGGTGTAAGCCAATTGCTCTGATTCTGTTAGACCGCTCAAAAAATATTTGTGATTTTGTTTTAGCGTCTTTTTTTCACCTTTAAGTGACGCGATGTGCGCCTCTGTTCTATCATTATACTCAATGATATTTTTCTTGATTTGACCGTATAACAGATAGGACAGTACGCCGCCTAGGAGCGGTGATAACACCCAAGAAATGGCGATGGTACCAATCGTACCCCAATTGACGGTTGATAAAGCGGTAGCACTACCACCCAAATCAAAGCCCAATACGATAGAACTTCCGACCACCCCGCCGATGATAGAGTGCGTGGTCGATACCGGCAAACCTTTACGAGTGGCAAACAACAACCAAAAGGCAGCAGCGATAAGTGCTGAGAGCATCACGTAAATAAACTGGTTGGGTGTCACTGACAGACCGTCTAGGTCAACAATGCCGCTTCGGATAGTATCCGTCACCTCACCGCCTGCCAACACCGCGCCCGATACTTCAAATATCGCGGCGATGCCTAACGCTTGCGGGATGGTTAATGTCCCTGCCCCAACGGAAGTACCGAAGGAGTTGGCAACATCGTTACCACCAATATTGAATGCCATAAAGACACCAAAAGCGGTTGCCACAATAAATAGCGTCGTCTGCTGACGCATTGTGTAATCTAGACCCCACCACAAAAAGTAGGCGGTCATCGCAATCAGTAAAATGGCAAAAAATAGATTGATTCTCATAGAGCCGACTGCTTTAGTTGACCCTGTAGAACTGCTGCTAATACCCATACGTTGATACGTCCTGCGTAAGCTGATTGAAATTATATGCGATTGAATACGTTGCGCGATTAGTGACGATGCTGGTTCAACCATCTGTCAACCTAATGACTTATGCCATCATGCAACGTAATTTTTAAATGACTAACTTTTTAAATAACTACATTCTTACTACCACTTCTACTTTTTTAAGTTTGAGATTGTCTAAAGGTATTGATAAGACATTGATTAAGCTAAAAACACACCTCTAAACATGCCACAAAGCCGCAAGTGATATTGCCAAATCTTCTGATTACAGCATCTTGCGGCTTAGAGGTTTTATAGTAGCTATCTTGGTACTGCTGTTCTTATAAGCTGATAATAGTATAAATAATTAAAGCGCCCCATCTGCTCACCATTTTTAGTACGCGGCAGGAAACTTTACGCGCCTATTATATTAAATATAGACGCATAATGCATGATGATATTGCGAGATTTGTAACTGTGAGCTTATGGCTTAAGTAACAGGTTCATTTAGTGAAATTTTGTTGTTATATTTTGCAGCATAAACAAGTTTCTGATTATATTTATAAGACTTTACTTACCGTAGAAATATCGTCGCACCACCGAGCACTCATCCAATGACCCTCAGCTAAAATATTAATAATCGACATACACATACTGACGCTACTTCTTTAATCAGTACTTTTAATCAGCACCTATACTGGTTAATTCAAGATTTAATAAGCACTCAATCTATCAGCGATCTAACAACGCTGCCGATAGTTGCTCTATCGCATGATCTAATACATCTAGACGCGCTTGACGTTTTTCATTGGTCGCTATCACGCACCATGGTGCATGGTCTGTATTTGTTCGTGCCAGCATATCAGCAGCCGACTGCACGTAATCCTCCCATTTTTTACGGTTACGCCAGTCATCCTCTGTAAGCTTAAACTGCTTGTGCGGTGTCTCCTTGCGAGCTTCAAAACGCGCCAACTGTTCTTTTTTGTCGATAGCCAACCAGTACTTGATGACTATGGTTCCAGCGGTGGCTAAATCTGCCTCAAATCGATTGATTTCATCGTAGGCACGCTGCCAGTCATTATCTGCAGCAAAACCTTCAATGCGCTCAACCAATACGCGTCCATACCATGTCCGGTCAAAAATGGCGATGCGACTGATACGATCAGTCTGCTCATTGGGTAATCTCGTCCAAAAACGCCACAGATAAGGATGTTGTAACTCATATAGCATTGGCGCACCAATGTTGTACACCTGATACTCACGTGGGTCTAGCGGTGCGACCAATCTTTTAATGGCACCGCCCTTGCCAGCAGCATCCATTCCTTCAAAGGCAAAAACAACATGACGACCTTTACGGGCACGTAACAACTCAGCCAAACGTGCCTGCTTTTTTGCCAATGCTTCTTTATAGTCAGATTTTTTGATATCAGCATTGTCGATATCTATTAGCTGGTTAGGAATCTCGACAGGTTCAAAGATTTTTACATCAGCTTCTTGCTGAGTGTTTTTATCAGACAGCGACTGTGTCTGTACCTCGCCGTCAATATCTGCCTTACTACTCGCTAACGCATTTTGCATCGCTTGTAATACTTCATGACAGAAATGGTCAGCGGCATCTGACTTGTCCTCACCATCAATGATTATCCAGTCATCTTGCTGTCGTAGCAGAGCGGTTGCCACATTATTAAAGGTCTCAATCACTTTTTTACTGTTCCAATCAATTTGATATAAGAACTGCGGATCAGCCTCGTCATCGTTTAGGCGCTCTTGTAATGTCTCAATATCGACATGAAACCAGCACTTCAACACTCTGGTTTGATTGGCCACCAAATCTTGTTCAAACGCTTTTAACTTCACAAGCTGCTGCTGTAAATATGCCTGCCACTCTACAATTGGCAATGACGGCTCATCGACATTGTTTTTGCGCTTTTTATTTTTTGAGTGTTTGTTTTTAGATTTTTTATTCTCAGTGTCATTCTCTGAGCTCTCTGGAGACGCCATACGCATGACGTTATAAAGCAAATCGGCATACCAGTTGCCAAAATAAACCATCACATCACCATGGCGTGGCATCGCCTTGGTATGCGCTTGCCAAAGCGGCTGATACGCTAATGGACAGTCACCAATGGTTGCTTCAACCTTTAATAATCGCGGATCCACCCACTGCCGTAACTGCTTAACTGCTGTGCCCTTACCAGCCTGCTCCATACCGTTGACCAGCACCAACAGTCCAGTTGGTTTATTAACAGTTGCCGGCGTCTGTTGCCGAGTGGCTCGCAGGGCGTACTGTGCGGTAACCAGCGCCAACCTAAGTGTATCTTTATCCATCGAAAACTGACTTAATGGATTAGGTTTTAAACGCTGCTCAACGACTTGTTCGCTAACTGCTCACTCACGGCTTGTAGTACCTCTGATTCGGTAGTATCATTTTTTTTCGACATAATTAGACTCGTTATATTCTCATCAAGTATGGTCATTTAGCTATATTATTTGTATAAACAAACTATATTTGTATTATTCTGTTTTTAGAAAATTGTCACTCACTGTTCAAGTATTCGTGTTGAAGTACCCTAATCTTAGCATTCGATTAATTGAGTAAATAACGTTGCTATGTAACAGTTTGACATTTGTATTCTGTTTTATTTTCTTTTAAGGTGAGCACCATCTCTGAGGCTGTATTAAAATAGCCTTAATACTTTGATAGTTACTGTGATTTATAATGCCTATTGTGATTCGTAGTTATATTTATAGAGAGTTACCTTTATAGACAGCTACTTTTTTTATAAAAAACCACTTTATCGCTAATTTGATAACATTATTTACTTTTTATAGGACTTTTAACATGGCCGCTTTAGCCGACCTGCAGCAGCATCTAACCCGTTTTTGGGCGCTACCTCATCATGAAGATGAAGCATTAAACACCAAGCTCAAAGAAGTTCAATCATGGCAGCAAGCGCGTATTAAGCGTACTCATAGCGCACTATTTGAACAACCAAAAAACCAGTTGATGGCGGATTATTTCTTGACACAGTTATATGGCGGTGAAGAATTTAAACTACTGGCAAAACAGTTAGAGCGCATTCTTCCTAAAGCACAAAAGCTTGAACGTTTGGCTAAAGAATCTGCTTTAGAAGCAGGCAGCATGGGCATCCAAGCGGCTATTTTGGCGATTGAGCTAGATTTACATTTGGCTCAGTGGCTACTCGCCCAAGATTTACCAGTTACCGAAGACAATATGTTAGCCGCTTATAGAGCCGTCGATGAGGCAGATGAGCGCCGAGTACAGATTGGCAATCTTAAAGAAGTCTGCTATCGCACTGACAAGCACTTAAACTCATTCATGCTTAAAAAAGCCTTTGCCTTGGCTAAAGGCACTGCGTATCGCTATAACTTTCAACCGCTTTACGACTTTATTGATACAGGGTTTAAAGCCATGAAGCCACTAAAGAGTGTTAGCGGTTTTATCGAGCCGTTTTGTGAGCGTGAGCTGATGATTATCGATCAGGTTCATGACACGGATAATGGCGGTATGCCAGCAGCGTTTGGTGTATGATAGGCTAAATAATGCATATGCGAACTGCGCTGCTTAACGCTATTGAGCCATGCTTGGACAATGATGCAACAGTGCTTAAATACGCCATCATAAAAACGAACAATAGGATAATGCGATGACTGAACATTCAAATAACAGCCCTAGCCAAGCCAATCAAAACCCTACTAATAACCCAGTTGATAGTACTAACAGCAACGCTGCGACTGATGCGACTCCTCATGCTCATCTGCAAGATAAGCTGATCAAAGACAGTATCACTAATAACCGAAACATCACCGCCCAAGCACAAGCGCGTCAAAGCCATGTTTCTAATACGACACTGAATCAAAATGCCGCAGTCGATAGCAGCAAGAGTAATGACTTTACCCAAGTGCAAGACTTACCAACTGGAACCCCACAAGGCCAACAGACAACTATGCCAAACACGATACACAACAGCGAAAACAACACGGCTACGCAAGCACAAACTGCCAAACAAACGCTTTTTAACCAGCGTGATGACATCAATAACCCTCATACGCCTGATACTGATGGCAATGAGCAAACGCACTTTGGTTATAAGACAGTCAACAAAGCAGAGAAGCAAGCACGCGTCGCTGACGTCTTTACTTCAGTTGCCAAAAAATATGACATCATGAATGACTTGATGTCTTTTGGTATTCATCGCTTGTGGAAGCGTTATGCGATTAGCTTATCAGGCGTACGCGCAGGTCAGCATGTACTTGATATCGCTGGCGGTACGGGCGATTTGGCCAAGGTATTCAGCCGTGAAGTCGGTCGCAATGGTCATGTGGTGTTATCAGACATCAATGCGGCGATGCTAGAAGTCGGTCGTGAGCGCTTGATTAATGCTGGCTGTAATAATGTGGATTTTGTGTTGGCAAACGCTGAGACACTTGCACCATTCGATGATGAAAGTTTTGACTTAGTCACCATTAGCTTTGGTCTACGTAATGTGACAGACAAAGATGCTGCCCTAAAATCTATGTATCGCGTGCTAAAGCCAGGCGGTCGTTTATTGATTTTGGAGTTCTCAAAACCCGTATTTGAGCCACTATCTAAAGCATACGACTTGTATTCATTTACCGCACTGCCTGTGATGGGTAAGCTAATTGCTAATGACGCCGAGAGCTATCAGTACTTAGCTGAGTCCATTCGCATGCATCCTGACCAACAGACGCTTAAGCAAATGATGCAAGAAGCAGGTTTTGAAAACTGCGATTATCATAATCTTACCGCTGGTATCGTCGCTGTGCATCGTGGCTTTAAAGCGTAGCGTTAATACTGTGATCATACGATAGCACTATGAACATTAATGAGTCGTGGTATTTAATTCACTGATCTACTGAGTCATTTCAACCATTAAGCGACTTAACCACTGACTTAAATAACCTTAGCGCTTTTAAAGGCGCTCAACTAAATATGCGAGAGCCTTATGCTGACTGTCCTACTTTTGGCTGGTGCCGAGAAGCTGATTAACCTTGCCATTGCAAGCGATGAGATTACCAAAGCAGGCTTAGCACCGCTTGCAGGCAAAGTATTGCGATTGAATATGGCAATGCCTGAAGTCAATTTGGACGTGCTATTTACCCATGAACGCTTGCGTTTTGAGCCGGTAACGACAGACAGTATCTTTGAGCCAAGCGGTAGTCCAAGCGAACGCCAAAAAGCCAGTATGGAGCGCGCGCGTTTGGGTCATAGCCGACCAGACTGTATTATCACCGTAGACAATCCAGCGCAACTGCTCAATCTCATGCGCGGCACTGAGGGTAACCTGCCTATCGCTGGGGACTATAAAGTGCTGATGCAGCTAAAGCAGTTGGTGGCAGGGTTTGACCCTGATGTCGCAGGACAGCTAGAGCCCTTCATCGGTAAGCCTATGGCTAGCCAATTACATCTTCTCATCTCACAGCTAAAAGGCAGCTGGCGTCATAGTGCCAAACGCGCTTTTGATGACGTCAGTGATTGGGCCAATGATGTGGCGGGTAATAGTGTGCCTGACCCTGTTGAGCTGGCTGAAGTCAATGACCTCAAACAGCAGCTATTAAAACTGCGCGCTGACGTTGAGCGTGAAGAAGCCAAGCTTGCTGCTATCAAAGAAGAGCAGACGCGTTTTATCAATAATTCGTTTCATCAGTAGCTTGCTTAGTGGCTAATTGGTTCATGAATCACTGGTTTCCTTAATAACTTATGTTTTGAATGACAAATAAACGATTGATAACTCATTACGCTTAGGGTTTGTTTGACTATCGCTTTCGTAGGAGAAATCAAACAAACCATAGGCACAGCGCCCACCCTATTTCTGAATTTTTAGAGTACCCATATCCCATGCTACTATCCCACCATGCCCGACTACGTGAACTTTGGCGCATTGCCGCAATGTATCGTATTGATACACACCTTCCTCTCGAAGAGGTACCGCAGCTGCAACCTTTGGCACGTCTGATTCGTACGCATCGGGCAGCTTGGGGTAAAAAACATCAGCCCAATGCCATTAAGTATGCGCTTGAAGATATGGGTACGTTATTTTTGAAACTGGGACAATTGCTCTCGACGCGCCGCGACTTGGTGCCACCTGAGATTATCGAGCAATTGGTACAACTACAAGATAAGGTCAAGCCTTTCGACTCGGACGTTGCCATTGCCCAAATCCAAGACCCGAAACATGGTCTCGGTCAATCTATCACAACGCTATTCGCCCGTTTTGATGTTAAGCCACTAGCAGCAGCTTCCATCGCCCAAGTGCATACGGCCGCATTGCATGATGGTCGTGAGGTAGTAGTAAAAGTGGTTCGCCCTGATATTCGTACTACCATTATCTCTGACTTTGAGCTACTGCGTGAACTTGCCAGTTGGGCATCGGCACGTATTGAAGCGGCGCGTGCCATCCATATCATCGACATTGTCGAAGATTATCGCCAAGTCATGCTTAATGAATTAGATTTGACCTTAGAGGCAGACAACACCACGCAGATGCGCAATAACTTTTTGGGTTCAGCATTGATGTATGTGCCTGAAGTTTATGATGCGGCTAAAAATGTCATGGTGATGGAGCGTATTCAAGGTGTTCCTATCTCGCAGGTTGAGATATTTGATAAGCTTGGTTATGACCGTGCAGCACTGGCAGAAAAAGGCTTAACGATATTTTTTACCCAAGTATTCCGCGATAACTTTTTTCATGCTGATATGCATCCGGGCAATGTCTTTGTAGAGACACCACCGGTTAAAACCCTCTCTGCAGATATGGCAGCGATTGATTTGGGTCATGAGCCACGCTATATTGGGCTTGATTGTGCCATCATGGGTACATTATCGAAAGACGATCAGCTCATCGTCGCGCGGATGCTCTTGGCGGTGATGAATAATAACTTTACGGCGATGGTGGATATTGTTAGCCGAGCGGGCTGGATACCACCAAGTGCAGACAAGCATGCGCTCATGCGTGATATGAAACGCACTGTCGGTCCAATGCTACAAAAATCCATTAATGATATCGACTTTGCTGGTGTCTTGATGCAGATTTTAGATATCGCGCGCCGCCATCATATGAGTATTCCGCCACAGTTAATGCTGCTACTCAAAACCTTGGTACATGTCGAAGGATTGGGGCGCGACTTATATCCTGATCTTGATATTTGGTCACTGGCTAAGCCTATTTTAAGCGGTTGGATTAAAGAACAACTCGATCCGATGCGTAACCTGCAACATCTGCGTCAGCAGTTGCCCGAGATTCTATTATCAACGACTGACATTCCCAAGTTGCTAGATCAAGGACTACAAAGCCTTGCCTCACAGGGATCGCGACAAGACAGCCAGCTACGAGAAATACAGCAAATACGCGCTGACATGCTTAATGATCGCCGCCGTGATTGGCTAGCGCTATCGGGTTTTGCCGTATTCATTGCTATTGCCACACAAGTCGGTTGGTTCGCCCCTATCCTTTATCTGTTGGCCATCATTGTCGTTATTTGGCGTATCCTGGCTTAGAGCGCTGACTTTTAATGGCAATGAATATCTGTTAATCGTTGTGAAAATCTTAATTTAATAAGCTCTGATTCATGTTAATTGTCGTTAAAGCACAATTAACATGAATCAGAGCTTAACTTTTTATCTTATTTAGTATTTCTTTTACTCAGTTAAAAATACGTCTTATATGGAGAGTTTATCTATGTCGACCATATCATCTGTATCGCCCTCCCAGCCTCATGATTCAGTCAAAGCAAATCATAGTGACGCTATTGCCGCTTTGCAAACACGCTTTGGTAAGCAGCTTAGCCTTAATCAAACCGTACGTGAACAGCATGGTCATACCATGACGTGGCTTGCCAATCAGCCACCCGATGCGGTATTAACAGTACAGAATAAGCACGAAGTCGCCGCGGCGGTTGAGATTTGCAATCACTATCAGATGCCAGTCATTGCCTTTGGTATTGGCTCATCCTTAGAAGGTCAATTAAATGCACCTTACGGCGGGCTATGTATTGATATGCATGCCATGGATGCGATATTGCAGGTTAATAATGAAGACCTGACCGTTACTGTACAACCTGGTGTCACACGTGAGCAGCTCAATCATTATTTACGCGATACCGGGCTGTTCTTTCCCATAGATCCCGGTGCCAATGCCAGTATCGGTGGCATGGTTGCGACTCGTGCCTCAGGTACCAATGCTGTCCGCTATGGCACCATGAAAGATGTGGTACTCGCCCTTGAAGTGGTGACCGCGAATGGTGATATTGTCCGCACCGGTACGCGCGCTAAAAAGTCGGCCGCTGGTTACGATTTGACACGATTGATGATAGGCTCAGAAGGTACGCTTGGTATCGTCACCGAAGTCACGCTCAAGTTATTTGGTATTAGCGAATGTATTGGTAGCGGCATCTGCCACTTCCCAACGATTGAGGATGCTTGTCAAGCGGTGATGTTGACCATTCAAATGTGCTTGCCGATTGCCCGTATTGAGCTGCTCGATGCGATGCAAATCAAAGCCTGTAATCAATACGCTAATCTTGATTTAACTGAGACACCCACGCTATTTGTAGAGTTTCATGGTACAGAAGCCAGCGTCGCTGAACAAGCGCAAATCTTTACCGATATCATCGAAGAATTCGGCGGTACGGATTTTGCTTGGGATACCAATGAAGCTGAGCGTAAACGTCTGTGGCAAGCGCGGCATAACGCCTATCATGCCAGCTCCGCTCTCAGACCTGAAGCCAGTGCTTTATCCACTGATGCCTGCGTGCCCATTTCACGCTTAGCAGAATGCGTCAGTGAGACAGCAAAAGACATCGAAGCATCTGGCATGATTGGACCTATCGTCGGTCACGTCGGCGATGGTAATTTTCATGTTCTCTTATTGGTCGATACCAATAACCCTGAAGAAGTCGCTACCGCTGACGGTATCATCAGCCGCCTTGCCAGCCGTGCGATTGAGATGGATGGCACCTGTACCGGTGAACATGGTATTGGACAAGGCAAACAGAAATATATGCAACAAGAGCACGGCAATGCCTTAGTGCTGATGCAAGCCATTAAGTCAGCGCTTGACCCCAAAAACATTTTAAATCCAGGGAAAATATGGCCTGAGGCGTTACCGACTATTTAATAAGCTTATTAAAATCAAAGTAAAAAGATGCGTCTGCGTTTCATTAAAAAATTAGACGCAGACGCATTTTTGGTTTCATATGGTTCATTTATTTTGAGCAAATGCGAGGCTGCAGGTATGGATTTTTCAAAGCCTCTGGAGTGCAAAGCACACAGCAAGCGAGAAAAATTTATACCTGCACAATGCTATTAAAGACATACCTCGTGCGTTTTGAATTGACTATTCTATAACATCTGATCAATCGCCATTTGCGTCAATACACGACCACGAGCAGTTCGCAGTACATAGCCTTGCTGAATCAAGTACGGCTCAATCACATCCTCTAACGTACCGCGATCCTCAGCCATGGCTGCTGCTACTGCTTCAACCCCTGCTGGACCACCATCAAAACGCTCTTGCAATATCTCAATATAACGTCTGTCTAAATGATCAAGACCACGTCTATCTACGGCGAGCATATCGAGCGCACTACCGGCTATCGCGCCATTAATAGTACCGTCGCCTCTGACTTCCGCATAGTCACGCACACGGCGCAGTAAACGATTGGCAATCCTTGGCGTACCACGCGCACGGCGAGCAATCTCTACCGCACCATCTTCACTCATTGGCACCCGCATTAAACGCGCGGCACGGCTAACAATCGTCGTCAAATCAGCGATATTATAAAACTCTAAGCGCTGCACGATACCAAAACGATCCCGCAATGGCGACGTCAGCAAACCCGCTCGTGTGGTGGCTGCTACTAAGGTAAAAGGCGGCAAATCAAGCTTTATAGAACGCGCAGCAGGCCCTTCACCAATCATAATATCCAGCTGAAAGTCCTCCATGGCTGGATAAAGGATTTCTTCAATGACTGAGCTTAACCGATGAATCTCATCGATAAAGAGGACATCACCCTCTTCTAAATTGGTCAACATGGCCGCCAAATCACCTGGGCGCTCAAGTACAGGCCCTGACGTAGAACGCAGATTACCACCCATCTCACGAGCAATAATATTGGCAAGCGTGGTCTTACCCAAACCTGGCGGACCAAAAATCAAGGTATGGTCTAATGCCTCACCCCGACCACGTGCAGCACCGATAAACACTTCCATCTGCTCACGTACGACGGGCTGACCAATATATTCAGCCAAGAGTGCTGGTCGGATGTTAGAGTCAGGAGCATCACCATCGCCTTCGAGCGGATTAATCAAACGATCTTGCATCATAGGTTCTATCATTGTATTAAAAGAATAAAGTAATCATACCATTTTCAAAAATCTGAGTAGCCTCTAATGGCTAGGAAAGCGAGCGCCAGTACTGTATCAAGTAATATATACAGTCGGCTGAATGCGCTTAACAAAGCCCAGCACATTCTTGGAGATAACGTATTTTAGGATAACCTGTTTCGGAATACCATATATAGCATAACCAAATGCTATGCATCAATCATCATAAAGCAGGCCTAAAATAAAACACAGCCCCAAACGAAAATAAGCGACAATGAATGTCGCTTATTTGTTGAATACGTCTTTATATTGTTGGAAATAATAAGCGGCTCTAAATATATCTAAAAGCCTGACAGCTGTTGCAAAGTGGCTTTTAGTAAGCTCTGCGTATCTGCAAAGGTAGCACCATTACTCTTAGCGGCTTTAATCGCTTGCTGGGCTTCTTTTTCTTTATAGCCCAAGCTAATCAACGCCCCTTCTACTTCAGCGATGATACTACCTTCAGCAGAAATGGGTGCAGGCTGAATCGCAAATTCTAAATTACTACTATCAACTTCGATATTTTTGAGCTTGTCTTTTAGCTCTATCAATAAACGCTGCGCGGTCTTTTTGCCGATGCCGGGGATTCGAGTCAATGCGCTCTCGGACTCTTGCTCAACATGCATCTTTAGCTCAGCAGCTGACATCGCGGAAAGCATAGCCAATGCCATTTTTGCGCCAACGCCATTGATTTTAATCAATTGACGAAAGACATCACGCTCTTTGCGATCGATAAAGCCATAAAGCAGCTGTGCATCTTCACGCACATGAAAATGCGTCCAAATACTCGCCTGCTCGTTAAGGCGCAATTGGCAAAAAGACGGCAGTGGCAGCTCGATATCATAACCCACCCCGGAAGTAGTCATGACGCAGGCAGTCGGTGCCATTAAATACTGCACCTGCCCCGTAATCAGTCCAATCATCATTCACCACCTTTTATAAAATCGACGTACAGTACATAAGTACAAAGCTAAAATATAGAAGCTGCGATAAAAATAAGCTGCGCTGCTATGACTAAATGAGCATGCATTGTTGGCAATGCTTATTTATAAAAATCGACCATACCTTCAAGGCTGATTGGGCGAATCTTATGTGCTTGACCAGCAGAACCAAAAGCCTCAAAACGATTGGTACAGATATCTGACATCGCAACCATAGAAGCTTTGAAGTATTTACGTGGATCAAACTCACTTGGGTTTTCTGCAAGGAATTTACGGATTGCGCCCGTTGATGCCAAACGCAAATCAGTATCAATATTTACCTTACGCACACCATGCTTAATCGCTTCAACGATTTGCTCAACTGGTACACCATAAGTCTCACCAATGTTACCACCATTTTCGTTGATAACTTTTAGCCATTCCTGTGGCACTGACGACGAGCCATGCATGACCAAATGGGTATGTGGAATACGAGCATGAATCTCTTTTACGCGCTCAATAGATAAAATATCACCTGTCGGTGGACGGGTGAATTTATACGCACCATGACTGGTACCGATAGCAATGGCTAACGCATCCACATTGGTGTCTTTAACAAACTGCTCAGCTTCATCAGCACTGGTCAATAGTTGCTCATGATCTAAGATGCCTTCTGCGCCAGAGCCGTCTTCTTCGCCTGCCATACCCGTCTCAAGACTGCCCAAGCAACCGATTTCGCCTTCGACAGAGACACCGCATGCGTGCGCCATCTTGACCACTTCACGAGTCACGCTAGCGTTATAATCATAGTCCATTGGTGTTTTGCCGTCTTCACCGAGTGAGCCATCCATCATCACTGATGAAAAGCCCATCTGAATTGAGCGCTGGCAAATAGCAGGTGACATACCATGATCTTGATGCATTACCACTGGGATATGTGGCCACTCTTCAATCGCTGCAATAATCAGGTGACGTAAAAATGCAGAGCCTGCATAACTGCGAGCACCAGCACTGGCTTGCACGATGACAGGTGAGTCACAGGCGTCGGCCGCCATCATGATTGCACGCATCTGCTCTAAGTTATTGACATTAAAAGCAGGGACACCGTAATTGTGCTCGGCGGCGTGATCTAGAAGTTGACGTAACGATATTAAAGCCATAAGACGCTCTCTGATTAAATTTTGAATATGATATTAAGAATTCATTCTGAAAAATACGATGGTGCAATAATTGCCCTAAGTTTCTAGCTTGATAACAGCCAGACGAACAAAAAACCGATGTTTTTTTGCCTCTCATTATTGCGTCGTGATTATAGCAAAAATTGCCGCTGCTTCGTAGCCGTTAGCTGACTATTTCTTATCTGCTCGGTCCTGCTCGCTTAATTAGTTGCTTGGTTGCTTGGTTGGTTGACTAAACCGCTGATAAGTAAAGTGCAATCTATTTTGGGTTGAGGAAACACTCCAACTTGGTTACTTATATTTCAAATAAAAAATTTCACATAAAAAAAGCCTTGGCAATCACCAAAGCTTTATACATATTTTGAGGGCTTATACAGCAATGAATACTTACAACCGCTAATCTGAGAATATGCTCATCGACGGATAAATCAGTCGTTTGGTTGCCTATTCTTAACTAGTCTTGTCTCAATTAGTATTGATGCTTGTTACTAGTACTAAATATTAGTACTGTTGTTCTGCATCAACAGCGATATCATTTGCGCCATCAGCAACAGCGTTTGCACCATCAGCAACAGCTTCAGCAGTATTTGCTACTGCTTTGTTGGTGCCTTCAGTGATTGCTTCACCAGTGTTTTCTAGTGCATCAGTCGCGGCTGCACCAGCAGTTTCAGCGCCTTCGGCAACTTCAGCACCAGCATTTTGTGCAGCAACTTCAGCTTCAGCAGCAGCGGCTTCTGTTTCAGCAGCGGCAGCTTCAGTGTTAGCAGCAGCGTCATCACCAGCAGACTCAACAGTCGCTTCTGCGTTTTCTTCAGTTTGTTGGCTACATGCAGTGATTGCAAAAGTACCAGCAAGTACGCTAGCAAGTAATAAATGGCGTTTTAACATAATAAACCTCTCGTAAATAAAGCATGTCAAATACATGATTTGCGCTATTTTATAGAGTGCAAATTGGACATGCAATAATAATTTTCAGTATAGAAACAAATAATTACTACTTAATAATAATTAGTGAACGCTCCTCTTTATGGCTTGCATACTGACAAGCTAAAGATGGCAGTCACCTTATTATTTTTATAGCCTAACCTAGATGCTCACAATAAGTTGTACGTCTACTGTTACTTAACTGCAGAATTCTCGTTAAGGGGTTATTCTGTAATTTGTAAGGCAGCAACTGCCGGTAACACCTTACCTTCTACAAATTCTAAGAACGCGCCGCCGCCTGTTGACATATAGCTGACACCATCAGCCACTTGATATTTATCAATCGCTGCTAAAGTATCACCGCCGCCAGCTATTGAAAAACCTTGGCTGTCTTTGACAGCATTTGCCACGATTTGAGTGCCCTGACCAAAAGCATCAACCTCAAACACACCAACTGGACCATTCCATAAGATGGTTTTTGCGTTGATGATAGCAATAGCCAATTGCTTGGCACTTTCTGGTGCGATATCTAATATCATGTCGTTGTCGCCAATGGCATCGACAGATTTGATAGTTGCAGCAGCTTGTTGTAACGAGCCGGTAAAATCATCAAAGTTGATGTCGTTTTTATCAGCAACGACCACATACTCAGGTAATAAAATTTCAGTTTTACTCATGATGTCACGAGCAGTGTCCACCAAATCCGCCTCATATAAGGATGCGCCAACGCTGTGACCTTGCGCTGCAAGGAAAGTATTCGCAATACCGCCACCAACGATAATCTGTGAGCATACTTCAGCCAAGCTGTGCAGTACTTCCAGCTTTGTTGATACTTTCGAGCCACCAACGATTGCGAGCATCGGCTGTGCTGGGGTTTCAAGCGCTAAGCTCAATGCATCAAGCTCAGCTGCCAATAAAGGTCCGGCGCAAGCTACTTTGCCAGCTTGATGCATGGCTTGGGTAACGCCTTCTGTCGACGCTTGCGCACGGTGGGCGGTGCCAAACGCATCCATGACGAATACGTCGCACAAATCAGCGTATTTCTGTGCCAAATCGGCATCGTTTTTCTTCTCGCCTTGATTGAAGCGCACGTTTTCTAGTAATACGACTTCGCCTGCCTCAATAGACACACCTTGAGCAAGATAGTCATTGTTTAGGCTAACTGGCTTTGATAATTGTGAGGCTAATTTGTCGCTTAAATAATCAGCGACAGGCGCCAATGAATATACCGCTTCAGGACTGCCTTCAGTCGGACGCCCTAAGTGTGAACAAATAATAACGGCAGCGCCTTTCTCTAGCGCCATCTTAATCGTAGGCAAACTGGCTTGTAGGCGGGCATCACTGGCGACCTTACCGTCTTTGATAGGCACATTAAGATCTTCACGAATCAATACCACTTTATCTGTTAAGCTCAGCTCACTCATACGCAAAAAATTCATTACCTGCTCCTATGCATCATCAATGGTTAATCTACAATTTGGCTATCTATCTACTATTTTGCTATCTACTAATAAATACTACTTATCAAACAATCAAATCACTGACTCTTACTAAAAGACGTTCTCAAATTGTCCCAGTAGAAATTTGAGGCGGTGTATTTTAGCAGTTTTCTAGCCAGCACTCATGAAGAACCTGACATTAAATCTTACTAAGGCGTATCCTCATTTTAAAAATGGGCTAAAAATCAGTAACATTTCGTGGTGGTACTCAGCAAATAGGCTGTTTATGATGGCTTAAGTGTTGATGGCAAAAATGACGCCGTATCATAAAACGGTCAACAGCCAGTTATAATAAATCCAGATGTAATAAATACGGTGAACAATAAAAATAATCCATTAGGAGAATCCAATGAGTATCGATTTTAAAGCAGCCAAACAAGAACTATTAAAACTTAAAGATGAATACGAAACTCGAATCGATAAAATCGAAGAGCATATTCAAAACCCGCAAGATGACCTTAATGAGCACTGGGAAGACCAAGCCATCTCTTATCGTCAGAATGACATGCGTAAAAATCTGATGGGCGAAGCACGTCAAAGTTTGATATATGTCGAAAATGCCCTAAGCCGTATCGAAAATGGTACTTATGGCGAGTGCGAAGTATGTGGCAAGCAAATCGAGGGAAAACGCTTAGAAGCACTACCCTACGCTACTCTCTGTATGGAACATGCTGAGTAATACTTCATACTAATTACAACAGACGCATCCATTTAAAATATAGACATCAATGGTTAAGCAGGCATGTTCCATTCTAAAAACGCCTGCTGCCATTGTTGACAGCGCACAGCGATTTGCGTCACTGGTAAATCCATAATATCACCTACTACTGCTACGTACTTAATTGGCAATCCTGCCAATTCAGAGACGTTTTCTGCCGTCAGTCCTCCGATTACGCAGATGGCTATGTCTTGTTGACAACCCTCTATCAGCTGTTGACATGTAATAATATCAGCGTTTGGTTTGGTTGTAGAAGCGAAGACAGCACCTAATGCAGCATAGCTTGCACCCTCATTTTTCGCCTCTTTAACAAACGCTACATTGCCATGACAGGTGCGACCGATAATTTGGTTTGGTAGTAATTGCTGCTTGGCATCGGCAATTTTGCCATCTTGTTGACCGAGATGGACACCAACACCAAGCTTAGCAGCCAGCTCTATATTGTCATTGATGACGACAGGTACATTATACGCTTGTGCCAGCTCAACTATCTGTTTTGCTTCTTGGTACAGACGAGACTCACCATCAGGCAATGATAGTATTTGTTTGCGACGAATTTGCAACAGTCCAATCAACCCCGTCTTTAGTGCTGCCTCTAGTTTTTGATAAAGGAGCACGAACTCATCGTCATTGGTCAACAAATATAGCTTCGGAATCATATTAGAAGCGTTAGCAGCCTTGAGCACTGTTGACTGGGCCATACAAAACATCCTTATCGTTAAATTCAACACAATAAAAAGGCTGTTATATCACATAACAGCCTTTTTGAAGGAACTGACTTACAATAATACGAGTGAGCTTACACCGTACGACGTGTCGCTAAACTGTTTAGAATGTTTTTCGCATCACCCCAACGTGTCGCTGAGCTATTTGCCCCTAAGATTACAATAATGGCTGGGCGATTATTCACGCGAGTTTCCATCACCACGCAACGACCCGCTTCGTTAATGAAACCAGTTTTAGAGATGCCAATTGGGTAGCTACCATCACGAACTAAACTACTGGTATTGCTGGCCTTATAAGTACGGTTGCCACTTGAGTAGTTTGATACAAAGAAATCATAGCTTTTGGTGGTAGAGAAACGACGAATCACATCATAGTTACCAGCAGCACGTACCATTTTAACGAGGTCATTTGATGAGGCGACGTTGCGTTTATCGAGACCTGTTGGGTCACCAAAGAAAGCCGTCGTCATGCCCAAGTCTTGAGCTTTACGGTTCATCGCACGCATAAAGGCACTGTAGCCACCTGGATAATTACGCGCCAGACTTTTTGCTGCTGGGTTTTCAGATTTCATCAATGACATTAATAACAGCTCAGCGCGGTTCATACGATCGCCCGCTTTTAAGCGTGAGCTTGCGCGCTTAGGACCAACGAAATCTTCTGGGTCTAGGGTAATCTCTTCACGCATATCCAGACCGGCATCTAGCACCACCATCGCTGTCATGACCTTGGTAATACTGGCCATTGGACGTGCGATATCAGCGTCTTTTTCGTAGATAGACTCACCAGTTTCAGCATCAATGACTGCCACACTACGCGAGTCAGTACTGATAGGAATCATGTCACTACTACCGAACGCACCGCGGTAAGTCGTATTGTAGCGATTGCTGCTATTAAAGCTGTTGTTGCTACTGCCAAAGCTATTGGCATTAGTGATATTGGTCGTGCCATAGCCGTTATCGACTTTCTTGATAGCAGAGCCAGTTGACTTGTACATGATGTTGCGCGCTTCAGACAAACTATCAGCACCGCCCCAGCTCATTCGTGCACTAGAGCCTGTATCAGCGCTACCATTAATAGTAAGTGCGGCTTGTGCAACACTGCCCAAACTCAACGAAATCATAGCAGCGATTAATTGCTGTTTGGTTAATGGTAGTTGCTTCATTATGCCTCCTGCTGTCGCTATTACGCCAGTACATATTGTCTGACGCCAAGAACGTACATAGCGTTTATGATGTGTTTGTAAGTACTCGTATAGAGTTTTTGTATTTTTAGTGTATCATGGTTTACATTTAATTTTGATGTATCAAGCTGATTTAATGGTTTATTTTGTCCCAATTCAAATTTTGCTACAACCACTTTATATTTCAGAAACATTGGCTCACAATTCAGCAATATATCTTAACTTTAAATCGGCTAATAATTCGCATTTTGATATATTAAACAATGACTTCTCTCTAATATAGTAGCAGTATTTTAGACATTCAAAAACTAAAAAAATGATATGGGCAGTTTTTTGTTTGTCATTTAATTTTAGTAAGTCCCTTCTTCTGACAAATGATAAAAAGAGTATGGTTATGATTAAAGTATTAGTAGTAGACGATCATGATTTGGTGCGGATGGGTATTAGCCGCATGTTGTCAGATAGTGCCGATATCGAAGTCGTCGGTGAAGCAGACAGCGGTGACATGGCCATTAAACTGGCCAAACAACTGCGACCTGACGTGGTTTTGCTGGATGTAAATATGCCCAACATTGGCGGACTTGAAGCCACCAAACGCTTAATTCAGCTGGATATGGGCATTAAGATTCTGGCCGTCAGCAGCATGTCGGCACAGCCTTATCCCTCTATGCTCATCAAAGCTGGCGTAAATGGCTATATTACTAAGGGTACGCCACTAGATGAGATGATACGAGCCGTCAAAAAAATCTATCAAGGCGGTCGTTACTTTAGCCAAGATGTCGCTGAACAGCTCGCTGATGTTTTATTATCAGATAATGCCAACTCACCCTTCGACTTATTAAGTGATCGCGAAAAGCAGGTAGCTATGATGGTCGTTAATTGTCAAAGTCCGCAGCAAATCGCTGACCAGTTATTTGTCAGTGTTAAGACCATCAATACCTATCGTTATCGTATTTATGAAAAAGTTGGTGTCGATAGTGATGTCAAATTGACGCATTTAGCGATTCGCCATGGTTTGATTCAACCATAAACCACTCTGCACCTCCCTTATAACGGTCAACTTATGAAGCCTGCCAATAGCGTGGTCTCTGCCATTACTCGCTACGTACATCGCGATGACTCCTTACCCTTACCGCAATTGCGCAGACTGGGTATGATTTATAGTAGTTATCGCTTTGTGGTCAGTTTATTCTCTATGCTGATGGTGTATATCACCGCTCGCACTGATGGGAGCGCTTCTCTCCCTAGTTTCTTGCAGCAAACAGCGCTGAGCTTTTATGTGCTGCTTAGCCTCATTTTGCTCGGTCTGTTTTATGTCGTTGATAGACAAATGCGGCGACAGTTGGCGTTTGGACTGGCACTAGACGTTATTATATTGAGCTTATTGCTCTATACCGCTGGTGCGCCTGATTTGCAGTTGACTATGCTTTATATGGTCGTAGTCGCGGCGAGCTTTATGTTGTTACATGGCTCACAAGCACTCATCATTACTCTACTCGCTATTATCTTTGTCATTTACCAGCAGTTTTTTTATGCCATTGCCAACAGTATGAGTTTGACCAACTTAGGCGATGCTTTACTCATGTCGGCCAGCTTCTTGGCAGTTGGTGGGTTGAGCTGGTCTATCTCACAGCGACTGGTACAGTTAGAAAAGGTGGCTGCTCGTCATGCCAAGGAAGTCGAAAGACTCAATGTCATCAATCAAGAAGTCATTACGCAAATGGTGAATGGTGTCATCGTCATCGACAGACAGCACATCGTCTTAGCAAACCTTGCCGCCCATCAGCTGCTCAGCTTGTCGCACAATCCGCAATCAACCATTGATAGTGTCATTATTGATAAAAAGAATGTGCCAATCAATAAGAACAAAAATAGAAAAAATAAAGCCCATAGTGCACAGCTGGCAGATTTTCAGCAGCAACTTAGTGAACAGCATTCACAGTTGTTTCAAGCGTGTTTATCAGTGGCAGCGGGTCAAACACGCAGCTTTACTTATGACTTACCGGCAGTGGCAAATGCCTCAGTGTTTGGTAAGCTGCGCGTACAAATCATTCCGCTAAAAGACGGCAGTAAATTGATCATGTTGGAGGATTTACGTCGTGAGCAAGCCAGCGCCCAGCAGCTAAAGCTGGCGTCTTTAGGTCAGCTAACCGCCAGTATTGCCCATGAAATCAGAAACCCGTTGGCGGCAATATCGCAAGCGAGCCAACTATTGATGGAAGACGTGACCGAAAACAGTGAAGATAGCAGCCATGAGAATAGGTTAATCAGTATCTCCCATAGTGAGATGATGGCCAACCATGAGCTCTATAAAATGATATTTTCGCAAACAAAGCGCGTCAACCGAATCATTGAAGATATTCTCAAATTATCACGCCAACAAACCGCCCATCAACAATCTATTGTACTGTCTGAATGGATGCTCAGTTTTTTGGAAAATTACTTTAAAGGTCACGATGTATTTTTACGCGTAAAAACACATCCCACCATCTCTTTTGATACTCATCAGCTAGAACAAGTCTTAATCAATTTAATCAATAATGGACTGCGTCATAGTAGCTATGCACACCCTCATGCCTTTGTGGAGATTGAGATTTATTGTGCAGATAACGATGTTATAATTGATATTTTGGATGATGGGACTGGCGTTAGCGCTGATGATTTGCAGCACTTGTTTAACCCGTTTTTTACCACCGATAAGGCAGGAACAGGTTTGGGCTTGTATTTATCGCAAGCTTTTTGTGAGGCCAATCAAGCACGCCTGCTTTATGTACCTGAGCATAAAAAGACCTGCTTTCGTTTAATAGCCCCTGCTATCAATAATGCTACTAACCATGCTGGTACTGGTTTTAAATCTGACACTGATGACAGCCTTCCTTAAACAATAATACGGTGTGATATATAACACCCTATTAAGGTATGCTTTTAATAATGTTTTGCGATTGAATACGATGAGATGATGTATGACAAAAACTGCACTGGTCGTTGATGATGAAGTGGATTTATGCAGACTGATGCAAATCACTTTAACCAAAATGGGCATCAAAAGTGACGTGGCATATACCTTGTCGCAAGCAAGAGAGTACTGGCAAGACAATGATTACGATTTTTGCTTGACTGACCTCAAACTACCTGATGGCTCAGGACTGAACTTAGTCAAGGAAGTCAGTAGTAGCTCTCATACCCCAATTGCTGTCATCACTGCGCATGGCAGCATGGACTTGGCTATCGAAGCATTAAAGCTTGGCGCCTTTGACTTTGTCAACAAGCCACTTGAGCTACCACGCTTACGTCAATTAGTAGAAAATGCCCTAAAGGTTATTCATCAAAATGATGCAACAAAAGCCACTCCTGAGCACTCGCCCGAACAACAATTGCTAAATAGTCGCTTGATTGGCGACTCAGCTGTCATGCATCCTCTCAAAAAAACCATTTTAAAGCTGGCACGCTCACAAGCACCCGTTTTTTTATCCGGTGCCTCAGGTACCGGTAAAGAAGTCGTTGCTAGACTGATTCATGATTTGAGCCCGCGCCGTGATGGCAGTTTTGTACCGGTGAACTGCGGTGCCATACCATCAGAGTTGATGGAATCAGAGTTTTTTGGCCATAAAAAAGGCAGCTTTACTGGTGCGGTTGCTGATAAACAAGGACTGTTTCAGCAAGCCAATGGTGGTACATTATTCTTAGACGAAGTAGCAGACTTGCCGTTGGCCATGCAGGTGAAACTACTGCGTGCCATCCAAGAAAAGACCGTCAGAGCCATTGGTGATACCAAAGAGGTGCCAGTAGATATTCGTATCTTGTCTGCCACTCATAAAGATTTGAATCAATTGGTGCAAGATGGCACCTTTCGCCAAGACTTATACTATCGTATCAATGTCATTGAATTGAAGCTGCCGACGCTAAATGCACGACGTGATGATATACCTGTGCTCGCCCAGCATTTTTTGGCGATGATTGCTGAGGATTGGCAATTGGAGTCGCCGCCATCTTTAACTGACGCCGCTTGTGCACGCTTACAACATCATGATTTCGCTGGTAATGTTCGTGAGCTAAGAAACCTGCTTGAGCGTGCGGTGACACTCGCAGAAACCTCAGATATTGATACTGGTCATTTAGGCTTGCCTGACATCGAAATGGATAGCAGCCCTAATACTATCACCTCTCAACAAGCAGACTCTCAATCATCTGCACATATGTCAGATAAGCCCACTGCAAATCCATCGGTCGCCGACCAGATAGCAGAGCAAGGAAAAAGTACCACTAACTTGCACCCTTATCGTACCAATACTCAACACTATCCCTCGATGGTACAGCAGTCTGCAATGAGACAAGCAAAGGCTTCAAGCAATACGATAATCGAGAATGACAAAACCTCAAACAATCATCACGATGACCTGCAAGCAAATGAGAACGAGAACGAGAACAGCGATATAAGAGAACCGGCCGATGGTCAACTGCCGCCGCAAGGATTAGAGAGCTATTTACAAGCACAAGAAAAACAGCTGATTATCACCGCCCTTAAACAAACTGGCTGGAATAAAACACAGGCTGCTGAGCTATTAGGCACGACCTTTCGCTCTTTACGTTATCGCATGAAAAAGCTAGAGATTGACGAAGAATAATTCGAATATTGGTCTTTCAAAGCATGACGCTATGTACTGACGGGGCAAAATGTCTTTAGACAGCCGCTAATTAGCCGTACTGCTCTCTACTGCCTTATCCGTCCTAGTTGATTTTCTGATAAAGCGAATGCCTGACTCAAGGGCGCGCTCTTTTAACACATCGAGCGCCTGCTGCTCCCATGTACTTTCATTACCAGATAACGTCACATCAGGTTCCACACCGATGCCATCTATCTTGTTACCCGCGGCAGTCATGTAGTTGGCGACTGTTAATTTGACTGCCTGCTCATCATTTAGCGGAATGACTGACTGAACCGACCCTTTGCCATAGCTCACTTCACCGAGGATAGTAGCGCGTTTTTGTGCTTGCAAACTGCTGGCCAATACTTCTGCTGCAGATGCCGAATAGCGATTTTGTAATACCACTAACGGTAACGGCTCAAGTATCGCCTCACCCCTAGTCGGCAATATACGTGGTTCGTTTTGGCGCGCCTGTACCTGTACCACATCGGTATCAGTCATAAACAAGCTGGCAACGCTCACCGCGGATGTGAGCACCCCACCTGGATTGTCTCGCATGTCTAGCAAGATACCTGAGATGGGTGCCTCTAGATTAATCAAACCTTCTAGTAATTTCTCACGGCTGTTGTTTTGAAACGCGGGTAGTCTAATGACAGCAATATCATCAATGAGCTTTGTTTCAATCGTTTGAGGATGACTATTATTACGCTGTAAAGTTGTGGTGTGCTTACGGCGACCAGCCTTAGACGTAACCACATCGATTTGCGTGCCAGCGATACCGGTTAACAACTGCTCGACGTCATTGCTCTGACGCCCATCATCCAGCTTGAACTCGCCCACTTGATGTAAGTAGTCCCCAACGGCGATCCCTTTTTTGTCAGCCGGTGAATCATCAATTACCTCAGTGATGACCCAGTAACCCACTTTTGGCTGATAAGTAACTTTGATGCCAACATCGCCAACATCGCCTTCAGTAAAAGCGCGCAGATTTTCATAAGCTTCAGCGTCTAAAAACTCAGCATGACTGTCAAGCTTGGTGAGCATGCCACTCATCGCATTATTAAACAGCTCTTCGTCATTGACGGCATCCACATACTCACGGCGTACCAAATCCACGACTGCGACGAATGTCTTGAGCGTTTCAGGAGAAATGGCATTTAGCGAGACTTGCGCTACTTCTGATGGAATGTCCGTCTCTATATCTTCGATATCGTCCGTCAAAGCACTCTCATCTGCCACGCCATCTATTGCGTCATCTGACTCGTCTGCAGCATCTAACATATCCGCAACATCTGATAAATCATCAGCGTTGTCTTCAGCCGCTATTCCATCAGTATCTAAACTGATTAACTCTAGGCTCACGGTAGGGTTTTCGATAGATGCCTCGCCAACCGCTTGCGCTTGTATACTCATGCAACCCAAGCCCAAGAGACCTATCACATAGATAGGCTTAAAAAACTTAGGTATTATAAACACGCTCGTCATCTGCTTATCTAATTGTTTAGACAGCGATGAGCGCATGACATAAATAGGACGCATAAGAACACTCTTTTTAATCAGGAGTTTATGATTTATTAGGGATAAGACCATCTCATAAGATAGCACCAAGAGTATGTCTAAAACTAGGATAGTATTGCAAGTAGTATTCGTTACGCAAAAAACGAATGAGCTGTATTAACATCGCTTAGGCTATATGACGCACGTTTTTGCAGTTAATACAGACAAGGAAAGTACATAAAAAAGGGAGAGATAATGAATATCCCTCCCCTTTTCAACTAAACCGTCTACTTCTTATCGCATGGCATGACTGCCTACTATACAATATTAAAACGACTGACTATGATGCTGACACTAATAAACTTTCACCAGTCATCTCAGTTGGCGCTTCAATATCCATCAACGCCAAAATAGTCGGGGCAACATCACTCAGTTTACCACCACTACGGACCGTTACTTTTTGCGCACCCACATAAATTAATGGTACAAGTTCCGTCGTGTGCTGAGTATGCACTTGACCACTTTCATAGTCTTGCATCTGCTCACAGTTGCCGTGATCGGCAGTGATAAGCATATCGCCACCTGCAGCACGTACCGCTGATTCCACACGGCCAACACAGACATCGAGCGCCTCTACCGCTTTGACAGCGGCATCAAAGATACCTGTATGCCCAACCATGTCCCCATTGGCATAGTTCACGACCAACACATCATATTTACCGGACTCAATCGCTGCGACCAACTCATCTGTCACCTCAGGCGCGCTCATTTCAGGCTTAAGGTCATAAGTTGCAACATCTGGCGATGGTACTAAAATGCGTGTCTCGCCTTTATACTCTTCTTCGCGGCCGCCACTAAAGAAAAATGTCACATGCGCGTACTTCTCAGTCTCAGCGATACGTAACTGTGTTTTATTTTTGCTTTGTAAGTATTCGCCAAGGGTATTGGTTAATGAGGTTGGATAATAGGCAATACTGGTCTTTGGGTTATCAGCCAATACATCCGAGTACTTCGTTAGCATCACAAAGGCAGCAAGTCTTGGCTGCTTTTGACGGGCAAAGCCAGAAAACTCATGATCTGGCAGTACAAATGCTTGGGCAAGCTCACGGGCACGGTCAGCACGGAAGTTCATAAAGATAAGCGCATCGTTATCTTCTACTGTGTATGGTACTTCGTCACGTCCGATGACTGTTGTTGGGCTAATAAACTCATCCGTCTCACGAGCTTTATAAGCGGCCTGCACCGCACCATCTGCACGCGTTGCTAGACGGTCAGCCTTGCCTTCAGTAATCAGCTCATAGGCTTTTTGAACACGGTCCCAACGATTGTCGCGATCCATCGCATAATAACGGCCGATGATACTAGCAATCTGCACCCGACCACCTTCATAATGCGCATTCAGTTTATTAATATGCTCACGTAAACGATTGATATATTTGTCAGCAGATTTAGGCGGCGTATCACGGCCATCTAAGAAACAATGAACAAAGACGTTTTTGGCACCATGAACCAACGCCGAGTGACACATCGCTTCAATATGGTCTTGATGCGAATGCACACCACCATCCGACAGCAAACCCATGATATGTACGTTACCACCAAGCTCATTCGCAGCTTTCACCGCATCAACCAACGCTTCATTTTTATAAAATTCACGATTGGCAAGCTCACTTGAAATACGAGTTGAATCTTGGTACAGAACGCGACCTGCCCCTAAATTCATATGACCGACTTCTGAGTTGCCAAACTGACCATCTGGCAAGCCAACATCTTCTCCCGATGCGGAAATTAGCCCATGCGGATATTGTTGATAAATCTTGTCTAAATTGGGCATATTGGCCGCAGCAATGGCATTGTCTTTATCTTCTTCACGATGACCAAAGCCGTCCAATATCATCAAAACATGCGGTGTTTTCTTATTTTGTGCGCTATCCTGCTTACTGTTAAGCTGCGTTTTATTGTCATTATTAGATTCTAATGGCTGCTGATTACTGGTCATATATTACCGCTCCTCAAGTGAATGAACGCCTATAATGCTGTATTAGGGTGTTGAAAGCCCTCTATATTAACACATATCTCAAAATAGCTGAAAAACTGACAATTTTTCACTATTCATTGACTGATATCAGACTCTCTGCCACTGCTTACCAATCCAGACAGGTCATACCCGATATTGTCCGTCTTACTAAATAACTGCGCTAAGTATCAATCTGTAAATCATACTTGCAATCACTCAAACCATTGGTTAAGATAAAACTATTCTGAAGTGTTGGCTAGTAGATGTTTATTCCCTGAGCCGATAATGCTTTACTAGGATGTGGTACCTATTGCTTCATTGTGTATGCCTGCACCGCTTGCGGTGTATCAGGAAACCTGCAGAGGCAGTGACGCATCCGCCCTGAACTTCACGGTTCATGGGTCACCATCTTGCGGCGGCACTTCGGTTGTTCTATTCGGTCATTATTTTATTTTTTTGCAAATATGCTTATGATAAATAAAGACCACCAAAAAGCCCCTTTCGTTAATAATGAAAGGGGCTTTTTTTATGCTTTTCTATTTAAGCTTGCTTAACCATCAATCGATTACTCGTCATTGGCAGACTTGGTAATCTTCTTCACATCTTTAGGGATATTTTTTGCAGTCCCATCAACCGTCGTGTGTTGTTTGAACACATCACCAAAGGGATTTTGCTGTTGCTGGCCAAACGGATTTTGTTGTTGACCAAATGGGTTCTGGCCATTCATGCCACCTGCACCGCCAAACGGATTCTGACCACCCATGCCACCGAATGGGTTTTGTCCGCCCATTTGACCACCCATCTGTTTCGCCATCATCTCCATCATTTTTTGCTGATTGTTCATGACGTAGTTATTGGCTGCATCTTTCAGTTTCTTTTGTACAGGCGGCAATACAACCAACAGGGCGATTAAATCACTCAGCACACCAGGAATGAGCAACAAAATACCCGCTGCTGCCATAGCGACACTTTTCATCATGGTCGACTCTTGCGGACGCATCGCTGGATTCATCATGCCACCCGCTTTCATTTGCTGCGCCATTGGGTTTAGAGCAGCCATGCCCTTACGTAACAGAGCAATACCGATGACTGCGGCGATGATAAACCACATAAACACCCACCAGCCACTCATAAACTGAGCAAGCAAATACCACAGTAGCATCTCGATAATAAACCAAACGATGGCAATACCAACTATCTGACCCATAAAGCGTCGTCCTATAAAATAAAAACCAATAAATTGAGCACCATGCAAATTAAGATGGCTAACATATGATGTATATGGGGATTGATTGCTATACTATCAAACTTAAGGCTGATTTTTAAGCCATAAAATAAAATGTAAGTAAGACGGATAACTATGGCAATTATTATTGGGATTGATCCCGGTTCACGTATGACAGGTTATGGTATCGTTCAACAAACCGGTGACAAGCTGACTTATATTGATGCAGGTACCATTCGCACGGATACTAAAGAGATGCCTGAACGCCTCAAGCGTATTTTTAATGGCTTGACCCGTATCACGCAGCATCATCTGAAGTATGCCGACGAGCCTATATATACTGCTATTGAGCAGGTATTTATGGCCGAAAATCCTGATTCGGCGCTAAAACTCGGTCAGGCACGTGGTGCCGCGATTGCAGCAATGGTGGCACTGGACTTGGAAGTATCGGAATATACCGCACGCCAAATTAAACAAGCAGTTTGCGGCTATGGTGCAGCGGCGAAAGAACAAGTGCAAGAGATGGTCTGCCGTATACTGGCATTAGAAGTGGTACCGCAACAAGATGCCGCTGATGGACTGGCTTGTGCCATTTGTCATGCACATTCAAGTCATTCTATGAATAAGATACTGCTGAATAGCTCGATGCGTGGTCGTGGCGGATCTAAGAAAAAGGGACGCTGGCGTTTAACCGAAGAAGACTTGGGCAACTTGCGTTAAAGCAATCAAGTAAACACCCATAAAAAAACACGCGTCTAAAGGATGCGTGTTTTTTATCGATGGTCAGTTGGATGAGCGACAAACGCCTACTCTACCAAGGCACTCTCAATCACCGCATCTAACACATAAGCATATTCTTCGCCGGCTACATTTTCTTCACCGTCTAACTGGTAACGTTGTAGACGTAATACTTCGTCGTGCTTACCATCATGCTGATAGCCATCAATTTGCCCAGTGAACGTTGTCCACTGTCCTTCATTAATTTTTATACCTTGATCGTCATAAGTGATTGGCTTAACTTGTAAACATTGCTGTGATTCATTACCTTCACAAGGTACCATTTTAGCATTCACTGCCCAAAACACCGTCGCGCCTTTACTGTTGTACTTGGCTTGCGAGGTCAATCTACCTTTCCAAGTTAACGTAACCGCATCGCTGGTCACTTGCGTGAGTATGGGGTTTTCACCATCTGTCACGCTCAGCTCACTAGTACCCTGCATTAAGGTGTTTAGACGATTTTCAGCATTATTTAAATCTTCGCACAGCATCTTGGTGCTCATGCTCTCTTCAGTAGTCAACCTATCATCTTGCAGCTGATAAGCCGCACTCATCGTATTGCAGCCAACACTATAGTTTATCGTGTTTCTATTTGGACTGAATGACAATCCTACTTGGTCTTTGATATCTCTAAGTGTCGTTATGACTGGACCGCCACTTTTGTCATCGATATCCAATAACGTCCAACGATAGCGTGATAAATTGTCAATCATATTTTGCTCTACAGTGGGTTCAATATGATTACCATCAGATGTATCTGCCGCCATATCAGTAGCCGATGCCTCATTTGTGTTTAGTGTTGCGTCAGTTGCTACTCCTGCATCGCTATTGTCTGATGCATTATTATCGACAGAATTAGCGTCTTTTTGACAGGCACCCAATACCAAGCTTGCTGCTAGCACACTTGGCAATAAAACGAATTTGAACACTGCTTTCTTACTTCTACCTACCATACAACATACCTCACAACATACTTCTCAGTAAGCTTATTTATCCTTTCTCATCTCAAAACAATCCATATCTTAACAGTTGGCCTCAACTCAATTAACGCTAAGCAAATCGCTAAATCTTAACTTTACGAATAAACACTTAATAAACGCTAAGTTTAATGGCGGATTAATACCTTATTAAGAGAAGCTTAGTGGTTCAAGAGAGTTTAGTCACTATAGCGCTGACTCTGTGGCCTTATGTAATGAAATGTATATTTTTATTACATCTTTTAAAAATTGTTTCATCTGGATGATTTTAGTGATAGTGGCTTTTATTACTAACAACCTTTCGATACCGTTATATTTTTATAAGGTACTTATCCTAACACTCTAAAAGTTACAAAAAAGACAGTCAGCCCAGAGAGTTAACTGTCTTTAAATGTTAGTTATCATATTTGTTTCAATTCAACGTTTATGAGATAAAATTAAGCGCTGCGATGTCTGTCTATCACTATAAATGAGCATTAAGATAAACGAACACCTTACTCAGGGCCTTTTGTGGGTTTGGCTTTTGCCATTTTTTTGATACTAAACTGCTCATTCATCATTTGATAAAACCGTGCTAAGTTTTCACCTTGCTCATTAGGATTGACCTTGAGTATTTTACCAAAGTCTAACCCCAGATATAACACGATATCAGCAAAGCTTAGTTGTTCACCGACCAAGTAATCACGGCCGACTAACGCCGTCTCAAAGTATGCCATGGCTTTAGTAGCACGGGCAATAGAGGGCGCGACAAACTCTGGCACTTGTTCGACTCGCTGAGCTTTTGAGGGGTGGCTGTGTTGAAACGCCAGCATCAAGTTGTACAAGACTTCAAATTCAGCAATACGGCGCATAGAGCACACTTGCGCACGCTGCACCACATCATTGCCCATCACCGAGCGCTCGCCATACACGCGGTCAAGATACTCACACACTGCTTGTGAGTCATTGAGCACCGTACCATCATCTAGCGTTAGCACTGGCACTGTCTGCATTGGATTCATCTTAGTAAACTCATCTGACATCTGCTCATCAGACGCAAAGTCAATGTCTACTAAGTCGACATCATCTATATCATCGACATCGATACCTTTCGATGCTAATAGAATAAGTGCTTTACGTGGATTGGGGGCAGTACGGGTGACGTATAGTTTTTTCATGGCAAACTCCTTGTAAGTTGGACTCAAAGCGACTTAGCGCTGATAGGCTTTATTATGGTTATTGCACTATAGCGTATGGTTCAGAATATCAACACGCTATATAACAGTTATAGCCTACTCTGCTCATCATAGCAAAACCTTATTGAGCTCGCTGTTCTGATGAGAGTTTGAATAACAAAAAGCCCCATAACATTCCGTTATAGGGCTTTTAATTTTTGAGCAATTCTTAATCACTTATCAATACCACATGCATTTAACTTATTTGTTAGGCGCAGGTGTGGTACGTAAATAAGGCTTAATTTCGGTATGACCTTTAGGATAATTAGCAGCGATATCTTCGTTTTTCACGCTTGGAGGAATGATAACGTCGTCGCCATCTTTCCAATCAACAGGCGTTGCTACGTTATATTCATCAGACAATTGCATCGCATCAATCACACGAATAATCTCATCAAAGTTACGGCCACAGCTGGCTGGATAAGTCAGTGTTAAGCGTACTTTTTTCTTAGGATCAATAATAAACACACTTCTGACCGTCGCTGTATTGTCAGCATTTGGATGAATCATGTCATAAAGATCTGCAACCTTGCGCTCAGGGTCTGCAATGATAGGGAAATTGACAGCAGTACCTTGGGTTTCTTCAATGTCACTTACCCAACCTTTATGATCTTCTAAACCATCAACCGATAGCGCAATTGGTTTAACATTGCGCTTCTGGAACTCACCGCCTAGTGCTGCGGTACGACCAAGCTCAGTGGTACATACTGGCGTATAATCTGCAGGATGTGAGAAGAAAACAACCCAACTGTCCCCTGCCCATTCGTGGAAATTGATATCACCATCAGTGGTTGTCGCGTCAAAATTTGGTGCAGTATCACCCAGACGTAAATTTGCCATACTTAAATTCCTTATTTATGTTTGTGATGAGCGTTAATATCAATACATTAAGGTTAAAAGATATCGGCTCACTCTATTATTATTAATGATATGCTCAGTTATCAAAATAACACTAAGCACATCAGCAAAAAACTCACTTTATATTACCAAACTGGTTATGAATGTCTTGTGACGGATTGTAATGCGTTTATTCCATTTACCAATAAGCAAACCGGTATATAGGTCGCATAGAGCATTAAACTACCATGCTTGCATCCCACAAGCAAAATTCATAAAAAACCCATCTCTAGCGTACTAGAAATGGGCAATTTTTAAAACCACTATTGTGCAGTGCCTTCTCAAACTCTAAGAGTGAAAACACAGTTAACAGTTACGCTGGTTTATAACTATCACGTAAGCTAACGATTTGGTTAAATACTGGCTTGTCGCTAGTATGTTCTTCGCTATCCGCGATAAAGTAACCTTCACGCTCAAACTGGAAGCGCGTACCAGCATCGCTATTAGCCAATGATGGCTCAACCACGGCATTAAGCTCAGTCAACGAGTCAGCATTCAAGGCTTGATGAACGTCAGCGACGCTACTTGGGTCTTCGACACTAAATAACTGCTCATACATGCGTACGGTCGCTAGCACGCCTTGGCTAGCCGATACCCAGTGAATGACGCCTTTAACCTTACGACCTTCAGGATTATTACCTAGCGTTGCCGGATCAATCGTGGCTTTTAGCTCAACAACGTTGCCACTTTCATCAAGAGTATGCTCAGTCACTGCCAATACATAAGTATTACGCAGTCGAATCTCTGGCTTTTCTGGTGACAAGCGCTTATAACCTGCTGGCGGCTCAATCTCGTAATCGCCTTGGTCGATATATAAAGTCTCAGTGAATGGAATCTCACGCTCACCCATATCGACGTTAGGGTGATTTGGCTGCGTGAGCCATAAAGTTTGTGAGGCCTCATCAAAGCGCGCATTAACGCTATCAGCCTTTTGGGACTCCCAACTGCTAACCGCTTCCGCAAAGTTCGTAATGGTCACTTTTAATGGCTTAAGCACTGCCATACCACGAGCCGTAGTCGTCTCTAATGATTGACGAATACTAAATTCTAATAAGCGAAAATCAACAACGCTGTCTACTTTGGTCACGCCAACACGCTCACAGAAGTCACGTAGACCCTCTGGCGTATAACCACGGCGGCGCATGCCAGCGATCGTTGGCATACGCGGATCATCCCAACCGCTAACGATATTTTCATCGACCAACTGCTTCAGCTTACGCTTACTGGTCATGGTATAGTCGACATTTAGGCGGCTAAACTCGTACTGATGCGGCGGTACATCAAAGCCGATTTTTTCAACCGCCCAATCATAGAATGGACGATGGTCTTCAAACTCCAGCGTACATAACGAATGGGTAATGCCTTCGAGTGCATCCGAGAGCGGATGGGCAAAATCGTACATCGGATAAATGCACCATTTATCACCCGTTTGATGATGCTCTTGATGCATAACGCGGTAGATGACAGGGTCGCGCATATTCATGTTTGGGCTGGCCATATCAATCTTGGCGCGCAAAACGGCTTTCCCTTCCGCAAACTTACCTTCTTTCATATCATTAAAGAGGTTCAAGTTTTCTTCAACACTGGCATCACGATGTGGTGATGGCGTGCCAGCTTCATTAAAGGAGCCACGGTTTTCTTTAATCTGCTCAGGTGACTGCAAGTCTACATAGGCATCGCCCTGCTCAATCAACTGCACGGCCCATGCATACAACTGGTCAAAGTAACCCGACGCATGGTGCGCCTCTCCTGCCCACTCAAATCCTAACCATTTAACATCGTTCTTAATATTATCGATGTAATCTTGCTTTTCTGCGGTTGGATTGGTGTCATCAAAACGTAGGTTACAAACACCGCCAAACTCTTTAGCCACACCAAAGTTTAAGCAAATAGATTTAACGTGCCCTAAATGCAAATAACCATTTGGCTCAGGCGGGAAACGCGTCACGATTTGTGGGTATTTCTGCGCATTGACATCGTCACGAATGATATTACGAATAAAATCGTTTTTTTGTTCGTCTTTTTGTGCATTGTTGCTTGAGTGCTCACTCATCGGGCATTGCTCCTAACGCAAATTGTCAGTTCATGCTACGTGCCATCACGTAGCATGGAAAATTCAAACCAAACCATTAAAAGTAGGTTATTAAAAATTATAATAAAAAGTGGAAGTTGCGTTATTCTATCAGGTTTCACAAACGCATTAACAGCCTGATACATGACACGAGATAAAAAAGCCGTTAGACTAGCCATGACTTTTTAACAATCACTCACGACAGTGCTAATTAAGGTGCTGCAATCAAAAAGGAATATCACATGGTAGACATGCCACCAGTAGTAGAACTTGACACCAGTATGGGTGCGATCGTTATCGAACTCAATGAAGAAAAAGCGCCAAAAACGGTAGAAAACTTTTTAAACTATGTAAAATCTGGTCATTATGATGGCACGATTTTCCATCGCATCATTGACGGCTTTATGATTCAAGGCGGCGGAATGGACGCTGAGATGAATGAAAAAGCGACCAATGCACCTGTTGAAAACGAAGCAGATAATGGTCTAAAGAATGACAAAGGTACGATTGCGATGGCACGTACGCAAGACCCGCATTCAGCAACCAGCCAGTTTTTCGTTAACGTGAAAGACAACGATTTCCTAAACCATTCTGGCAAAAATATGCAGGGTTGGGGCTACACCGTATTTGGTAAAGTAACAAGCGGTATGGACGTCATCGAAAAAATGCGCGGCGTACCTACTGGTCGTTTCGGCATGCATGCTGATGTGCCAAAAGAGCCAGTGGTTATCAACTCAGCGACCATCATTACTAAGTAATTGTTACTCAGTAGTGTTTAGTAGATAACTGTTATTTGAGGAAAATCACTCAGTAAGCACTTATCAAAAGATACTTCTTAGTAATTCACGAGGATAAGGATAAATGCAAAGTTTCAACCATCTAATTACCACCCGCCCTCATGAGGTGCGGCAAGTATTGATTAGCGATTTGCATTTATCGCCTGAAGAGCCTGCCTTAGTGCAGGCTTTTTTGGCGCTGCTTGATGATTGCCTTGCCTTGCCTGCGCTAAAGCGCTTGTTTATCTTAGGCGATTGGTTCGAAGTATGGCTCGGTGACGACGTTTACTTATCGTTATCAGAAGATGAGCGCCAAACCCATTGGCTCACTCCGCTGATTGTTAAGTTAAAAAAACTACGAGTAGCTGGCTGTGAGATTTTGATTATGCATGGCAATCGTGACTTTTTGTTAGGTCAGCCATTTTGCAATTTATTCGGTGGTGAGCTTATTTATGAGCCATACACTTTAACCGTTGGACAGCAGAATTATCGCTTAGAACACGGCGATGCGTTATGCATTGATGATAAGAAATATCAGTTTTTTCGCAAAATCATGCGCAATCGTTTAACTCAGTGGTACTTGCTGAATAAATCACTAGAAAAACGCTTGGCTATCGCAGATAAAATGCGCCAAAAAAGCCAACAGAATAACGCCAATAAAGCCGCTTACATCATGGATGTCAATGAAGATGCAGTGATACAAGCAGTGGCTGATAGCGATGCGTTACTACATGGTCATACTCATCGCCCAGATATTCATCAAGCCACGAGTAATAAAAAACGCTACGTGCTGGGTGATTGGCGACTATTAGATAGCGAAACACGCCAGCCAAAAGTCAGTGCAGTGATTGGCATAGTAACCACAGATGAAAACTCAGATAATAATAATGCTGAATTTGAATTGGTTGAATTTAAATTTCTAATGTCATGATATCTATAGTCAGTGAAAAGTAATATCGATACATCACGCGCTGCTGATATCAATTTTTCTTGCTTGCTGTGTCTGCGCAGACAGAGGCTACAAAAAAATTGATATCAGCAATACCGTAGCGTTTTTAGGATATTTTGACTATATATGTGAACGTCTCTTATTTACGATAAAAAAGGGTCTGTTAAAATAACAGACCCTTTTTTTGACTATCTAAGACCCTTTATCTTTAAGGCATTAATTTAAAGAAGTGCTGACGATAATGTTTTAGCTCACGAATAGAGTCGCGAATATCGTCTAATGCTAAGTGACTGCCACCTTTTTCAAAATTCTTTAAGATATCAGGGCGCCAGCGGAAGCATAGCTCTTTAATTGATGACACATCAAGGTTACGATAGTGGAAGAACTTCTCCAGTTCGGGCATCTGTCGCGCCATAAAGCGGCGATCTTGGCAGATTGAGTTGCCACACATTGGTGACTTGCCACTATCGACCCATTTATTCAAAAACTTAATGGTTTCCGCTTCGGCCTCTGCCAATGTCACCGTACTACGGCGTACACGATCAACCAATCCTGACTGGCCATGTTGCTTGGTATTCCAATCGTCCATTTTATTTAACACTTGATCTGATACTTTAATGGCAAACACCGGTCCTTCGGCAAGGACGTTTAAATCTTCGTCAGTGACGACAGTGGCAATCTCGATAATCTCATCGTTTAAAGTATCAAGCCCAGTCATTTCTAGGTCAATCCATACCAGCCCTTTTTTACCTTGGTTTCTGATTCTAATCTTATTGGGATGGTCGTCGGTACTCATATTTTGTCCTATGGTCAATAAATTTTGAAATAACTTTGGAGCAATGTTAACTAAATAAATGACATATAAATGGTCATGCTCAAATCATATATTTTGCGCTTAGTCAGTGATAATGTTTAAAAAAACCAAAACATTACAAAACCACTATCGGCTAGATGCGCTTTAGGCTGTATGTTAGCAAATTTTCACGCTACACTTAGCAATATTTTTTAATAGGTCACAAACCCATGGCATTAATTCGGCAACGCAAACTGACTAAACAACAGATTCGTCGCATCGACAAACAGCAGCTAGACAGTCAAGACAGTATCGATGACAGTTTGATGGATGGCGTTGTCATGGCACACTATGGCAAGCAGCTAGAAGTACAGGTGACCAGCTTGCCAGCAGTCACTCCCGTTCAGCCAGAGATTGCACCCGATGATCCTGAGCCGTTTTGGCAAGAGCTGGCGTTAGGTGATATTTGGCGTTGCCATGTGCGTACCAACTTACCGATGCTAGCGGCTGGTGACCACGTGCGCTGGAGTGCTGATCCCAATACTGGCTTTGGACGTATCGAATCGGTCAAACCTCGCACCTCTCTTGTCTCACGCCCTGATCGCTATCATAAGCTTAAACCTGTTGCAGCCAATGTCGATATTTTGGCCATTGTATTTGCCCCGCTACCTGCCGCAGCACCAACATTGATTGATCGCTATCTAGTCGTCTGTCATCACGCTGGTGTGAAGCCATTATTAGTGCTTAATAAAGCCGATCTGCTGGCGCAAGAAAACGGTGTCGATACCAATGAACTGCTCGCGCAGTATGCCGCCCTTGGTTATGAGAGCGTACTGACCTCAGTCGCTTGTCCTGAAAATATCGCTGATAGTGACGAGCAAGAAGGGCTAGATGAGTTAAAGCGCTACATCGATAAAAAACTGGTTATTTTTGCTGGTCAGTCTGGTGTGGGTAAAAGCAGTCTAATTAATGCTCTGCTACCAGAATCGGCACAGAGCGTAAATATTATTTCTGAAAACTCAAAACTCGGCCAGCATACCACCACAACCAGTCGCTTATTACCATTTAACCCAGACGACTTGACTCAAGGCGGTATCGTCGATACGCCCGGTATTCGTGAGTACGGGATTTGGCATTTAACCCCTGATGATATCATTTCAGGATTCGTTGAGCTTGCCCCACTGGCAGGGGATTGCCAATTCCGCGATTGTCGCCATACTCATAACAGCAAAGGCTGCGCATTGTGGGAAGCTGTTGCTGACGGTAAAGTATTGCAGCGCCGTGTTGAAAACCTTGTCACCTTAAGAGAAGAGGCAGATACCAAGCCTTATTAGTGCCTACCTCATTAGTGCTTGTGTGATTAATACTTGCTTTATTAATCGTTGGCGTACAGCCAGTTAGTCGCTGGGTTAATCATCACACGTTTACTATGGATGGTCTAATCGGTATAATAGCGCCTTGTTCGGTAATCCTAAGCTGTATTCGCAGTTTATTAGAACACTTATTTTTTGGAGGTATGGTTTGGATCGTGCGCTGGAATTTGTGGGCAACCACCCGTTTTTATTTGGTATATTAGCCGTACTTGCCGTGCTGTTTTTTACCATTGAAAACAAACGTAGTGGCAGAAAAATATCGCCCAATACCTTGGGTATGATGGTTAACTCGCAAAATGCGCAGCTGATCGATATTCGCGCCAAAAAGAAGTTTGCCACTGGTTACATCCAAGGCAGCCGTAACATACCTTTCACTGAACTCAAAGACCGCATAGAAGAGATCCGTGCCATTGAGCAGCCAGTGATTATCATCTGTGATATGGGCGTACAAGCAGGCGCAGCCATTCAGATGATTGGTAAAGACAGTGTCTATCGCCTAGAGGGCGGTGTTGGCGGTTGGCAAGCAGCAGGCATGCCATTGGTTGGTATAAAAGATGCTAAGCCTAAAAATAAAGGCAAAGCTAAGCCAAGTCTGCATAAGTAAGACAATGAATTAAGATGTAGTGTATGCAGTACTGATTACACTGATTTAAAAGACACCTTCTTCTGGGTGTCTTTTTTTATGTGGCAGTTATGATACGGTTAACGCTTTTGTGCCTATGCTGCTTGAATTTGTCATCGCCATCCCCACTTTAATATTGAGCGTCACCAAATATATTTGCAATTCATTGATGAGTGACAGATTATAATAATATTTCAAACGAAGTTAACGCCGTCACACTAGTATAGTTAAGCGGCCATACACTTATAAATAAGGATTTACCATGACTGTACCTGTTAAAGTTTATACTACCCCTATCTGCCCGTACTGCTCAAATGCTAAGCAATTGCTTAAAACCAAAGGCGTTGACTACGAAGAAATCGGTATGCATGACATCAGCAGCGAAGAGCGCCAAGCATTGATGAAAAAAACCAATAACTATCGCACTGTGCCACAAATCTTTGTTGGCGATACCTTTGTTGGTGGCTTTGATGAGCTCAATCAAATGAACCAACAAGGCAAACTTGACGAGCTATTGGCTGGTTAATTTGCTACCTTAGTCAACTGTCTGTCTTTATATTTGTAGAGATAGGCAGCATTACGGATAACATTCATTGGTGAAAATATCGAGATGAAATATCCAAACTCAGTCTCGATTTATATTACAATGATATTTTTCAATAACAATTTGCCCCATTATTTGATTCAATTTTAGAGGAATGACCATGGCTGAAGAACAAGCACAACCACAATTGGCACTAGAGCGCATTTATGTAAAAGACATGTCACTTGAGGTTCCAGGCGCTGGCGTATTTACCAAAGAGTGGAACCCAGAGCTTGATATCAATCTTTCTAGCAATGCTGAGAAACTTGATGACGACCATTATCAAATCGTATTGACGGTCAGCGTTACGGCAAAGAATGCTGAAGAACCAGCTTTTATCGCTGAAGTTCATCAAGCGGGTATTTTCTTATTAAAAGATATCCCAGAAGATCAAATCGGTCAAATCCTTGGCGCTTATTGCCCTAATGTGCTGTTCCCATATGCGCGTGAAGTCATCAGCGACATCGTAACACGTGGTAGCTTCCCGCAGTTATTGCTAGCACCAGTGAACTTTGACCAAGCTTATGCGCAAAGTCAGCAACAAGCACAAGTTGATGCCCAAGGTAATGCGTAAGTTTTAACCTTATAAAGTAGTAGTCCATTAATACCTAAAAGCCGTTTACTTATTTGAGTAAGCGGTTTTTTTGGTGCTATTTATTACTGTATGCAAATTATAGTGTTACGCGAAAGGATGGCTTGTCAGTCCTGATAATGAATACAGTCGCTAGGCTTAAAATTATCAAACCTAATATCATTTGAATTGAAAACCATCAGGTATAAAAAAACCCTGCCGATAAACAGGGTCTTCACATGCTTCATCAATCATTTAAAATCGATGATTAGCCTTTTAATGCTGACAGAATTTGCTGCTTCACGTCATCAATCCCTTGCGTGCCATCAAACTTATCATAGTTAGGCGCATCATCGCCTTCTTTGGCTTTATCTTGATAAAAACCAACCAAGGTAGACGTCTGCTCATGATAAGTGGCCAAGCGATCACGAATGGTAGACTCTTTGTCATCTTCACGCTGGATAAGCGCTTCGCCGGTCACATCATCGATACCCTCGACCTTTGGTGGATTGTGGTCAACATGATACACGCGACCTGAGCCTGGATGTTGGCGACGGCCAGACAGACGCTTAACGATTTCGTCATCAGGTACGCTGATTTCAATCACATGATCTATCGCAACATCAGCATCTGCAAGCGCTTGAGCTTGTGGAATCGTACGTGGAAAACCATCTAAAATACAACCATTGGCACAATCAGGCTTAGCGATACGTTCTTTCACTAGGTTAATAATGAGGTCGTCAGAAACCAAACCACCAGCATTCATAACGTCTTTGGCTTGCTTGCCAAGTTCGCTGCCTTCTTTGATTGCTGCACGCAGCATATCGCCCGTTGAGATCTGCGGGATATCATACTCTTTAGAAATGAACTGAGCTTGGGTACCTTTACCGGCGCCTGGTGGTCCTAGCAAAATAATACGCATCATTACACGACTCTCCTTAATAGATAGGAATTTGGGACTAATAAAACCTAGGGATTGGTTGTTTGCAAAGCTACCTTACCTTGTGGCTTTGCAAAGCTCAAGTATTTTCATTATTTGCAGTGATAAGTTGTCATGACTTATCTGTTCATACAATGCTGTTGCGCGCTGCTGCATCGGGCAACAGCGCTTATATCATCGGTACTGACAATAACCAATAAATATATTATGGAATCTGCTGATTGATTTCAACATTGGCCTGATTTTGCTCAGCACTAATCACCACTGGGTTGCCAGATAAGTCACCTGACTCTGCACTTGCATTACCGCTATGGCTTATACGAGCAATGACTGCCAATTGAACCTTATCCTCTCGAGCAGACTTCAAAGTACGCTCAGGCATCATCGCATCGAGATCGCTTAGGCTAATAGTGGCCTCGCCTTGCTTGATAATGCTGATTGGCAAACGCTTGGCGGCAAACGGTGGTCCACCTTTGATATCACGTATCGCCACAAACAACACATCATCGGCTTTGACAAGTGGTAATAAGCCAGAACTTACCCTGACGGTTACTTCGACGCCTTCAGAGGCTTGTTGCTGCTGAGCCATGACATTAGCACTGAGCTCATCTAAGCTTGCTAAGGCTTGGCTATGGTCGCCAGGCTTAGATGAGATACTGTCACGTAGACGCTTAATCCAGCCCTGTGCTTGATCAAAGTTACTGCTACGTGCCTCACCCATTGCCATGAGCATTTGTGCGCCTTCATGGCCTGGATTTTTGGCCAATACGTCTTGTAGTACTCGGCGACTGCTTTCATCCAGCTGTCCTTTATTAGCAAAGAAACTTATCTGCGCATAAGTGGTCGCAATCTCTTCATTATCTGGAGATAAACGATAAGCACGTGACAAGGCTTCTAGTGCCGAATCCGTTGCTTCTAATGATAAGAATAGCTCAGACAAGCGCATCCAACGATTGGGGTCATCAGCATGACGATAGACGTTGGTCTGCATGGCACTGATAAGTTGGGTACCGTCTTCAATCGCCCATGCAGGTGGCTGGTCAATTTTACCGGTTAATAAATCATCGGCCACTTGACCAACTTTGTCTTCCGCCGCCCAAAGCTTGAACACAGGTGTGCGATCACCGACCATCAGATATGCCATGGCTGCCAATATCGGTACCCAAGCCATGATAATTAAACGGCTTTTGATACCAGGTGCAACCATCGGTGTGACTTCACGCTGAGCATCCAATAGCTGACGCTCAAGCTCAAGCTTTTGGTTTTGATAATGGCTGTCATCGATAGTGCCACTGTCTTTATCAGTTTTAAGCTCCGCCAAACGCTCACGGAATACCGCAACGTTGATATCTAACAACTGATTATCGACAGGTTTTTCTTGCGTGCGTGACGCTCGTAACCACGGCATGATGGTAATCAAAGCAAGTATTAAGGCGATAAATAAGCTTAGAGCAATAAATAAGCCAGCAGTAGAAAATATGGTCATTTTTTGTCCTCGAGGCTTGTGATGTCGTGGTCGCTTTTATCGTTGTTTTCTGCACGCGATAACAAGCGATCAAGTTCGGCTTTTTCGGCAGCAGTGAGCTCGGCAGCAGTACTGTCTACCGCCACGCCACTTTGACCACTGGCAACCAGCTGACGCCGTTTACTTTGCCAAAACCAACCTATTAATAGCACAATGAGTAATAGTGGCGGGAAAAACCATAAAATCCACGTTGATGGACGTACGGGCGGCTTGTAACTAATAAAGTCACCGTAACGTTCTTGCATGTAAGCACGAATCTCGCCATCACTACGACCATCTTTTACCAAGTCATAGGTTTTTTGCTTCAAGTCTTGGGCGATTGGTGCATCAGACCCTGCAAGGTTTTGGTTTTGACATTTTGGGCAACGCAGCTCTTCGATGAGACCACGATATTGGGCTTCTTGCTGCACAGAATCAAAATCATAAACATCAATTGCCGCCTGGCTTGTCATGGTCAACAAACACGCCAACAGTACACTGGCTAACTTGAATATAACGGCTTTTATTTGATAGGTTTTTATATAATTGGCTATCATTTACATGCCTCCGCAACCTGACTCGGATCTGGACTGACGTTATTGTTATTGGCGTCATTGAGTACCATCAAGCAAGGGGCGATACGACTTTGCCAATTGCTCTCATTCACCTCTCCGATGATATGCTGACGAATGATACCCTCACCATCGACAATGAAAGTCTCAGGCGCACCCGTCAAACCCAAATCTAACGCAAACTGACCAGACAAATCTTGAATAGACATCGAGAACGGATCGCCACCTCGGTTCAGGTAGCCAAATGCATCACCGATATCATCTTTATAATTGATACCCACCAAATTGACACCACGCTCCTCAAGCTGCATTAAGAACGGATGCTCGATGATACAAGTTGGACACCAAGAGCCCCAAATGTTCATCAAAAAAGGCTCGTCAGGTAAATTATCGTTGGTCATAATACGACTGGTATCTGACAATAATGGCAGCTCAAAAGCAGGTACTGGGCGCTCAAGCGCGGTGTTCATCACTACTTCAGTCGGTTTACCTAGCTGCTTACCTAGCAGATAAAGCACCCCAATAAATACCAGCAGCGGAATCAAAAACCATATCTTTAGCTGCTTTTTGTTCATGGTTTTGGTGCCACGCCCCTTGTCTCTATTAGAATGCTGTTCAGGGGAGTTATTTGATGTGCTCATATTACTTCTCCCCTATTTTTGTTGCTGATGTTTCTAAGTCATCGACCGTGGCAAATCCTGATTTTTTGGCAGCGATTTGTGCGGCGGTCTTAGTCTTTTTGATGCGATAACGATTATCAAGCATACTCAACAGTGCACCAAACGCCATGATGAGAGAACCAAGCCATATCCAACGAATCAGTGGCTTCACATAAATACGTACCGCCCATTCATTACTGTCCGCTGCAATGGGTTCGCCAAGCGCCACATAGACATCGCGTATGAGGCTAGCGTCAATGGCTGCTTCTGTCATTGGCATCATGCTAATAATATAATTACGCTTTTCAGGGTACAAGGTAGCAACATCGTTGCCGTCCTTGGTGACCAACACTTCTGCTTGGGTCGCATCAAAGTTACTGCCTTTGACTTCACGGAAACCTTTGACAGTAAAGTCATAACCCTGGACATGGACACTGTCATTCGGACCTAGTGCCACATCACGCTCAATACTTAGGGTACTGGTGAATGCCACACCAATGACTGCAATGATGACACCGATATGAGCAGTCTGTTGTCCCCAATAGCTCAGGCGTAACTGACGTAAGCCCTGAAAACGACTCGACGCGTTTTTGGTTTTGTCTTTAAAATCGACGACCATCCAAAACAGCACCCAAAAACTGACTGCCAACGTCACACCAATATTGAGCATGGCAGACGGACTGACAAAATAGGCAATAATTGCTGCCAATACTAGGCTGCTTGCTGCAATGACCGTACCTGCGCCCAGCAACGGACGACTGTCTTTCTTCCAACGGATATTAGATCCCATACCCATGGCGATTAATAACAACCATGTCAGTGGCACAAACAGCGCGTTGAAGTACGGAGGGCCGACAGATACCTGACCCAAGTTAAAGGAATCGGCGATGATAGGATAAAGGGTACCGAGCAGCACTACTAAGGTTGAAATCAAAATGATGACGTTGTTAATCACCAAAAACGACTCACGCGAAATCAGCTGATATTGACTCTCAACCGTCAAACGCCAACCACGTACCGCAAACATTAATAATCCACCACCAACGATGATGCCAAGGATGACCAAGATTACAAGACCACGCGTTGGGTCGGCGGCAAACGAATGCACTGACGTAATGACACCTGAACGCACGAGGAACGTGCCAAGCAAACTGAGCGCAAAGGCAAAGATGGCCAGCATGATTGTCCATGCTTTAAAGACACCACGCTTTTCGGTTACCGCGAGCGAATGTAGCAATGCAGTACCAGCAAGCCATGGCATCAATGAAGCGTTTTCTACTGGATCCCAAAACCACCAACCGCCCCAGCCAAGCTCGTAATAAGCCCACCAAGAACCAAGTGCAATCCCTATTGTCAAAAAACCCCAAGCGGCAAGCGCCCACGGACGCGACCAACGTGTCCATACTGCGTCTAAACGACCTTCCCACAATGCTGCCATACAAAAAGCAAATGGCACGACCAAACCCACATAACCCATATAAAGCATAGGCGGATGAATAATCAAACCAAAATCCTGCAGCACAGGATTCAGATCCGCACCATCAACTGGCAAATTAGGCAACGTACGATCAAATGGCGATGAGGTAAAGATGAGCATCGTCAGCATCATCATCTGCACACCAGCCAAAATCACCAAAACCCGCGCGCGCATAGACAACGGCAGACCACGGCTAAAATAGGACACCAGTGCACACCAAGTGGCCATGATGGTCAACCACAATAGCAATGAGCCTTCATGCCCGCCCCACGTTGCCGAGAGTCTATAGTACCAAGGCAATAAGGTATTAGAGTGTTGAGTGACATAGACGAGGCTAAAGTCATTATAATAAAAACCTGCCATCAGTGCGGCAAATGAAACAATCATGGCAGCAAACTGCGCCCATGCTAGGCTTGGCGCGAGACGCTGCCAAGCAACATGATTGCGCATGACGCCAATGGTTGGTAATACCACCTGCAAAATCGCCAATATTAAGGCGGCTAGCAAGGCAAAATAACCCAATTCTGTGATTAACATACGGTCTAACCTTGTTTACCTTGGATACAATTGAGGACTCACCACTGACTTTGCTTAGCCACTGGCAAACGCTAAACATTCCTTTATGCGGTCATAGTTTACGGTCAAAAACGGAGGTTTTAATCGCTATAGAAGCACGTAAAACCCGCTACTATTGTTGTGGTATATCAAAATGAATAATTGATATAAAGTGCTGCTTATCAGTAATGATTTGCGTGTCTGAAATATTTTATAAATAAAATTTTTCTATGATAAAGATCTGTCAAACACGCTTCTTTGCTTAAAGAGATACTATCTACTGTATTGAGGGAAAAAACACCAACACCAAGTGCAGCCAACCGGCTAAAAACCCTGTCAGACCACCCAGTACAATCAAGGTCATCTCATCTTCACGGAATGCCGGACGTAATAAGTTCTGAAATTCGTCTGGCGTCAACGCGCGAATCCGATCACGAAACAGTCCAAATATTTTACTGGCACGGCTCTCGTTCAGCTCAGGGTCACGCAGCGGCACCATTGTCGCGACAATTGATTTATCGATAATCGTGTTCTTTAGCTGTCCATACTCACGGCGACCCAATCCTACACGCAATGTGGTACTAATCACAGGCGACTCTAACACTTGATACAAATGCGATTTCATTAAGTCACGCGTTTGTGGGGCGCGGTCACCATACATCATCTCATTCATGATGTTCTCAAGCGTGACTAAATCCTTTACCACAATCTCCGCAAAAACCTCAGAAACCTCTTCTTGACGTTTCATAAAGCCGCCCTGCAAACGATACTGGGCAATATGTGGCATCTGCAATTTGATAAACGGAAAGCCACTTTGAACCGTAAAAAACTTCAAATAAGGAATAAAACGCGGCTCGACAGGGTTAAACACCATCCAAATGGCAATCCAGTTGGTCAAAAAGCCCCAAATAGCGGCAAAAAACGGCACTGTCCAATGCTGCGGCACCACCAAAAAGATAAACATTTGGATAATACCGAATACCAAACCAATCAACGCACTGATATGCCAAATAAAATCAATTTCTTTTTGACCGACTTTTAAGAACATGTTGACCATCAAACGACGATCACTTTCCATCTTATTGACAATCATTTTGCGCATATCGACGAGGTCTTCGACATGATAAGTCAGGTCAGTCACGAGCGATTGCATAATACTGGGCAGCTCTTTGTGCGCTTGGGCATAAACGCGGCGCTTAAGCGCATAAGGCAAATTACCCCATAGCGCTGGTGAGTGATCCAGCATAATCTCATCAATCAACGTTTCAAGATTCTTATCGACCGTTTCAGTGATAAAAACTGCCATCTGCTCAGGTTCCATCGCCTTGAAAAACTCATCTAGCGAACCGAGTTTTGATAAGGTTTGATCAACGATAACCCCAGATATCTTACCGGCTTTGCGCGGTACAATACCTTGCCAGCCTAAGCCTGGCAACCCAAAAAATGGGAAGTTAGGAATACGAATACCCCAAAACTTAATGGGATAAAACAGCATCTTAAGCGCCATCCACACGTGTACCCAAGTGACGAATGCTGTCACTGGTGGAATGGTCAGCATGGCAAAAAACTCTGGATGTTCCGCTATCGTCTGCCACAATGAAGTTGCGTCCATGACTTATCTTGTCCCTGACAGGTTGATTGTCGTTGCTAATGAAATGCCCTTAGCAAAATTAGAACGCTCTCAAAAAGACGCTCTGCCCTAATAACTACGATGAAATAAATCGCCTGATTTTAGCATACTTACTATTCATTAGCACACGTAGAGCCTAGCCAAGTTGTGACTAGCGATGACACGGTTCTTGGTCTCGCTTTACGGCGACAAATATTACCATCCTCTGTGCATAATACAGAGAGTCATACTGACAATATATATAATGATAAAATAACTGGCCGTATACTGCGTGCGCTCATTTGTTCTGTTATAATTTGTCATCAAACCATAGCTGGCTTCGATGTATAGACTGATACCTAGCACATCTAGCTATGACAGCCTATGTGATTGAAATCCTTTATGCTCACCGCGCTTTGGCTAACGTGCTTGCCTACTTATCTATATTTTACCGACTCACTTTATTGATTCACTGACCGCTTGGGCTCTAATTTTTTATGAAAAAACCGCTAACTGCCAGTACCGAACAGGTCAATAGTATTTTTGCCAATCGTATTATTATTTTTGGCATCATCATACTTATCGGTTTGGGCGGCTTGATAGTGCGCTATGGTTATCTACAAGTGTATGCTCACGATAAATATACGACACAGGCTGATAACAACCGAATTAAGCTGATATCCGCACCGCCCAGTCGCGGTTATATTTATGACCGTAATGGGGTGATATTGGCAGACAATCAGCCGGTTTTTACAGCGATGCTCAGCCCTGACGAAGTCGAAAACCCTGAACGCACCTTAAACCTACTGGCACCTATTTTTGACCTAACAGAGACCGATATCACTGATATTTTAGCGCGCCTTAGTAAAAGTAAAAACGATCCTGTTACGATTAAGATTGATTTGACTGAAGCGCAGTTGGCGCAGTTCAGTGAGCGTAAACCGTTCTTTCGCGGTGTGAGCGTTCAAAGCAAACTGACCCGCTCCTATCCTTATGACGAGCTATTTGCTCATGTCATCGGTTATGTTGGTCGTATCAACGACAAAGAAAGCAAACGCATCGATAAAGATCGCTACGCGGGTACTGACCTTATCGGTAAAATTGGTATCGAAGACTACTATGAAGACATATTGCTGGGACAACCAGGGTATCAGTCAGTGGAAACAGACGCTCATGGCAATATTTTACGTCAATTGGATACCAAGGCACCGATAGCTGGTAACGACCTTACCTTGAGCCTAGATTATGGCTTGCAGACTGTGGCACAGCAGCAGCTAGATGGTCGCCGCGGTGCCATAGTCGCTATTGACCCCAATACTGGAGATGTACTAGCGTTTGTGAGCAACCCAAGCTATGACCCTAATCCTTTTATTTCTGGTATCTCATTTAAGGACTATGGCAATCTACGTGACGATCTAGATCAGCCGCTTTATAACCGTGCACTGCAAGGCATGTATCCGCCGGCTTCTACTATCAAACCTTTTGAAGGTTTAGGGGCACTGCATTACGGCCTACGTGAGTGGGAAACCTCAATTTATGATCCTGGTTATTTTAGTCTGCCAGGTGACAGTCATCGTTTCCGTGACTGGAAACGTGGGGGTCATGGGTCAGTCGACCTCAAAAAATCTGTAGTGATGTCGGTGGACACTTATTACTACAAGCTGGCTTACGAGATGGGCATTCAAAGATTGCATGATTGGATGGTACGCTTTGGCTTTGGCGAGCAAACGGGTATCGACTTGCCAAGCGAGCGCTCAGGTATCATGCCGTCACCTAAGTGGAAAAAAGAAACCTATGATAAGGACTGGCTACCAGGTGAAACCATTTCAGTCAGTATCGGTCAAGGGTATTTCTTAGCCACGCCGCTACAGATTGCCAACGCAACTGCCATGACAGCGAGTAAAGGTCAGCACATTACCCCACATTTACTCAAAAGCAGCGATGGTGCCGCAGAGGTAAATGTCATCACCAAGCCTGATGGCAAGATTGAATACAATGGCAAGCCTTCTGACTGGCTACGCATGCATGATGCTATGGAAAGCGTGGTAAAAAATGGTACTGGACGCGGTATCTATACGCCGCGCTACCGCATCGCAGGTAAGACAGGTACCGCACAGGTCAAGTCTATCGCTCAAGGCAAACGCTACGATAAATCTGCGATAGATAAGCGTCACTGGGATCATGCGTGGTTCAATGGTTTTGCCCCTGTAGAAGACCCACAAATCGCTCTTGCCGTACTGGTTGAAAACGGTGGCGGTGGTAGTGCGGTGGCGGCGCCTATTGGACGTGCATTGTTTGATTACTGGGTATTACAACGTAAAAGCGATCCAATCCTGCCCCCGAGCGCAGATGAGTTAAAAGTCATTAAACGTCAAAAAGCCTTTGAAAAAGCCATGCGTGATGCGCTGCGTGATAAAGAAGAGCAAGCGCTTGAAGAAAAAGCAGCGCAAGCAGCCGAAAATACAACGAGCTCTGAGTAGAAAACTGGCTCTAAATAGAAATAGAAATACAATAAATAAAATACGCTCAACGAAAAACTGGAAGTAACAGATACTATGAGAAAATCCTCAAGTGGCCGTGAACCAAAGAAAACTCATAAAGCAAAAAACGCATCAGCAGGTGATGTACGTATCATTGGGGGTCAATTCAAGCGCCGTGTTGTCAGCTTCATCGATGCAGAGGGTCTGCGTCCAACACCAGACCGCCTGCGAGAAACGCTTTTTAATTGGCTACTAGCAGACATTCACGGCGCCTATATACTTGATAGCTGCGCCGGTAGCGGAGTGTTAGGGTTTGAAGCATTATCACGGGGCGCCGCGCATGCTACTTTTATTGAAATAAATCCTGCACAAAGTAAAATGCTCCATCAAAACGCTGAACAGTTACGCCTCAATAGCAATGACTATCAAATCATCCAGGGGACTGCTGAGCAGGCATTGACTCAAAATCAGACCGCTCAGCGTCATTTTGATATTGTGTTCATCGATCCACCTTATGCTCAGGAGTTATGGCAGCCCATTTTAACGGCGTTGATTACGCAGTCGTTGATCGATGGCGAAACGCTTATTTACTTAGAGGCGGATAAAGAATTAGAGAGTCAGTTACAACAATTGGCGGACGATATCAATCAACATACTAGCAATTTAGAGAGCAATAACCACCGTGATATCAGTTTTGACTGTCTCAAACATACCAAAGTTGGACAAGTTGTCGCTGGACTTTATCGTCTATCATCGTCATAATTGTCAGGTTAATAAAAACGATTAACAAACTTTACAAATGTTTAAAACCGCTAAAAAACTGGCCAACGCTGCAGTTTAATGTATATAAGGCGAAAATAAACCCCAATGCAGCTTGCAAGCGTAGGCGCTACTGCTTATAATGTGCAGTCTGTTTTTTGAGAGCCCCGTTCCCAGCTAAACTCTCAACGAATTCTAATTTTAAGGTTTTATCATGAAAACACTTAGTGCAAAACCAGCTGAAGTGACCCATGACTGGTATGTCGTAGATGCTGACGGCAAAACCCTTGGTCGCTTAGCCACTCAAATTGCTACTCGCTTACGTGGCAAGCATAAGACTTCTTATACTCCGCACGTAGATACTGGTGACTTTATTGTTGTCATCAACGCAGAAAAAATCGCGGTAACGGGTAAAAAAGCACAAGATAAAAAGTACTATCGTCACAGTGGTTACCCAGGCGGTATTAAAGAAACCAACTTCACAAAGCTGATTGCACATAAGCCTGAAGATGTTCTACACAAAGCAGTTAAGGGTATGCTTCCAAAAGGCCCTCTTGGCTACGCGATGATCAAGAAGCTGAAGCTATATGCGGGTACTGAACATCCACATACTGCACAGCAACCTAAAGAACTAGACATCTAAGGATATACTTATGGAACGCAATTACGGAACTGGTCGCCGCAAGACGTCTACTGCTCGTGTCTTTTTAGCTAAAGGTACTGGTGCTATCGTTGTTAACGGCAAGCCACTTGATGAATACTTCAGCCGTGAAACATCACGCATGGTTGTTCGTCAGCCATTAGAACTACTAGACTCTGCTAATGCATATGATTTATATGTAACTGTTGCAGGTGGTGGTATCAGTGGTCAAGCGGGCGCAATCCGCCACGGTATTACACGTGCATTGATCGAAGCTGACGAAACCTTGAAGCCTGCTCTAAAAGCAGCTGGTTTTGTTACTCGTGATTCACGTCAAGTTGAACGTAAGAAATTGGGTCTACGTAAAGCACGTAAACGTCCTCAATTCTCAAAACGTTAATCAAAGCTACTTTTTTTATGTTTGCTGTTATCGTCTTTTTCTCAGAGTCATTTTAACAGCGTCAACTAAAAAAATAGATTTGCAAAACCTTATAAGCTGGTCACAGCTTGTAAGGTTTTTTTATGGCTGTTTGTTTAGTGTTATTAATAACGAGCATACTTAATAAACTGCTAAGTAATTCTGCTTTTTTTAGCAGCGCTTTGATGAAAACCGGCTTGCAAACAGGCGACTGCTGCCCCATCATAATACTAACTTTTATTACCTTGTCCTCATTATGAAAGCGCCCGAACAATACGATCCAAGCAAATCATCCTCAAAGAGCAGCACGCCACCGCAGAGCATGCAGCAGTCTGCTAAGTCGCCAGCAATACCTGTCGGCATGCCAACGATTAGCCAAACTCATAAACGTACGGCGCAAGCAGAAAAAAAGCCCTTTCAGTGGCAGTTTTTATTGCCCAAATACTGGGGTATTTGGCTGTTATTGGTTGTTTTTCTACCGCTGATTTATTTGCCGCTACGTTGGCAGTTTTGGTTGGGTCGTAAATTAGGTATCTTGATTTATAACATCGCTGGCTCACGACGACGGGATACGCTCATCAACCTCGGGCTAGCCTTTCCAGAGAAGCCTGAAGCTGAGCGTGAACTGATGGCAAAGCAAGTCTTCGTCAATCAAGGTATTGGTGTGTTTGAGACGTTGTGCGCGTGGTTTCGTCCCAACATTTTCACGCGTACCGTTTCAATCTCAGGGTTACAGCATTTAGTTAACGCACAAAACGAGAATCGCCCTGTTATTTTATTAGGCGCTCATTATACGATGCTCGATTTAGGTGGCTTGTTTTGCGCCCAATTTTTCCCCTTAGACTGCATGTATCGCACTCAGAACAATCCCCTACTCGATTGGTTTATTTATAACGGCCGTACCAATATCTTTGGTAAGCAAATCTCTAGTCGTGACATGCGCAGTTTGGTCAGCTCTATCAAAGCTGGACATGTTATTTGGTACTCTCCTGATCAGGACTATGGTCTTAAGCAAGGTGTGATGGCGCCATTCTTTGGGGTGCCAGCAGCGACAATCACGGCCTCGCGACGTATGGCTAAATTAGGCGATAAGCAGCATCCACCAGCACTAATGGCACTGCATACTTATCGGCAAACGCCGGATAACCTGCCAAGCGGCAAGCGCCCCCATTATCATCTAACCATTACACCAGAGTTGAATAATTACCCTAGTAATGACGAGGTCGCTGATGCCACTCGAGTCAATGAAGTCTTAGAAGGACTAATTCGTATTGATCCCACCCAATGGATGTGGTTTCATCGCCGCTTTAAAAACGGTCCTGATGGTCGCACTGATATCTATAAGTAGGCGTTTATACACAAACAAAGCGCTAGAGAAATTTGCTATAATTTGCGCCATTGAATCGAGTCGCTTACTCAAGTGATTGAGATCATATTAACGACAATCGAATAAACTAAAAATTAAACCAACTACGGATTTTTCATGAGTAATCAAACTGACGCACCTATAGATGCACCTAAAAAAGAAAGCAAACGTATCCTAACGGGCATCAAACCGACGGGCATTCCGCATTTGGGTAATTACGTTGGTGCCATTCGTCCAGCGATTGAGTCTATCCAAAACAGTGATGATGAGGCGTTCTTCTTTTTAGCGGATTATCATGGGATTATCGGTTGTTATGACCCGGCTATCATTCATGAGTCAACCAAAATCATTGCAGCGACTTGGATTGCCTGCGGTCTTGATCCAGAGCGTGTGACTTTCTATCGTCAATCAGATGTACCTGAAATCCCAGAGCTTGCTTGGATTTTGAACTGCTCTTGTGCCAAAGGTCTGATGAACCGCGCGCATGCCTATAAAGCTGCCGTCGATATCAATATGGAAAAGGCAGATGTAGATCCAGATCAAGGTATCAACATGGGTTTATTTGGCTATCCAGTGCTCATGGCTGCAGACATATTGATGTTCAATGCCACCCACGTGCCAGTAGGCCGTGACCAAGTGCAACATATCGAGATGGCGCGTGATATCGCCGGTACTTTTAACCATCGTTACAAGACCCTCTTTACGCTACCGTCAGCGGTAGTTGATGAAGACATCCCGCTATTAACAGGGCTTGATGGTCGCAAAATGAGTAAGAGCTATAGCAATACTATCCCGCTATTCGGTGACCCTAATCCGCAAGTCAGTCCTGAAAAACAGATGCATAAAGCCATCATGAAAATTGTGACCAACTCGCAGCTGCCTGAAGAGCCAAAAGATCCTGACGATTCTGCTCTCTTTGAGATTTATAAAGCCTTTGCCACCCCTGAAGAGATTGCTGATATACGTGTGCAGTATGCCGCAGGTATCGGCTGGGGTGATGCCAAGCAAGCGTTGTTTGATAAAATTAATAATGAGATTGCGCCATTCCGTGCTCGTTATGAAGAACTGATGGCCAATCCAAAAGAGCTGGAAGAAATCCTGCAAATGGGCGCAGAAAAAGCTCGTCGCCATAGTCGTAAACAGTTAGACAAGACACGCCGTGCGATTGGTATCCGTCCGCTTGCTAAGCTTAAATAGTAGTTATTTGGCGTGAATCGAGCCTCTAAGTCACTATTTGATAATAGTGAGCACGATGATAACGAGCACGATGGCTCAGTTGTCCACGACATGTCTCTTCGCATTTATCAGACACCGGTGCAGCAGCTGCCGGAAGACCTCTATGTGCCGCCGCAAGCGTTCGCTATTTGGTTAGAGCAGTTTGCTGGGCCATTAGATTTTTTATTATATCTGGTCAAAAAAAACAACGTCGATCTCACTCAAATGCCGATACTGCCTATCACGGAGCAGTATTTGGCTTATATCAGTGAGCTGGATACCGATCATTTTGAGTTGGCGGGTGACTACCTGCTAATGGCGTCAACGTTGATTGCGATTAAAACTGAGTTGCTATTACCTTCTCCAGAAACGCCTAGCGATGAGCGCGATCCAAAAGCAGAACTTATTGAACGTTTGGAAGAGTATGCGCAAATTAAAGCAGCAAGCCAGCGCTTGGACAATCTTGTTCGTCTGGAGCGTGATGTGTTTTTAGCGATGGTGAGTATGCCTAGCCAAGACATTATGAATGCTGAACTACCGAACTACTCACCTACCTTGTTAATCGATAGCTTGTTTAAAATGCAGCTACAGCCTGACTATCAGATGCATACTATCAAAGTTGACGCCGTTCCTCTTTCTGACCGCATTGCCAGTATTAGCAGGCAGTTAAGCACTGATGGCGCACGCTCCTTTTTTGAGTTACTAGACAAGACACAAGGAAAGATTGGCGTGGTGGTTAGCTTTGTTGCCGTGTTAGAGCTGATAAAACGGCAGTTAGTGGGTGTTGTGAACACTGATTTAGCAAACATACCTACCGATGATAATGAATCTGTAGAAAACAGTCACATTGGAAAACTAACCTTAGAGTGGTTGGCTTAATCATTTTTCACTTATTTATTGACACAGCATAATCAAAAAAGAGCCCTTTTCTAATGATAGATTCCGAGCATAACCTTATGAAACATAGCCCCATAGAACATAGTTCTATCAAAGGTATTAAGGAATCTATGGGGTTATCAGATGCTATCCTGTCATTAAGCGATAAAAAGCGTCAGCATTTAGAACAGATAAGCAAACATATAGAAGTACTGTTGCATGCTTCTGAGGCACCACTCACCGCCAACACTTTAAAGAAACACTTATCGCTAAATACCAAAGAGTTTGCGCAAGCATTAGAGCTCTTAGAACACCGTCTAAATACTGGCGTGCTCACCTTACATGAGACAGCCAGTGGCTATCGACTACAAATCACAGATAGCTATAGTGCATTGATACAGCGCGTTTTTCCGCAGCGTCAAGAACGCCTGAGCCAAGCGTTACTTGAGACGCTAAGTGTCATTGCCTACAAACAACCCGTGACTCGCAGTGACATCGAATATGTGCGCGGTGTGACCCTGTCTAGCAATATACTGCGGCAGTTATTTGATAAAGGTTGGATAAAGGAAGATGGCTATAAAGAGACGTTGGGTCGCCCCGCGTTGTTACATACCACGCCACAGTTCTTAGATGCATTTGGACTGACGCATTTAGATGAGCTACCACCAATGCCGGATATGGATGCTATCAAAGCGATGTCTTAGAATTTCATAGTTGAAAATATATAGCTGACGAAATAAACAGTTGCAAATTTAATGACACACATAAAAAAGGACAAACCTATCAAGGTTTGTCCTTTTTTTAAAGCAATAAAACTTTGTTTCAATCACCAATTTTTATTGATTGATGACATCAACACCCTTTGGTGGCGTAAATTTGAACTGGCTGCTACCGATACTCAGGTTCAGCTTAATGTTGCTGAACTTGATAGAAGTAGTCTGTCCAAGACTGTCATTCAATACCATCATCACAGGCTTGCCACCGCTAAAGCTCATCGATAAGCTCTTAAAGCTGGCACTATCCGACTTTGGATAGAGTACATAATAGTTTTTATTGTTATACGGTTGAGTAATTTTGAAATTCTGATCAATTTTACTTGGATCACCTGATAGCAGTAGTGCTGGGGTATTGCCGACTTGGCTGTCGACATTTTGCTTAGTCGCTTGCTCTAAGTCCTTATCATAAACCCACATCGAATTACCATTGGCAACAATTAGCTGCTGTGAGGGTGATTTTGTTTCCCAGCGGAAATTATTTGGGCGCTGTACACTCATCGTGCCTGAAAAAGCACCACTGTTCGCACCTTTAGTGGTTTGGCTAAAGTTTGCCGTCATACTTTTGGTGTTTGCTAATAGTTTGTTTAGGCGTTTGGCAGCGGTTAAGTTATCAGCAGGGGCAGCTGTTGCTGATTGCGTCAATACCATCATCGGTGCTGCAACACCAAGTGACGTCATCAATACGCCCGCTAAAGCGCCGCTCATTACTTTTTGTTTTAGACCGGTGTGTTTGGTGGTTTTCTTAGTAAATAAAGTCATGATAAATCCTCTCTCAAAATGCAAAATAGCATCAAATAAAATATTCTAATTAAAATTGTTTTTTTCAATAAATGTTTAATTCAAGATATTCAGTTCACACTCAATAAACTGAGGCAATAAAATGAGGTGATTAAACAATGCAGACAGTGTGCCAGTTTTTTTATTACGCGCCTAGTCATGATTTGCAATCATTACAACGCCTGCCATACACGCTTGTAACCAGCTGAGTTACACAACATTAAATGATAGAATGAGCATTTTTATGATTGTTTCAGTTTTTAGTTGCTCTACTGCTCTATCATAAATGACAGGCATAAAAAGAGCTCCTACTACCATAGGGTAATAGGAGCTCTTTGGTTATCTGGTTATTTCAATACAAAAGACTGAAAAAACTCAGATAGGCAATTATGCGCTTTCAACCGTAACATAACGACGGTTAAATTTACCTTTGGTCGCAAACTTTACAACACCGTCATTCAGTGCAAATAAAGTATGGTCACGACCCATGCCAACGCCTTCGCCTGCGTGGAATTCTGTACCACGTTGACGAACGATGATGTTACCAGCTGTGATAGCTTGGCCACCAAAGATTTTAACGCCTAGCATTTTTGGGTTTGAATCACGACCGTTACGAGTCGAACCGGCAGCTTTTTTATGTGCCATGAGAAAATCTCCTTGTTAATGTGACTTACCGCTGATGCGATAACTCTTAAGCATTTAGTGCACTATTTTAGCAATAATCGCTAAATGGGTAATTAGGCATTAATGGCTTTGATTTTTAACAAGGTGTACCATTGGCGGTGACCTTGCTCTTTGTGATAATGCTTACGACGGTTGTGCTTGATGATACGGATTTTTTCGCCGCGACCATGCTCAACAACTTCAACTTCTACGCTAGCGCCGTCTACAACAGGCTGACCGATTTTGACGTTATCGCCGTCAACAACCATCAACACGTCTTCAAATTTGATTGTCTCGCCTTTTTCTGCTTTTAGTAATTCAACTTTTAAAAGCTCATCGACGACTACACGGTGCTGTTTACCACCAGTTTTGATTACTGCGTACATTGTATGACTCCGTTTAACCCGTGTGCCGTGGCTGATATCATACCAACGCTTTTACGACGAACACGACAGGGAAAAATTAAAGGCAAGATTTTACGGCTTTTTGCTCATAAAAGCAAGCCGCTCCTCTTGTTTTTGTAAGGTGGTTACCCTAACAGTCATTGTCTATTTCACTATCGGGCGAGTGATGTTCAGTACATCATTGATGATACTTACTATCAGCACGCAAATAATAGCAAAAACCAACAGATGACTTAAGCCTAACAGCGGCTATTATAACTTATATAATCAGTTACTTACAGCCCTATATTTGTCTTATGTGTGATTATGCATTCATTCAATAATCAATGACTTATTTGATGGTAACGTTGGCCATTTTTTACATATTTTACATCGACTTTTATATACAGTAAGGCTTAGATAACCGCTGACGGCGCTGCCAATGACATACTTTAACCAACAATTCAAAAAGGCAGCTATGCTATTATAGCCAAAACGATGTCTTGACTATATATAGGCAAGGCTATAAAAAACTTTTCTACTCTTATTAATATGACTATTATTATGACCAGTACCTCTTTAAATGATACCCCTTCGACTCAGTCTACGCCTAGCTATAGCGATATCCAAAGTATCGTGGCTGATGATTTTGAGATTATGGATAAGCAAGTATTTGGCAGTCTTAATTCCAAAGTTCAACTTGTCATGAGCGTCTCTCAGCATGTGATTAATGCTGGTGGCAAGCGTATGCGCCCTTTGATTACCTTGCTATGCGCCCGTATGTTCGATGACAATCCATCAGAAAAAGCCATGCACTTAGCAGCCATTACTGAAATGTTACACACCGCTACCTTGGTTCATGACGACGTCATCGATGAGTCTGGTCAGCGCCGTGGTAAGCCAACGGCTAATGCCACTTGGGACAATGCCACGGCGGTACTGGTCGGTGATTATCTGATTGCTCGCGCCTTTAACTTATTGGTCGGATTTCAAAGCTTGCCTTTACTACAAGTCTTCTCTGACGGCACGTGTGATATCGCTGAAGGTGAAGTATTGCAGCTACAGCATCAGCACAACCCTGCTGCCACCGAAGCCGACTACCTGCGCATTATCGATGGTAAAACCTCACGCCTGTTTATGATGGCAACCCAAGGCGCTGCCATATTGCAAGAAAAGACAGAGTATATGCAGGCGCTGGGTGACTTTGGTCAGCACTTTGGTAATGCGTTCCAGATTATCGATGATGTACTCGACTATAGTGGTGATAGCGAGCTAATGGGTAAAAATCTGGGTGATGATTTGGCAGAAGGCAAGCCAACTCTGCCAACTATTAAAGCCCTTGAACTATTAAAAGAGAGCGACCCGGCAGGCTATGAGCAATTACGCGTTGCCGTACAAACAGGTAAAACACCAAATGCTGGGCAGCTTATCGAGCTAGTACGCCGCTCAGGGTCATTAGATTACTGTAAGCAACGAGCTTTAGAAGAAACCAAGTTGGCGCAAGATGCTCTTAGCACCCTGCCTGATAATCGTTATCGTCAAGGACTGTATCAACTGACTGAGCTTGCCAGCGCTCGCTTGTTGTAAAAATAATATTTACTGTTAAGCATGACCAAAATACCAGTAACAACATCTGCTTAGATAGATAGACTTACAAATCTTGCTAGAGCGCTTGTTACCATTAAAGGTTATTTTTGAGTAATTGCTCTAATGGTCATACTTTGGGGTTGCTAAAGTTATATTTTTACTGGCAACCCTGATTTATCGGGGTATAAAGACCATAACATGCGTATGGTTTTGCTATTTTAACAAAAATTTACAAATAATTCTTATTGCCAGTTGTATGTCACTCTACTAACTGTTAGTTGATGTGGCGCTTGCTTTGAGGATACTTGGCTCATTTGTGAAGTCTGGCATTACTGATTTTTATGACAAACCTTATTGTTTGTTACTTGACTATGGGGTTACCCCTATAGTTTATAATTACTCGTTAAATTTACTAATCAACTTTGTGGTTTAGCTACAGATTTGATGATAATTGGATTACAAAGAGTCTTACACCGGTACGTCACATATATAACGCTATCAGATGTCCTAGTAGCGAGGTTTTGCTAAGTCAGTTTCATTTTAAGCTCATTTAGCAAAGATAGTATGGGTGCTTAGAGTCAATATTAACTTTTATATTCAATACGCTCAGATTTATTGATAAACTTTTTATACTGTCATTATTTATTTATACATATTGCCGAGGACATTGATGAAGCACTCTACTCTTGCGCTTGTAATAGCATCTGTACTATCTGGAGCTGTACTGGTTGGCTGTGACAAAAACGAGGACGCCGCTGGCGCTGAAGCCGCACAGCAGCAGATGCCGCCCGCGGTTGTCAACGTCCAGACTGTCACGCTCGACACCGTACCTCAAGTACAAACTTTTTCTGGACGTACCGCCGCTTATCAAACGGCTGACGTTCGCCCACAGGTGAATGGCGTCATCGACGAAGTACTATTCCGTGAAGGCGGTAACGTCAAAAAAGGCCAACCACTCTATCGTATCAATACAGACAATTACGCTTCGTCAGTGACCAGTGGCCAAGCAGCTGTACAGCAAGCACAGGCCAACTATCAGACAGCGCAGGCGAATAATGCCAATGCCAAAGCTGAATTGGCCAGCCGTCAAGCCTCATTGGCACAGGCACAAAATGATTTACAGCGTCTGCAAGGACTGGTCAGTATTGACGCTATCTCTAAGCAGCAGTATGAACAAGCACAAACACAAGTACGTACTGCTCAAGCAGCCGTACAAAGTGCTGCAGCTGCTGTTGGTCAATCGCAAGCAGGTATCGAAAGCGCCAAAGCAGGTATTCAAACCGCTCAGGCAGGCCTAGAAGCCAGCACCCTAGACCTTAACCGTACGATTGTACGTGCACCATTAACTGGTCGTACTGACCGTTCTAGCGTCACTGCTGGTACGCTGGTCAGCGCGGGTCAGCCTGCGCCGCTGGTGACCATCTCACGCTTAGATCCTATCTATGTCGATATCAGTCAATCATCGTCTGAGCTGCTAAAGCTACGCCAACAAATAGCTGAAGGCAAAGCGCAGCCAGGTATGAACTCTGTTGAATTGGTGCTAGAGGATGGCTCGGTATATCCAGTGCGCGGCAAGCTTGCGCTATCTGAAGCTAAAGTTGATGAGTCAACAGGTGCTGTCACCTTGCGTGCTATCTTCCCGAACAGTAACAATATCTTGTTACCAGGAATGTATGTCACGGCTCGTCTAACGCAAAGCGTCATCACCAATGCTGCATTAGTACCGCAAAGCGCGGTCATGCGTACGCCTAAGGGTGACACGCAAGTCTACATCGCTGACGAAAATAACAAAATCCAAGTACGTCCAGTGACCATTAACGGTACATATGATGGACAGTGGGTTGTTACTGATGGCTTGCAAGCAGGCGATAAATTGGTTGTGATTGGTGGTGCGAAGGTTAAGCCTGAGCAAGAAGTGGTGGTAAAACCACTAGAGAATGCCAATCCGGCACCCTCTGCACAAAACGCTCCTGACGCCAAAACGCCGCAGCAAGCTGCCAAAACGATGGATAAGAAGCCAGCTGGTAACGATACTTCTAGCGAAAAATCAACAGAAGCCGCTGCTAACTAATTCCATTCAAAGATAGGAAGACTTAGGGATATACTATGTCACGTTTTTTTATTACTCGCCCTATTTTTGCATGGGTGCTGGCTATTTTGGTCATGCTCATCGGGGTGATATCGGTCATTAATCTGCCGATTGAACAGTATCCACGTATTGCACCACCGACAATTTCAGTGAGTGCAAGCTATCCTGGTGCTAACGCACAAACCGTCGAAAACTCAGTTGTACAGATTATCGAACAGCGTATGAAGGGCCTTGATGGTCTGATGTATATGTCGTCATCGAGCTCCTCGAATGGCGGTGCTTCTGTCACGCTGACGTTTGAAAACGGTACTGACCCTGATACCGCTCAGGTACAGGTACAGAATAAACTACAAGCCGCCATGAGCTCGCTGCCCGAATCGGTACAGCGTCAAGGCGTCAACGTCAATAAATCCTCTAGCAGCTTTTTAATGGTGCAAGGCTTTATTTCTGAAGATGGTGGTATGGATCGTGCGGATATCGCCGACTATATCAACTCAAACGTCGTTGACCAGCTAAGCCGTGTTGAGGGTGTTGGTGAAGTGCAGGTGTTCGGTTCTGCTTATGCCATGCGCATTTGGTTAGACCCATCTCGTCTGCGTAGCTACAACATGGTGCCATCGGATGTGGTCAACGCAGTACGTGCGCAAAACGCACAAGTCTCTGCCGGTCAGTTAGGACAAGCGCCTGCTGATAGCGACCAACAGGTCATCAACGCGACTGTAACAGTACAGAGCTACCTACAAACCCCTGAAGAATTCAAAAACATCTTATTAAAAACAGATAGCTCTGGTGCTCAAGTACGCCTAGGTGATGTTGCCGATGTCGAAATTGGTAGTGAAAACTACAGTGTTATCTCACTATATAACGGTCAAGAAGCGGCCGGTTTGGGTATCTCATTGGCCGGTGGTGCTAACGCGCTAGAGACCCGTGAAGCGGTTGGCGCACGTATGGCTGAGCTAGAAGCCAACTTTCCAGCTGGTCTAACCTCTGTCGTACCATATGACACCACACCATTCGTTCGCTTGTCTATCGAGCAGGTCGTCATGACGCTAATCGAAGCGATTGTCTTGGTATTTATCGTCATGTTCATATTCTTACAGAACTGGCGCGCGACCATTATCCCGACCCTTGCCGTCCCTGTGGTACTACTAGGTACTTTTGCTGTGCTATATGTTGCAGGCTTTAGTATCAACGTCTTGACCATGTTTGCGATGGTGCTATCCATCGGTCTATTGGTCGATGATGCGATTGTTGTGGTAGAAAACGTCGAGCGTATCTTAGAAGAAGACCCTCATATCTCTATCAAGGACGCTACATTCCAGTCCATGCGTGAGATTAGTAAAATCGTTATTGGTATTGCCCTGATTCTATCAGCAGTATTCGTACCGATGGCCTTCTTCGGTGGTTCAACAGGTGTGATTTATCGTCAGTTCTCAATCACCTTGATTACTGCCATGGTGTTGTCAGCATTGGTTGCCCTTATCTTTACCCCTGCGCTGTGTGTGACGTTACTAAAACGTAGCAAGAGCCATGAGAAAGGCAATACTGAAGAGCAAAAAGGCTTCTTTGGTTGGTTCAACCGTGGCTTCTTTAAGCTGAGCCGCAGATACGAAACCTCAGTGGGTAAGAGCTTCCGTTTTAAATGGTTATACCTCATTGGTTACGCTGCCATCATCGGTATTATGGCGGTGGTATTCTTACGTATTCCAGGCTCATTCTTGCCAGAAGAAGACCAAGGTATTATGTTTACCTTAGTTCAGTTGCCTGCTGGTTCGACGCTTGATGAAACGCAAGATGTGCTCGATAAAGTCAGCAACTATTACGACACGCAAGAAGGCGATAATATTGCCTCAGTCTTTACCATTGCAGGCTTTAGTTTTGCTGGTCAAGGTCAAAACATGGGACTGGCGTTCGTCCGCTTGTCTGATTGGGATGATCGTCCTGGAGAGGAAAATACGGCGCAAGCCGTCGCTGACCGTGCGATGGGATATTTCTTTACTCAGTTAAATGAGGCGCAAGTGTTTGCGATTGTACCACCCGCGATTACCGAGCTTGGTAACGCCAGTGGCTTTGACTTGATGATTCAGGATACAGGCAACCTCGGGCATGAGGGACTGCTTGAAGCGCGAAATATGCTACTCGGTATGTCTGCACAGAACGACCAAGTCGCTGGTGTCCGTCCTAATGGACAAGAAGATGCGCCACAGTTGAAAGTTAATATCAACCAAGAACAAGCTGCTGCTTATGGCTTGTCAATGGGCAATATTAATAGTGTTATTTCTACCGCTTGGGGCTCAAGCTATATCAATGACTTCGTCGATCGTGGTCGTATTAAGCGCGTCTTTGTCCAAGGTGAACCAAGCAGCCGTACCAACCCGGATGATATCGGCAAATGGTATGTGCGCAATGATACGGGTGACATGATTTCATTCGATGCGTTCTCTAGCAGCGAGTGGGAATCAGGCTCTCCGCGTCTGACCCGCTACAACAGCTTGCCGTCAATGAACATCCAAGGTAGCGCCGCACCCGGTCTCAGTACTGGTGAAGCAATGAGCTCGATGGAAGCGATGATGGAAAAGCTACCTGAAGGTGTCGGTTACGAATGGACCGGTATGTCACTTGAAGAGCAGAAGTCAGGTGCACAAGCGCCGATGTTATATGCGCTTTCAATTTTAGTGGTATTCTTATGTCTAGCCGCCTTGTATGAAAGCTGGTCTATCCCCTTCTCGGTACTATTGGTTATCCCACTTGGGGTATTGGGGGCGGTGATATTTACATGGCTACGCGGTTTCAATAATGATATTTACTTGCAAGTAGGTCTACTCACAGTCGTTGGCCTATCCGCTAAAAACGCTATTTTGATTATTGAATTCGCCAAAGAGCACCAAGAAGAAGGTTACAGCCTAAAAGAGGCCGTCATGACAGCGGCACGTCAACGTCTGCGTCCGATTATCATGACCTCACTTGCCTTTGGACTTGGTGTTGTGCCATTATTCATCGCCACAGGTCCTGGTTCAGGCAGTCAAAACGCTATTGGTACCAGTGTGGTTGGTGGTGTTGTCACCGCGACATTCTTAGGAATCTTCTTTATCCCTATGTTCTATATTTGGGTGCGTAGCCTGTTCCCGCATAAATACGAGAACAACAAACCAAATGATAGAGATGGTGGTAACGGTACACCTGGTCCGCAAAACCCAACGCCTTCTGAGAGTTATCAGCCTGCAAGCTTTGGAGACAATACACAATGAGTGCTCAAAAAAACCTTACTTTAAGCTCAGTAGCGGTAGCGAACATGGCTACCACTACGCAACCAGCTCTATCACGTATACGCAAAAATGGCGGTCGTTTAATCGGCTTAACTGCTTTGGCGATGAGCATGGCTGCTTGTAACACTATTCCAAAAGCAGATATGCGCCCTGTGTTAGCAGAGCCAAATATTCCTATCGAACAAACCTACGGCGCGTTCGATAAGGAAACGATCAGTACGGCTGAGCAGCCAAGTATTGCTGGCCAACGCTGGCAAAACTTCTACAGCGACGAGCGTTTGAAAGGTCTGATTGCGTTAGGTTTGGAAAACAACAAAGACTTTGAAAGCGCCCGTTTAGCCATCGAAAAAGCACGTGCACAGTATCAGATTACCGATATTCGTGACTTACCAACGATTGATGGTAGTGGTGGTTACACGCGTTCAGCACAGAATAGAACAGACAAAAACCCTAATAGTAGCTATAACGTCAATCTAGGATTGGCAAATTATGAGCTGGATTTTTGGGGTAAAATTGCCAGCCTAAAAGACCAAGCATTGCAGAATTTCTTGGCCACGACAGCGGCGAAAGACTCTACTCAAATCAGCCTAATCAGCAATATTGCCCAAAGCTATGCTAATCTAAGCTATAGCTTGGCACAGTTAAAACTGGCTGAAGCAACGGTCGAGAGTCGTGAACGTTCGCTATTTATCGCTGATAAACGTTTTGAAGCAGGTATTGATCCTAAGCTGCCGTCACTACAGTCTTCTGCGGCACTCGAAAATGCCAAACTGGCGGTGTTGCGTGCCCAAAGCAGTATTTTAAAATCACGTAATGCCTTACAGTTTTTGGTCGGTGGGCCTATCCCAAGTGAGCTTATCCCAGCACCTGCGGTGAGCAATATCACCAATCAGAAGATATTCAGTGCAGGCTTACCGAGTGAGCTGCTACGCTATCGTCCAGACGTACTACAAGCGGAATACAACCTAAAAGCCGCTGGTGCCAATATCGAAGTGGCGCGCGCCTCTTATTTCCCATCTATCAGCCTAGCCAGTAGCGTGGGTGTTAGTAGTGGTAGTTTAGACGACCTATTTAAGAGCGGCTCGGTTGGCTGGTCATTTGGCCCAAGCATCAGTGTCCCTATCTTTGATGCAGGTCGTTTAGATGCCAATTATGACGTCGCAAAAATTGAACGTGAGCAAACGCTTGCAGGTTATGAGCGTTCTATCCAAACAGCGTTCCGTGAAGTCTCAGATGTATTGGCCACGCGCGCGACCCTTGGCGATCAGCTAGAGGCACAGTATCGTCTGCAAGATAACTTTGAGCAAACCTACCAAATAGCAGATGCGCGCTTTAAAGCCGGTATCTCAAACTATCTGGATGTGCTCGATGCGCAGCGCTCTTTATTCTCGACCCAACAAGGCATCCTGGATTTAGAGCTACAAAAGATTGTTAGCCAAATTGAGCTATACCAAGCGCTCGGTGGCGGGGCTAACCTTGACGTTCCTACGGTTATTCCTGTGCCGCAACATACCAACTTAGCACAGGTCGTCAATCTACCCGCTCAGAGCAATAAGGCAAAAGCTGTCAACGCTATCGATGCTGCTAGCTCAGCGCGTGTCGCCTCTCCTCAAGAGGCGCTCGCAATTAAGCAGTCGCAAACGACAGAAACAGCAACTTTTGAGCCAACTGCTGTCGTAGATGTCAATAATGATGGCAGAACCGATGCCGCTGTCGGCGTGGTCACCGAGCAGACCAGGTTTAATGAAACCAGTGTTGAGCAAGTACCGGTCACACAGATTGTTGAGCCTTAAACGGTTTTGAGCGTTTATTAATATAGAGCCACACCCTCGTGATACAAGTATTCATCACGTTGACAGTCGATACGTACAATCAGCCCTACCGACTCGTTATAGCAAGTCGGTAGGGCTTTTTGCTTTCGCTACTCGCTATTGGTTATAGTAGTGGCATCAAGATAACCCATTAATACGCTCAATAAATAATAAAGATGGTATTGAAAAATAGCCATTGACCGATAAATAACTGTAGCAAAATCTATTTTTTGATGTAAAACGACAATGATGAAAACAACAATAAGGAATGATTATGAGCTATACCTTTAACCGCCAATATCCCGCAACTCGCCTGCGCCGCTTACGCTTCAATGATAATGTACGTTCGATGATTCGTGAAGTGGAGTTACACCCTAAGCACTTTATCGCGCCTGTATTTGTATTAGAAGGCGAAAATAAGCGCGAAGCAATCGCTAGTATGCCAGGCGTTGAACGCCTATCAATTGACTTGCTCATCGGTTATGCCAAAGAGCTGTTAGCAGAAGGTGTCACGACCATCGACATCTTCCCTGTCATCGACAATTCACTCAAAACCCCTGACGGTAAATCAGCGTATAATGAAAACGGTCTCACGGCACGCGCGGTAAAAGCCGTAAAAGATGCGGTACCAGAGATGGTAATAATGACTGACGTGGCATTAGACCCCTATACCTCACACGGTCAAGATGGACTACTCGATGACAGCGGTTATGTCATCAATGATGCGACCATCGAGGTATTGGTCAAGCAAGCGCTTGTCCACGCCCGTGCTGGCGCTGATATCATCTCTCCTAGCGATATGATGGATGGTCGCATCAAAGCCATGCGTGATGCATTTGAAGCAGAAGGCTTTGTCAATACTGCTATTATGGCTTATTCAGCCAAATATGCCTCTGCCTATTATGGACCCTTCCGTGATGCAGTTGGTAGTGCTGGTAATCTAAAAGGCGGCCACAAGAAACAATACCAGATGGATTTTGGTAACCGTGCTGAAGCCTTGCATGAAGTGGCGATGGACATCAACGAAGGTGCCGATATGGTGATGATTAAACCTGGTCAGCCTTATCTTGATTTAATCCGTGAAGTTAAAGACACCTTTGGCATACCAACTTTCGCCTATCAAGTCTCTGGCGAGTATGCCATGCATATGGCGGCTATCCAGAATGGCTGGCTCACTGATGCAGTGATTTTAGAGTCCTTGATTGGCTTTCGCCGAGCCGGTGCTGATGGCATATTGACATATTTTGCACTCGAGGCAGCGCGTCAGTTAAATAATGCTTAAGTGTGCGTTTATTTAACGACCTATCATACAAAACGCCCCAACTGAGTTAAGTCAGTTGGGGCGTTTCTTATAATGGTATTCTGTTGCTAACAGTCCTTTTAGTCAGGAGAATTGGAACAAGAGAGATTTATAACTCGTCTCGATTATGTGGTGCATCAAAGTCAACGATAGGACCCATAGGGACAATACCTGTCGGGTTGATATTGGCATGGCTGGTATAATAATGCTGCTTGATATGAGTCATATTGACCGTCTCAGCAATGCCTGGCACCTGATATAAATCACGTAGATAGCCCCATAAACTTGGGTAATCGATGATACGGCGTAGATTACATTTAAAGTGCCCTACGTAAACGGCATCAAAACGCACCAAGGTCGTAAACAAGCGCCAGTCCGCTTCAGTTATCGTATTGCCAACCAAATAGCGTTGGTCTGCCAAACGCGCCTCTAGCCTATCTAACGCATCGAACAGCTCAGTCACGGCTTCCTCATATGCTTCTTGTGTGGTCGAAAACCCTGTCTTATAAACGCCATTATTGACCGCTGAATAGACAAATTCATTAATTTCATCGATTTCTGCCAATAACTCTGATGGCAAAAAGTTCTCTGCTGTTGCGCCAACTTCGTTAAAAGCTGAATTAAGCATACGGATTATCTCTGACGACTCATTACTGACGATGGTGTTGGTTTTTTTATCCCATAGAATAGGCACCGTAACGCGTCCGGTATAATCTGGTTTTGCTGCAACGTATATCTCATAGGCATGAGAGGCGTTATGGATTGGATCAGCAATGACGCCTTCACCTGCTGCAAAGGTCCAACCTTTATCACCCATAAACGGATGCACGACAGACAGCGAAATCATATCCTCTAAGCCTTTGAGCTTGCGATAAATCGTGGTGCGATGCGCCCAAGGACAGGCCAAAGACACATATAAATGATAACGATTGGGCTCAGCTTTAAAACCGCCTAGCCCCGACGGACCTGCACTACCATCTGCTGTCACCCAGTTTCTAAACCCTGCGTCCTCACGCTGAAAGCGACCACCGCTAGATTTCGTGTCATACCATTGGTCTTGCCACTTACCATCGACTAATAAACCCATACCCTTACCCTTAAACTTTAGTTTTTAATTTTATATAATCGTTATTGAATCTCTATAAATATTAGCGTTTAATGCTTTAATCCCTATAGTAACACTTCTATATTGTGCTGCCATGAAGCTTTGTTTGCTTATAAATGACATATAGCTCAAACGAACAGTTTGGTTGAAAAAATCACCATAATTCAAACAACAGATAAGCTTAGATACAAAATTGTTAGTAAAAAACCGAAGCACTTCTTTAATATAAGAAGCAACTCATAAATAACAGGCAAAAAAAAGCCCCAATCATAAAGATTGGGGCTTTCGAATCTGGTAGGCGTAACTAGATTCGAACTAGCGACCTCTACCATGTCAAGGTAGGTCAACCAAAACCCATAAATGTATCTTATATTACATCCCTTTATTTATAATACCTACAGCGATTTTTAACTTCACGAAAACGCAAAGTTATTTAAAATCATATTAGATTTATTTCGTAAATAGGCACTATAAAATTATAGTGTTTTTACCTCCACTCCCTCCTCGGTTTTTTGAGCTAATTACCTATATTTTCTCCAATTTTTCTGTCCTTTTTACTAAAAAGGCTAGGTTTAACTCATCATTTCGGCGATGACTTTCCTTGTTTATTAAGTTTAATCTCTGCATAATATAAGGAGAATAGCCCTCTAACTTCTGCAGGTTTTGGTCTTATTATGAAACACGTTACTTATATTCATGAACACCCCAATTGGACAGATTGGCAATGGTCAGATAAAAAACTGTTGCCGCTGGTAAGCCAAGTGCGATTGCTTCAAGGTCAGCTTCTCGGAAAATTGCTGACACTAGGATTTGATTTAAATGTTGAAGCTCAGTTAGACGCCGTTACTCTTGAAATCGTTAAAACATCTGAGATCGAAGGTGAAATTTTAAAAACAGATCAAGTAATATCCTCTGTTGCTCGGCATTTAGGGGTTGATGACCATAATATGCCTGCAGCCTCACGAGAAATTGATGCAGTGGTTGAGATGATGCTAGATGCAACATTCCACTATCAAAAGCCCTTATTGTTAGAAGATTTGCTCGGTTGGCATCGAGCGCTGTTCCCAGAAGGCTATAGCGGGCTTTATCGTATTAAAGTTGGCAAGCTTCGGGATGATAGTCAAGGCGCTATGCAAGTAGTTTCAGGAGGCTATGGCCGAGAGCGAGTGCATTTTGTTGCTCCTCATGCAGACAGGATTTTTGATGAGTTGGATCTTTTTTTACAGTGGCTTAATATGCCGTCTAGCCAGCAAGATAATTTAGATTTGGTCATTAAAGCGGGTATCGCGCATTTATGGTTTGTGACGTTGCATCCTTTCGATGATGGTAATGGACGGCTGACAAGAGCAATCACGGAGCGAATGCTAGCAAAAAGTGATGGTAGCGCTCAGCGCTTTTATAGTATGTCCGCGCAAATTCTAAATCGGCGCAATGATTATTATAAGGTGTTGGAACGTACACAAAAAGGCGATCGCGATATTACTTTGTGGCTGGTTTGGTTTTTAGAAACGCTGAAAGACGCTTTACTTGCAGCTCAAGCGACCACCGATAAAATTATGGATAAAGCCAACTTTTGGCAGATGCATCGACATCATGCGTTAAATGATAGACAGATTAAGATGCTTAATAGTTTGATGAGTGACTTTTACGGCAAGTTGACCACTAAAAAATGGGCGACTATTAATAAGTGCTCGATTGATACCGCACTTCGAGATATCAATGATTTGATAGAAAAAGGAATGTTAGAGAAGTCCGCTGCTTCAGGGCGTAGTACAAATTATGAGATTGTTTTATAAGCTTGGGCACTGATTGACAGCTAGTCCTAGTTATACCCTCCCGCAACCTTCTTGACAGCTTCATTCTTAAATTTGGCTCTGGGAGGTAGTTTTCTTGTTTCTGGTAAGCTCCGATTAATACGCTTAGTTTACCAAGTTTACCTCTACGGTTTCTTCAGCATAGCTCATCTCTTGAATGGTGTCCTCTGCCGTGTGACCAACACCAGTGAAGGCATTGTCAAGCACCGAAAGGACGAAAGGTGCGCTACCTGAATAATTTGGAATATTCATAAGCTGTCTCAGTTGTGCCATATTTATCATGTCTAGCAATACTCAAAAAGTACGACTAGACAAAAGTGATTCTAAAAACAAATCCATAAAAAACTAGAACTTGTAGTACTGACCATCATCAGGGACAAGCGTACGTTGTTTATCCAGATGTTTTTGCTCGATAAAACGGCGCAGCTCTGCCTTCGACAGTGCGCCATGATTGACCGTATCCATGTGCACATTAATTATCTGAGCATTAGGTGAGAATTGATACGCACGGTATACATCGTCTTTACCCATAATAATAGAGTCATCGACAAAGGTAGACAGCTTTGCATAGCCTGTATTAAGGATGACCGCATCAGGCTTGTAGCGAGTCAGCGCATTCTCTACTTCTTTATTCCAAATGGTATCCCCTACCACATAGACGGTCTTGTAGTTTGGCTTTTGGAACACAATACCCATCGTTTTACCAAGTGCCTGAGCAAGCGCTGGAACTTTGTACATCTCATCAGTGCCATGCTGTCCTATGGTTTTATTTATTCTAGTGCCTTTAAACACAACGCCTTGCTCTGTCAACACTCTGACATCGGTAAAGCCATCTTTACGCACGGTTGCCGCATCAGCTTCATTTTGGGTAAAAATTGGCATATTACGAGGGACCAGGTTGCGTGCAGCATCGTCCCAATGATCCGCATGTAGATGGGTTAAAATAATGGCGTCAGCCTTTAGTACCTCTGCAACAGATACCGGCAAATCTACCATTGGATAGCGTATTTGGCTATTTAACGTATCTGCAAACCCTGGATAAGCGTTTTTAGCCGCGAGCATCGGATCGACTAAAAACGTGGTGCCAGCATAATCGAGCTTGATCGTGGCATTACGGATTTGCTGAAATTCCACCGTATTAGTCGCCGTCTGTTTGTCAGCGTTAGGATTAGCCGCTGGAGTGGCAAAGGTGGTACATGCGGTTAACAACATCACGCCACTTAACAGCGTGGTACTGGTGAGCGATTTCGCTATATTCATAATTTGATACCTTGTTAATGAGATTCTTGTTGATGAGTCTGTTTTACGACTTAATGAGGGTTTGGTTAAACACTCAGTATTAACGTGCAATCCAGGTTTGGGTATCAATCACTTCGCCATACATAAACTCAATGGCTGCCATAATAGTGGCATGAACCTGCGCTGCGGGTACGGTCGTTCCATTAAATTCAAGATCAAGCGTGGCACAAGCATCATGAATCGTGGTCGTGGTATAACCAAAGTCCACTGCCGCGCGAACGGTTGCATCAATACACATGTGGCTCATGGCGCCAATTACGGTCACCTCTTTAATGCCTTCTTTATCTAACAGCTCTTTCAGAGTCGTCTCACGGAATGAATTGGCATAATGCTTCACAACGACGACTTCACCCTCTATCGGTTTTACCTTCTCATGGATCTCTACACCATCGGTATTAGGCGTAAATATCGGCGCATCAATAGAGGGCATTTCATGGCGGATATGAATGACGGTATGGCCTTTTTCTCTAGCAGACGCAATAACCAAAGCTGCATTATCAGCGGCTTCATTGATACCTACGAGTGATAATTTACCTTGCGGAAAATACTCATTTTGAATATCTACAACGATAAGTGCTTTTGTGCTCATGATGATTCCTTTTTTTATCAAAGTGACTGTATAGGCGTATATTTTACAAGCTCTATGCTACACTAACGAGTGGCTACATCGACACATAAGAGGTTAATAACGACATATGAATCAAAAATATGCTATTGAAATCGGCTTAATTGTCTATGAGAAAGCACAAATGGCGGCCATCCTTGGGCTGACTGATTTACTGATGGTGGCCAGTAAAATCGCTGCCGAACGTCAAGATACAACCGATCTGCCTTTACAGGTCAGTCACTGGGAGATTACGGGTTCTGAGCAGCAGCCTACCTGCACTTTTTCGAGCAATCCCGATAGTGTAGGAAAATTAAAAGCCGTCATCATTCCACCCACGTTAGAGGCGCCTACTGCAAAGCAAGCAGCAGCACCTTGGCTTGAATGGCTAAAAGAGCATCATTCAGGAGGTGTGATAATGTCATCTGTTTGCGCCGGTGCTTTTTTGTTGGGCGAAACAGGACTACTATCTAAGCGCAAGGCGACTACGCATTGGGGTTATGCAGAGGATTTTAAGCAGCGCTTTTCTGATGTGGATCTTGATGTGGATCGCATTATTATCGAAGACGGCGATATTGTGACCGCTGGTGGCGCGATGGCTTGGACAGATTTAGGACTTAGAATGGTAGATCGCTTTCTTGGCTCACAAGTGATGAATGAGACCGCTCGTGCATTGTTAATTGACCCCTCAAGGCGTGAACAATGCTATTACAGTGCGTTCTCACCCAACCTCACCCATGGTGACGCGGCCATACTAAAGGTGCAGCATTGGCTACAAAAAACAGAGGCACAGGATATTGATTTATCTACCCTAGCTAATTGTGCACAGTTAGAGGAGCGTACTTTTCTGCGCCGTTTCCATAAGGCGACGGGCATGACATCAACGGAATACTGTCAGCGATTACGCATCGGAGAGGCAAAAGATTTTCTACAGTTCTCTTTAACGCCTGTTGAGCAAATTGCGTGGAAGGTGGGTTATAGTGATGTCAGTGCGTTTCGTAAGATATTTAAGCGCATTGTTGGTTTGACCCCTAGCGAATATCGGCGCAGATTCAATACAAATAAAGCGTGATAGGTTTAGGCGTTTTTTATTTTAAAGGTATACCCCAAGGAAACCAGTTATTTTACCTTTCAAACCTATTAACAGACTACTTAAAGCAGACTGTTAGCATGGAACCCTCTATAACAGACTTTTGAATTATAAGACTGGCTGCTGTGCTTTTTTCCTATCATTAGCCTATACCTAAAACATAAAACTTCTAAACGATAACTTAGCTATCATTAGACTTGTTTCTAAAATTAAATGATAGTAATATCTTGCTATTATCAATGAACATTAATTATTAAGTCTAAGTAATAGAGGTCGCGTTATGACCGTTCGTATTTATGTGAGAGCCAGCACTAAGGATCAAGACGCTAAGAGAGCCTTGTCTGACTTGCTTAGCTTTAGCCAAAGCTATGATGATAACCATGTTGAGTACGTAGAGCATTTCAGTGGTACTAAGCTTGATAGACCAGCACTCACTCTGTTACTCAATGACGCTGAAGAAGGCGATATTCTGTTGGTTGAAAGCGTGGATAGATTAAGCAGATTATCTCAAGATGATTTTGCGATTCTAAAGCAGCGTATCAAAGACAAGGGGTTACGATTAGTGGTGGCTGATTTGCCAACCACGCATACGGTTAGCGAAGGTATGACAGGCGACATTCTAAGAGTAATTAACGATATGCTGATCGATTTATTAGCGACGATGGCAAAGCTTGATAACGACAAGCGTAGAGAGCGTATCAAGCAGGGATTGGCTAACAGTGGCTATAAGCCCACTGGTAAGAAGCCTAATACAACGAAACACAATCGTATCAGAGAATTAGACAGTCAAAAAAACATGACAAAAGAGGAGATCGCTAAGGCAGTTGGTGTTGGGGTGGCTACGGTTTATCGAGTATTAAAGCAAGGATGATAGCTGAGGTATTTTAATTGTTTATTTGCTTTTTATAGACATAATGCGAGCAGATATATAATGATTAGGGTGTGTATAGAATTCAAATCAGGGGCAACCAGATAAAGACACAAGCGAGCATTACCGCCGCTGCATAGCTATCTTTGAGCTTATCATATCGCGTGGCAATGCCCCTAAAATGTTTCAATCTAGCAAAAGCGTTTTCTACCAAATGACGGCAACGATACAAATACCAATCTAGTGTGTCGTTACAGCTTTTAGAGTTCGACTTAACAGGTATGACTGACTGAGCACAGTGCGTGAAGATACACTCTCTAATATCGCTACTATCGTAGCCCCTGTCTGCAATCACCGCTTTAGTCTGGTTATTAATCGTGCTAAATATCAACGCCTTTGCCATCTTAGAGTCATGTACTTGCCCACCTGACAGCTCAACATGTATAGGGTTGCCACAAGCATCGACCACTAAGTGCAGTTTGCTGCTATTACCTGCAACGCTTTTACCAATGGCCTCATCAAGATGACTGGCTGCGCCTGTACTATGCTGATGAGCTTTGACCACGCTACCGTCTATAAATAACCATTCACTATCATAGTTTGCTGTGATTATTTTCATGAGCTTTTGCCATTTACCGGTTTTACGCCAGTAACGGTATTGATGATATATGCTAGACCAATGACCGAAATAAGAAGGTAAGTCTCGCCATGGACAGCCTACTCTTATGCGGTACAGCATGCCTTCAACGGTACGTCTTAGATTGGGCTTGTTATATATGTTAATTTGTCGCAATATAATAAATAGCTTGTGCCAAAGTTCATCGCTGAGCTTGGTGCGAGTCATAAGTGATGCCTTATTTCTTTGTTGTGGTAAACAGTAGAGTAAGGCGTTGCTTATTTTTTTCAATGGTTCCTCAATTCTATACAGCCCCTAATCTTATAGGTTTTAATTATACATTCTGATTCGAAAAAATTGCCTCCGATATAGTAGGGGCGGTTCAAAGTCTTGCACCAGTGCAATACGCTGCTGCTCATTGAGTTCATTCGGTAACGCCACCTCAAACTCTCTTGCTACCGTACTGTTTTTGCGTTTTTCGGCTCTCTCTACCTCATTCCAAAGCTGCTGACGGTCAGTTGCCCAACTGGGGGCATTGGGTGGTAAAAATATCTCACTATGTATCACATCACGTTTTTTTGAATAGTCATGGTCACGCCTTTCGTGGTCGCAATGAATTTTTGCACCGGCACGATAAGCCACAGCAGCAGTAGCAGATTGCCCTTTGCTGCGTGAAAATGTTTTGACGGATAAGTGATAGATCGCCATCTACTAAACGTAACTTTTTTGAAAATCTCGAACCACTTCCATTCTTTTAACCAGTTCGGTAGTTTGTGATTTACAGTTTTTATAATGCTCTTGTTTATCAGGGTTGTTCTCTTTGATTTCTCTTTGCTCAGTAGCTTGCTCAGTAAGAATAATAGCCTCTATCAAAGCATCGAACTCTTCATCAGAAAAGTCATTAAAGAAATGTGTGTCAGGTGATTCTACTTTTGCTCTCAAAGCAAGAAATGAAACGTTATAAGCACCTTTTTCTTTGTTGCTATTCTCACTATTAGCATGGTAGTTCTGTGCAGCTAACATCAATCCATTTGTCATTAGACTACGATGGTATTCTGTAAAATCTAAGACATCGCCGTCTGTATATTCGTAAATAGGGTGCATCAAATAGTCCTTATTTTTGATAGGTTTGGGGGGTACAGGGGGCTTTGCCCCTTGTCGCACTTGCAAGAGGTCTATTGTGCTTAAAAACGTTTGTGTTCACCTAAATCTAAGTTAGCCAAACTTACTTTGAGGTCATTTAACAACTCATCAGTTGGTATCTCCATACTAAAAGACGATGTTTCATAGAGAGACCTATATGGAGACCATCCCGAATTCTGTGTAACTGCCCTTTAGATTAAATGCTTACTGATACGATCATCAAACATAATCATAAAGCGATTTAAAGCAGACGTCCAGTTACGGATTGGTATCGACCACTTTTTAGAGGCCTGCTGGGTTGCCAGATATACTACCTTGAATGCTGCCTGATCAGAGGGAAACACCTTACGCTTATTCACCGCCGTACGAATCACACTGTTTAGCGACTCGATAGCATTGGTGGTATAAATCGCTTTTCTGATGTCTTTAGGATAACCAAAGAACACCGTTAAGCCCTCCCAGTTATTGCGCCAAGACTTGATGACATGCGGGTACTCTTTACCCCATACTTCATCAAAGTGCTCAAGGTTGGCCTCTGCCATCTCAAGCGTATCAGCACCGTAGATGGCCTTTAAATCAGCTGCTACGGCCTTCTTGTCCGTCCAAGGTACGAACTTCATCGAATAGCGCACCATATGCACGATACACAGCTGAACCTGAGCGTTAGGGTAGACCGTATTAATGGCATCAGGGAAGCCTTTTAGGCCGTCTACACAGGCAATAAGAATATCTTGAACCCCGCGGTTTTGTAGCTCAGTGAGAACACCAAGCCAGAATTTAGCGCCCTCGTTCTCTGATAGCCACATGCCAAGCAGCTCTTTTTTACCATCAAGAGCAACGCCTAAGGCCAGATAGATAGCTTTGTTGATGATCTGCTTGTCCTGACGAACAGCGAGATTAAACGCATCTGGCAGGACAGTAAATGCCGTTACGGTGTTCGTAAAGTCTGGCAGCAGATGAAGGCAGATGGTATTCATGTGGCTCGTTGTACGGTAGAGCGTTTAATGAAGCAGTATGGTATGCAAGGCATCTGGCGCGGTAAGGGCAAGATCACCACCAATAGCCGTGATGACCAAAAATGCGCTGATGACCTGATTAATCGTAATTTTAATGCCCATCGTCCTAATCAGCTATGGGTAGCTGACTTCACCTATATAAAAACAACTAGCGGCTGGGTATATACCGCTTTTATTATTGACGTGTTTGCCCGTAGCATTGTCGGTTGGAAAGTATCTAATCGCATGAACACGGATATAGTTATGGCTGCGCTAAATCAGGCGATAGCAGACAGGAACAACCCTAAGGATGTCATTCATCACAGTGATCGAGGGGTTCAGTACTTATCCATTCGCTATACTGACAAAATGTGTGACTCTGGTATCATCGCTTCTGTCGGCACGACTGGTGATTCATACGATAATGCACTGGCTGAAACGGTCAATGGACTCTATAAATCTGAGGTAATTGACTATTTAAAGGAGAACTGGACTGGTATCAATGATGTTGAACTGGCAACCCTTGAATGGGTGGACTGGTTTAATAAAATACGACTGCATAGCACGATTGGTTATGTGTCACCCTTTGAGTTTGAAAAGCGGTATTACGATAATTTAACCCTGTCAGGCATTGAGCTATGCTGAAGAAACCGTAGAAATAAACTTGGTAAGCTAACGACTTGATGAGGAGTTTACCATGACCAAGAAAACCAGAACTTATAGCACAGAATTTAAAGCAGAAGCCGTTAAGAAGATAGCAGACAATAATGGCAACATTTCAGCTACCGCAAAGCAGCTTGGCATAGCGATGCAAACGTTATCTAACTGGCAGAACAAAGCCAATCAAGGCAAGCTTTTAGGAACTGAGCAGTATGTCCCTGAGCTTATGGCAGCTATTCAGGAGATAAAGCAACTCAAGCGGCAGCTTAAAGTGGCTGAAGAGGAACGAGAGATACTAAAAAAGGCCACGGCGTACTTCGCGAAGCACAGTTGATGAAGTACGTCTTTATCAAAGACAACCAGCACCTTTTTAGTATTACCTGCATGTGTCGTGTATTAAACGTAAAACCATCAAGCTACTACGACTGGATAAATCGTGAGATTAGTGAACAGCAGATACACCGTAACTACTGTGAGCTATTAGTTAAAGCGGCTCACAGTGAAACTAAAGAACGTTATGGTGTTGATCGACTACATGCCTACCTAAGTGCGCAAGGGTATGCTATCAGCCAATATATGATTAGAAGCGTTAAAGAAGAGCATGGCATCAAATGCCGTCGTCACAAACGTTTTAAAGTCACTACCAACTCCAATCATAACAAGCTTGTTTATCCAAACATGCTGGAGCAGCAGTTCGATGCTAAGTGCCCCAATGAGTCTTGGGTCAGTGACATCACTTATATCTGGACTGCTGAGGGTTGGCTATACCTAGCAGGTGTTAAAGATCTCTACACCAAAGAGCTGGTTGGCTACGCTATCAATAAGCGCATGACCGCCGATTTAGTCTGTCATGCATTGAATATGGCAATTAAGAATAAACGACCCAGCCAAGGACTGATTGTGCATTCTGACAGAGGCAGCCAGTATTGCAGTCATGCCTATCACAAAATCATCAAGCAGCATCATTTTAAAGGCTCAATGAGTGGTAAAGGTAATTGCTTTGACAATGCGCCAATAGAGAGTTTCTTGGGCATATTGAAGAATGAGCTTGTATACCATCAGGACTATAAAACAAGGTTTACAGCGACCAATGAGATCACACAATATATCGAGCTGTATTACAACCAAACTAGGATTCAAAAGGGTTTAGGCTATCGATCGCCAAGGCAGGTGTGGTTTGACTTTTACCGTCAGGCTGCGTAACTAAAATCTCCCAAGTTTAACTGTACGGATTTGACGGCAGGGGTCAACCGCTCGAAGGGTTGGCTTTTCAGACATGAGAGATAAAGTAGAAACCGTTACCTATCCCTCTTGGCAGCAAACATATCCAAAAGTATGTCAAGAATATAGCAACGGCGCGACATTTGTATTACCTCAATCACGACAAATTGCCCATAAACACATACCTATGTCTAATGACAGCCCTATGGCAGCAACCGTTGATACATTTTTAAGAGAGTTTGGACGGCAAAGTGTTTAGTGCTATGTACTGAAGAGTGAATGGACTATGCCGAAAATGATGGCTTAAGCTCAACTGTGCAGCATCCAAACAAACTAGCACCATTTAAATAATGTTCCGGCGTAAATAGAGGAGTCAGTTTAGAGAATACTTAATAATTCAATCACCTGTCGGTAAGATAAGCTCAGCTTTTGGCGTTCCCATACGTTTGGATGCGCCGCCTGCCAAAATCACAATGCCTGCTAAGCGATTGAATCTGTTTACTTCGATTAAGCTATTCCCAACTTCAACCATGAATTACTCATGACCCGGGTTGGTACGCATAAAATGTGGCACAAAATTACACGGACGTGTACGGCTATCGAGCTGCTCTTGTAAGATACCTTCCCAAGCAGTGCGGCAAGCACCTGATGAGCCGGGTAAGCAAAAAATGCCTGTACCATTTGCCATACCAGCGACGGCGCGAGATTGAATCGTCGACATGCCGATATCGTCTTTTGAAATTAAGCGGAACATCTCACCAAAACCATCAACTGACTTATCAAATAATACGCCAACTGCTTCTGGCATGCTGTCACGGATATAAAAACCCGTACCGCCCGTGGTGATAACTGCGTGCACATCAGGGTCAGCAATCCAGCCACTGATGACGGCTCTGATTTTATAAATGTCATCAATGATCAACTGACGATCCGCCAGTTGGTGCCCTGCTGCGGTCAGTTGGTCGACCAAATACTGCCCTGAGGTATCTTCTGCAAGAGTACGACTGTCAGAAACCGTTAAGATGGCAATATTAAGCGGGGTAAAGGGTGCTTGCAGTTTACTCATGAATAATCCTTAATAACTATGCTTGTTATAAAAAATGAAAAATTTGATTATTAATATATGGTTGATTCTATCCGCCAATCATCGACAAATTATTCATCATGCCGCTGTTAGACTCATGAAGGTGATGATGCTCAGGTTTGATTGGCATAAAGCTATGTAGGGTGTTCACAAGCCCTGCAACATCGTCTTGCTCTAGGTGCTGACGAATATCGTAGTTACCTTGGTCAAATAAACACAGATGTACCTTACCTTGACTGCTGACCCGCAAACGATTGCAGCTATCACAAAAATGAGCAGCGTAAGGGGCAATCATACCGATACGACCTTTATAATCTGGATGGCTATATTCTATCGCTGGACCATCGTTGCTGCCACGTACATGGGTTTGCCAGCCATTTTTTAATAAATAATTGGTAATAATGTCTGACTGTGCATGCTGCGCAAAAAATAAGTCGCTGTTGTCACTGGTCTGCATAAATTCAATAAATCTATAGGTAACGGCTCTGTCTTTGATATATTCAATAGCATTCATCAGATTTTCAAAGGCGGTCTCTGCCATTAATATACTGTTTATCTTTAGCTTAATGTCTGTGGTCGCAAGTAAAGTATCCATATCCGCTAAGAGCTGCGGCAACATATCAAAACCGGTCATCTTATGGAAAGTCGCCGCATTAAAGCTGTCCATACTGATATTGAGTTGATTCAGTCCAGCCGTATGCCAAGCTGCTAAATGCTTACCAAGTTTATAACCATTACTGGTCATGGCAACGGTTTCAATGCCTTTGGTGTTTTTGACGGTTTTAATAATTTCTACCACATCACGGCGTATTGAGGGTTCACCGCCTGTAATCCTGACTTTTTTGGTGCCAACTTCGGCAAATCCGCGGATTAACGTAGCAATTTCAGTGACACTCAGCTCATTTTGCGGAGGCTTGCCTTGATAGCCATCTGGCAGGCAGTACTCGCAGCGGAAATTACAGAAGTCGGTAATGGATAGACGCAAGTAAGTCAGACGTCGTGCAAAACCATCTGTCAGTGGTTGATGGCTAGTATTAATAGGAAGGGACGAATCAAGGGGCAGATTATCAACAGTGGCATCGATGATAGAAAGTTTTTTACCGTCATGGATAACAGATATTGCCACAGGTGAATACAGTTGTGCATTCCCTATTGTGGGGGCGTGATAGGACATAATGTATTACCGTTAGTTTTGAATATGTTGTGGACTTTTAAGCGTTGCCTCAGGTTATGAATCAATATTTTTTATTATTTAAAACTTGTTATGATGAATAGTCATTGTAACAAACTAACGTTAGATAGCTAGTAACCCTACAAGTCTTATATCTAACACTAAAACAGTTGATATTAAGACTTATAGGGATAAGCAGCGGAAAGTTGATTTAACTGCTTTCTCTAGTTGACTGCGTTACTAGTTTCATATTTGACAAGCTATACTATAGACAAGGAAGAGAAGGAAAGTTATGACCAAGGAAATAACTGCACCTCTACCTTTTCCCCTGCTACGACATTGCCGGATTCTTGGGCTAGCACAATCAAACTATTAGCATTACTGAGCTGTTTAATACGATGAGACTGCTGGTTGGCAAAACTGATCACTTGTAAGTTACCATTATCATCCTGCGACAAGACACCGCGTTGAAAATCTTTGCGACCTACTGACTTCTTAATATTACCTTGTAGAGTTGCTCGCACCTTTAAGGTCATCGGTAAATCATTAGTGCGTACGCCTGATAGACGCCATAGCGCCGGAATAACTAACTGTAAAGTGCCAACCACAGTAGATAAAGGATTACCCGGTAAGCCAAAATATAATACGGGCTTATCAAGGTCTTTACTTAACTCACCAAACACAAAAGGCTTGCCTGGTTTCATGGCTACTTTATAGTGGTTTATTTGCCCTAATTTTTCAATGACGGTGGTTAAAAAATCATAGTCGCCTACTGAAACCCCAGCGGTAGAAATCAGCACATCGCAGTCATGCATGGCTTCAGTAACGGCAGCAGTCGTCCTATCCAAATCATCAGGGATAATGCCATAGTCATGAATAATCACTGGCAAGCCAGACAACATACTTTTAAGTGTTGGCGTATTAGAATTATAAATCTGTGCCAAGTTATTGATTGGCTCACCTAAAGCAACCAACTCATCACCAGTAGCCAATAGCCCAACGACTAAGGGTTTATAGATGTCGACTTTATCAACGCCCAAATTGGCAAGCAAGCTAATATCAGCAGGGTTCAAACGTTTACCTGCAGTTAATACCACCTCACCTGATTCAATCTCTTCACCTTGTTTGCGAATATGCTCATCGACTACAACGGTTTGAGATAAGGTGATTGCATAGGTCTTTGATTTATCAAGTGACTCTCTAATATCTAAAAAATTGGTGTTTTCTTGCATGATGACCGTATCACAGCTGTCAGGAACTACCGCACCGGTAAAGATACGTATACCTTGTCCAACTTGTAGATTGCCAGTGAACGGTTTACCTGCTTGCGACTCACCTATAATATCGATAGTTCCATTTTTGCTAAGGTCACTACCAGCAGCAACACTGTAGCCATCCATCGCTGATAGGTTATTTCTGGGAATCGTAAAAGGCGATACTATCTCTTGCGCAAGTATGTGATTTTGACTGTCTAGCAGGGCACACGTTTGCGTTGCTCTTTTTACTATAGGAAAGTCATCTTGATTATAGCTTTGAATACGCTGGGTTATAGACTGCTGAAGTTGTTCAAGGGTAATCATTGGCTTTATACTCACTTATACTTAATGCTATACAAAATTAGGGGTGGTGTTCTAAAAAGTATGCTGGCGATAAAAGTCAATGAGAAATCTATGCTAGGTTTTCTGATTCTATAGGGCTTTCAAGGCTTCAAAAATTGTTCAAAAACTAATCAGCATACTTTTTGATACACCACCCAAAATTAATGTTACGCAGGTTAAGACTGTCACGTATTTATTTAAGACACCCATTATGGGCAAACTAGCCAATCACTAACTCACTATGCTCTCTAATGCCGCTCTGTCTTCTATAACAAACTGCTCTACCAAAGCAGCAAGTGCAGGATAAATATCTGTTTTCACGTTAATCTTTTGACAATATGCAGTGAACTGCGGTAGCCAATTGAGTAAAGCACTATCAAGAAAATCGATTTGTTCTTGTGCCGTGTTGAGCATATCAAGCTGCTGCTCAATAGTTTTATTAATCCATAAGCTCATAACGATAAAATAGACACTTAAATGGTCATTTGGCTCACGAAACTCAGGATGTAGGCTTAATTGCTGGCTATCAAGAAAACGCATCATATGAGCAGCAGGTTTGCCATAAAGATGTTTATCGCTGCTCAGATAATAAGAAGCGTAAGGCGGTGCACTATCATCACCACTGAGTAAGAATATCTGCGCAAAATCTGCGGCAAGCTCAATGGCACGATGCTCTTTAGGGAATTGCTGCAAGTTATCAATGGCGGCTTTGACGCGATTGCTATATTGCTCAAGTCCGAGACTAACAAATACCTTGTGAATACTATCGTAAGCTTTATTCTGTTGCCACTCATCTAAGGTCGCTGAGGTAAGCTCACGCGCGAAAATATCTGCAAACCAACGATAAAGTGCAGAACGTGCCGGATTAGCAGCTTGCCATTCTTCAATGATATTCATTTTATCTTCAGTTATGTTCATTTTATATCCAACTTAAAATATTTTTAGGTGTTATTAGCGGCTGCTTTTATTAATTAACACATTTATTAAATAGCAGTTTTATTTTTATAAGATAGTGGCATTGAGTACCACATTAGAACAGATCGTCTATATAAATAAATGCCTTTGTAAATCACACATGCTATTTACATCGCATACGGCTTACAAAGGCACTTTTTATCACTTACTATTCCAAACTAAACTAACCCATTTGGGATAATGCAGCAATACTACCATCTGGATTGACATACTTTGGACCACCGAAAGCAGTCACTGCTGGTGCTTTACCAACAAATTTCTCCATCTCGACGATACAAGTATTGGCACTAGGCGCTTGTGCAAGACTTGAGGTACCGATATCAATGGTTAACGTATTAGGGTCACCATAGGTATCTAGCGCACCGATTTCAGGGCCAGTAGGTCCATACCATGCACCCTCTTGTATACGAATGATACCAGGTGGGAAGTTATCAGAAATTACCGCACCTGCCAACAACTGACCGCGATCATTAAAAACGCGCACAATGTCACCATCTTTGATACCACGAGCTTTTGCATCTTCAGGTCCCATATAGCAAGGTTCACGACCTTGCACCGTATAGGTTGCACGACGCTCTTCAGACTCACAGGTTTGTGAATGTAGACGGGTATCTGGGTGCACTGATTGTAGCCATAGTGGATGCTTATCTGAACCAGGACCACCGTGTGAGCGCTCGATTTTCTCCATCCAAGTAGGATGGCCTTTGCAGTCATCATAACCATAACTGGCAATTTTTCGGCTACTTATCTCAATAAAACCTGATGGTGTACCAAGTGCATTGACTTCAGGATCTTCAAGGAAATCAGCATGTCTTGTCCAGTTTTCACCCTCTGGGAATAGCACGTAGCCTTTTTTCCAAAATTCAGCAAATTCCGGCATAAAAAACTCTTTTTTCAAGTTATCAGCACGGCACTCTTCGTAGATTTGCTCAATCCACTGCATCTCATTCATATTACGGCTGTATTCGATTTCACGATTCATGCGCTTAGTTAATTCATACCAAATATCAAAGTCTGATTTAGAATGATAAAGCGGGTCAATCAGCTTGTGCATGGCAATAACGCCACGATTACTATAGGTGCCGTAAGCATCAATATCATTACGCTCATAAGGCGTACATGCGGGCAGTACAATGTCAGCAAAACGACAGGTAGCCGTCCAGTTATAGTCGACCGCAACGACTGTCTCAACTTTGCGGTACGCCTCCTTCATTCGATTGCGCTGCTGATGGCGATGCCATTGGTTACAGCCTGAAAAAATACCCATTTTATAAGGCGGAAGGGTAACTTTGTGACCATTAAAATCAATCACTTTACCCGGCTCAAGTAAGCAATCGATAGCACGCGCGACTGGTATGACAGAGCTATACCCATTAAAGTCTTCGTTATCGTGCTTAGGCTTACGGCCCGTATCAAGGTTTAGTGGGAACGCACCAGGCATAGAAGCACCTGAAGCTGGTACACCCGATGAGCTATAGTGATGCGAATAACTAATGCCCCCACCCGGCTGACCAAACTGACCAAGCATAGCAGCGATAATCGCTCCCATCCAATAAGGTTGCTCACCATGTTGTTGACGCTGAATCGCCCATCCGAAAATAAGCTGGGTACGGTTCTTTGCCATTTTGCGGGTAAGCTCACGGATACGGTCCGCTTTGATACCACAAATCTTTTCTGCCCACTCTGGGGTTCTCTCAATTTTATCTTCAGTTTTCCCCATCACATAAGGAATAAACTCTTCGAAGCCGAGAGTATAGACATCAATGAATTTTTTATCATAAAGCTTTTCGGTATATAGCGTATGCGCAATAGCCAGCATAAACGCCACATCAGTATGCGGGTTAACATATTGATGATCACACTCTAGATAGTTCTGAGTTTTACTTTTGACCGGGTCAATACAGATAACCTCAATCTCTTTATTTCTAACTTTAGTACGTAACTTTTCTAAGTACTCATAAGATTCATGAGTTTCTGTATTCCAGCCAACTTGTAAGTTTTTGACTGGGTCATTCGCCCACATAACGATGACTTTTGAATTTTCTAAAATCAGCGGCCATGATGTACCTTGTGAATACACCTCAGTCGAACCTAACACGTAAGGCATAATAACTTGACCGGCACCCGTTGAATAATCCCCTGCTGTACCTACGCTACGGCCGTGCATCGCCACAGCGCGTAGCATATGGTTACCACAACTGTGGATCTGTCCTACTGACCGCCAGCCGACGTTAGCCGTATGCAACGCCCAAGGACCATAGTCCTTTTGAATACGCTCAAGCTCTTCATAGACCATGTCTAAAGCAGCATCCCAACCGACGCGTACGAAACGGTTATCACCGCGCTGTGTAGTATCACTTTTATGACGGTTTTTATACCAGTCAACCCGAACCATAGGATAACGTACCCGTGATGGGCTATAAATAATCCCAGGTACCCCCTGCAAAATATCGGTCGGGAACTGATCAAACTCAAAGGGCTGCACTTCAACGAGTTTGTCACCCTGAACATTGGCACGGAAAGCACCCCAATGAGCACCGGACATTTTCCAGCCACTCAAATCAGGCTTTTTCCCAGTCTTACCAGTAACGATACTGTTATCGGCAAGTAGTGACGTCGGTAACAAGGCGGTACCCGTTAAAGCAGCTAGTGACTTGAGAAAGCGTCTGCGATTGATGTTTTTCATAATATGTCTCTCTAATTGTTTTCTCTAGTTACGGTCTAGCACCTTGGAACGTATTTTCAGGCGAACCACTACCTTGAGGGTTCTTTCTAAAGTCTGATGAGTGCAGTTGTAGATATTTTAAGACCATAGCTGCACTATCATTGTCTAAGTTAGTAAACCCTACCATTCCACTAAATAGGCCTGGCCATTGGTTGGCATCGTGTCCACTTGGATCTGGTTGACGGTGGCAAGTACTACAGCTATCACTATACGTCTGGCTAGCAATGTCCCAAGCTGGCTCGATACTCTCCATGAGGCCTCCTTCGGCAACCCAGAACTGAGCCTTCACTTTTTGCCATTCAAGACCAGTGAGTGGATCTTCTTTCAGCTCGCCTTTTGTAATTAAACTCTCATCACTAGCTAAGTCTTTTTCGATAATGGCATCAGGAATATTTAGACCAAAGTTGGTATACCATACGCGACCAAAGCCTTTGTTTTTGCGCCACATATCCAGCTCAATTTGTACTCCACCATCTTTGTGCGCCAATACTTTAACGGGTGCAGCAATTTCTATACTACCTGCTTTAGTCTTTCTATCATCTGAGGTATATAAATCTTGCGGTACAATGTTGTAATAGTTTTGACCATCTTTAATTTTGGTACTTCTTGCTTCAGACAATAGCGAATCAAATGCTGGATTGTGCATACCTTCAGTATTTGGTAACTCGTGCGCAATCCCTTTGTGACAATCAAGACAGCTGGCATCACGTTCAGCCGCACTACGCATAATCATTTGTGAGGTGACACGCATTTTATCAAAATCCATGCTGTCGTAATCATGGCAAGTGCGACACTCTTTAGAATCGTTAGCTTTGAAGCGGCCCCACTCACGTTGTGCTAATACCACACGATGATCAAGAAATTTTTCTCGCGTACCAATGTCACCCATTAGTTGTGACAGTACTTCACGTGAGGCTTGCATTTTACGCGCAACTTTAGCCGTAAAGTCATGGGGTACGTGACAATCTGAACACTCTGCCCTAACGCCAGTACGGTTTTTAAAATGCACAGTTTTCTTGAGCTCGGGTAACATGTTATCACCCATAGTATGACAAGAAGTACAGAACTCTTCGGTGTTGGTTGCTTGCATGCCAGCATTAAACCCTGCCCAGAACCAAACTCCGCCCGCAAAGCCTATGATGACGAGAAGACCCAATCCGATTTTTGCAGAAGGTTTAAAAAGAAGACGACGCAGCCAGTTAAATAGGCTTTTGATTGCATTCATGATTGCTTTCATGATGATTCCTTACTGTATTTCATAGCCATTTAGATTTCATATAATTTGGGCGGTTATTTGTCCACTTTTTGCGTGAAAATAATAGAGATTAGCGATTGGACAATATTAGTTACTGACGGGACGCTAGTTAATAGACTTAAGAAGGGGGTCCCCAGAACAGCATTTGACCGAACCAAATGATGAAACCGTAAGCGCAAAGGAATAAAAGGGCTATAAATGGCAAGGCAACAAAAGCCATGATTAGAGCACTGAGCCACTCGCGTCTAACTGGTTGCTGTTGGGTTTGTAATGGTTGTTCAGGTTGCATAGGTCACCTCTAAATATATTCACGCTGGCTAACAAGTAGTAAAACAGTAATATTCAAAGCAGTTTTCATAAGAATTATAAGACTAAACCAGCCATTATTTTTATTTTAAAATGGGTGATAAGTTGTTTTTATAGGTGTACTGTGTATTAATTTTTAACCTAGCTATTGCTTGATATAGATAAACTAAAACTGAAAGTTGTTTATATCCTCACTAAAGATAATGATAACATAAAAATCCTATTTTTAGTAAGGAATAAGCTTAGTTCAGCCTAAAACTGTAGAACAAATTCTTAATTTCAATAAGCCTTTTAATATAAGAGCAAATCAGGTGTTATAAGGCATACCAAGCTTTATTATTTCCTGAATTTTCATACTATCTTACATACAGAAAAGCCCCGAGATTGTCGGGGCTTTCAAAGATTAAAAAATTTCTAATTAACAATAGCAGTTAGCTTTAGAACTTAAGGTACTTGCTGATTGATTTCAATATTTACTTGTTGCTGGTCACTTTTTAGCAAAACTGGATTAGAGGATAAATCACCAGATGCGGAAATAGCATTACCAGAATGGCTAATGCGCGCAGTCACAACCAGCTGCTCACCTGATGCGCGAGCAGGTTGTAAAGTTCTATCAGCCATCATCGCGTCTAGATTACTTAGGCTTAAACTGATATTGCCTTGCTTTAAATTGCTAATCGGTATTCGTTTTGCCGCATAGGGCGGCCCACCTGCAGCGGCGCGAATAGCGACAAACAACACATCATCAGCGGTTATCAAAGGTAGTAACTTAGCATTTACAGTGACAGATACATCGACACCTTCAGCAGCTTGCGCTTGTTGCCTGACAATATTGGCTGTTAACTCGTCCAAGCCAGTAAGCGCATGCATGTCATCGCCTGGATTTTGTTCCATACGCTGACGCATTTTAGCTATCCAGCCTTGTGCCTGCTCATAGTTACCTGCTTTCGCCTCGCCCCTTGCCATCAACATCTGTGCTGCCTCGTTCTCAGGATCGCCTTTCAAGATGTCCTCCAAGACTCGGCGGGTCTCGACATCAAGACTACCGCCATTTGCTAAAAAGCTTAACTGCGCATACTCTGCCGCAATATTTTTATCATCAGGGGACAGCCTATAAGCTCTCGACAGGGCTTCTAAAGCGGATTCAGGCTCTTCAAAAGATAAAAATATTTCCGACAATACCATCCAGCGGTAAGAATCATCAGCATTACGATGGACATTGGTCTGAATGGTCGTGAACAGCCCTGCACCATCTTCAAAAGCCCACTCTGGTAGTACTTCAATCTTGCCGGAAAGCAGCTCCTCTGATACTTCACCCACCCTATCCTGCGCACGCCATAAGTCAAACACATCACTACGATCGCTGAAAAGCACATAAGCACATATCGCCAATACTGGCACACAGACTATCAGTGCCAACTGACCTTTGAGACTAGGCAATTGCATAGGTGTTGCGATTTGTTCAGCATCTAATAACTGGCGCTCAAGTTCTGTTTTTTGGTCTATATATTGAACATCATCTATAGTACCTATTGCCTTATCAGCAGCGAGCTCACGCAATCTGGACTTATACACATCGATATTTAGATCAATGAGCCGATTGTCTACAGGATCAGGCGCCTCTCTACTTGAGCGCAACCACGGTACGATGACTATCAATGCGGCTAATAGAGCAACTAATAGGCTAAAAATAATAAATATGACAAGAGTAGAAAACACAGTCATAAGGAATCTCCTTTATCGCGTGTTTGCCCATTAGGTTTGGGTTTCGTCGTTTTAAGATTAGAGGGCTTAGTCTCAGTTAGGTTAGCTTCGTCTATCGTTGCCTCTGTCGTTGTCTTACCTGATTCTTCCCGACTTGCTAACAGCCTATCTAACGCTGCTTGCTCTTTAACTGTTAGTGAACTACTTATATCTGTATTCGGCATAATAGGGCGTTTACTAGGAGCTTTATTAGGAGCTTTACCACGAGTATGATTGCGCCAAAACCAGCCGCCCAGTATTAAGATTAATAACAGGGGTGGAAAGAACCAAAGTATCCATGTAGATGGACGTACTGGTGGACTATAACTAATAAAATCGCCATACCGCTCTTGCATATACTGACGAATCTCAGCGTCCGAGCGACCATCTTTTACCATATCATAAGTTTTTTGCTTTAAATCCTGGGCGATAGGTGCATCAGAACCTGCCAGATTTTGATTTTGGCATTTCGGGCAACGAAACTCATCAATTAGGCCGCGGTACTGCGCTTCTTGCCGTTTTGAATCAAAGTCGTAAACTTCGATAGCCGCATGACTCAGGTTTGTCGCTCCTATTAATAAGGTAAAAAGCACAAAAACTGGGATTAACACTAGTCTGTAAAATAATGAGGTGTTAGCGTTCATTGGCAAACCTCTTCAACTTGGGTAGATGCTATTTTTTCACCAGTAGCCTCTTGTTGTAGAAGTTTTAAACAAGGGTTAATCCGACTTTGCCAATTTTCTTCGTTTACTTCACCAACGATATGCTGACGAATAATGCCCTTGCTATCGACAACGAAAGTCTCAGGGGCACCAGTCAAACCTAAATCCAAGGCGAACTGACCAGAATAGTCTTGCACAGACATCAAATACGGATCGCCAAGCTCATTAAGGTAATTAAGCGCATCACCAATCTCGTCTTTATAGTTCACACCGACCGTATGGACACCACGCTTCTTTAATTCTAAAAAGAAAGGATGTTCATACACACAAGTCGGACACCATGAACCCCAAATATTGATTAAATAAGGAGATGTTGGCATTTGTGAGTCTGTCACCATGAGACTGGTATCAGACAATAGTGGCAACTCAAAAGTTGGTACTGGACGTTCGAGTGCTGTATTGGTCACGATTTCCGTCGGTTTACCCAGTCTAAAAAAAAGCATAATAATGAAACCAATAAACACGATAAGCGGAATCAAAAACCACAGTTTAAGTTGTTTACTTTCCATAACCTTAGCGCTCCTCTACTGACTGAGTAACTGAACTATTAACTAATTTTACCCCAGTCTTTATATCTATAGGCCTGTCTTCATAGATACCATAGTCAAGATCATCTTCTAAAATTTTGGAATACTTCCTAGGTTTGATGCGATAACGAGGATCTAACATCGATATCACTACACCGAGTACCATGATAATAGAACCCAGCCAAATCCAACGGATAAGTGGTTTGACATAGATGCGGATGGCCCACTGATTACTGTCTTCAGCGATAGGTTCACCTAACGCGACATATAGATCTCGGCTTAGTCGGTCATCAATTGCAGCTTCGGTCATCGGCATCATACTCACCACGTAAGTACGTTTTTGTGGCCGCAATGTCGTAACCGATTGACCCTCTTTACTGACTAAGACTTCGGCTTCGGTCGCATCATAGTTACTGCCTTTGACCTCTGTAAAACTTTTAATCTCAAAATCATAACCTTGAACATGAACGCTGTCGCCGATACCCATCGCCACATCGGTTTCAATACTCATACTAGAGGTAAATGCCACACCTATCGCGGCGATTAATACGCCTACGTGGGCGGTCTGCATGCCCCAATAACTACTTTTCAGACGTTTAATACCAGCCAGTCGAGTTTTAGCGTTTTTAGTCTTATCTTTAATATCGATGAACATCCATGCCAATACCCATAGACTCAACGCGACAGTCACCGCGATATTAAACATTGCTACTGGATACACGAAATAGCTGATAATTGCACCCAAAACAGCACTGCTAATACCGATAATCAGTGCCGGTCCAAGTAAAGGTCGACTGTCCTTCTTCCAACGAATATTCGAGCCCATGCCCATCGCAAGCATTAATAACCACGTTAGCGGTACAAATAAAGCATTAAAATAAGGCGCACCAACGGAGACTTGGCCTAAATTAAAGGCATCAGCAATGATAGGATATAAGGTACCAAGTAGGACGACTAAAGTCGCTATTAAGATAATGGCGTTATTGATGACTAAAAAAGACTCACGCGATATCGCGCGATATTGACTTTCAACAGTCAACTGCCAGCCACGCAGCGCAAACATAATTAATCCACCGCCGATGACTATCGCTAAAATAACTAAAATAACGAGGCCTCGGGTTGGATCAGCTGCAAATGAATGCACAGAGGTAATGACGCCAGAACGCACAAGGAAGGTACCTAGCAAACTTAGCGCAAAGGTAAAGATGGCCAGCATAATGGTCCATGCCTTAAAGACACCACGCTTTTCAGTGACAGCCAATGAATGCAATAATGCCGTACCCGCCAGCCATGGCATCAAAGAAGCATTCTCCACTGGATCCCAAAACCACCAGCCACCCCAGCCAAGCTCATAATAAGCCCACCAAGAACCCAGAGCGATGCCTAGCGTTAAAAAACCCCAAGCCGCCTGAGTCCAAGGCCGCGACCAGCGTGCCCATACTGCATCCAGCCTCCCTGCCCACAATGCTGCCATACAAAAAGCAAAAGGCACGACCATGCCAACATAACCCATATATAGCATTGGCGGGTGAATGATTAATCCAGGATCTTGTAGTACTGGATTTAGGTCTACACCATCGACCATTAGATAAGGCAAGGTGCGATTAAACGGCGATGAGGTGAAAATAAGCATCGATAACATCATCGTCTGCACGCCAGCCATAATAACCAACACCCGCGCACGCATAGATAATGGTAAACCGCGGCTAAATAAAGAGACTAATGCTGCCCAAGTCGCCAGAATAGTCATCCATAACAATAACGAGCCTTCGTGGCCACCCCAAGTCGCTGATACTCGGTAATACCAAGGTAGTAAGCTATTAGAGTGTTGGGTCACATATTCCAGACTAAAGTCATTGTAATAAAACCCTGCCATCAATCCTACGAATGACAGCATCATCATAGAGAATTGTGCCCAAGCTAGACTAGGCGCTAAACGTTGCATAGCAACATTGTTATTTAATACACCCCATGTAGGTAATATCACTTGCAATATGGCGAGCACAAAGGCTACCAGCAAAGCAAAATATCCCAGCTCTGTGATTAGCATATATCTGACCTTATTTGATCGGCTTAAGTCATCATTAAGAGTGACCTAGAAATTTAAAGTAAACTGACTGAAGTAGAGCTTAAAACCATTCTAACATTAATGATTTTTTTTTGATATTTACGTCTCAAGTCTTAGCCAAATTTATGCCGATTTATCGAGACTAATAATGGCTTCAAGCCAGCATTTATGCGGAATTTTTGCATGTAAGCATTTTCTTATGAAGCAGTAGATTAAGACCTCAGAGTGCGTTAAGTGCGGAAGCCTACTCAATAAATTATCATTTGCTCTATTACTTTATTTATTTTAGGTAATCAGCGCTTACTTATATTCAGCCAACCATAAGACATGACTCATTGACAGGTAGTTACGAATTTTTAACATAATTGTGCTGTAACTGATAAGGTAGCTACCCTTAATTGTTAGTATAGTCCTATGATATTAATTAAACCTTACTGATTAGCATTTTATCTAACGGCATAACTTTAAAGGTTATTACCAACTAATTAGGCTAGAGAGCTGAGAGCATTATGAATATGATAAATAAAACTCTAAAAACTGCTACCATAATCCAACTATCCCCTGACAATAAGAAATCAAACACCACCCGTAGAAAATGGCTATTTGTCATACTAGCAACATCGGCATTAACATTAAGTGCTTGTGATAAAAAAGACGAATCAACGATGGAAGGTTCAGCTCTAGAGGTTGACTCACAAACATCAGAGCAAGAAGCAGCAGCTGAGATAGCTATTTCCAGTGAGCCCATGCATAGTAACCGAGAGGAAAGTGCTATTCTGCCAAGTAATGATATGCCTGAGAATACTGGGGCAGTTTCCGAGGATGGTGCGATAGTCAGCGAAGATATGTCAAATGACGATGTAGGTATTAACCGTAGTAATGATTCTGAAGTGTTAAATAGTGGTGAAACAGAAGAACCCGTCTCGACTTATTAATATTGAAGTTCTCGGGAGATATCAGAGACCAATCTATTTGAATCAGAGAACTAGATAATAAAATCTAAGCCCCACTACCAGCGAGTGTCCATTAAACAAGTGTTTTTAGTAAACTTGCATAATCTACTGAAAGTCTAGAGTAAGCATCTAAAGAATAGTAAGTTTGGTGTCGTCCATTTGATTTGCTTATCTTAGCCAGTGAGTCAGCTATCAAAGAGAGGTACTTGGCGTGTTTAAGGTATTGCTGGCTACTTTCTATTGCTAGGTACTTTCTATTGCTAGGTACTTTCTAATGTTTCATTCCCTGAGACTAAATCGTTATTTCGTTCACTTTTAATTAATATTTTTGCTAAGAGTAAACCCAGCTCAAACAGTAGCCACATAGGAATCGCTAGTAACAGCATTGATACGCCATCAGGCGGTGTCACTACCGCGGCAATCCCAAAACAGCCGACTATAATATAACGACGCTTATCTTCTAGACTCTGAGTAGAAACGATTCCGGCCATTATCAGTAGTAAGGTGACCACTGGAATCTCAAAAGTCAGTCCAAACACCATAAACAATTTGAGTGCAAAGCTCAGATAACTGTCAATATCGGTCATTGGTATAACGTTCTGCGGAGCGAACATAATAAAAAATTTCAATACCCCTTTGAGTACGACAAAGTAGGAAAAAGCAACACCAGCATAAAATAGAAATATCGAAGATAGCAGTACAGGAATGGCAATTTTCTTCTCTTTTTTATATAAGCCGGAAGCTACAAATGACCAAATTTGATACAGGATATAAGGCATTGCTAAAAATGCGGCGACGAATATCGTTAAGCGAATGGGTGCCATAAAGTTTGACGTTATATCAGTGGCAATCATGGTCGAATTGATGGGTAACTGCGCCACTAATGGGTCTGATAAAAGATTATAAAGCTCGCGTGAAAATCCCACCAATACTAAGAATATAATTAAGACGACCACGCATATTCTTATTAAGTGCGTACGCAGCTCGATTAAATGTCCGGTAATAGGCATATCGCCAAGCGTACCTAACGTATCTCCAGACTCACTATTCTGTGTTGTATCTGTTGGCGCCTCAAACTCTATATCTGTTATTTTTTCTTGTCGACTTTTTTGCCGTTTAAATAGGCTCACTGATCCGCCTCCTGTTTAATGAACGAGGAGGTAGTATTCTGTTGATGGTCTTTAGCATAAGGGGTGATTGACTGATGTGAAGCGTCTAGGCTTTGGTTCTGTGACTGCTCAAACTTTTGCATACTGCCACGCATTTCTGCTAATTCGCGCTTCATATCCGACTCGGTCTGACGGATTTTCGCAAGTTCATTTTGCATTTGTTGACGTGTTTCAGCTAGATCAAGCTCAGCTTCTATTTCAGATTGTAGAGTGGATACTGTACGGCGCAGTTTGGCATACCATTGCCCAGCGGTACGTGCGGCTTGCGGCAGTTTTTCTGGGCCCAATACGATTAAAGCAATGACGCCAAACAAGAGTAATTCGGAAAACCCAATATCAAACATAACAGTCACATATATTAATAGACTACTTAGTGCCGCTATTTATAAGCGGCGCGCTTCATACTTTAGGCTGGTCATCAGTGGAAATAGGGCTGATTTCCATATCATCAGCCTGATTACCTACACGCGTATTTAAATCATTACTTGCAGCTGGCGTACTATTTTCATGGCTAAGCACATGATTTTTGCGAGCATTCTCGGGTTCTTCATCTTTGACCGCTTCTTTAAAACCCTTCACCGCACCGCCTAAATCTTTACCTGCATTTTTAAGCTTGGCAGTACCAAATACGACCACCACTACGACCAATAAAATCAGCCAATGTGTAATAGAAAAGCTGCCCATAACGGTATCCTTATATTTTGTGATCTTGTTTAGACCAGTATGTGTCAGTGTGCTTTAGAACACTTTTTACCGTACCAGAATTATAGTTTCAAACGGCGCAATCGCAGCGCGTTAGCAATCACCGAGAATGACGACAAGCTCATCGCTGCCGCTGCTATCATCGGACTGAGCAGAAGCCCAAATATGGGATAGAGCACACCTGCGGCAATAGGAACACCAAGTGCATTGTAGATAAAGGCAAAAAACAGATTCTGTCTGATATTGCGCATGGTGGCGTGGCTAAGCTTATAAGCTTTGGCAATGCCCATTAAATCACCTTTTAGCAGGGTAATGCCCGCACTCTCCATCGCCACATCGGTACCGGTTCCCATAGCGATACCAACATTAGCTTGCGCTAGCGCTGGTGCGTCGTTGATACCATCACCCGCCATAGCGACCAATTTACCGCTGTCTTGCATTTCTTTGACGATACGGTTTTTATCCTCTGGTGAGACATCCGCATGAACTTCATCAATACCTAGTTTATTGGCGACTGCCTGCGCGGTTTTTTCGTTGTCACCGGTTAGCATCACAACTTTTAAACCTGCGTCATGAAGCAGTGAAATAGCCTCTTTAGTGCTTGGTTTAATAGGGTCAGCAACTGAAATAATACCAGCAGCTTTACCGTCTATAGCCACAAACATTGCCGTTTCACCGTCTTTTCTACGGACATCAGCTTTAGTGGACAGCTCATTATCAAAACTATTTAGGCTTTCCATAAGCTTAGAGTTACCAATAGCGACTTTCTTACCATCGACCACGGCTTGTACGCCTTCGCCAGTAGTCGAATTAAAGTCAGTAGCTTTAGGAATAATGAGTGATCTTTCTTGAGCTGCTCTAACGATAGCTTCTGCTAAAGGATGCTCGCTAGCGCTTTCTACTGAGGCTACCAATGCGAGGAACTCGTCTTCATCTTGACCTACCTGCGCATCAATTGCGGTAAGCTCAGGCTTACCAGCGGTCAGTGTTCCGGTCTTGTCGACGACAATGGTATCGACTTTTTCCATACTCTCTAACGCTTCAGCATTTTTGATGAGGACGCCGTTTTGCGCGCCTTTGCCGGTACCAACCATAATGGACATCGGCGTCGCTAGACCAAGGGCACAAGGACAAGCAATAATCAGTACCGCAATCGCGTTAACCAAAGCATAGGTCATAGCGGGCTCAGGGCCGAATATCGCCCAGACAATAAAGGTTATGATAGAGCTGACAATAACAATAGGTACGAACCAACCCGCCACTTGATCTACCAAGCGCTGGATAGGCGCGCGGCTACGCTGGGCTTCAGCAACCATTTGTACAATTTTAGATAATACTGAATCTGCTCCAACATTGACCGCTTCGACTAATAGCGTTCCGGTGCCATTTACCGTACCACCAGTCACTGTATCTCCTGCTACTTTTGATACAGGGATTGGCTCACCCGTCACCATTGATTCATCAACATTACTATTACCATCGATCACTGTACCATCTACGGGTAGTTTCTCACCTGGTTTAACCCGTAGCTTATCGCCAGTGACGACCTCATCAAGCGAGACTTCGACTTCTTCACCGTTTTCATCGACACGTCTTGCGGTTGGTGGTGCGAGCTCAAGCAAAGCTCTAATCGCACCTGAAGTTTGACTTCTAGCTTTGAGCTCTAATACTTGACCCAGTAGCACCAAGGTCACAATGACCGCTGCCGCTTCATAGTAGACTCCGACTTGACCAGAGGCATCTCTGAAACTGTCTGGGAAAATATCGGGGAAAAAGGTCGCGACAATACTAAAAATATAAGCAGCGCCTACGCCTATCGCAATCAAGGTAAACATATTTAGATTGCGGCTTTTTATAGACTGCCAGCCACGGACGAAAAACGGGGCGGCGCCCCAAAGCACTACAGGGGTCGCGAGCACTAACTCAGCCCATTGTAAGATCTTTGAAGAGATACCATACTGACTAAAATTAACTACGTTTAAGTCAAACATACCGCTCATCACATATATTAATAGCGGTACAGTCAACACGGTACATATCCAAAAACGACGAGTCATGTCGTCAAGCTCTGAGGTGTCCTCTTCACCGATAGTAAGCGTTTCGGGCTCAAGCGCCATACCACATATCGGACAACCGCTATTTCTAACGTCTCTCACTTCAGGATGCATAGGACAGGTATATACCGTGCCATCGTAATCAGCAGGTACTTTATCGTATTTACCGCCTTTAACAGATTTTACTCCGCTACTATCAGTATCCTTTCCATGACAACTGGCGTGACTATCATCTTTAGCAACTTCGTCTTCAGGTTTAAGAAACATGCCACATATTGGGCAGTCACTTTTTTCAACATCTCTTACTTCTGGATGCATAGGACAAATATAAATCGTGCCGTTATAATTTTCTGGTATCTTGTCGTACTTATTGCCTTCGACAGACTTTAACTCAGTACTATTATTAGCATCCGCTTTATGACAATGCGCATGACTGCCCTCATTATTGTTGGATTCAGCAACCTCGTCTTTAGGTTTGAGAAACATGCCGCATATCGGACAATCGCTCTTCTCAGTATCTCTAACCTCAGGATGCATCGGGCAGATATAAACCGTACCACTATAGTTTTCTGGCACTTTATCGTACTGACCACCTTTGATAGATTTTTCATCGGCAATATGTTTCATAAAACCACTCCTTGAAGACAATAAATATTTATAATAAGTACAACTCTTAAAGCACTATCATCAATCCTCGATTGCTATTCATCTAATCATTAATCTAAAAACCTCTAAAAAATAATTTCTATACTTTTCAATTGGAATTTAGTTTTTATCACGCAAATACTTGAGCAGTGCCATGATTGTTAGTACTAGTACTGCGAAAAATAGTAGCGCAAACAACAAGCAGAGAGCCATCCAACCCCAACCCATGCCTTCCATCATAGTATTTCTCCAAGACTCATAGCACTCATATTGACAGTGGTGGGCGAGCGTATACTTTTAGATGCTTACTATCACTCAAGAATAGCAATCGACAGATATTGAACATTTCGATATAGGAATAAGAGGTTTTGAAATAAGAACAGTAAAACAAAGAACAGTTACTGCAGTTGAAGGGGTAGGTAAAAAATCACATTAATTATCTGTGCAATCTGTCCTTTTAAGGTAAAGGTACCAGCGAAGACTATAGCGCTGATACCAGGTATCACCATTTTTTCATAATCAATTTCTTAGCTTGCCATACCTCTATATATAGCCGTCTATTCGAGCTCTTCAATAAGTGCTTGCATCTCAGCGATTTCACGCTTTTGTGCTTCGATAATGTCATCAGCAAGCTGACGTACACGTGGATCTTCGATATCAGCACGCGAACTGGTCAAAATAGCAATCGAGTGATGCGGTATCATCGCCTGCATCCAATCCACTTGATCGACCGTTTGTTGTGATCTAACGCCCCATAAACCAAAGGCAAATAGCACGACACTAATCCCATAAACCATTAGATTGACCTTAGTCTTTTTATACATATTGGTCATAAAGGCGAGCATAATAATAGCCATCATAGCGCCCATATATAACGCCATATAAGCTCTGGTTTCGCTAAAATAAACGTGATCCCATTGATAAGTATTAAAATACATCATGATAAACATCACGACTGTCGATGTTAAAATCATGATTGTGAACTTTACATAAGGGTTCATTTGCTTCTGTTTATTATCCATATGGTTATTCATATTCTTGTCCTTAATTTAGTAAAAAGGCACCTAAATAAAGAGGTGCCTTTTTTTAGAGCTAGTGTTATAAACTGTTGTTACTTACATGGTTAACACTAGAACCAAAATTTCACACCAGCTGTAACGCTACTAGAATCAACAGCTTCGTCTTCTTGACGTCGCAAATCTCTTGCGTTGCCTAAAGCGGTCTCATAGCTGATACCCACATAAGGCGCGAGCTGACGACTTAACATCTCGTAAGTAAGCCTAACGTCAGCCCCAAACTCATTAAAGCCTTTAGTAATATGGTTATCTGTATCATCTTTGCTAAATGCCGTCAGCTCTACTTCTGGAATCACTACCCAATGTTGATCTAAGCGCCACTCATACTCCGCACCTAGATCTAGACGAACTTGCCCATCAGTATATAAATAAGCTCTAGCATCGGTTTCGATGAAGTAAGGTGCAGTGCCTGCAATACCAGCCATCACGGCAGATTTATCATTTTCGGTATCATAAGCAACACCGGCTTCCCCATTCCAAAAAATACTAAGTGGCTTCCAGTAAGATAGTGAGGTTAAGCTATCAATTTCTTTATCATCTTTAGTTTGGATACTACCTTCGCTACGTAGCGTTACGCGGTTGCTGTCTGTACCGTACCACGTATCAAACTCATAATTGATTTGATCATCGTCAAATTGATAGCCCAGATCGTCTACTGATACGCCCCATAACGGTAAGCTACCCATCATCACAGGCTTACCAAAGCGACCATAGGGAACACCGTTTGAATAGTCAGGACTGCGAGCATCAGCTGGAGCTTTACCACCTTGCATACCTGACATATCCATACTGCCATGGTCCATGCCTGACATATCCATACTGCCATGGTTCATGCCTGACATATCCATGCCACTGTGATCCATATCCGACATGTCCATACCAGACATATCCATTTTGCTATGATCCATATCCGACATGTCCATACTACTATGGTCCATATCTGACATATTGCCCGACATATCCATGCTGCTGTGATCCATATCTGACATATCCATACCAGACATGTCCATACTGCCATGATCCATGTTCGACATCTCAGCAGCGTTTGCTAAAGGTGACATTAGTAGCATCAAAGATGACATGCCAATAAACGGTAGACCTACTTTATATATTTTCATAATAAGGCTCATATTCGAAGGTTTATTAAACAACGGCAACTTCTCTAAACATCCCTGCTTCCATGTGATAGAGCAAGTGGCAATGCCATGCCCATCTGCCAGCTTCTCCGGTGACATCAAAGCTTATCTTTTGTGCAGGCTGTACCATTATCGTATGCTTACGTACTTGAAACTCACCTGAAGGCATCCGCAGATCGCTCCACATACCATGCAAATGCATGGGATGATTCATCATGGTGTCATTGACTAAGGTAATACGTACGCGCTCGTTGGGCTTAATATTGACCGGTGCGGCATCTTTGAACATAACCCCGTCTAGAGCCCAAATATAGCGCTCCATGTTTCCCGTCAGATGTATTTCAATCTCTCTGGTGGGTTTGCGCTGCTCTGCCATTATCTCATCGCCGACAGAGCGCAACTGACTATAATTCAAAACCTTTCTATCAATGTTACGTAGATTAATACCAGGGTCATCAAGGTTCATACGCGGACTATCAACGCGCATATCGGACTTAAAGTCATATTCTGTTTTGGCATGTTTAGCGTTATAGCCATTCGATCCCATGGCGCCCATCATGTCGGCCATCGTCAGCCATTCGATTTTGTCCATAGCAGGTATCGCAGGACGAGCACCTTTTTTGGTAGCAAGCGTTGTCGCAACATAGCCTGACCGATCTATGTTTTGAGCAAATATGGTATGCGCGTCTTTAGTGGGCGTCACGATGACATCATAAGTCTCGGCCACCCCAATACGGAAATCATCGATATCGACGGGACTGACATCAATCCCATCCGTCGCGACGACTTTCATTTTTAGGCCGGGGATGCGTACATCAAATATCGTCTGCGCTGAACCATTAATAAAACGTAGTTTGACAGGCTGTCCAGCCTTGACAAGTTGCGTCCAGTTAGCCGCTGTGGTTTTACCATTCATCAGATAGGTAAAGGTTTTTTCACCAGACAGATCAGTAAAGTCTGTCGGCATCATGCGCATCTGATTCCACATTTTGCGCTTATCAAAAGCAGCTTTTAGATCTGTTGCGGCAATATCGGACAGTAGCTTTTTAAAATCTGGTAAATGATAATTATCAAAGTCTGCGCGTTGCTTTAATAGTTTAACCAAGTTGTGCGGGTCACGGTGCGTCCAATCACTGAGCAAAATGACATGGTCTTCCTCGATAGGATGACGTTCGCGCCCTTTCGGCTCAATGACGATGGCCCCGCGCATACCGGTTTGTTCTTGGAATCCAGTGTGCGAGTGATACCAATAAGTGCCAGATTGTTTCAGCGTAAATTTATACGTAAAGGTGCTATTTGCTGGTATACCATCAAAACTAATGCCGGGCACGCCATCCATCTCAAACGGTACTAGTAGACCATGCCAATGAATAGAGGTCGACTCATTCATTTGGTTATGGACGCGTATCACTACCGTATCGCCCTCGCGCATTTTTAGCGTTGGCGCTGGTAATGAGTCATTAATGAGCGTCGCCGTGCTTGACTTGCCATCAACAATGATGGGTTTTTTGCTGACATAAAGATCAAACTCTTTGCCTGTCAGTATGGGTACTTTATGATCGGGTTTATCACTGTTAATAGTAGCGCCCTGACTGCCTGAGCGACTCGATTGTCCCAATGCGCTACTAGCAATAGTCGGCATCAAGGAGGCACCAAGGACAGCAGAGGATCCGGTTAAAAAACGTCGGCGGTTCAGTATGTTCTTTTTATTCATAATGATAACCTGATTTAATTTGAGAGATGGTGGTTAAGCTTATAGTTATAACATTTTCGATATTTAACAGAATCTATTCACATCTAAGCCAACACTACAGCTGCTGCTGAGGAGACTCAATAGCAGCATAGACTTCTGTGGTGCCGTCTTTATTAAGCTGCATTACCTTATAAGGCATGAATTTACCTTCATACTCCATACCGGGGCTACCAACCGGCATACTCGGTACGGCAAGTCCAATAGCTTGTGCAGGAGGATTTGCTAAGAATTCAGCCATGTGTTTAGCAGGGACATGCCCTTCAAAGACAAAACCGTCGGTGGTAACGGTGGTATGACAAGAGCGCATTTGCTGTGGTACGCCATAACGCTCCTTAAATAAGGATAGATCTTCCACATCGTGCGTGGTTGCACTTAATCCATTGTTTTTTGCATAGCCTACCCATTCTTTACAGCAGCCGCAGTTGGCATCTTTATAAACCGTGGCTGAGACGTTTTTGAGTAATGATGACGAGCTGTTAACGGGAGCATTTGTAGGAGCAGAACTTTCATTTTGTACTTGTGCATTCTGGGTAGCAGACTGTTCAACCTTTACTGGTTGAGAATCAGAGCCACTGGTATTAGATTGGCTGCAAGCGGCTAGCGTTAACGAGAGTGACGATGTCACCACCAATAAAAGGACACGACCGGATAACCAGCTATGTCCATTAGAAAGCACATGTGTGTAATGTCTCATTAAATTACTCCTAAACGTCTATTGTTATGCTCGCTATTCTAAAAACTTACACCCTATATTTGAATTCTTATGTACTTAACTAAAAACATTAAATGCAGCACTGTTCAGTACTACATTGGTGATAGCGACAACCGTGAGTTAGGAGGCTTTCATATCTAGAAAGTATTAATGCTGCATTCCAGATCCATCATCCGACATATTCATATCACCATCAAATGACATGTCCATCATATCGCCATCTATCCTAGTGGTTAGCATCGTGTACTGAGCTTCATCTAATTCAGGTAACGATCTGATAAAAGCAACCATTGCCCACATTCTAGCGTCATCATGGGACGCGCCCCACGCAGGCATTCCAGATGCCATAATACCGTGCTTGATTGCCCAAAAGCTTTGCTTTGCACCGTCTTCTGTTTGATAACGTTTGACAATATCAGCCTTGGTAAAGTTGGGCGGCTTTGGATATAAGCCCTCACTAAAGTCAGTTTGTGCCACTCCCGGAGACAAGTGACAGACTGCACACATATCCTTATAGTCCGCGCCACCAGAACTGATTAGCTCAGCCTTCTCTAAATCTGGTACCACAATATCTTTACTGGCATTTTCTATGGAACGATTGCGAGCAGTTTCTAAAAAGCTAAACATCATTGGGCTATGCTCTTGGTCAGCTCCCACATTGACAACGCCACTAGTAACAACCGCAAACACGCCAACGATTGCCACAAATACGGTAAAGAGCGCACCCAATAAAAATTTCATATGTTTTCCTAACAATTTATTTCCGTTAAGTGTTGACTGCTATTTAACAGAGCTAAAATTTTTAAGATTTACTGTCGTTAGTAACGCAGTGTTTTTGGTACATTTGCTTCATTTTACCCATGTTAGCCATCATCGCTTTCATGGCAGGATCGCTCATGTCCATCTTGCTATGATCCATTTTTCCCATCATATCCATATGCTTTTGCATTTTTTCACAGTTCATTTGATCTTTTTCAGCATGCATTTTAGGGTCATGCGCCATAGCTGAGGTCGATACGACAAGAGCGATGGCCGTCATTGCGATTGATTTAGACAGTAATTTAAATTGTGACATGATTAACTCCTATTGTTTGGATTAAAGGCTATTGAGTTCAATAGCTGTTAAACCAGCCTAAATGATACATTAATCATTCTGACTGGTAGATGACGTTAAGATTACAATGCTGTCATTCTCACTGCTTTAGATTACAATGCTGTCATTCTCACTGTTTTAGATTCTAATGCGCGATATATTCATTTAATATGGCTTCAGCATTTCTATCACGATCGCTACCATATTTTTTTACAAAATACTTTTCAGACTGCAAATGTTGATCTTGATGTTGAACCTGACAAGCCACTCTGGCGTCGACATAACTTTTCTTTTGCTCTTTGGACATTTGTGCATCATTATGATCTGCGTTTCTTGCAAAACTAGTGAGCGCATCACAATTACCGAGAACAGAAGCATCTAAGTTTGTGGTATGCGCATTGGCCGCTGACATGCCCACTAACATCGATACTGAAAGCAAAGCTGCTTTTTTTAATGAACTATAATTTTTCATATAAGACCCTTTAAAGATAAATAACAAACTGTTTAAGTAGGATAATTGCTTTACTCGTAGAGGCAGTCTGTATCAGAGACAAGCCAATATGCGGAGTTGATTTAGAATACTAAATGGTGGCTGACAGCTAGATGACACGGATATTACATGTTCGTTAGGAACAGCATAATATTGTCATCTTCTTGTCATTAAAACCAAATACCAGCATCTGTCTCTATCCAAAGAACACTGTTATAACAAGGGTTCCTGATAAATATATGGCTGATAAGCTAACAATGTTAGTGATACGCTGTTGACAACTATAATGATATAAAGGTAAGCAACGATGAAAGTACTGTTAGTAGAAGATGAGAAAAACCTTGGAGAATATATTAAGAAAGGCTTAACTGAGGCCGGTTTCATCGTGGATCATCACATGACAGGTTTAGATGGCTATCATGCGTTAATGACTGAAGATTTTAGTGTGGTGGTGATGGATGTGATGCTGCCTGACGTCAGCGGCTTTGAGCTGATACAGCGCTACCGTGCTGCTGGAAAGCATACGCCTGTTTTATTTTTAACCGCTAAAGATGATTTAAGCGATCGGATTAAGGGCATTGAAATTGGTGGCGATGATTATCTGACCAAACCTTTTGCTTTTGCCGAGCTAATTGTCCGAATAAAAAGCCTATTGCGGCGTGCCAATCAATCAGACTATAAAAGCTCTGTCATACATATGGCTGACCTAAAAATGGATATTGCTAAACGCACTGTATATAGAGGCGATACCAACATAAAATTGACTGCTAAAGAATTTGCTTTATTACAACTTTTCTTAGAACGTCAAGGTGAGGTACTGCCACGCACTGTGATTGCCTCACAAGTATGGGACATAAATTTTGACAGTGATACAAATGTCATTGACGTCGCTATAAGGCGCTTGCGGATAAAAATTGATGATGGATTTGATATAAAGCTGATTCATACGGTACGCGGAATGGGCTACAAGTTAGAGCCACTGAATGTCGACGTGGATAGTGGCATGGGCGACGATGACACCAACAAAGATGATCTAAAATAAAATGAGAGATAAATTTAAGAATCGACGCTGGCCTTTGTTATGGCGTACTGTTTTTTTACTGACAATATTTGTTGTTATCTCTCAAGTTGTTATTTATATATGGGTTCAGCGCTCTGTTAACGAGCACTTTGAGCAAATGGACTCAGAGATTATTACCCATGCAGCTTTTAACCTGCGTAAACGCATGGTGAATTTTAACGATCACATAGAACCTTTTACAGTGTCAAAGTCGCAAGCGCTAATTGATGCCAATCATCTACATTCTTCTTGGTTAGACTATGATTTAAAAACGTTAATATCAGACAAAAACGGCAATTTATTGTCCAGCGATCCCAGTAATTTCATCAATGATCTACCGGCAGATTTTAGCTTGTTACAACTATTGCAGGACTATCGCGATCAGCAGTTTATGATCAAGATAAATAATAGGCATTACCGAGCCATTATCATTACACATCAAGAGGTTTTGGCATTTATTGCTCTACCTATCGATGTGCATCATCAATATCTTATCCAGTTTAATCGCCAGCTGAGCTTGATACTTATCGCCATTACCTTATTATTGGTTTCAGTAGCAGCACTAAGTGTACACTGGGGTTTTGCTCCCCTAGCTACTATCGTACAAAAGATGAAAGGCATTAATCTTCAAAGGTTAGATGAAAGAATTGTGGTTGGCGATATGCCGTTAGAATTACGTCCACTAACGGAGTCTTATAATTCTATGATGGTCAAGCTTGAAAGTAACTTTGAATCATTATCACGGTTTTCAGACAATATCGCCCATGAGCTACGTACGCCAATAGCGACGCTGAGTACGCAAACGCAAGTCATGTTAACTAAGCCAAGAGAAAGCGACGAATACATTGAGCAATTGCATCATCAGCATGATACGTTAAAGCAGTTATCCGCCATGATTAACGATATGTTATTACTGGCAAAAACTCAAAAAGAGCTGAGTGATTCGCAAATCAGTCATGTCGATATAGAGAGCTTGATCACAAAGCTTATAGATTATTATGAGATGATTGCTGAGGATCGTGAGATAATCTTTGAAAAATCGGGTGATTTTAAAACAGTACTAGGTGATAAAGGCTTATTGCAACGGCTGTTTGCCAACCTGATGTCAAATGCGATTTATTATGCGGCTAGTAATAGCACTATTATGATATCCGCTACTGTCCTCACTTCAAGCACCTCGCTTAATGCGCCAAAAGACGATATTCAATCCCCAGAGCAGCTCTGGTTAAGAATAACTATGACCAACCGTCTAGACAAACCATTAAATCAGATTGAAGCCGATAAACTGTTTGAGCGATTCTATCGTCATGATAAAACGAATACGATGCATTCAGGAACAGGCTTAGGCTTATCTATTGTGCAAGCTATCGCCAATGCTCATAATGGCAAAGTTAGTATTACTATCAAAGATGAGTGTCTTTTTGAGGTTGCTGTAAAGTTGTTGATTGCCAGGTAGTAAATACCTTCATACTGTCTATGAACCGCTCAGATTAGATCGAAGGCGAGTTTACTTGGAAGGTCTCTCTATCCATAAGATGAGATTCTGACTTGCGATAGTTGTACTTTTCAATTGTTGGACAAAAAATTTCTTATATAAGCCTATTTCATACATTCTATTACCAATAATTATGATGCCTTTATGATGATTCATCCTCAGTATGATCCCGTAGCGCTTTCCTTGGGTCCATTGGAAGTGCACTGGTATGGGCTAATGTATTTGCTAGCCTTTGCTGCCGCTTACGGTTTGGCTTGGTATCGCAGTACCAAACGCGACAATTGGACCACCGACATGGTCTCTGACTTAGTCTTTTATGGCGCGCTTGGTGTCATCTTAGGCGGTCGTATTGGCTATGTGCTGTTTTATCAGTTCGGTGAATTACTCCAAAACCCTGCCTATATATTAAAAGTCTGGGAAGGCGGTATGTCTTTCCACGGCGGCTTTATCGGCGTCATGCTAGGTATGTGGTTCTTTGCCCGTAAATATAAAAAGACTACCTTTCAAGTATTCGATTTTATCGTTCCTTGTGTACCAACCGGCTTACTGTTTGGGCGTATCGGCAACTATATCAATGGCGAATTATGGGGTCGCGTCTCAGACGGTGGCTATAACTGGCTGACCTACTTTCCGCAAGCCGCGGCGTTTGATATGGAGCAATTACAGAGCAATCCACAATTGCAAGAATTGATGATTGAAGTCAATGGTCAATACATATTGCCTCGTCATCCATCACAGCTATATGAAGCCTTTGCCGAAGGTCTGCTGCTATTTATATTCTTATGGTGGTATTCATCAAAACCACGTCCACGTATGGCCGCCTCCGCTGTATTCTTACTAGGCTATGGCATCAGCCGCTTTATCATTGAATTCTTCCGCCAGCCAGATGCTGACCAAGGATTCATATTATTAGGTTGGATGACCAAAGGGCAAATCTTAAGCGCGCCGATGATTATCGCCGGCTTAATCATGCTGATTTATGCTTACAAACGCGGTATTTATGATTGGGGTAAGCAGTCTGCATATTAGAAATAAGTGTCGAGGTGCATGAACAAATAAATATAAATGCAGTTCTAACAAGATACATTCCATTTGCAGAATTAATACCTAACCCCAGTTCGGGATAAGGGCTCAAAAAAAAGATAAAAAAAGAAGTCCAAAGTTGCTAAAGTAAGTTTACCAAGACAAACTTCACAACAAGGACTTCTTACATGGACAACCTAACCGAACTATACTGCCATATTGACGACTTTTATCAGCAATTCAAACCTGAGTTTGACGCTCATTTAATCGCAAAGGGCCGTCAACGGCTAAGAGCATGCCAGATAAGTGTAGCAGAGATGATGACCATCTTGGTACTGTTTCATCAACTGCGGTATCGACAGTTTAAGGCGTTTTACTACCATCACATGCTTGGCATGATGAAACGGGCGTTTCCAAATCTGCCGAGCTACTCGCGATTTATAGAGCTTGTGCCGCGCAGTATCATACCACTGTGCAGCTACTTGCAAAGCATGATGGGCGACTGTACGGGTATCAGCTATATTGATTCAACCAAGATAGCAGTTTGTCATAACAAACGTATCTACCGTCATAAAGTCTTTAAGGGACTTGCAACCCGAGGCAAAAGCAGCATGGGCTGGTTCTATGGCTTTAAGCTGCATGCCATTATCAATCATAAGGGCGAGCTTGTATCTGTTAAAGTCACTGCGGGTAATACGGATGACAGAGTGCCTGTTAAGGATATGGCAACACCTGTGTTTGGGGATAGAGGCTATATCAGTAAAGCCCTAAACGCGTGGCTCACAAAACACAGTGATACTACGTTGATCACTAAACTTCGGCGTCATATGAAACCCCAATTACTCAAGCCTATGGATGAGGCACTACTCAATCATCGCTCTTTGGTTGAAACGGTGTTTGGGGAGCTTAAAAACTTGTGTCAGATTGAGCATTCACGCCATCGTAGTGTCACGGGTTTTATTACAAACTTGCTGTCAGGTTTGATTGCTTATTGCTGGTTTCCCTATAAACCCACCATCAAAAATATGCCTCAGCAGAGACAGGTAGCGACATTGTAAATAGTATCAATGAGTTACAATGTGGCTTATCCCGAACTGGGGTTACCCCATTATTGATAGTAGATTCACTGATTTTTAAATTCTAGGCGTCGCTGTCGAACACCGAAGCAAACTTAAATAACTTATGACGCATTATCTAAAATCACTAACTCTTCATCCGTAATCAATACCATATAAACAAAAAATCGCAGCAACGGAGAAAATTGCCATTTATCATTTACAGAGGATCTGTTATCAATCAAAGCGATTCCAATGTTGAACGTACCCATACTATCTTTACTGATGCTACGCAATCCCTTCATATCAGCTAAATTAAGATGGACTTGTGATGCCGCAGGATGAGCAACTAGCCAATTTTTCGCTGGCAGTAATTGTTTGGCAATTTTGATAAAACGTCGTAACGCTTTCTTTTCTTTGATTGAAAAAGGAACAAACGCCTTACTGTAAGATAGATGCTCTTGGCATAGAGCTATAAACCACTGCCAATCATCTAATGAGTTATCTCGTAGTTTTTGAGCACTGCTTTGCAGTGAAGACAGTAATCTATAATCACTTTTGTACTGAATACTTTTTGGAAGGCCATTTGTTCCAATGAATCTAGGGTTATCATGGCTCGAGGTCACATTGGCTACTTTTCGCGCTCGATTTATAATGATATCTGCGTCGTGTAAATCAATATTAACCATTATTGCAGCCTGCTTTAAAGCTATGCCTAAAGCATTTTGCTGTAATAAGAACCAAATGCTATTCATGCCATAGCGCATAAATAACGTTTCTGTCCTACTTTGTGAATCGACTAAAAGGGTCGTGTTTTTAATACATAAGCGAGGCGCTTCATATTTGCGCTGACTAAGACTTCGAAACAACAACTTTCGGACGCTAGTTAGGCTGACGTCGTTATGGTCGATAATGGCATCATTCTCTTTAAGCCTTTTTCTATTGATGCCAGTGACGTTGTTAATGGCAACAACTGGTAGCTTAATATTAGCGCCGCTCAGCGCATAAGTTGCCATTAAAACAGCGATATGGTTGTAATACTCAAAACTGCGCTGCGGTGATAAATGACCCATGATTCCAGATAGAGCGTACCAGCGATCTTGCGCATTAAGATGCTCACCAAGAACGCCATATTTGATCCGTTTAATGTCTTCTTCGTTATAATCAGTCAAAGCTTTAACAAGCTCAGTATCACCACATAGTACAAGTGATAAATTAGTAACCGCCGTATGTCGAAACGCATGAAAGGTTTGCTCCGGCTTATTACCTGGCTTTTTTGGGATGTCCTGTAAGATACGTCTTAGCAGTTGTAGCGGTACGTGATCATCAATTGGCGTCTTTTCAGAAGATAGTGTGAATATAAAGCTTCTAGGATTAAGACCGACAGTACTTTGTGTGTATCTTATAAATAATGCCAACTCGTCTGGCTGCAACAAAGCATAAATAGGGATTCTACGATTGCTGCCAGCTGTTTTTAAATCACGATAAGGATTACTACGAACAACAAGTGACGGAGACGGTGAATTTAGGCCTTCTATATCAATGTACCGTAATCCTAACAGCTCCTTTTTACGCATTCCTGTTCGATAGACCAGCATAAACATCAAAGCAAACATCTCTCGCTCTAGAATATCCACGCTATGCAAAATCTGTGTAATAATCGCGTGATACATATGAAGGGAAATCAACTCAGCACGAACGCGTCGACCCTCTTTTTCATAGGCAATCGTTACTTGTGGTAGATCGTAATTTTCATGAGCAAAGTTATGAAGGCGTTGTAACAGCTTTGCATAATAAGAAATATTTATGTGACGGCGAACTGTGGTTTTGTACTCCAAAATATCCTCATAGAGCACCTCAAAGTCCTCTTCATCCCAACCATCAATAGGCTGATTCATTGAAAAATACAGCCATTCATAGCCAATGCTTCTAATGTATTGCAACACGGAAGTACTTTTAATAGAATTGTCCAACTCATCTTTTAAAAGAGCCAGTATCCAATCTAAAAACACCCTCTCATTAACTGCAGTGTATTGCTCATACCTTTTTTCTATCCTTTGGATCAAAGTAAGCGGTTTATAGCCTAATCTCTTACTTTTTAGACTTCCTACAATTTTAAAATCACTAGCGATATCCGTAATCAGCTCTGAGCGCCGTACTTTTCTACCATGTAGGCTTGGAGTCGTGCTTTTATCTAATATATTTTCTGATCCTTTTATTGACAACTTTAGAATATCGTCTAAGTCGTAATTTTTTACCGATTTCTTATATTGTCCTTCTAAAAATTCTTTAAACTTCTCTTTGGTCAGCCCTGCTGTATTTTGCTTGCTACTCAGTACCGCTACGGAAGCTTGATCAATATCAGCACCATCAAGCATCTCCCAATGGTAACTTGCGTAAGACAGCATCTGCGGAAAAGTTAAAATCGTCAAACCCCCATTGTTAAGCACTGGTTTTAAAGCGTTTATCAAGTAACTCTCAGCACTTTTTTTTAAACTTTTTTCAGCCTCATCATTGATAGCCAGTTTATTTTTTGCTTGGCGATATCGTAGCAACCAGCATTGGCTGACCATATCTAGAACAATTTGCTGAGTGTTGTAAAGCTGATTTTGCGTGTTACTACGCTCATTGCCATAATACGCTTGTAGAAACCGGACTGATATTAGTAATCGCTTATTGATAAATGGCTGGTATTTTTCATTTATTAGAGCCTCAAGCCAACTTTCAAGTATGGCTTTACTATTAATGCCACCATACATGATGCCAGAGTAAACCAGCCATCCTAATATTTCTTCTAAGCTATACTCACTCGTTTGTGTCCAGTGGTGACTTACCGCTCGTACCATCTCATTAATTTGCTTACCTTTAGTGATCCAATCATTATTAATGAGGAGCGGATTAAATTTTGTGGGCAATACAGTCTTGATATTAGGATAGCGATAATCATTAAGCATAAAATGCTTGTTTTGATAGTCAATAAAACGATTTACCACTTTATAGGCTTGTTTAACTCTTTTCTCTGTTTGGCATGTCTGCGTGATGGTTTGATGAGCATAGCTTTGAAACTCTAAAAACCCTTCTGCATCTATGGGCCTGATTTGTTGATTTAAAACAATATTGAACTGTTGCAACAGCAAATCCCAACGCCACCAGCGCTTATCAAAATATATAATGCGACATCTATGCTTCTCTACTAAAAAAGTATGGCTATGATAAGCACAAGCTTTACGAGAGTATTTTTTAGTATCTTTTAGTATCTTGATATTATCAGGATACGCTTGACGTAGTTGCTCCCATTTGGTTTGAAACTTAGCAAGCAATCCAATTTCAAGCTGCTTGGCCTTCCCTACCTCTTCTAGTATTTGAGGGTCAGGGATATAAGCCTTTTTTCTTCCATCAAATTTTGCCAGTGTATCTATAATTTTAGGCGGCTTGATTTCATTTACGAGCACGACATGCTCCATTCATCATGATTGTTTTTGATATTAATTTCTTTTAAACCCAATGTCTCTGCCAGCTGTTCAAACTGATCACCCACTTGTTTAATCTGATGCTTACTAAGTGATGAGAAACGTCCTAATGCATGTTGGCGCGCTTTTTCATGACCAACAACTGCATTGATGAGCACCATATCAACGCCTAGTCTTTCAAGTTGAGTCCGTACAAAATGACGGGTCCAATAAGGGTCAGTGTCAATAATATCTTTGGTCATATGATAAGCGTCGCCTCGTTTGATGACATCAAGTGTACTGAAGTTCTCTGATAGCAGTCGCAATAATGCGATCTCATTACCTAGACGTATCTCATCAATACATTCGCTAATTTCCTGTTTCAATAAATTATTAAGCTGATAACCAATTAAATAGCTCCGGTAATCGCTTAGTAAGCGTATGAGTGTCGAACATAAAGGTATGAGTCTATGACTCTTTGATTTTCGATTGGGTTTGTCATCAATCATTAGCCAGCCAGCCTCAAGATCGATATCGCTCATCAGTCCGATACCGTTATTTGGTCGTACACCCGTTAATAAACAAAGTACAAACCATACGAAAATGCTGATACGATTAAAATGTGTATTGGCATCAGTACTGCTGTCCGCCCATGCTTGCAGCTCAGTGATAATCTCACGAACATAATTTGGCGTAAATGCAAATCCAGAACCTAACGTGTACTTGTGCCAAGGGGTGATATATGACATATCAAAGTGATTGTCTTGATTAAATATACTCAGCGCTAATTTATAGTGAGACAAAATCTCTTCGCTAAGATGACTGCTGTAATACATGGCTGGAGCTTGAGAGGCAGGCGTTCTGCAAATCAGGTCAGCGATGTGAGCATTGCTGTTTGGCGTGTAGCGAGAAAGCACCACATGCAGTGCAGTCTCAATACGATTCGTTGATAAGTACGGCAAACTTATTTTAGCGCGTAGATAGGTAAGATATTCTTGAATACCATTATCTGATGGTAGCTCACCTGTTAATATTTCATCGATAAGCCATTGCGGGACAGGAATTTTAATGATGTCAAGCTGATTTTCATACTTACTACCATTAAACGCTTCTTGCCGTTTGGTAATACCAAGCGAATGATGAATGTAGCTTCGATTCAAACCAATTTTAAAAATACTCGGATGACCAATGTATCCTGCAATAGTTAAAGATTTAATGGGCAACGCTGTAATCATAGACAGCAACAAAATGTAAGCACAGTCCCGATTGGAAGTGTTGGTTGAAAACTGAGTATCTTGGCAAAGCGCTGAAAATATCCGCTGATAGCTGGACTTTGGTAGTACCCGAACGTTTGAATTGAGCGCGAGTTCTTGTTGAGAAATGTGGTTTTGTTGCAGCGATAAGTCTATCGTTTGGAGCGGAAAAGACAGCCCTTTTGGCAAGTCAGTAGTGACTTCATAACTTATAAAGGGCGGGTCATAATGATCAATACTTTCTTCATATGTGGTGGTTAAGCCCTCATAACTCTCAGTCATCGCCGTATAAAACTGCGATTGCGACTCTAATACGAAATCTTCAAAATGTTCATCATTCGACCCTAGGTCATTTTGAACATTATTGACTGCTAACAATACAGGTTGATTGGCTAGGCTAATAGGCTTTATCTGGTTATTGGGTTCTATTTTTAGACGTTTTTTCACATAGTGAGCATCTTGATAAGACGCTATGATCTTATTAATTTGTCTGACATCAGGAAGCTTTAAAAACTCTTTTTGTGTACGATCACCATACTTAATCGCTAAACGCTTTGACACATCTTGTAGTGATATCAAGATATTATCTACTTTTTGCTCTGGTATCTCAGGAAGCTCACGCCAAATCCAGGTTCGTGTTGCTGCCTTTGAGAATTGAGCCAGTTTAAATTGCATCAAAATATTGTGCATATGCGTCTTTTTGCCATGATATATAAGCAAAACCGCAGTGTGTAACGCAATTGCAAGCCAATACAGCTTCTGCCGAAGACGAACGGTTTGACGACGCTTATACATGATATTTTGCATCAAAATTAAGACTTGCATTATAAGCGGCTTTTCACTGAGCTCAGATCTGCCAATGTGCATATCACGCTCGGCAACCGGTCTCTCATGCAATATTTTTATCACTTTATTAATCAGTTGCTCTTGGTGATCAGCATTGCAATAACCTTCCTGAACCACTGCTACGATATCACCAATAGCTGCTACTGCCCTTTCTCTATTCTTAAAATCGTCATGATCGCCTTGGTGGTTGATGGTCTGTTTGATAACGTCGAGACTCGGTACATCGCGAAGATGGTAGTGAGACTTAATAGTTGACATTATTTTTGTCCTTTTTATAACGTTTATAATAAGTCTGCTCATGAATGTTAATAAGATTACAAAAAGTACCGATAGAGAATTTTTTTGAGCTAAAAAGCTGCTGGTTTATATCAGCAGTGAGAAATCTATTTAAATGAATATAAATTAACCTGATATCTAAATATTTTTGATATCTACATATAATGTCAATCAATTCATAAAATGCATATTTAACCTCGAATTGCGCTTCATTAATTTTTACTATGGATACTTTCTCTGCGCACAACTCTTGGTTAAGATCTACAGTTTTTAACAGATAAAAAACTTCAAAGTTATTCACTAATTGTATTACTTCGCCGGTTTTTATAAATAGTATAGGCTTGGCTAGCGTCAGATTTTGATAAGCTATAAATGTGTTCGAAGATTTAATTTGCGGACGAATGAACTGATTATAGATTTCAAACAATTTGACGATGTCATTAACAATCACGACTGAAGTCTTTTGTAACTTAGCAATAGTGACATTATCCATTTTATATTCCTCTAAAATTTGACCTCTACCCTTGTTAAATACCTTACAACCTTAAAGGATATTAAAAAAGCTGCTCTGAGAGATAAGCGTCAATTGGTGTCGCATATAATTAATTCTGATTTTGATGCTAAAGTGGATGAGAATGACTTGTATTCTAGTTAATCCCCTTACTCACGAGGAACAGGGCTGGTAGCGTAAAGTGATGTTAGCATGCAACGTTTTTATAGCGTGTCGGCTCAAATACTTAAACATCGTAATGATTACTACAAAATATTAGAGCGTACTCAAAAAGGGAATGCAGATGTTACTGAATGGTTGATTTGGTTTTTACAAGCTTTAGAGTAAACACTATTATGCGCACAGAAAACCACGGATAAAATCATCAGTAAAGCCAGCTTTTGGCAGACCCACCGTCAGCAACTATTGAATCCAAGGCAAGTAAATATGGTCAATGTACTGTTGATTAGTGTTTAAGGCAAACTCATGATCAAAAAAAAAGGGGGGGGATAATGACGAAGTGTTCGGCGAATACTGAATTGAAAGCTATTAAGGATTTGGTAGAAAAAAGCATATTAGAGAAGTCTACTGCTTAAGGGCGCAGTACGAGTTATGAGCTAGTCTTATAAAGCTTACTCTCTATCGTAAAAAAACAGTATGACCAAAGAAAAATCAATATACTCGAGAATTCTAAGTTAGTCAGATATCCCTGACCACAGGGGGCCCTCAGTGCCTGCTACTAAAAAGGTTGGCTGCTTATTTTTAAGTTTTGTTAAAAGCTCTATTTCTGTTAGACGTTCATAGATCTTGATTAGATTACCATCAGGATTTTAATGCACAAATCACTTATCACACTGATGTCATCGAATAAGGTCAATAAACTGGCTCAAGCCATCTAAGATCCTTAGCGCATATTCGCGTAAATTAATAAATAGATTTCTATTGAACTTTTTTTAATGTTTTTTAGTATCACCAACAATCTTGTCCATCAAGGCAAACAACAGGCCTGAAAGTACAAACGTCATATGAATAATCACTTTCCACATCAACCTATCAGCATCACTCTCGCTCATCTCTTTGGGTATATCCATAAATGATTTAAGAAGATCGATAGCAGAAATGGCAACAATAGCACCGATGACTTTAAGTTTTAGGCCAGAGAAATTAATTTTTCCCATCCATTCAGGACGATCCTCATGATCCCCTGTATCAATTTTTGAGACAAAGATTTCATAACCACTGAATATAATGATGAGTAACAAACTTGCGACCAATGACATGTCGATAAGAGCTAACGCACCAACGATCACATCGGCTTCAGACGCACTGAGCACATGGGTGATCATATGCCACATTTCTTGGAAAAATTTGATAAATAATAAAATAATACCGAGTACTAATCCCAAATAAAATGGGGCTAGTAGCCAACGGCTATTAAATATGATTTTCTCTAATCTTTGCTCAGTTTTCTTTAGCATAGGGATCTCTTAAGGTTTTCGATGGTATTAATTACAAGGCTTAATATGATGACAATCACATTATTGGTAATCGCAAATGCATTAATCATGCTTTCAAGGCTGAATGGGAGGTTAAGGACTTCAAAATATAGAAAATAATAATACCTTTCCTCATAATTGCGCTGGTTGCTTATGCTACTATAAAACTGAGCCTTCTATTGCTCAATTTTTTATGCCCATTTTTCTTAACGATTACTCTAACTTTTATAAGGAAAGACACTGATGTGGTTGGCAATACTTGCAGTAGTCGTAGGACTAGCAATTTTGGTATGGAGTGCTGATGTTTTTATTGATGGTGCCGTCGCTTTAGCTAATAAGTTGAATGTACCCAGTTTTTTGATTGGTGTCATCATTCTAGGTTTAGGTACTTCAGCACCAGAGATGATAGTGTCCATGTTAGCTGCTTTAGAAGGTAGCCCTGAGCTAGCATTGGGTAATGCTTATGGTTCTAACATTGTTAATATCGCCTTAGTATTAGGCGCAACGGTATTGATAAGTCCAATTATTATCCGAAAAAGTATTATCAATCGTGATATGCCCTTACTACTGTTGGTGACGGCAGTAGCTGCTTGGCAATTAAGCGATGGCGTCTTAAGTAATACCGACGGTATAGTATTAATAGTACTTCTAGTCGTTGTCTTAGGCATACAAATTATCTTGAGCCTGCGTGAAGGCAACCACGAACATGAAGGCGATACTGTAGAAGAAACTGCAAAAGCTGAACACAGTATGGCGCAAGGTTTAGGTAGGTTGTTTCTTGGTTTGCTCGTATTAATACTAAGCTCGCGCGCTATCGTTTGGGGCGCTATCGAACTTGCTACTTTATGGGGCTTGAGTGAGCTTATCATTGGTCTCACTATCGTCGCTATCGGTACGTCACTGCCTGAATTAGTTGCGAGCTTGTCGGCCGCACGTAAAGGCGAGCATGATATGGCTTTGGGTAATATTATAGGCTCTAACGTTTTTAATACTTTAGGAGTCGTAGGTGTAGCAGCACTCATTGCGCCTATTACTCCGAGTAGCATTATTCTGTCGCGTGATATATTAGCGATGGGTCTCTTAACCTTACTACTGTTTGCGATGTGCCTATTTGCATTTAAAACCAAGCGTGCATTCGGTCGTACTTCTGGCACCACCTTAGTACTATTTTTCGTCGGCTATACTGTCTGGTTAATTCAGACGGTCAGTATGTAGCAAGTTACTAATAATCACATACGTTTGATTCGACAGTTTACAGTTTCTAATAATTCGTCATAGACTTTCATGTAATTACCTAGGCATCTTCAAATTGAACCGCCCCGACTTTATCGGAGGCTGATTTACTAGGTGGTGGTTCAAAAAGTAGGCTAAATTAAACATACCCATGATTGATGTAAAAGAAAGCTAAATCAAAGGCTTTAAAGTGATTTTCCAGTTTTTTAGAAAAGTTACAACTTCGCCTAAATGCTCGCCTTACTCGATGTCTGATAGTGCAATTATTACCTTCAATGCCGACCGTGAAAAACTTGCCAATGACTTGGGTAAAGCCCTTAAAACCAGTAACAAAGCTATCCCAGGTATCACTAGCGATTCTAGCACAACTTACGCCTAGGGCTTTCAGCTTAGCTTTAAGCTTTTTGACAGTGTTAAGGTCTCGTTTTCCCCACACATAGGCAACAATTTCACCTGTGTCACGGTGATAGGCATAAATTAGCCATTGTTTGTTGGTTTTTTTACCTACGAATGTCCAAAGCTCATCAATTTCAAGACAGTCGTATTGCCTTTGCTTGGGGGTTATTGGGTAGTGACACTTTTTTAGGGTGGCTAGTACTTTGCCTTTGCTGATTCTCTCAACGCAAGCGATGTCTTTTATGCCACTGCCTCGAACCATAAGATATCGTATTTTGCTATCTTTTTGGGAGTGACATCCTTGGTACGTTAAGGCATGGTCTCCAATAAACTGCCGTTTGCAGTCTTTGCATTTATAGTTTTGTTTACCATAGCTTTTGAAGCCATTTTTCTTTATATTGTCACTTAGACAGGCTGGGCATTTGATGTATAGTGTGATGTGCATTTCACTATTTTATCAATTTCTCAGCCTGTTTTTTTCCCAGCCTACTTTTTGAACCACCACCCGGATTCAGATACCTTTATGAATAAAACAACTTTTAAAATATCGAAAATGGACTGCCCTTCGGAAGAGAACCTAATCCGAATGAAGCTAGATGGCAATTCGGATATTGAATATCTTGAATTCGACATTCCTAATCGTCAATTAACCGTATTTCATCATGGTAATGTTGAAAATATACAGCATGCTATTCATGACCTAAATTTAGGCGACACCCTACTTTCAACCGAAACTATTGACCCCTCTAATTCAAATGATAATATCGAAGTCAAAACTAACGCTAATCATGAAAAAGACGCGGAGCAACGTAAGCTACTGTGGATAGTGCTGGTTATTAACTTTGCCTTCTTTATTATCGAAATGAGCACTGGGCTGATTTCTCGTTCAATGGGATTGGTTGCCGACAGCTTAGACATGTTAGCAGATAGCTTCGTGTACGGAATCAGCTTGTTTGCTGTTGGTGGAACGGTTGTAAAGAAAAAACGTATTGCTAGAATTGCTGGATATTTTCAAATCACGCTAGCGATTCTCGGCTTTTTAGAAGTAATAAGACGTTTCTTTGGCAATGAGCAGTTACCTGACTTTTCTACCATGATTGTTATATCGATTCTTGCTCTGATTGCAAACTCAATCTGCCTTTATATATTGCAAAAATCGAAGAGTAAAGAAGAGGCTCATATGAAAGCCAGTATGATTTTCACTTCAAACGATGTGATTATCAATTTAGGGGTGATTGTTGCAGGTGTTCTGGTGAATTGGTTAAACTCGAGTACCCCTGATTTAATTATTGGGAGCATCGTATTTGCTTTAGTTATTCAAGGCGCCTTTAGAATACTAAAGTTAAGTAAATAGCTGAGCCTAGTAGCTCAAGCAAATAGCCCAAGTAAGTAGCTTAATCAAACCGCTAAGTGTAAAGTAGCTAGGTTTGAAGGAAACAAACATCATAAGGATATGAGACCTCGAGCAGGTGGTGGTTCAAAAAGTAGGCTGGGAAAAAAACAGGCTGAGAAATTGATAAAATAGTGAAATGCACATCACACTATAGGCTAATGATAGGGCAAAAGCGCGGCGACCAGTCCCATAATTCAAAAGCCTGTTATAGATAGTTCCATATTAACAGTCTATTTTGAGTAGTCTGTTAATAGGTTTAAAGGGTGAAATAGCTGGTTCCTTTGGGGTATACCCTTATTTACTGACCAGTTTTATGAGGCCCCTATAATGCTGCCACCCCAAACAACCGACCAATCAATGATGTTGCGACCATAGCGAGCACACCCCATATCACAACTCTAGACGTAGCAGGAATAACAGGGGCACCGCCCAAGCGCGCTGATATTATGCCAAGTAGCGCTAAGCCTACTATCGTTAAAGTCGCGAGTGACCAAACCAGTGTTTGTGCTGGCAAAAGTAAAATACCAATAATCGGTAATATGGCGCCCGCAATGAATGACAATCCAGAAGCAACTGACGCATGAATCGGCTTAGCTTGACTCAGATCTGTCAAACCAATCTCATCTCGGGCATGCGCCTCTAGTGCATCATGCTCAGTCAAAGCTATGGCAACTTGATGCGCTAAGACATGATCCAGTCCACGTTTCTCATAAATTTTGGTGAGCTCAAATAGCTCGCGCTCAGCATTATGAGTCAGTTCATGCAACTCTTTATCCAGATCCGCTTTTTCGGTATCAGCTTGAGACGATACTGAAATATACTCACCAGCTGCCATCGATAGAGCACCTGCGGTTAACGCGGCCATCCCTGTCAATAGCAGTGTTTGACTATTTGCACTTGCTGCAGCGACACCGACTAATAGACTCGCGGTTGAAATCAGTCCATCATTGGCACCAAGTACTGCTGCCCTAAGCCAATGATTGCGATTGCTTAGATGAGCTTCGTCGTGAATAGAATGATGCATAGCATAGATACCCTCAAACGATTTAGACATAAATTAGAATATGTCAGTGTAGCCTATAATGACACACCAATTTCCACATAGTTACCTTGCTTGCTTTAAAGCGATTATTCGATAGGTTATTAGTAAAAAGACTATTGTTTGACTGCCGGCATAAAATAATAACAAAGGCAGCGCGCGACTGTCTGAGCCCACCATAAACACATGAATACTGATGAACATATACGCCATAAAGGTCAAAAAGTGTAGCCAGCGCCATGCTGATTGACCAATATACTGCTTAATATAAAAACTAAACGCACAGATAAATAAGAACCAAAACCCCAACTGCCCCAAGGCCACGCCCACACGCTCAGTCTGAAAACCAAAAGGCATTAGCACCTGCCATAAGTTCAGATTTAAGAAATTATCTGCTAATAAGATACCAGCATGAAACGCGGCAAAGCCTACGGCAATCAGGCTTAGATACTGATGTAAGACAAATACCCGCGCTGCATTAAAGCGCTTGCCTAAACGAGTGCTTAACAACAAGCCAAAAATGACTGCCAACCAAAATAACGTATAAGCGATAACACCGCTTGCCCGTGATAAATACCAAAAGTGTTTATCTGTGCTGGTCAGTAGCTGAGATACCGTCTCTCCCCAAGTTAACGACGCATAACCACCAACTCCGATAGCAATGCTTAACGTTAAGCCAACCCATAGAGCCTGAGTGAGAACATTAGTATTGGAAGCAGTATGACTGCTGGTAGGATGGTCTGTATGCATGACTATGCTCCTATGAATGGCTTTACTTAATGTATTGATATCTAGCGCATGTCGCGTGATAAATTAACTAGCAAGCAGGTTTGGACGCATGGCAGAAGTCACCATCACTTTGTTATCCCTATCTATTAACAACGCCGCAATATGGTGTTTGTTGAGCCACGCCACGGCTGCTTTAACACCAAGAAGCACGCAGTATTTGGCGTATACCTCCGCCGTCATCGCATCTTTCGCCAGTACCGTTGCAGTTAGGACGTCACTTGTTACTGGACGCAAGTCATGCGGATGGATCAAATGATGTTGCCAGCGGCCGTCGTGCAACCAGCGACGATAATCTTGCCCAGATGTGGCGACAGCCCCAGAGCTGAGCTTGAGGATCGCCACATCTTCATCATTGTGAACGTGCTCACTATTGGCAAAATACGGCTTGGCAACAGCCACTCCCCAAGACACCGGTTTATCTGTTGGGTTTTTTGGAACACCAATCGCGATATCCCCACCCATATCGACTAAGCAGGGAATATGCCAGTCATGAACTCGGCTAATATTTTCCGCCAACTGCATGGCGCACCACCCTTTGACATATCCATTCAAATCCAGTGCCATGCCAGCTGGCAGATATACTTGATGTTGTCTGTCAGCTAACTGGCGAAGCTGAATACCTTCTATCTGCTGATTGGCATGGTTAGCACTTGTCGTGTCTTGCACGTTTGTAGGGGTGCTTACGCTAGTAACAGGTAATGATGGCACAGACATTTTGGGCAAGGTCTCAAATGAATGCTTATAGCCTGCGTCCCATAGAGGGTGCAATAACGTTGGTGTTACTAAGCCTTGAGTCTTTGAGACAAAGTGAATGGCACGCTGCAACACCTCAAATAATTCTGAACTCACCTCAGACCATTGGTCGCCACGGTTATTCAGTCTCATAAGCTCACTGCTGTCATCAAAACGACTGAAGATATGTTCCCAGTCAGCTAAGCGCTGCTGAATATCGTTTGTCAAAAAAGCGACTTGTTGGTCTATTCTCATTTGTGAAGGTTGCGCGCTCAGTCTTGTGGTATTTAAGCTAATTTGAATGTGACAACCCATGGCAAACAGTTTAATCGTTGCCAGTTGCGGTGTTGTTTGATTGGACATATTTGTGTGCATTCAAAGCCCTCCCTTGACTAAACATTCAAACTAAATAATCTGTGGTTTTTCTTATTTATTGAGAAGATCGCGTACGAGCGACAACCCTTATTACCTCAACAGGTGCGACTGCATTGACCTGTCGCAATTGATTGATATCAGCGATGGGCGTTGGCGTGACTGCCCTTTCATCAGACTCAGCAACAGCAGTGCTTATAATGGCAGTGCTCACAGGGGCAGTTTTTTGTTCTTGATTGAGTAGTACCAGCCATCCTGCCATAGTACCTGCAATCGAGACCATCATAATGCTGCTTTTAAGAGCGGCGAAAGGATCTGCTTTTTTAGCCGTTTTTTTGACGGCTGGTGTCGAATGTGATTTGGTATTAGTCATCGTATTCCTCCTCATCATGTTGCTGATAGCTCATGGCGATTAGGCGATCATTCTCTTTATAGTATTTTTTATCGTGTGCTTTGCGATGTTTATCCTCTTTACGTTTATCATCATCGTGGTGCTTATCTTCATAATCGTCATCGTCAAATCTCTCAGCACGATAGTCATTGGTCGCAACCGGATTCAGTACAGTGCCGACACTGGCATCAATATAAGTAGCGCCGCTGTCTAATAGCACCTCATAAGCGACGGTGCCGTTATAATTGACGAGCTCGGGTGAAGCCTGCAATACTGAATTGGGCGCGTCTTGCTGCGCAAGCGCAGTTGCTTGCGTGGCTGTGAGTGCCGCCAGAGGTGATGGATTGGCAAATGGGGATTGCGTGAGAGGGTTTGCCACGGCTTTAAAGGACGATAAATCAGAGGATATAGAGGTAATGTCAGTATTTTGACTCATGGCATTCGCAGCTGATAGTGCGTCATCAGCGCTGGGCGACTGGACAGATAAGGCGATAACGCCACCAAAAAACACTAATGAGGTTGCACCAACAGTCAATAATAAGGGTTTTAATAGAGGTAGGCTCATAAGATTGTACTCCGTCTATATTATTAGGGAATACAACTAGCATACGGGGTAAATATTAACTCAACCTTAAGCCCACGCCGATTAATTTTTATCGTTTTATCAGATGCTTGATATCGCTTTTTTATGTCTTATCGTGACGATAAAGCCAGTTTCTGGTTGAGAGCGGTTAGCAAACTCTAACGTCAGACCGTGCAGCTCTGCTATTCGATTGGCAATGGATAGCCCAAGACCGCTACCTAATTGGCTTTGACCTGCTGGGCGATAAAAGCGCTCGCTTAAGCGCGTCAGTTGTTCTGGCTCGACGCCACTGCCATTATCGACCACTCTAATAGCATTGGTGTCGAGCTGAAGTTCAATCAAAGCGCCCTCGGGACAATAGCGAATGGCATTGTCCAACAGGTTACGGATGAGCAGTTTGAATAAAATTGGATTGATAAGGATGGGTAGAATATCAGCAGGATTGTCACAGTTCACAGTGCGTTTTAATTGCATGTGCTTTTCACGAGCCAGCCGATTGACATCACTGAGTACAATATCCGTTAGCATCAACCAATCCGGACTTTCTAATTGCTCAGGAGGTAATTGTTGTTGCGGTTCTATTTTGGCTAAAATCAGCAGTTGATCGACCAAATGAGTGGCCCGCTCAATGCCATTGCTAATGTTTTGGGCATGATAGAATAGCTGATTATCGTCTTCTACGCCAGATAACTGCAATATCTGCTGCTGTAACAAATCAGCTTGTAGCTTTAACGCCGCAAGCGGGCTTCTAAGCTCATGTGAGGCATCGGCGGTAAAGCGCTGCTCACGTGCTAGGGTATCCGCGACTTTTACAAACAAGACATTTAAGGCGCTCACTAACGGTTGGATCTCTTTGGGCACGTCCGCTGTGATGGGGCTATCATCTTGCGGTTGACGCTGTTCAAGCGCACTACTAATCTGAGTTAACGGCATAAACCCCCGCCGGATCAGCCACACCACCAAACCCATAAATGCAAATAGCCCAATCAACATCGGCAGCACTTGCACGGACATGGCATCAGTAATCATCTCTCGGCGAGATTTGAGGTTCTGTCCGACGGCAATGACCCGACCTTCATAGTCATGATCATCATGGACGTAAAATAAACGCCAGCGCTTACTAAAAGGGTTGAGGCGCTGATAGGCAGAATCATGCTCTTCTAAAAACCCATGCTGGTCTGGCAAAAAAGCAAATGATTGACCATTTTCATCAGCCATTAATAGACGGCCTTTTTTATCCCAAATGGCAAAGCCCATATAGTCATCCTCAGCCTCACCAAGATCACCTGATAGCTGCTTACTTTTTAACGCATAGATTTTGGGCGTGTGCTTTTTGTTATCATCCCTTTGCCTATGATGGTCTTTATCGTCCTCTTCTTTGGGGGCGACCCCTATTAAATAACGGGCAACTTGAGTGATTTGGGTGTCATTCATCTCATTGATTTCGTGCCAAAGCTTCCACGCAATAAAGCTTGAGGTAAGCACCCACAGCAAAGGTAAACCAATCAGTAGCGATGTTAATAGCCGTTGCTGAATACTTTTCATAGGCTCACCAAGTAGCAGACAAAGTGGAGGCACCAAAAACAGACCGTTGAATGCCTAACGGTGGTTAATGGTGGTTATGGACTGGATTGAGATAGTAGCCAATACCGCGTTTGGTCAAGATAAAATCATTGCCCAGTTTTTTACGTAAATGATGAATGTGTACTTCAATGGCATTGCTTTCGATATCTTGTTGCCACCCATATAGCTTGTCTTCTAAGCTTGCGCGGCTGTGGATTTGCTTAGGGTGGGTCAGCATTTGCTCTAAGATTGCCACTTCTTTGATGGTTAATTCTACCATTTTGCCTTGATAAGAGACTTGCTGATTCTGAGGCTGATAGGCCACTTCGCCATAACGGACTTCAGGTTGACACCGACCTTGGCTGCGTCTCATCAATGCTTGTAGACGGGCAATCACCTCATCTAATGCAAATGGCTTCACCAAATAATCATCAGCGCCGGCATTGAGTCCTGCCACACGATTGGCAATCGCATCGCGAGCGGTGATAATCAATACTGGCGTATCTATGTGTTTTTCCCGCCAGTTTTTTAGGACGGTCATGCCATCACCTTTTGGCAAGGTCAAATCCAGCAGTACCGCATCAAACATGCCATCTTGCAGCGCCATCTCACCTTGCTTGGCATCACCAAACCAATCCACCATCATGCCATGACTTTTTAAGCCAAGGACAATTCCATCAGCGATGGTGCTGTCGTCTTCTATCAATAATATGCGTGCCATAAGTGCTCCATCGCTTGACTTATTTCATAGTAGTCGGCTTGTCTGTCACCGTTTTTTTGCCCGTTATCATTGATTTAATGAGGTTTTGGCGTTGCCAGTAACTCATGGCAATCGCTGCGATGATATGTAGAGGAACCAGTAGATATAAGCTGTTTGCTAATAACTCATGAATCTCTTCAAGCACCTCTTTATCACCAAACAGCCCTGCTTCCATCAGATAACCGGTTAGTCCTAACCCTATAGTCACAGCCCATAACGATAACATCATCAGTGCGGCCAAGGGGTTATGACCAAGATTCTGCTCATCAACGCGTCGAACGCTTAAATCTGATACATGCCGTTTGAGTCGTTTTGGTGTGGGGAAAAAGCCAGTAAAGCGTGCATAGCGCGTGCCAACCAGACCCCAAAGTAAACGTATGACCACCAGTCCCAAAACGGTATAGCCGACATACTCATGCCACTCACCACCATCTTCGGTAAAAAACAGATTAGCAATAATACCAGCTGCGACTGTCCAATGAGTCACTCTTACTAATAGGTCCCAAACTTTTACTTGCCTCGCTTTAGGCATGTTCGGTACATGTGCAGAAGAGTCGTCCCAATTAATGATGTCTTTTTGGCTCATGGTTGTCACTCCTTAATCATTTGTTTGTTTATTGACAACACCCGCTGCTAAACACTGAAAATCAGCAAGATATCGTAAGCAGACGAGATATCACATCATCTGCCTTATCGCTATTACAACAAACAAATCTTAAGGTGAGCTTAGGACGTTAAAACAGGTAAATCATTGTGCAGCGAACCGGTAGCCTACGTCGTGCCATATACACCACTTAAGAATTATTTAAGAATCAGGCTGTATTATTAGCCATACTTCTCAATAAATACCTACTTGTTAAATCAAGCTTTCTTAACGGCAATAAAATAATTTTTCGGGAGATTCTTATGGCTTTAAAGTCATGGCAAGTGATCGGTAGTGTCGTACTGATCACTTCAATCACTGTACTCATGCAAATTTCCTCTGAAACGTGGATCACATCAGCAACAGTCAGTTTGATAATGGGTGCTTCGGCTTTAGCGTGCATGGCAAGCTCATGCATACTCGCTAGCCGTTGGCACGGTATTGAAAGGCTCTTTGGCGGTCTGGACAGGGTTTATGAAGCGCATAAGTGGATTGCTATATGGGCACTTATTTTCGCTGTCTATCATTTTGTCTTCAAAGCCAAGCTAGACGCTTGGGATCTTGCGCCCATTTTGGAGTTGTCCAAATATTGGACGCGTTTGATGCGTCAACTCAGCCTTGTCGCGTTAGGTCTGATTATACTACTGGCGCTGAATCGCAAAATCCCGTATGGCAACTGGCGTTGGTTGCATAAGTTCTCAGGCCCACTTTTTTTAATCGTTATACTACATTGGCTGAGCTTTGAGTCTCCCATCACACTGACTAGTCCAGCAGGTATTTGGTTAGCACTACTTTGTTCTGTAGGCGTGATTGCAGCATTGTACAAGATGATATTGTACCCATTCATTGCCAAAGCCGGAGAGTATAAGTTAGTCGCTATATCCCAGGGCAAAGCGGCGGTACACTTGGAGTTTGAGCCAGTCCGTAAAGGGTTTCAATTTAAGGCTGGTCAATTTGCCTTTATCTCTCTTAAAGAACCAGGTTTGCACGAGCCGCATCCTTTTACCATAGCTAACGCACCTTCTGATACTGGACACATCCATTTTGTGATTCGAGCATTGGGTGATTATACAAAAAAGCTAAATGAACAAGCCAAAGTGGGTATGTTGGCTGATATTTATGCGCCTCATGGTAATTTTAAACGTATATCAAATGCAGAGCGTGAAATCTGGATTGGTGCCGGAGTAGGAATCTCTCCCTTTATTTCTTGGCAAGAGGATAAAACTATCGGTCATTTTGAACGTGCCACTCTGATATATTGCTTCGATCCTGCGCGTGTTTTTCCAAGTGTTGAGCGTATGCAGGAGATGACAGAACAGTCTGGAGTAGATTTCGTAGCCAACCCAAGTGGCAGTAATGCCATGGCTGAAACCATTCGGCAAGTCGCCAGTGAAGTTAATCCAAAGCAGATTCAGATTAGTTTTTGCGGTCCAAAAGGGCTTTTAGGAAAAGTACAAGAGTTAATGAAAGAAAATGGTATTCCTGCCAAAAATATTCATTATGAGTTTTTTGATTTTCGCTAGAACACGTACAATTTGCCGTGCTTAACACAAACCCAATAAGACAAATGGCACGCTGGCTCAAGTCATAAAGTCATCGGTGCTAGTGCTAAGTAGGCGAACGACAATGGTATACAGATTAATTTAAGTCATCGAACGTTGATCAGGAGCCTGGTGGTTTAAAGGCCGTCTTATACTTAATGGTCTACAGTGACTTAACATGAAATGGATATACCGCCATTTCATGTTAAAAAGGACACTACTGTGTACACGGAGCTACTATAAATAACTAGGAGTGATGATAACAATAGCGTACAACCGAATATTCAAGTCCTCACTAGGGAACCGAACCAGTTAGAGCGCCTGATTGGTTCACAATAGGCATACCCTTATTGAGCTGTTTCCTACTAAAGTTTATTTACCTGCCCTAAGAACAATATAGCATCGGTTTTATTGTCTTTAATCATAAACATAAAGGGATGGTCGGCTGTAATTTCGGCTTTATGAGTCGCCATAACAAGTTGTACACCAATCCCCGTTGCTGCTGCGGCAACCGTGCCTTTTTCGTCAACTTCAACCACCGCTTTATGGATAACAGAATCTACTTTTAACGGTAGCTTGTCATTGAACAAGCTGTAGTTAGCACGACTATCAAAAGCGATGGGCATTCCCATATTGGCCGAGCCTTTCCTAAAAAGTGTGTAACTGCTTATAATCCACTAACAGGAGAATAAGCAATGACTAACCAATCTGACATCAAGAAACTGGCTGAGCAAATGGCTAGCAGCATTAACAGCTTCGATGATATCAAAGACTTTCAGAAGCAACTCATGCAATCCTTATAGATCAAATTATAAATTATGCAAAATTTCTTGAACCAACATGTATTTTATATAGTATATATTATATATATAAAAAATTTTTCTCCTACCAAACCTTACTCTATATACCTTATACATTATTTATATACTATCTACTAGATATAACGCATAGGTGACTTAGAAAATTAGCAGACTTACAACCCTATGCTAATGATACTTCATCACCGCATAGGTGACTTAGAAAATGCTGAACAAGAAAGCGAGCTATGCAAACAGCTTCATCACCGCATAGGTGACTTAGAAATTGTATTGATATAGTTAAGTCACTTACTAATACTTCATCACCGCATAGGTGACTTAGAAATTTGTCCTCGCCGCCAGTAACAGACATTCCCACTTCATCACCGCATAGGTGACTTAGAAGTCTCGCAAAAAGACTGATTAAACGCTAAGCTTTTGACATAGAAAAAAATAACAAACAATAAAAAACCAGACAGCCTAGGCCATCTGGTTATCAAGTATTATCAAATACCTACCTACTAACCGTAAGCTGTCCCCCAGAAAAACTGATGCATCCATCACAAAACCAAGATTTATGTTGTCTTGCATGGGGGATATCTGCTGGCACATCGAGTTGATAAGGACGACCGCAATACTCGCAATGTATATCACCCAAATAAACCTGGCATTTTGCAAGCGTAGCAAACAACTCATCAGACCTTATATTGTAATCGTAGCAAAGTATCTTTAGATGAGCGATATAGTCATTGGGTGATACGTATGACCAATACTGATAGCACAAACGCTTTGCTACATCATCTAGGCTTGAGTCGAACACAAAGTTAACACTCATGATATTCTCCTCGTTAGTAGCCATAACCAGACGGCGGTAGTAGCTCGTAAATCTCGCTTTGTAGTTGAACATACATATCATCAACCAAATATCCAAGACTCGCATCCAAGCGCTTCTGTACCCATATACGTATTGCCATATGGTTATCAAAGCAAGGCTTGATTTCTAAAAAGCGTGCTAGATTATAACCAGGTTGAATACACAAATCATAAATCAACATATTAGCGATAGTATGGGCATCCTCACTGACATAGCCATTAGGCTTAAACTCGGCAAATAGCTTATCGTAATCAATAATTTTCATTTTTACGTCTCCTTGTCAGTAGATAATTGAGCCATCTGGCTTCGATTTACGAGCGCCTCAAAAGCGCTACCATCCTGCCGTGTCATATTTGGTACATAGCGACTATAAGTGTTAAATAACATCTTAGTCGTTGAGTGCCCCATTTGACTGGCTATCCACTCAGGACTCTCACCTGCCGCCAACCACAAAGTCGCTGCCGTATGGCGTGTTTGATAGGCGTTACGCTTCTTCAACCGTAAAACTTTAAGTGTGGGATGCCAAATACGCTTATTCACATTGTTATAATCCAATGGCTCACCCGTATGTGAGCAAAACACATAATCCGAACGCCTATAGGAGATTTCTTTTTGCTCTTTCAGCGCATCATAGACCCATGGAGACATCTGAATAGCACGATAAGACTCCTGTGTTTTAGGAGGAACAATCTTGCCTTTGACTAACGCCTGCTTAATGACAATTTCACGACGATTAAAATCAACGTTATCCCATGTCAGCCCATCAATCTCACTAGTACGCATACCTGTAAAAAATCGCACCAGATAATAATGGCGATAATCCTCCCTCACGCCATTAATAAACGTCCAAACCTCCTCCAGTGTGAGAGGCTGAATATCAGTTTTAGGCTGTTTGAGTGCCTTGATATCATAATAAGGGTTATCAAACTTATAGCGTTTAGCGGCTTCTTTTAGTATCATACCTAAAGGTACCATTATAGAATTGATGCGTGCCGCTGACAGATGTTTGTTAGCTTTTCCGTACGTTACTTTGCCGAGCGATGAACGGAAGGCTAATACATCTGTCTTTTTTATGAGATGAATGGGTTTAGTACCAAACTCAGGAAGCAAATACATATCAATAATCTCCTGTATTTTGCGCTTGTAAGTATCGCGCCACTCAATTTCTTTTTCAGAAAACCACAGTGTTGCGAACTGCTTGAAGGAAGGAACGTTGGTATTAATACATTCCTTACGATCGTTCAAAGCCACCATTTCTGCAGCCTTATCACTTTTCGGAAAGTATTTAGCATAATTAAAAATACCTAACCTAATTTCGGCTTCCATATTCAAAATAATACTTTCAAGCTTTTTACGATTTGCCGGAGTATCTATCAGGTTTGTCGTCTCCCGACAGCGTTTGCCCATATAATAAAAATCGACTATAAGCCTCTTATTTCTGCTTCTAATGCTAGCCATCATATTTCTCCTTATTGCAATGCCATGGCGTTGATGCTACCGGTGATACCAGTACGCATGTCTTTTTCAATTTCTTCCCAAACGTATAAAATCTTGCGACCACCAAAAGGACGTATGTAATGAATGCCTTCAATAAGTACGCTATCCTTAAGCTCATTACGGATCGTGCGCGGATTGTATTTGATACGCTCAGAAAGCTCTTGGGTTGTCAGGTAAGTATGTGACATAATAGATTCCTTGTAAGTTAATTAAGCTACTTTACGAGTCTATCGAACATTAATGTACTTCTATAAAACAACAAAGTACTTCGATACGCTTAATATACCGTTATTTGTTATTCGATACAAGTACTTTTTATGAAATAAAGGTTTTTATTATGATTGTGTCTAATTTGCCAGTTTTATTAGCAGAGCGCAGAATGAAGGTTGCTGATTTGATAAGGATGACAGGCATTAGTAAATCTACAATGCACAAAATCTATAATGAACAGACTTCGCGAATAGATTTTGAAACCATGGATAAGATTTGTGAAGCACTAGATGTGGGTGTGGGTGAATTATTTACTTATATCCCTAACAAGGCATCAGAAGAAGTTAAATAGGTGGTAAAGAAAAGTTTGGAGTAGAGGTCAAATATCGGAGAAGACAAGATAGTGATATTTTAGGTTGGTCACGTTTTAGTCACCATTTGGTCACCGAGCTTTTTTAAGAAAAAAGAATACTGATAAAAATAGAGCAGCTACAACACGAATCAAATAGAAGTTTTGCGCTACAACCCTTATAAAATGGGCATAAAAAAAGCCCCAATCATAAAGATTGGGGCTTTCGAATCTGGTAGGCGTAACTAGATTCGAACTAGCGACCTCTACCATGTCAAGGTAGCGCTCTAACCAACTGAGCTATACGCCTATTTAGGTCATGCATTTTAGCAAGTTTTTAAAACTTTGCAAGCCTTTTCTATCACAATATTAACTTATTACCATAATAGTTAATATTGGGCTTTTTATTGAATCAATCAAATGAGCTTTAGTCCTATCTGGCTATTTTTACTTATCAAAGATAGGCTTCGATTTTGAGAGGCAATCACAATTTTTTATGAAGTCCAAACCTCACTCAAGCTTGTGCTTAACTTAACGGTTTTACACCAAACTTATATAGTCATAATTGCTTTTAGCCTGCTTTATATCTCTTAAGTCTATATCCACTTCTACGATTTCTTGTGTGGAACCAAGTTTTTTAATAATCTCTCCAGTTGGAGAGACAACAAGGCTTTCGCCAACAAACTCTCCCCCATGCCCTACGCCCACAGTATTACAGGTAATTACAAAGCATTGATTCTCAATGGCACGCGCCTGAGTCAGTACATAATGTGCATTTGCGTAGGGAGACATATTGCCGTTGGGCATAAAAATAATTTCTACACCTTGTTTTGCCAGTGACCTCGAACCTTCTGGAAATTCTAGCTCAAAGCATATCTGAGCACCGCACACCACGTCATCAATTTGAACGACTGAAAAAGCATCACCTTTGGTAAATACGCCATCATCATCTAGCCAGAGCTTTGACTTTCTATGCTTATGAATGACTTCTCCATTTTTTATAAAAAACATGAATTATAAAAAGACTGACCTTGTCTCTCGATATGGCCAATGATTATTGTCGAAGCGGTCTTTTTGCTTGCTATCAGTATGTCTTGAAAATGCGCTTCTGACTGGCGCCACAACTCTTTGATATTATCTTGTGTTGGAAAACCAGTAAGCGCGAGCTCGGGGAAAATCATAAAACCCTCGCAGCCTTTATGATCTTCAATTGACTTCAATATCAAGGCGTTATTTACTGATACTTGATAATCAGTGATATCAATCTGATTAATAACTATTTTCATGATGCTTCCTCTTTTATCCTCTCAACCAAAAAGTCTACGGCCGCTTTTACTTTTGGCACTAAATAGCGCTGTTTTTGATATAGTAAATAAACGGCCATATCAGCATGTTGCGTGATTGCCAATTCATGCTCAAACTTAAGCGCTTGCAACTGCCCTGATTCAAGATATGACGCTAACGCCCAGCGAGTTGACATCAGAATGCCCTCACCCTCACAGGCTTTTCTCGCCAGCCATGGCCCATTATTGGAAATTGCGACCGCTTGCCCTGAGACATCATGCCATTGACCATCCACATGACATAACCAAGGCGTCGGCCCTGTCGGCGCTTTAAAATACAGACCGTTATGTTGCTTTAACTCCATCACATTTTTAGGCATACCGTATTTTTCTAAATAGCTTGGTGAAGCGACAGGGATAAACTCATTATCCATGAGTCTTATCGCTAATACACGCTCATTAGGTGCGTAACCACCGCGAATAGCGATATCAACATCATCACGTCCCAGCGTTGATAATTCATCACTTAAGCTAACATCTAGAACAATCTCAGGGTATAACGCGCTAAATTCATCCAACAATGGCAATAGGATTTTTTCACCAAAGCCCACCATCGAACTAATACGTAAACGTCCCATTGGCGTGGTTTGGTAACTGCGCACCGTTTCATGGCTTTGCTTTAACTGACTTAGTATTTGCTGTACATCGTTATAATAAATCTGCCCCACTTCTGTCAGTTTGACGATGCGGGTCGAACGCTTTAATAACGTCGCATCCAAACTCTTTTCCAAATCAGCAACTCGCCTTGAGAGCGATGAGGGCGGCACATCAAACACTTTTGCCGCTTTGGTAAAGCTACCCGTTTCGGCAACTTTACTGAAATAGCGTATTGCCCGTAATTGATCCAACTCACTTCCCCCTTTAAGAAACACCTACGCATTTTCGCTCTATTATTGTCTTAAAAGCAATAGTGATTCACATTTACCCTTATATACAAGCCAATTAAAACCAGTAATAATAGATTCAACTTAGACATTGCAGCTTTAGTTTCGTTTCTCCGGCAATGCTTCGGCAATAAAAACAACAACCACCTTAATAATGGATAACTGACTGATGATTACTTTGCACGGTTTTGCTGCTAGCAACTATTACAACCTAGTAAAACATGTCCTTTTATATAAACAACTGCCATTTCAAGAAAATCTAGTCTACGGTGGTAGTGACGAGTTACTGGCAGTTAGTCCAGTTGGCAAAGTACCTGCTATCACAACGCCTGAGGGCCTTAATCTATCAGAATCGAGTGTCATTTGTGACTTTATCGAAGAGCGTTACCCTGACACTCCTCTATACCCTACAGATGCTGGCGAACGTGCGGTTGTGCGTCAAATCATGAAGATAGCAGAGCTTTATTTAGAGCTGCCAAGCAGACGCCTGATTCCTTTTGCCTTTTCAGGTACGGCTATTCCTAAGCCTGTTGCAGCGGAAGTACGTCAAGTATTAGAGCGTGGCATTGTTGCTTTAAATCGCCTAAGTCAGTTTTCACCTTGGATTGCTGGCGAGCAATTTACCATGGCAGATATCTACGTTTATTACGTTAGCACCATTGTTAGCAATTTTGCCTCAAAGCAACTTGACTGGGATGTATTAGCAGAGATAGCAGGTATGAAAGAGTGGAACGAAGCGATGAGTCAATCTGCTATTGCTCAAAAAGTAGAAGCAGATCGCTTGGCAAACATGCCTGAGTTTATGCAAAAGGTGAAAGAGCAAATTCAAGCAGTCAACGCAGTCAACGCCGATTAGCTTTAGCATTAAAAGAATAAGCTCAAACTAAGCTTTATTTAAATTCAACAACACATACTTTGACCAATATAAAAAGTGATTGGTTTAACATCATTAATTATTTGCAGGAGCAAAACACAATGTCAGATACAAACACCCAACTGGTTTCAACCATCAGCGCAGACAATAAATTAACCTTATCTTTGCAAGACATCGATATGCCGCAGCCAAGTGCTGACGAAGTCGTTGTACGCATTGAAGCCGCGCCATTAAACCCGTCTGACCAAGCGGTGTTGTTTAGTGCCGCTGATATGTCCACAGCGACTCAGTTAGGTACAGAAGAGCGTCCCGTTATCACAGCGGACGTTCCCGCGCAGTTCATGCCAGCGCTGAAAACGCGTGTTGGTAAAGACACACCTGTGGGCAATGAAGGCGCAGGAACCGTGGTTGCAGCGGGCTCATCACCTGCAGCACAAGCATTGATGGATAAAACAGTAGCGGTGATTGGCGGCGGTACTTATCGTCAATATTTATCTGCTAATGTACAAAGCTGCTTAGTATTAAAAGACGGCACAACCGCTAAAGAAGGCGCTTCCTCTTTTGTGAATCCGCTGACTGCACTGGCAATGGTTGAAACCATGCGTGCCGAAGGTCACAAAGCCATCATTCATGCGGCAGCTGCCTCTAGCTTGGGTCAAATGCTCAACCGTATTTGTATGGCTGATGGCATTGATTTAATCAACATCGTACGCAAAGAAGAACAAGAAACCTTGCTACGTAATATGGGCGCAAAATACGTGGTTAACTCAAGCAAAGATTCTTTCCTTGCTGACTTAACGGCAGCAATTGTTGAAACAGGTGCCACGATTGCATTTGACCCTATCGGTGGCGGTAAACTAGCCAGCGATATCCTGAACTGTATGGAAGCGGCAATCACTCGCGATGTCGAAGAATACAATGTGTATGGCTCTAATACATTCAAACAAGTTTATGTTTATGGCGGATTAAACCGTGGCCCTATTACGCTAAATCGTAACTTCGGTTTTGCTTGGGGTGTTAACGGCTTCTTGTTATTCAATGCACTAGGCAAACTAGGCACTGAAACGGTCATGTCGATGCGTAAACGTGTAGCAGAAGAAATCACCACCACCTTTGCTAGTCGCTACACCCATGAAGTGTCATTGGCAGAGGCGCTACAATTAGATTCGATAGCAGCTTACTCTAAACAAGCGACAGGCGAGAAATATTTAATCACCCCACAAAGCTAGTGGCTGTAGAAATAATAGATTTTTAGATTGTAAAAAAGCAGATACTATTTACAGTATCTGCTTTTTTTGCTTGTATAGTCAAAATACCCTTCAAACGCTACAGTATTGCTGATATCAATTTTTTGTAGCCTCTGTCTGCGCAGGCACAGCAAGCAAGGAAAATTGATATCAGCAGTGCGTGATGTATTGATACTGCTTTTCACTGACTATATATAACTGTGGTTGTATATGAGATTAATAATATACTAAAAATCTATTTTATATTGCCTCTCTAGGTGCAGGCGGCACAGAGTAAGTTCCTACCACGTGAGCGACTATGTCGCTTGTGCCTTCCGAATAGAGAGAAACCTCACCTACTATCAGCGTGCGCCCTACTTTCATCAATGTACAATCAGCCATGATGCGTGCGTCCGCTGAGGGCTTACGTAAAAAATTAATCGTCAGACTGGTCGTCACTGTTAATGGCACTATGCCTATCCTGCCTAGAATTGCCACATAGATAGCCACGTCAGCGATACTCATTAACACAGGTCCAGATACTGTACCGCCTGGACGCAGCTCATCTATGCCAATATCATGGGATAAGGTCGCACCCTTATCGTCTACTGCCTCGACCACACATTTGGTTTGGGGAAACTCTGTTGCCATAAAGGCGATGATTTCTTCTTTAGTTGCCGACATACATACTCCTTGTATTTAACTGTCCTTATTATTGGCTTACCCACTTTTCTGATTAGGGCGCGTGCTCATTTTAAAAACGATAGCTAATAGCTAATTATTTTCTATAGCGAGTCACCTTCTATTGCTCGTGTCGTCATTTTTACGCCGCCATAAGTCACCAAAACGACACCAACCGTTATCAACGAGGCACCCAAGAATAATCCCTCAGGTGGCGCCTCACCTTGCAAAAAGATAGCCACTGGCACACCGACGACTGCACCTACTGCCCCCAGCAAGCTTAGTAGTACAGGCCCTCCTGTCTTTTGTAGCAAAAACAACAACAAAAACTGCCCAGCAAATACGCAAGCTTGCATGACAATCACAGCAATCGGTAACCACTCTCCTCGCGGTACAGCCACGGAGAAGTTGGATAATATAGCAAACATCAATAACAGTAACGCCGCTGCAATCAACATCCCCGGTGCAAGTGCATTGGGAGATGCGCCCTTAGGCCAGCGTAGGGTTCGATAGATATTACCAATGGCTAATAAAACGGGACCACAAAGCGCCATCAAAATCCAAAACATACTGGCATCTGGGGCAGAGAATTTATGCACCGCCAATACACCTGCCCCGCTCAGCGCTGCTGCTACACCAGCAGCACGAATGATGGTAAAGCGCTCCATCCGCAAAGTCAGTGCAGCAAGATAAGTAAGTAACGGCGGCAGCGAGATAATGAGCGCGACAAAACCTGCACCTACATGCGGAATAGCAGAAAACAGCAATAAGTTGGAACCAGCCACACTGACCAAGGCGGCGACAAAGTAATACTCAACGCTGCGTCTGTTGAAAGGGGGCAGCTCATGTCTTATCAGAGCGACAACCAATAATATAATGGCAGCCCCCACAATCGACCAAAACAGAAACGCTAATGGTGTCAAACCAATGTCACCAGCATACTTTGCTAAGTTGGTAGATATGCCAATCAGTGCTCCCCCAGCTACCAAGCAAGCAATGGGTATGAACCATGCATTCTTACTATGAAATACCTGCTGCACTGTGGATTTACTCATTAACTGTCCTATGAGGGGTAGCTCTATAGAGAGGATTCTATGCAGTGGCGATACTCATGTTGGCTTACCTGGCTGCTTTTTTCGCTTACGAACCAGCAGCTCATTTTGCTCAATCTGTTCTATCTCTAGTGGCGTCAGTCCTTTTTTCTTTTGCTGAAGATAGCGCAAGTAAGCAGGTATATGCGTTTTACCCAGATACTTGTCGAGATAAGGTAAAAACCCAGCATAGTTGCCTTTGAATTTGGCGTGATGAAAATCGTGATAGACAGGGCCCTCATAGACGGGGAATAAGTGCGCAGGATTCCATGGAATGTCATAGCCGATATGCCCATCCGCGCCTTCGATTTGACGCAAAATCACCCAAATCCAAATCACATAAATATGCGCACCGATGACGATTGGCCCAACCAAGGTAAGGGTCGCCGTTAGCGAATACTCTACCCAATGCATATAGTTACCATTGATACCGCACGTGTTGCGGATACGGTGATGTACGCTATGAATGTTTCTGAGCAGCCATTTATTTTCATGCATATACCGATGCATCCAATAATACAAAAAATCATCTAGCAGCACGAAAAACAGCAATTGCGCGATGATAATGTACCAAGCGGGCAATGCCCCGTTGTGCACACCAGTCAGCTTTAGCAGAGGCCAGCCAATAACCAACAAGGATGCCAAAATAATATTATTGATGACAATGCGTCCGATAGAAGGCAGTAAAAACTTCTTCATCTCAAACGGTTTTTGTTGAATCTTATATTTACGCAACGATACAGGGTCCAACCAAGCAACCACCGTCCATGGAATCGCCACTGTCAAAAAAGCTGCCATGCTGATGGCAAGTGTCGCCATCGGAAACTGCCAAAACCAAGGGTCATTATAAAACCCTTGCCAATATGAGAACACATCCATGTTTCACCTATTGATTGTTATGATATAAACAAAAATAAACCGCCCACTACCTATAGAGGTGGAGATTTCTGCCTAAACTAATTCAAACGTATATATGAAAAACCAAACCGTTTTTTGGCTATGCTCGCCTTTCATTCACTCATTGCTTCAGCGCGGCTTGATTGTTTCAGGTAAGCGGGTGACTGCAACCGTTGCTGCATCGATGGCACCTGCGATATAGCCAGGAAAGGCCACTGACCACTCACTTGCGCTACCTATTAAACAATCTTGCCAGACGCCTGTCTCTGGCATAGTAGCAGGTGCTACGGCGTGTTGACCATCACCGTTGGCATCCGCAGGAGTCGCTGTGAATATGTCAGTCGCCCAATCTTTAATATATTCAGCGGTTGGCGCAGCTGCCGCCTCACCAAACAATCGCACCAATTGCGCGCGGCAATGGGCTTTTAGCCCTGTTGCAGAGACACTTTGGCGCACGTGAGTAGGAATACCAAAAAATCCAAACAATGCACCCTCTCCATACAGTGCCGAGGCATCATGAATCTCTGTTAAAGGCCCCACCCCACTGCGCGCTGATCCTGACAATCCTTTTTCTCGCCAAAACGGTGTTTCATATACCGCCACATACTTGGCATGTGGCGCCATCCATGTGGGCGTCTGCTGCCATTGTTTTGCTAAATCAATCGGCAAGGCCGGCTCAAACGCTATACTATGAGTCACCAAGCGCGGCGGCATTGCCAGCAATATATGCTGCGCGTGATAAGCGGTCATTTGACCAGTTGATATATCTGTAGAATTGTTTTCGCTCTCGATTTCTATATAGTGCTCAGTCTTGTATGAACTACCCACCACCTAAAGAGGTGGCGGTTTCTTAGGTAATACCCATACTTGATACGATGTTTTGTATCAGCGGTTAGGCAAATGGACTAAGCTAACCCCGTCGCACCGACGGTTTTGATTGTTGCCAGCCTTAGTCCTTCGTTGAGGATGTTGATACTGGCGTTGATGTCTCTATCATGCTTTTGCTGGCAACTCGGACAATTCCATGACCTCACCTGTAATGGTAGCTCAGCCTTAGTCAGTAAGTGCCCACAGCCTGAGCAGGTCTTAGAAGATGGATACCATCGGTCTATTTTGACAAGCGTTTTGCCGTACCATTCAGCCTTGTAGTTCAGCATGGCGGCAAAGGTTGACCATGAGCTGTCTGATATGGCTTTAGCAAGCTTTCTATTCTTAACCATGCCTTTGACGTTTAAGTCCTCAATCGCAATCACATCGTGGTTTTTGATGAGAGTGAATGAGAGTTTGTGTAGAAAGTCTTTTCGGATATTGGTTATTTTCTCATAGACCTTAGCGACTTTAACTTTTTGCTTTTGATAGTTGCGGCTGTCAGACAGCTTGCGTTGATTCGCTTTGGCCACTGCTCTACGCTTGGCCAGTATTTTCTGTTCACGTGCAAGCTTATCTTGTAGCCTCGATAGAAACTTAGGATTGGCAACTTTTGTACCGTCCGATAGGGCGATAAAGTCTGTCAGTCCTAAATCAATGCCGATGTTAGAGTGGGTTTTTAGCAACGGCTCTACGATAGTTTCAACCAATAGGCTGACGTAGTATTTGCCTGATGTGGTCTTGGATACTGTCGCTGACTTGATTAAGCCACTTACCTTACTTGGGAACTTAGCGGGGATATGACCAATTTTAGGCAGTTTAACGGTATTGTTTGTGACCGCTACTGTGCCCTTTTGGTTATTGGTGGTGTAGCTGTCACGATGGCCTTTTTTCTTGAACTTAGGGAAGCCTGAGCCTTTGAAGAATTTACTATAAGCGGCTCTTAGGTTTTGCTGGACGTTAGCCAGTGCTAAGCTATCGACGTCTTTGAGCCATTCAAATTCTTTTTTATAGTGAGCAGGAGTATTTTTTAATTCGGTCTTGGTTTTTTTATAGTGCTCAATCTTATCATTAAGCATTTTATTCCAAATAAAGCGTGTGCAACCAAATGATTTAGCAAAGAATGTTTGCTGTTCTTCATTGGGGTATAATCTTACTTTATGGGCTTTTAGGATTTGTTTTGGCATGAAGCTATTGTACCATATCAAAAGTCTGACGCATTCATCCCTCTACTTTAGAAGTAGGGGATTTCTGCGCTGAAAATGTTAAACGCCGTACCGTTTGATTGGTCATGATACGCCTCCCATCCAAATGAGCATATAAAGCGTCAATGAGTGATGCCATACCACCTTCAAGACGCATAGAAGGTGGCGCACTCTGATAACCTTGCGTACGCATCGGCAGCTGATGGGTAGTGCGTTCAACCATCATCTCGCCCTCTTCGAACTGCGCAAAACATGACAGATTAAGCGCATCAATAACTTGGCTTAACTGCGACTGATACTCTGGCCAAAACCAAGATGGTCCTAAGTCAAAGCCTTCATTTGTTTTTTGCTCACCAGAACTCGAGCTTTTAATAGGCATCTCTGTTGACGACTTATCGGTTATTGCCTTATCTACTGACGACTTGGCAGTAGCGATACGTCCACCCAATCTATCACGAGCCTCTAGCAAGATATAATCAATACCTTTTTGCTGCAACAAAAACGCTGCATATAAGCCGCTTAAGCCACCACCGACAATCACCACAGGGACCTGTTGCATGTCAAAACCCTCTTTTACCGCTTAAGCTGCCATTTGCTAACAATACTGACTTTCATCATAAAGGTTATTCAGCCAAAAGCTTAGCAAGCAATTCGTCTATCTCAACCTTAAACTCTTTATCTTCGATTTTATTGGCTGTGATCTTGGCATTCTGTAGGTTTTGGATAGCAGCGTCTTTTTCACCCATCTCAACTTGTAACACCGCCATAGAGAACGCAATCGATGACATATGGTCTTTTGAATTGATGGCAGTGGCTTTCGCGAGCGCCTTCTCGTAAATAACTAGGGCTTCATCTAAATCCACCGTAAAATCAGCCAGTGTTTCCCATTGCTCTGGATGGTCTTTATCGCTATTTTCATTATCGGTACAGATTGCTTTTAGCTCTGCATATAGTGCATCGAACTCTTCTTGATTGCCTTTACGGTCAGCCTCTAGCAAGTCTTCAGCTAAGGTGTAAATGGCTTTATAAATTTTGGTATTAATCATTGCTTATAACCTTTTATTTACGAGGGCATATAGTGCTTGATTGGGATTATAACGCAAATCGATAAGCTATAATGATTGGCACAAAAAAAGGACACGATAATCGACATCACGTCCTCTTTTTTAACCTTTGACCCAGGGCGTGTCCTCATGTTAAAAATGGTGATAAAAATGAGATAAATTGCGGTCAAACAAGAAAAATAGCGCAGATAATATCGATATATTAGTCAGCTATTTGACGCTATTTGGCAAGAATTAGTCATTTTTAACCCATTTAGGTTATTATCGATTGAATTGAGGACACGCCCTAGACAGACAATCACCGTAATACTTTTTTGCCCACGTCAGATAGTCAAGATATGACTGGATAGTATGGCCATCGCTAACTCGATGTTAATACCGTCAAACCAGCCCCCTTAGCGCCGCAAAAGGAATCAAACCATTCAAAAAATACATCAGGGTCAATCACTTCCTCTGGCGCAAATACGCCGTTTTCTTTTAAGTGACCATGGTGTAATAGTGGCAAAAACAAAGCATGTGGTATCCCTGTGATTGTCGCCATACCGCCCGTCGGATAGTGTCTAATAAAAGCGCCAGATGTCATGTTTTGACCGTCTTTACACCCCTTAGCATAAGCCAAGAGAGCTGGAGTCTCTTCGTGAAAACCCTCTGTTATATTAACTTCAGTATCATGAGATTGCTGGACTTGTCTATTAGCCAACTCCTTATTAACCAACTCATTGTTAACCGACCCTTCATTACTGTCCTTTTTATCGCCTTTGTTAGTCAACATGAGCGCGGCTTCATCGACACTCATTTGCCCCGCTGCCACCGCACCCGCTATCTGCTGCAAACTGTCAACAATATTATGCATACCCAACATACCGTTGTAGCTGTTTTTTAATGCAGGAAAACGGCGCCTGAGTGTGATGGCTTCAGGATGTCCTAATGACCAAACATCGAGAGCACCGAAGTTGGGGAAAGCGATTTGTGAATGTTCCAAGGGTGTCGTATCAATTATCTCGCCATCCTGCAACACTCTGATCTTCTCTGACAAACAGTGTACTAAGTGCACCGCTGCCGCATCCACCTGTCCTGATTTAGCGGGTCGGTTAAACCCATCGTTGGCATTAACTGCGCCAGAAAGCCTCCATGCAGATACGATAGTATCAACCTCATCTAACGCAGTGGCCGCCTTTACACAAAGCAAATTTGCAATGCCTGGACTGGCACCCAACCCTATGACTGCCGTGACATTATTTTGCTGGGCGCGGCTGCTTAATTTCAGCATTTCAACAGTAGGCTGCCAGTCATCACAGATATCACTATAGTGCTTACCTTCATCAATCGCTGCCGTCAAAACTGGCACACCAAAACGGAAAAAAGGCCCTGCTGAATTTAGCACCACATCCACGTCACGAATAGCCTGTCGCAAACAATTATCATCTGTTACGTCTAAATATATCGAGCGCACCCGATCATCATTTAACGAATCAACAAAATGCTCAGCCAACTCCTTATCAATCCCTGCAACGACAATCTCACTGACAAAGTCATACGTCAATGCTGCACGCACAGTGGCACGGCCCATACCGCCACTACCGCCAATTGCTAATACTTTCATAACTTGCTTCCTTGCTATTATTATTTGCCTTCTTAAATTAAAATTACTTAAGCTAATCTAACCAAATCACAACTCTCGCCAGTGCAACCATAAGCGTGTGTCCAACTCAAACTGATGATAATCTGGCTCCATGTGACAGCATAATTGATAAAAAGCCTTGTTATGCTCATGCTCTTTAAAATGCGCCAATTCATGTACAACTATCATACGTAAAAACTCAGGCGGCGCTTCTTTAAATAAGCTCGCCACGGTGATGCTGTTATGGGATTTTAGCTTACTGCCTTGTACACGAGATTGCGTAGTATGAATGCCCAGCGCATGCTTAAGAACTTTTAACTTACTGCTATAACTGACATTCGATAATGGACCAATCTTACGCATGGATTGGTTTTTTATGTCATTTATGTATTGATACAGCGCCTTATCGCTTTGCACTTGGTGCCGATCAGGGTATTTATTTTCTAGATACTCTCCTAGCCTACCATCATTAATGAGCAGTGCCGCTTGAGTTTGAATTTGCTCAGAGTAATGAGCGATGTACTTGAGTGTGGTCACAAATTTATCCTTTGCTAATGCTTATTTTTCTAATACCTTGTTTGCCACTATTCTGCAGCTTGTCTTTATCGATTCTATCTTATATCTCCTATTGACCTATAGCCAGTTCATAAATAAACCCCATAAGTTATATGTAACTTATGGGGTTTTCGATTATGAAAATTTTATTTATAAGCTTAAAGCGATTGCTCAATATCATTCGCACAATATAACGCTAGCATGTTCATGAATCAATTAACGCTCTAAATGTAGATACTGAAGATGGCACTCGTACTGATGTAGAATATCGACCAGCACTTGCTCCTTGGTGTAGCCAACCAAGTCATACTCTTGCGAGCCATCACTCAAGAACACTTCAGCACGGTAGTAAAATTCTGCATGCTTGGTCGAAGTATTTAGCGTAAAGTTAGGGCGCTCAGCTTTGATGAGATTAACTTCATACACAAAGTCATCTTCATCGCCATGACCGACACGCAGTTTTACGCCATCTATCTGACCCTCATCTTGACCCTTACCAGCATCTATACTTTCACTGATATTATCAAGATTACGAATGTCTAGAGAAGTGTTAAGACCGCCTGCTTTCAGCTCTTTTTCAACCTCGGTCATCGCTGGCATGACAGTATTTTGCAAGAACCTTTCCACTTGTGCATGTCCTGGAAAGCTGACAATACGTTGCAGACGCGCTTTCCAGCTCTTACCGCTATCGAGCACGTTTGCAGTGCCAAGGGTGCTGGCTTTGCGTTTGTTACCCTCTTCTTTTAGCGACTTCCACATCGACATCATGTAAAGCACTAAAATAAGCGAGAACGGCAAACCGGCAATCACAGATACTGACTGTAGTGATGCAAAGCCACCTGCGAACAGCAAGCCTAGGGTAATCAAACCCGTTGCTGCCGCCCAAAACAAACGCAGCCATACAGGCGCGTCAGTATCATTGGTCATGCCTCTTGAGCTTAGGTTCGCGAGTACCAAAGCGCCTGAGTCAGCTGAGGTCACAAAGAATATAAGACCAATGACCACGCCAGCGAATGATAAAACATCACTAAAAGGGAAGTACTCAAACAAGGCAAACATGCCCATCGCCGCGTCATTGATAGCGATTTCACCAAGCTCTGTCGCACCATTGGCGACTAAGTCTATCGCTGAATTACCAAAGATCGAAAACCAAGCAAAGATAAAGCCCAGCGGGATAAACATCACACCAAAGACAAACTCACGCAAGGTACGGCCACGGCTAATACGCGCGATAAACAAACCGACAAACGGTGCCCAAGCCACCCACCATGCCCAGAAAAATATCGTCCAGCCTGATTTCCAATCGGCACCAGCGCTGCCGTCATAGGCATAGACGTCGAATGTTTTGAAAACGATGGTTTGGAAATACTGACCGATACTTTGGGTAAAGGTATTGAGCAAGTACACCGTATTGCCCATCACCAGTATCGCGATTAATAGCAATATCGACGAGAGCATATTGAACTCAGACAGGCGGCGCACCCCTCGCTCTACACCGGTCATGGCAGAGATAGCCGCAGCAGCTACTACGCCTAATATGATCAAGCTCTGCACCATCTTGCTCGACTCGATACCGAAGACATGCGTTAAGCCTGCATTGGCCTGCAACACCCCGATGCCTAAGCTGGTGGCAATCCCCATCAAGGTACAGACTACACCAAAGGTATCAATGCCATCACCCAGCCAGCCTTTGACTAGGCGCTCGCCAAAGATAGGCGTCAGCGGTGAGCGTAGCGCCAATGGCATGTTTTTACGATAAGCAAAGTACGCCAATGCCATACCGATTAAGGCATAAATACCCCAACCATGTAGACCCCAATGTAAAAAGGTCTGCGACAGTGCTTCACGCATTGCCGCCTCACTACCAGGCTCAAGCCCTGTATGCGGCGTCAAATAATGCATCAACGGCTCAGATGCACCAAAGAACAATAAATCAATACCGATACCAGCAGAGAACAGCATTGCTGCCCATGCTAAAAAAGGAAACTGGGCTTTTTCGTGGTCTTGCCCAAGCTTGATATCGCCATATTTAGAGAAGCCAACAAACAAGGCAAAAATACTATAAGCGGCTACCACCAGCATGTAGTACCAGCCAAAACTCTCTGATACCCATGCCATGCCAGCGCTTAATAATGTCTCGCTATAATCTGGAAACATGATCGTCCAGATTATCAATAAAATAGAAATAATAGCTGAGCCTAAAAAAACCGTCTTATTTAGAGTCAGGGATTTCGTCGCATCTTCTGATGGCGAACTGTACATAAAAGACCTCAATAGGTAAATGAAACACAGTCTGATATTGCTTTGTCCGTCATAACATGATGAAGGAGCACCACGTCATATATACATGAGCGCATGACGCACAAAGCAGTACCAATCAATAACAATTTGCTAAGCAATGAAATCTACCTTTAGCAAAACCTCAAAAACCAATAATACAAACTGAGATAACTGTCACGCTATAATCCGATAAAGATAGAAGAAATAAAGCGTGAGCAGAGTAGTGCTGATAAAAAAGACCTTTACTATGAAAGGCCTTCTTATTGAAATTGTCTTATATTATTCATTGTCCAATAGCTTAGACAGTCGTTTAGACAACAGAACTGTAATTACGCATCGGCTCCGCTCTGAGCGGCGCGCCATTGGCAACATAATAGTCTGCTGTTGAGCGTGGCAGCTGCACACCGCGCATCTTATCAACGATTTTTTCTGCCAGCATAATGGTGGTGGCGTTTAGGTTGCCGCTGATGATATTTGGCATAATCGAAGCATCGACCACGCGTAGGCCATCGATACCATGTACCAGCCCTTCACCATTAACCACTGAATCATTGTCTTCGCCCATCGGACAAGTACAAGAAGGATGATAAGCCGTCTCACTGTGGTTACGAACGTACTCATCCAACTGCGCATCGGTCACCAAATCATCGGTCGGCGCAATAGCACGACCGCGATAAGGGTCAAGCGCTGGCTGATGCATAATCTCACGCGTGATACGCATCGCCGCGCGGAACTCTTGCCAATCTTGCTCATGCGACATATAGTTAAATAAGATACTTGGATGCGCGCTTGGGTCTTTTGAGGTCAGCTTAACGCGACCACGACTTGGCGAGCGCAATGAACCGACATGTGCTTGGAAGCTATGGGAGTTCACCGCACTGCGACCATCGTAACGCACCGCTAATGGTAGGAAATGATACTGAATATTAGGATGGGTAAACTTCTCATCGGTACGGATAAAGCCGCCGCCTTCGAATTGATTAGACGCGCCAAGACCGGTACCCATAAACAACCATTCAGCACCAATTGCTGGCTTATTCCACCATTTATTGGCAGGCGCAATTGAGACCGGTAGCTTACATTCGTACTGCATATACAGCTCTAAATGGTCTTGTAGATTATTACCGACACCCGGCAACTCTAAAACCTCGTTGATACCCAAATCTTTAAGCCATTGACCAGGACCAATACCTGAACGCTGCAATAGTTGCGGTGTCGCAATCGCGCCCGATGAAACAATCACTTCACGAGACGCGTAGAATTTTTTGGTTTGACCTTGGTGTTCTACTTTGACACCGACAGCGCGCTTACCATCAAAGAGAATCACATCGGTCAATGCACCCGTTAAAATGGTGATATTACTGCGCGGTTTGGCACGGTCAAGATAACCACGAGCCGTTGATGCGCGGCGACCATTGGGTGTCACAAAGCGATCCATTGGCCCAAATCCTTCTTGCTGATAGCCATTTAGGTCATCTGTGCTTGGATAGCCAGCTTGTACGCCCGCTTCAATCATCGCTTCAAACAGCGGATTGACTCCTGGCTTTGAAGTGGTCATCTCAACCGGACCACCGACGCCATGATAATCGTTTTCGCCAGCATCGCAGTTTTCTAGCTTTTTAAAATAAGGCAGACAGTCCGAATAAGTCCAATCCTCTAAGCCTTTGATTTTCGCCCAATCGTCAAAATCTAACGCATTGCCACGGATATAGCACATACCGTTAATCAACGATGAGCCGCCAAGTCCTTTACCGCGACCGCAGTCCATCACGCGATTATTCATATTCGGCTCGGGATCGGTTTTGTATCCCCAGTTATAAGTCGTTCCTTGTAACGGCATGGCGAGCGCCGCTGGCATCTGGGTGCGAAAGTCTAAGCGATGGTCTGGACGACCCGCTTCTAACAGCAACACCTTAATGTTGGCATCTTCGGTCAAGCGCGTGGCCAGCACGTTTCCTGCTGAGCCTGCACCAACAATGAGGTAGTCATACTCAGGTGTGGTTGTTGTCATAAAATGCTCCATAATATTGAAAATAAATCATTTAATATCAGTAAGATTGAATCAAAAGGACAAATTAGCCCAAATGAATCAATCTTACTGATTAAGAATCTTCTCAATACAAATTATTAAAATACAGACTCAAACGCGCCCAACTCTACTTGAATAGATTTGGTCTGAGTATAATGCTCAAGGGCTTCAATTCCATTTTCACGGCCAATACCCGAATGCTTATAGCCGCCAACTGGCATTTGCGCTGGTGATTCACCCCACGTGTTTAACCAGCAGATACCCGCTTCAATCTGACCGATCACTCGATGCGCGCGAGTCAAATCAGCGGTCACGACCCCTGCTGCCAAGCCATACTCGGTATCATTGGCACGGCGAATGACTTCTTCTTCGGTCTCATAAGTCAATATCGACATCACTGGGCCAAAGATTTCCTCACGTACGATAGTCATATCATCGCTGCAATCCGTAAACACAGTCGGTGCGACAAACGCGCCATTGGCAAGTTCGCCTGACGTGATACGTTCGCCGCCAGTCAATAGACGCGCGCCGCCCTCTTTACCTTGCTCGATATAGCCAAGCACTCTTTCCATATGCGTAAAGCTGACCATTGGACCCATATTGATGTTCTCATCCATTGGATCGCCCAATTTGATACGCTCCACACGCTTCAAGATAGCCTCTTCAAATTTGGCTTGTAGCGCTTTAGGAATAAACACGCGCGTGCCATTGGTACAGACCTGACCACTGCTATAGAAGTTCGCCATCATCGCAATGTCAGCAGCGGTATCGATATCGGCATCATCAAATATGATTAATGGCGACTTACCACCAAGCTCTAAGGTCACATCTTTAAGAGACGATGATGCCGCGCTCGACATGACTTTTTTACCAGTCGGCACACCGCCAGTAAACGATACTTTGGCAATATCAGGATGCTGGGTTAATGCTTCGCCCACTTCATAATTACCTTGCACGACGTTAAAGACGCCATCTGGCAAACCCGCTTCGGTAAATATTTCCGCCAGTTTTAAGGCGGTTAATGGCGTGACTTCTGATGGTTTAAAAATCATCGCATTACCCGCAGCCAACGCAGGACCCGCCTTCCACATAGCGATTTGAATAGGATAATTCCACGCGCCAATACCAGCGACTACGCCAAGCGGCTCCTGACGAGTATAAACAAAGCTGCTATCACGCAGCGGAATCTGACGACCTTCAATCATTGGCGCCAGACCTGCATAATACTCAACGACATCGGCACCAGTGACGATATCGACATATTTGGTCTCAGAGTAAGCTTTACCCGTGTCTTTGGTCTCAAGTAATGCCAGTACATCATTGCGTTCGCGCAGGATGGCTACTGCGTTTAGTAGAATGCGACTACGTTCAACTGGCATCATCGCTGCCCAAACTTTTTGACCTTTTTGCGCCGCTTTTACCGCTTCGTTAATCTGCTCAGTGCTCGTTTGCTGAATGGTGGCAAGCACTTCACCCGTCGCTGGATTAATATCTTCAAAGGTAGCTAATGAATCATCGACAGCCAGATAACGCCCGTTAATATAGGCAGTTTGTACTTGTTCTAAATCGATAATGTCTGTTAAGTTATTTAGATTTGGGTTCGGATTTGGGTTTGGGTTTGTCTTTGAATCTGTCATGAGTTCTCCTATCGACGACTGGCAACAGCTTTATACAAAAGCTAATACCGAATAATTTCGTCATGGTTTAAGTTTCAAAAAATAAAATTTACGTGGTTCTTTCTTAAGGTTTCTTTAATGAGTTATTTGAGAGCGGCGTTTTAATCATCCTCAGGTTGCGTCATTTTTATCAAACGCGCGCGTAATGATTTTTTGTCCGATATATTAATTCCTGAAAAATCAGAGAGCCAAATCCCATCAGCGACCAAACGCACCATACATAGCGTTTCGGTATTATCGGTTGCTTTATGCTTTTCCAATTGCTCATTCGACCACGCAGCCCATAGCTGACGCAGCTCACTATCACCTAGCATCAACACATATAAAGTGGCTTGATTATCAAACTCTTCCTGCCCTTTTTCGCCTAAACTAATCGTGGCATCAATATAAGCGCGGGTAAAAGAGCCATAACGCACAGGGTCTCTCGCCATAGCTTGATTCACTTCTGCCTCAAACTTGGCCATCGCATCATGAAACACCTCAAGGATGAGCGCGTTCTTAGTAGTAAAGTGATGCATGACGCCACCTTTGGTCACCCCAACCGCATCAGCAACGGCTTGAAAGGTTACCTTTGACAGCCCCTGCTCTAGCGTGATTCGTGCCGCCTGATCTAGTAGTGCACGACGTACTACTTCTGGCTGTTTTTTACGTTTATAAGGGTTTTCTGTTTCCATCTTTATTTCCATGTTCATTTTTACCTATCTGTCAGTGCACCACAGAATTAGACAGTAAGTTCATTACAATGACACCGCCAACAATCATCGCAATGCCCACTACCGCTGCTGTATCGAGGCTTTGCTTGAATAACACGATGCCCACAAGCGAAGTTAAAACGATACCTAGTCCGCCCCACAGCGCATAAGCGATACCAAGCGGTATGGTCTTGATGGTTTGCGTCAACAAGTAAAATGAGATCGCATAAAGCACGCCCATAATCAGGGTCGGCACCAAACGCGTAAACTGCTCTGACTTTACTAAAAACGTCGTGCCAATCACTTCACAAATGATAGCAATGGCTAGGTAACCGTAAGCGATAGTAGTAGGACTCATATTTAGGATACCTATTCAAAACAAACATAGTTTTTTCAAATCAAGCATAACTTCTTGATTAAGCATAAGTTAATAAGAATAAAGTTTTAAAGTACGTAGTAAAGAAACCATACGGTCGGTATTGTATAGAAATATTCTAGCAATGTGAAGGGCTGGTTTATGCTATTTTGTTTCATTGCATACAAATGATTGTCTTATTATTCAAAGCATAGCCTATCTATTTAACCAAATATCGCTACAGAGCTTGATAACCAACGGTAATAAGTGATTGCACTAACCATAAGACAAAGTAACGGTTGGATGTGACTCATACTCTAAATATTTTTGCTTCTATGATTATAGTTAAGTAACTGCAGGCTACTGATTATAAAGTTGGAGACTAAGTCGTCTTGTCTGTAAGCCGATATGCATTTTTGAGTGGATATGGATTCATGTTTAGAAAGCTAAAGTCTGAACCAAGAGCAACTTAATATAAGCATATTTACTGAAACAGCCCGATTCACGTAGAATAGCGGTCGATTTTCGGTCAGCTAAAACAATATTTGTCATTAATGTCAAAATAAGGTTGACAGCCTATGGCGACTTGGCTAAAATGTGCCCCACATAACGCAAACAACGTAAGTAATCAACTCTTATAAAGTTTGCAGAATTACCGTTATGACAGCTTATTCTCCAATAGCTCAGTTGGTAGAGCAACGGACTGTTAATCCGTGTGTCCCTGGTTCGAGCCCAGGTTGGAGAGCCATATACTAAAAACCTTCATCATTATTTGATGAAGGTTTTTTTATGGTTGCCGCTTTTGTGTTTGATGATTACAATATTAGATATTAGTGCGGCCGTGGTGTTCATTTGGGCGATTTTGTTGTATGGTAAGGATAGTTTTGATTGGGTTAGTTTTCGTCTGAGTGCTTTACTCCTACTCACTAAAAGTAATGGTTTATTATGATACCTGTACGTGTAAAAAATAAATTTTCTGACCATCCGCAAAAAATCATGCGCCCGGTCAGTATTCGTTTGTCTGAAGAGATGATTGCGCTATTAGAAACAACGTCAGAAGAGTTGGGTTTTAAACGCATTCAGGGACTTATTCGTCTATACATTCGTCAAGGGCTTGACCGTGACCATCAGGACTATACCCTAGCGCATGACGAAGTGTTTATCGAAAGCCTACGTAAGCGCGGTGTGAGCCAACGCATCATCGATGAAGCCATTGTGGTGACCCATAACAATAACATCACTCACCCATTGTCTGAGCTGCAAAACGACGACTAAGCGCGTGACTCTTAACCGTTAAAGTTTACTGATTTCCAAAAAAAGACTGAGTCTGCTTAATAGCGCTCAGTCTTTTTTTGGCTTTGATAAATCCCTATTTTTCTGTCTGTGAATTTGAATACAGTCATTAGCCATAATTCAACACAAAAGACAATTAAACGAGGTATATTAATAATAGTCATTATTCGTTGTTATTCATTATGGCCGACAAGGAGGTACACAATGAGTGGTTTACATCAGTATTTCAGCAAAGCCTTTTTATGCACTTGGCTATTAGGACTGCCTTTAACCCTGTCTTTAACATTGCCACTCGCTGGGTGCTCAGCGCCGCAAGCGGATCCCAGTAAAAAAACCATTCCGACCAACTCTGACCAATGGCAAAAGAAACTTGGAGCGACTTTTGAGGAGCTACCAAAGTCCGACCAACAACTGCTGAGCCGATATATGCTACGTATGAAGTTGAGCGGCGCTTATGAATCAGGTGCTATGCCGCGTATTACTATCAAGCAAGCGCTGATACAACAACGTGAATACGAGCGCTTACATCCCAATAATCCAACTGGTAAAAAAAGCCCTATTATTAAAAGTCAGCAAGCTGCATCAGCCAATGCACAGAACTATCCGGTTGCCCTACTACCTGTCAAAACCAGTGATAGCGACAGCTTAAACCAAGTAAAACTACAATTTATGCTCTCAAATCATGGCAAGGTTGCTATTCAAAGTTTCAAAGGCACATTGACCATGCAAGATGCAAAACTGGAAAAAGGTAAACGCTTCAATATACCGCTCACACAATTCGAGCCAGCTATAAAGCCTGAACAATCTGGCAAGATAGTTATCGAAAGTAGTATTGAGGACATCAACGTCATGCGCGCTATCAGAAACGCCCACGACGTGACGATAAATATTAGCGAAGGCATGCTCGTTTTAGAAGACGGACAACGAGTTGAATTTGATGAGTCACTAATGAAGTAAATCAACTCGCTCAAGCCGCTAAAAAACATCTATAAAAAAAGCCCCAATCATTTACTGATTGGGGCTTTTTCGAATTTGGCGGAGACGGAGAGATTCGAACTCTCGAAGGGCTATGAACCCTTGTCGGTTTTCAAGACCGGTGCATTCAACCGCTCTGCCACGTCTCCATTGGTGCATCATTATATAGATATCATCTCATAATGCAAGCGATTCATATTAAAAAAATGAAATTAATTTGCCGATGGTTTTAAATCAATGACTTACCGTTTGCTCGCAACTTTTTAATCAGCTTTTCAGCTTAACCTATTCACATGAAGCCGTATTATTTACTCGAAGCTAAATGTAAGCACATATCAAGCAACCTGTTGGCATAGCCCCATTCGTTATCATACCACGCAAAAACTTTATACTGATTACCCACGTGCATAAGCTGTTGCCCGTCAATGATGAGCGACTCTGTTTGATGAATAAAATCACTTGAGACCAATGGCTCATCGGTATAGGCCATGATGTCGAGCAAATGACCCTTGCTCGCCGCTTTAAGCACGTCTCGAACTGCTTCTATACTGACATCAGGGATATCAAAGACAAAAGTGACATCAATAGCGGCCACATCAATGGTTGGCACTCTGATTGAGTGGCCGTTTATCTTGCCGACCATCGCTGGCAATACGCGCTCAGTGGCCGCGATACTGCTGGAAGTCGTAGGAATAATATTGTGGCCAGAGGCTCGCGCCCGCCTTGGGTCGCGATGCGCTTGATCGAGCACGGTCTGATCAGCGGTGACGGCATGAATCTCAGTCATCATCGCTGACTTAACGCCGAACACTTTATCAAGGGTAGCAATCAGCGGCACCAATGCCTGCGTGGTACAAGAAACGCTCGATATAATCGGCAGCTCACGCGCGAGCTCATCGGTATTGACGCCCATGACGATACAAGCATCAACATCATCAAAGGGCGCTGCGCCGATGATGACTTGCTGAGCGCCCGCCTCAATATGCAGCTGCGCTTGCTCATAAGAGCGAAAGTGCCCTGTACACTCTAGCACTACATCCACGCCCAACTCCTGCCACGGTAGGTTTTTTGGATCGGGCTCTGAGAGCATCTTAATACAGTACGTTAAATTGTTGTTCGTCAGACACAGCTGAGTGTCGTTATTAATAATGGTGCTGCTATCATCTTTACTAGCATTGACGTCACTCATCACAAGATCAGCGCTAACACCCAATCTGGTTAAACGACCATGGGTACTATCGAATTTTAGCAAATGCAGCAGAATATCAGGCGGTGCCAAATCATTAATTGCCACCACATGAATGGCTCTACCTAACACCTCAAAGCGCTCTATCAATGCACGCAGTACATTGCGCCCTATACGACCAAAACCATTGATAGCGACCCTCAGTGGCTGTGTGTGCTCGCCGGTGGCATGAAACGTCGCTGCTACTGCGTCAGACGTCAATTGATAAGTGGCGCTAGAAAAATTAGGCGTAACATCAGACATAAAAGGGTATCGCTATAAAGGAAGGTATATAAGTTAAGCGCTGCACATTCAATGCTCTAGAAAAACCAACATATTCATACGTATGATGATTGGTTTTAATATATGACTTAATAAATAAATGGCTGAATCAATAAATTGTTTAATAACTTGAATATTGGCTAATTGCTCGCTATGGCGTGATAAAAATCAGAGCCAAACGAATGGTATTGTAATCGATGCTTTGCTTAAGATGGTCAAAGATTGGGCGCAGCTTAATGCTGCCATCATCATTAAAGTCGTTTGGATTGTTAGCGACTTTAATCGCCACATAAGCGTTGCCTACTGCTGTCATCACCTCATCATCTGGACGTAAATGATCACAGGCGAGGCTTGGGTCTTGCGACTTCAATTCACCAATATGACGCATAATGGTCGACTGTGACAGCTGACGCGCTTGCGATATTTCTGCAATCGACAAGCTCTCTTCTAACAACACCCTTGTTGCTAGTAAGGTGCTATCAGACTTATCAGAAACCTGATTGCCCAGTTTTTGTTTTTTATCGAGCTGCGCCTGCTGTTGCTCGCGGCGTTTTTTCTGCAAATTGGCATACGCATCAATCACCGACTTGCTCAAGGTACCGCCTGACTTTAGAATGAATTTCTCGTGCGCCTGCGTCATGCTCTCCTCATCAAGCATCGCATAATTCGCATCAGCCTCATCAGACAATACCAAAAATCGTTTGTCTGCGCCGCGTGCGAGCGGATCAAGCTGCAAGCTCATGTCATTCATACCAAGCAGCTGTAAACCTGCTAATGACTTTAGCCGTGATAATGCCACATAACCTTGTCCTAGCTCAAAGGTGCGCGATAAATCAATCTCTGCCGCATCAAGGGTCATACCTTGTGATTTATGAATGGTAATCGCCCAAGCTAAGCATAATGGCACTTGCTCATAGCTTGCCAGTACATCGCCAGTTTCATCTTCGATTATCCACTCTTCCGGCTCAGCAATGACTTCACGGCCAGAATTCAGCCTAACCACAGGCATTTTTTGTGTGGTTGGTTTTTTTGTTTTTTCTTTGTCTTTTTTTGCGGTGCCTTTTTTATGGGTAGCCGTCTCTTCATCATTATCGGCAGTATTATCTGTATCCACATCGATGTCGTCACTTGCAATCAATGCATCACTACTGTCTTTGCTGTCATCGACCTTGACGGCTGCAAAGCCTATCAATTCACCCATGGTGCCGTTGGACACACCAAGCTCAGTGTTGTTTTTGATAAACATCACCTTGGCGCCAACTTTGAGAATCAGCTCATCTTGAGTACGTACCGTCTTTTTGAGTGTCTCAACCAGCTTGCTATCACCAGTCGCAGTGGCTGCAAAACGCATCATCTCGCCATCTAACGCAGCTAGCTCTTTGTCATTGATTTTATTGACGTTGAGATTATGGGTATAAAGACGGGTACGTTTGATATCGACGTTTTGATCAAAGGTGGCCTCGAGCGCGGCAATCGCTTCAAAGGTCACTTCTTGCCTGCGAATTTGATTGAGAATATCATCCAAATCCAGACCGCCATTAGCCGCCTCACTGACTTGCCGATGCTGCTCAGACAGATAGCAAATATGAAACTTAGCATCGAGCCAAGCTTCAGACATAAAGGCAAATTTTTCACGGTTGGTTTCACCCTTGCTGCCAATCGGTGGCAGCTGGAAGAAGTCCCCAGCAACGACAACCTGAATACCACCAAACGCTTTATCATTTTTACGCACATGCTTAAGTACTTGGCTGACCAAATTGAGCTGCTTGGCATGCAACATCGATATCTCGTCGATAATTAGGACAGCAGTATCTTTTAGTCTATCCGCTAAGAACTGTTTGCGCGATAAATTGGTTAAATCACGATCAGTGAGCTCATCCTTAATGCCGATGCCCGACCAACTATGAATGGTCGTGCCATTCATATGTGTGGCGGCAATCCCCGTACTCGCGGTCACAGCCACAGGGACACGGCGCGCGCGCAAATAGTCAATATATTGATTGAGAGTATAAGTCTTACCTGAACCTGCTGAGCCCGTCAAAAATACATTTTGACCCGTTTTTAAGATATCAAGAGCAGAAGATTGACGCATATATCTAAACCAATTTAGTTAATAGTAATAAGAAAAGAGCTTAAGAACAGGTTATGAGGGAAAAGCTATCCACAATTATAACAGCTACGCCAGTTTTGCGAACCACTTTAACCCGTCAAGCTTACATAACCTAAAGTTATATGATACGAAGTATATCATTATAAAAAGTCATTATCGCTCAAAGCCAAAGCTCAGTACGATAGAGTCATAACTTGGTCAGGAAGGCCAGGTATGTTTATCCATATAACCATAGTACACAACAAGGAATCGTTCATGTTATACGCCTATCCCAATACTGAAAAAAGCCCCGTTCAATTCCGCAAAAAATATGACAACTTTATCAATGGTGAGTGGGTCGCGCCAGTCGATGGTGAATACTTTGATAACTCAAGCCCAATCGATGGTAAAGTTTTTTGTCAGGTCGCACGCTCAAAAGAAGCTGATATTGAAAAAGCCCTTGATGCCGCTCATGCTGCCAAAGACGCATGGGGCAAAACCAGTGTCACTGAACGCGCTAATCTATTGTTAAAAATCGCTGATAAGATGGAAGCCAATTTAGAGGCTATCGCTATTGCTGAATGCTATGAAAACGGTAAGCCCGTACGCGAAACCTTGGCTGCCGACATTCCACTAGCTGTCGATCACTTTCGCTATTTTGCCAGTGCCATTCGCGCCCAAGAAGGTGGTATCAGCCAAATCGATGAAGACACCGTCGCCTATCACTTCCATGAGCCACTTGGCGTCGTCGGTCAAATCATTCCTTGGAACTTTCCTATCCTAATGGCAGTTTGGAAACTTGCCCCTGCCCTTGCTGCTGGTAACTGCGTTGTACTCAAACCTGCTGAGCAAACGCCAGCTTCTATTTTATTCATGCTAGAAACCATCGGTATCGCTGATATATTACCAAAAGGCGTACTTAACGTCGTCAATGGTTTCGGTGTTGAAGCTGGTAAGCCTCTAGCATCTAACCCACGTATTAATAAAGTGGCTTTCACTGGCGAGACCACCACTGGTCGTCTCATCATGCAGTACGCTAGTGAAAACATCATTCCAGTAACGCTAGAGCTTGGTGGTAAGAGTCCAAATATTTTCTTTGCCGATATCATGGATGAAGACGATGATTTCTTGGACAAAGCAGTTGAAGGTCTAGTGATGTTTGCACTAAACCAAGGCGAAGTTTGTACTTGCCCATCGCGTGCTCTGGTTCATGAAAGCATTTATGATGAGTTTATTAAACGCTGTATCGCCCGTGTCGAAGCGATCAAAATGGGCAACCCACTAGATACCGATACCATGATTGGTGCGCAAGCCAGCTCAGATCAATTAGAAAAAATCCTTTCTTATCTTGATATCGGTAAAAAAGAAGGCGCCAAAGTATTGGTTGGCGGCGAACGAGCCAAACATGAGGGAGATTTGGGAGATGGCTACTATGTGCAGCCGACTATCTTTGAGGGTACCAATGACATGCGCGTGTTCCAAGAAGAAATCTTTGGACCTGTACTCGCCGTCACAACCTTTAAAGACGACGAAGAAGCCATGAGCATTGCCAATGATACATTATATGGTCTAGGCGCTGGCATCTGGACACGTAGTGTACATAAGGCCTATCGTTTCGGACGTGGCATCCAAGCTGGTCGCGTATGGACCAACTGCTATCATGTCTATCCTTCGCATTCAGCGTTTGGTGGCTACAAGCAGTCTGGTATCGGTCGCGAAAACCATCTGATGATGCTCGATCACTATCAGCAAACCAAAAACATGCTGGTGTCTTATAGTCCTAAAAAAATGGGCTTCTTTTAAAGCTGTCTCTCAAGGCACTTTATGGCAAAACTGTAAAGTGCGACCTTGATGCTTGTTGAGCATCTTAATACAAAGAACGATGACAAGGAGTTGCAACGTGAGTAATAAAATGAAAGCGGCTGTTTTGCACGAGTTTGGACAACCTTTGCAAATTGAAGAAGTAGACATTCCGACCCCAGGTGCCGGTCAAATCGTGGTAAAAATGCAAGCATCAGGTGTCTGTCATACTGACCTGCACGCTGTCGAAGGTGATTGGCCTGTAAAACCAAGTCCACCATTTATCCCAGGACACGAAGGCGTAGGTTTGATAACTGCTGTGGGTGACAACGTTCATCATGTCAAAGAGGGTGATAGAGTTGGTGTGCCTTGGCTTTACTCTGCTTGTGGTCACTGTACCCATTGTTTGGGTGGCTGGGAGACCTTGTGCCTAAGTCAAGAGAACTCTGGCTACTCAGTAAATGGCAGTTTTGCAGAATATGTCCTAGCAGATGCAAACTATGTTGGTATTATCCCTGAGAGCGTTGACTCTGTTGAGATTGCACCAGTTTTATGCGCAGGTGTTACCGTGTATAAAGGTCTTAAAATGACCGACACCAAGCCGGGTGATTGGGTCGTTATTTCAGGTATCGGTGGACTTGGTCACATGGCAGTACAGTATGCTATTGCCATGGGCTTGAATGTTGCTGCTGTCGATATTGACGATGAAAAACTTGAATTTGCCAAAAAACTGGGGGCGACCGTCACCGTTAATGCCAAAAACACCGACCCTGCCGAATATCTACAAACAGAAATCGGTGGTGCTCATGGTGCGCTCGTAACAGCGGTATCGTCTAAAGCATTTGATCAAGCCCTAGGTATGTTACGACGCGGTGGTACGTTGGTCTGTAATGGTCTGCCAACGGGTGACTTCCCTGTTTCTATCTTTGATACTGTTCTAAACGGTATTACCATTCGTGGCTCAATCGTTGGTACCCGTCTAGACTTGCAAGAGTCGTTAGATATGGCGGCGGAAGGTAAAGTAAAAGCAACTGTTGCCGCTGAGCCGCTTGAGAATATCAATGACATTTTTGACCGTATGCGCGATGGTAAAATTGAAGGTCGCATCGTCATTGACTACTCTATGTAGACAGGTCAATTAATTACGACATTTTCACTTTTTAGAAACTGTCTCGATAATTATGACGTTTGGTCACAAATAAAAGGTCGTATCGTTTTCAGCCACATGCTATTAATGATGTGAGTGAAAATGATGCGGCCTTTTATATTCTTACTTAGCTTATATCCATAATCAGCATGATAGTAATTCAGCGATAATTTTGAAGATAAGGAGCATGACATGAAACTTGAAGCGACAGAGTCCTGCGTTGCGTTAATTGAACTATTAAAGTCTAAGCATGGTGATTTGATGTTTCATCAATCGGGTGGCTGCTGCGATGGTAGCTCACCTATGTGCTATCCGTTAGGTGAATTCAAAGTTGGTGGGCAAGATGTACTCGTGGGTGAGCTCGCAGGCTGCCCCTTTTATATGGGTAAAGCTCAGTACAAACTTTGGCAACATACCAATCTCACGATTGATGTGGTTAATGGACGCGGGGCCAGTTTTTCGCTTGAGATACCTGAAGGTAAGCGCTTTATCGTCCGTTCAGAGATTTGTGCCGTATAGCCATTGGCTAACGCACAGTGTGGTCAACGCATGATAAAACACTGGAGCTGCTATGCAAGTTCATTCTGTATTGTTAAGGTTTTTTCTGTGATGCTTTGACATACAGACACCCTATAGTCATTTTTATTTCATTATTTCATTAAAATAATAGATACTGTAAAGCGTAACCTATTTCAATAAGCGCGTTTTTATAAGCATGGATGCTATAAGGAATATAAAATGGAATTTGACGCAACCTTTGATTACGTCATCGTCGGTGGCGGCTCTGCAGGCTGTGTGCTTGCCAGCCGGCTGACAGAAAATCCAGACATCAGTGTCTGTTTATTAGAATATGGGGGTGAAGGCAAGGACCTCGCAGTTCGTGTGCCTGCTGGGCTGATTTTGATGGTGCCAGGTAAACCGCTGAAATTGAACAATTGGTGTTTTCATACCACCCCGCAAACGCATCTTAATAACCGTCGCGGCTTCCAACCACGTGGTCAATGCTTGGGTGGCTCCTCTGCTATCAATGCCATGATTTATACCCGTGGTAGTGCTTTAGACTATGAACGCTGGGTTGAGCAAGGCTGCGAAGGCTGGGGATCTAACGATGTGTTGCCCTACTTTATTAAAGCTGAAAACAATATCCATGGCGCTGATAACCTACATGGTGATAGCGGCCCTTTACATGTCAGTGACTTACTAAGTCCACGCGATATCTCAAAAGCATTTGTAGACGCTGCGATTGCCAATGGTTTAGATGATAACCAAGATTTTAATGGCAAAAAACAAGATGGTGCTGGGCTATATCAAGTCACTCATTTTCATGGGGAAAAACAAGGTCAACGCTGCTCTGCGGCGGCCGCCTATCTACATCCAGTTCAAAGCCGACCAAATCTGACCGTTATTACCCATGCGCAAGCCAACCGTGTCATTTTTGAGGAAAAGCAAGCCGTTGGCGTCGCTTATGAAAAAGACGGTGTTGAACATACGGTGATGGCGCATCATGAAGTCATCTTATCAGGTGGCGCTTTTGGCTCACCAAAAGTTCTGATGTTATCGGGCATAGGCCCATCTGAACATTTGCAGTCACATGGCATTGATGTGTTAGTAGATGCGCCTGACGTTGGCGGTAACTTGCAAGATCATCTAGACGTGGTCTTTGACTATGAGGTTAATACCACCGATGTCATCGGTATTGGCATAGCAACCATTTCAACCTTAACCAAAAGCATTCGGCAATGGAGAAAGGATGGCACGGGCCTCTTGTCTACCAACTATGCTGAAGCGGGCGCGTTTTTTAGTGTCGGTGATGACCCAAAAGAATGGCCAAATACCCAGTTGCATTTTGTCATTTCTCGCGTGATTGAGCATGGTCGTGATCTTAGACGCGGCTTTGCTATCTCTTGCCATAGCTGTTACTTAAGACCCGAAAGTCGCGGGACAGTAAGGCTTGATTCAGCCGACCCATCAGCGGCGGTGCTGATTGATCCAAACTACCTCTCACATCCTAAAGATGTAGAATATATGGTTGCAGGCGCTGAGCGCACGCGCGCCATCATGCAAGAATCCCCCATCGCCAAATATATCACCGAAGATTACCCTGCTCCTTATATTGAAAAAGACGGTATGCTCGGCTATATCCGCAATAAGTCAGATACCATCTACCATCCTGTTGGTACCTGCCGCATGGGCTCAGATGACAAATCCGTCGTTGATTTAGATTTAAAGGTGCGCGGTGTAAGCGGACTGCGTGTCATCGATGCATCAATCATGCCCACCTTGATCAGCGGCAATACCAATGCACCGACGATTATGATTGCTGAAAAAATGGCAGACCTTATCAAGGCGAAACATAATAACGTTGAGCGCGCCGCGTCATAAAATACAGAAAGACAAATATCTTATGATAGGTATTTTTCTTTAATAACCTTGTGTATGAAAATTTATAGTCATTAAAATTAGGATAAGCTCATCTTATAATTATTTAATGCTTATGTTAAATAGTACCGAGAAAATCGATAAATTATGGCATCTTATATAACTCAGTATCTGCTCATAATAAATTCGGAAATAAAGATATTATAACGGGACGTTTTCTATCAAAATTAGTGTGAAGATACCTTGCATTAGCACTGTTTAAAAGGGTATATTTAAACGACTTATTTATATTGATGTTTTTTTTAAATATGAGTCCGGGTTGATTCAACCTGACTCATTTTTTATTTCATATATTAAAGACACGATATAAAAAACTGCTTTAAAGGGAATTAAGAGTTTGCCAACTGTGTTTATGGTTCAAATATGAACCTGTGCATATATCGGCAAACTCCTTATCATTTACATAGGATGTAATAATGCAAAAATCACTTTTCAAATTGACGATGTTGGCGACGGTTGTCTTAGGTATCAGCGCCTGTAGCGGTGACAACAAAACTACTGATGGCGCCGCTGCAGGCTCAGACGCCAAAGCTGCGAAAACCTTACTTTATTGCTCAGAAGGTAGTCCTGCTGGCTTCGACCCAGCACAATATACTTCTGGTACTGACTTTGATGCCAGCGCCTACCCCATCTATAACGGCTTAGTAGAATTCAAAAGAGCGGGTACCGAGATTCAACCAGGGCTGGCTGAAAGCTGGGATATTAGCGAAGATGGCAAAACCTATACCTTTAATTTACGTAAAGGGGTCAAATTTGGTAAAACAGACTACTTTACTCCAACCCGCGACTTTAACGCTGACGACGTCGTCTTTACGCTAGAACGTATTACCAACCCAGACTTTGAATTTAATAAAGCCTATCCTGCTGAGTTCCCATATTCGGTCGGCATGGGACTGCCTGATATCATCTCTGATATCGAAAAGGTTGACGACTATACGGTAAAAATCACCCTCAGCGAGACCAACGCGCCGTTTTTACAGAACCTAGCGATGGCCTTCGCTTATATTAATTCCGCTGAATATGCCGATCAGCTAATGGCTGCGGATAATGCCGCTGATATTAATACCAAACCTGTTGGTACCGGACCTTTCGTCTTTACCTCCTATCAAAAAGACGCACAAATTCGTTATACCAAAAACCCAGACTATTGGAACAAAGATGATATTCATATCGACAATCTAGTATTTGTCATTACTAAAGACTCAGCCGTTCGCGCTCAAAAAGTGCAAGCAGGCGAATGCCATGTGTCAGCCTACCCAAAACCTGCCGAAATTGAGTCAGTCAAAAAATCCGGTAAAGCCACAGTCCTTGATCAGCCTGGCTTCAACGTAGGCTATGTGGGCTACAACGTAGAAAAACCAAAGCTTAGCGACCTTAAAGTCCGCCAAGCGTTAGATATGGCCATCAACAAAGACGCTATTATTAACGCGGTTTATCAGAGCGAAGGGCTTAAAGCGACCAATCCTATGCCGCCAACGCAGTGGGGTTACGACGAGTCGCTTAAAGATGCCCCTTATGACGTTGAAAAAGCCAAATCACTTATGAAAGAAGCCAACGCTGATAATCTTGCCATCAATTTATGGTATATGCCTGTTCAGCGGCCATATAACCCTAATGCTAAGCTTATGGCTGAAATGCTGCAAGCAGATTGGGCGAAGATTGGCGTCGATACCAAGCTTGTCACTTATGAGTGGGGCGAGTACCTGAATCGCGCTGCTAAAGGTGAGCACGATGTTATTTTGGCTGGCTGGACCGGTGACAATGGTGACCCAGATAACTGGCTTGGTACCCTATTGTCTTGTGACGCTGTCGGTGGTAACAACTACTCACGCTGGTGTAATAAGGACTTTGACAGTTTAGTGACCAATGCCCGTCAAATTACCAATCAAGATGATCGCGTCAGTGATTATGTACAAGCTCAGCAGATATTCAAAGAGCAACTGCCTTGGACAACGATGGCACATTCGGTGGTAACCGTATTCACGGCACCAAACGTTGTCGATTATAAAATTAGTCCACTAGGTTCAATACGCTTTGATGGTGTGAAGGTTGAATAACCTTGGCTAATTAAGTCCGGTACGACATGCACTGTTATTTAATTTGTATTCGGCTGGATCAGACTCTCTGCTCCAGCCGTATTTGTATGAGTTAAGCGCTTTGCTAAACACATTGCCAAACATATTGTCACGGACAGTCTCAGCACTGCTAATACGCTAATCATCGATCTATAACTATTGACCCTCAACTATTGAGCAGCCCATGCTACTGTATATTCTGCGTCGAATTGCTATTCTAATTCCCGTCTATCTTGGCCTAACGCTATCGACCTTTACCCTAATTCGTCTCGTACCTGGAGATGCCGTCGAGATTATGATGGGTGAGCGTATGGTCGATCCAGAGCTACATGCCCGTGCACTAGAAAGACTTGGCTTAGACAAACCACTCATCGTCCAATATTGGGATTATTTGACTGGTATCTTGACCGGTGATTTTGGTCAGTCTTTTCGTACACGTACTCCAGTATTACAAGACTTCTTTGCCCATTTTGTACCAACCTTAGAGCTGGCGGTATGCGCCATTGTCATTGCCAGTGTCATTGGTGTTAGCTTAGGTATCTTTGCTGCGCTGCGACGTGGTACTTGGATTGATTACACCTTAATGTCAGGGGCGCTGGCAGGATACTCTATGCCCATATATCTATTGGGACCTATCCTAACCGGTATATTCGCCCACTATTTAGGCCTGTTACCAGTCGCTGGAGTGATATCTGTCGCGCAATTTTTAGATGTTAAGCCCTTATACGGCTCGTGGTTATTGGGTTCTCTGACGTCAGGAGAACCTGGCGCATTTTGGGATGTGGTAAAGCACTTTATCTTACCTTCTATTGCCTTATCGACTATTCCATTAGCGATGATAGCTCGGATGACACGCTCTGCAATGCTTGAGGTGTTAGACGAGGACTATGTGCGTACGGCACGAGCCAAAGGCTTATCGCCGCGCCGAGTGATATTAGTACACGTTATGCGCAATGCTTTAATCACAGTAGTCACTGTTGTTGGTTTGCAGATGGCGACCTTGCTTGCTGGCGCTATTATCACTGAGACTATCTTTAGTTGGCCAGGCGTTGGTAATTGGCTACTCGATGGGTTTTTTACTCGTGATTATCCTATTGTGCAAAACGGTATTTTACTGGTAGCCACTGCCTTGATTTTGGTTAGTTTATTTATCGATATTTTGTATGGTCTTATCAATCCGCGTATTCGACATACTTCTTAATTTAACATTGATAAATAATCATATTACAAATAGTGACGATTAGCGCTTTCATGGTTTTGAGTAATTTTTTAGCAAATTATCAATACTTTCTTAGAAATGAGACTCTAAACATGTTCAAAGCGCTAGCCACTACAGGAATTGCTCATGAAGCCTTCTGTTCTCCCTTCTGATATCAATCTGGCAGCCACACCGCCCTCGTCTTGGCAGCTATTTCTATCGACGTTCTGCCGAAATAAAGGCGCCGTGCTTGGCTTTATTGTACTGGCGTTGATGGTCATTATCGCCATACTTGCGCCCGCTATTGCGCCTCACGATCCTTATGAGCTATTCACCGGCCAAGAGCAGCTCCCACCCGCTTTCTTGGACGGTGGCAATGCGATGTTTTGGCTTGGTACTGATGATGCAGGTCGAGATACTTTATCTCGGGTGATGTATGGCGCGCGTTACTCATTGTTTATTGGTCTAAGTGCCACTACCCTCGCTATGTTGGTCGGTGTTTCATTAGGACTTAGCGCCGCGTTTTGGCCAAAGGTTTGGGGTAAAGCAGTGATGCTGGTCAATGATATTTTGATGTCCTATCCTAGCTTGCTGTTGGCTATCATTATTGCGGCTATCTTAGGCCCTTCTATGACCAACACTATTATTACGATTGCCTTGGTCTGCACACCACCTTTTATTCGCCTGACACGTGCTACCGCGATGGTAGAGCTACAACGTGAGTATTTTGTTGCCTCACAAGTAATGGGCGCTGGCGTGTTCCGCTTATTGTTCGTGACCATTTTACCCAATTGTATGGCCCCGCTTATCGTACAAGCGACGATGATTTTCTCCTCTGCCATTTTAGAAGCAGGTGCGATTGGTTTCCTAGGCTTCGGTGTACAACCGCCAGATGCTGAATGGGGTGCGATGTTAGGTACAGCGCGTCAATATATTCAAAGTAATGTTTGGCTAGCTATTTGGCCGGGTGTCGCTATTTTCTTAGCTGCTTTGTCAATTAACTTAACTGGTGATGGCCTACGCGATGCGCTAGATCCCAAATTGAAGCAGGTAACCTAATGACTGAAATTTTAAATAATGCTTCTGTAGTAAATTCAGCAGGTTCTTCGACAGAAAATACCCCATTACTACTGGATATCAAAAATCTCTCGGTAACCTTTGGTGAAGGGGCGCGTGCTTTTCGCGCGGTAGATGACGTGTCGTTAACGATTAGGCAAAGCGAAGTGGTGGCAGTAGTCGGTGAATCTGGCTCAGGAAAGTCCGTCACTATGATGGCCCTAATGGGACTGTTGCCGCCCTCTGCGACGGTTCGGGCTAAGCGGGTGATGTTTGATAATAAAGACATGCTTAGTATGTCAGCCAAAGAAAAACGCGGCATTATTGGTAAAGATATCTCGATGATTTTTCAAAATGCGATGTCTTGTCTAAATCCAAGCTTTACGGTTGAGATGCAATTGGGTGAAGTACTGCGCAAACATCTTGGCTTACGGGGTTCAGCGGTCCAGACACATATCTTAGAGCTGCTTGAATTGGTTGAGATGCCTGACGCCAAAAACCGACTTAAGGTCTATCCGCATCAGCTATCAGGCGGTATGAGCCAGCGAGTTATGATTGCGATGGCGATTGCTTGCGAGCCAAAACTGCTTATCGCTGATGAACCAACCACCGCTCTTGATGTCACGGTGCAAGCGCAAATCATGGACTTACTCAGCCGACTACAACGCGAAAAACAAATGGCAATGGTGCTTATCACCCATGATTTAGGTTTAGTCGCGCAAAACTCACGCGATGTCGTCGTCATGTATGCCGGCCAAGTGGTTGAAACCAGTACCGTGCCAGAGATTTTTCAAACCCCTGCTCACCCTTATACCGAAGCATTGCTACAAGCCATCCCCGAGCTGGCTATCGGTCAAGATAGGCTCAATAGCTTGCCGGGTGTCGTACCCAGTCAATATGATCGCCCAAGCGGTTGCTTATTGTCTCCGCGTTGTCCGTATAAAGAGCCAGCTTGTGAAGTACCACCGCCCATTTTAGAGACGCCTACTGGCAACGTACGCTGTATTCACTCAGACCTGCCAAACTTACCTTCTCGCACTTCTATCGCTAACGCTGCTACTTTGGAGTCCCAGTTATGAGTAATAAAGTGGTCTTAAAAGCGGTCAACCTACACAAGCATTACCCAGTATCGCAAGGTCTGGGCAAGCCTAAAGCTTATGTTAAAGCCTTAAACGGTATCTCGTTTGAGCTTGAAGCTGGCAAGACGCTTGCGGTCGTTGGTGAATCAGGCTGCGGTAAATCGACTCTCGCTCGCCAGCTAACGCTCATTGAACAGCCTACTGACGGTGAATTATTTATCAACGATGAGGCGACAACTGGCTATAGCCGAAAAGCATTAAAAGATTTGCGTACCGAGATTCAGATGGTATTCCAAAACCCTTATGGTAGCCTTAACCCGCGTCATACTATTGGTTATCAATTGACTGAACCGTTAGACATTCATACCAAGCTATCAAAAGAAGAAAAGCGTAGCAAAATTAATGAGATGATGAGACATGTTGGTCTACGTCCTGAACATGCTGGCCGTTATCCGCATATGTTTTCAGGTGGACAGCGTCAACGGATTGCTCTCGCCCGCGCTATGATGCTCAACCCAAAGATTGTGGTCGCTGACGAACCTACCTCCGCGCTCGATGTCTCGATTCAAGCGCAAGTATTGAATTTATTCATGGATTTACAGGACGAATACCATACCGCTTACGTCTTTATCTCTCATAACTTATCAGTGGTACGCCATGTCGCTGATGATGTAATGGTGATGTACTTAGGTCAGGCGGTCGAACACGGGCCTAAAGAGGCTATTTATAATGCCCCAAAACATCCTTACACCATTGCTTTATTAGCAGCGGCACCGACTGTAACTGGCCATAAAAATGACTTAACCTTACATGGGGAGCTGCCAAGTCCACTTAACCCACCAAGTGGCTGCGCACTGCATAAACGCTGTCCTTACGCCAAGCCTAAATGTAGTGAAATAGAGCCTGAGCTGCGAGAGTGGGAAGGTCGATTGGTCTCTTGTTTACGGTTGGAAGAAATTTATGGGTAAAGTAGCTATTGGTTAATCCCAGTTAATTAACATTGACCACACCGCGACATTTAGGAAACTGACTACAACCAAAAAAGTCTTTCCCTTGGTGCTGGCCTTTTTTTGCAACACGTTTGATCATTGCCCCCTGACATCTTGGGCAAGCGGACGAAGGGAACCCAACAATCTACTGATTGTAGCGGTTATCCTGCTGATGACAATGGCGTTGCGGACCGTGGCTAGATGTGGTCGCTCGGATGATGGAACGCATCTAGACATGATAGCCCGCACGCCATTGACGAAGCAGATAATAGCGAAAAGCAGGTATCAGCTCCAAAAACGAACCATAAAAAAAGAGCTGCCAGATTACTCCAGCAACTCTTTTATAAACTCAAAAACTAAGTTTAAGCTTTGGTTAATTAAACCAAACTATTCACCGCATCAACTACTGCTTCTGTAGTGATACCAAACTCTTTATACAAGTCCTCAGCAGGGGCAGATTCGCCATAAGTGGTCATGCCGATGACTTTACCATCGAGGCCAACGAACTTATACCAGTAGTCTACATGGGCGGCTTCAACTGCTACGCGGGCGCGGATATTGGCAGGCAATACCGCTTCACGATAGCTAGCGTCTTGCTCAACGAAAATCTCTGCACATGGCATAGACACCACACGTACGCCAACACCGTTTGCGCTCAACGTTTCGTATGCTTCCATCGCTAGACCAACTTCTGAACCTGTGGCGATGATGATTGCTTTTAGCTCGCCTTGTTCCTTCGCTAGGACATAACCACCTTTAATAATATTAGCGACTTGCTCGCTGTCACGTGCTTGATGCGGTAAGCTTTGACGGCTAAAGATAAGTGCAGATGGATTGTTTTCTGACTTAATCGCTTCTACCCAAGCCGTAGCAGATTCGGTCGCATCACAAGGACGCCATGTACGTAGATTTGGTGTCGTGCGTAGGCTAGTCAATTGCTCAACTGGCTGATGCGTTGGGCCATCTTCACCCAGACCGATAGAATCATGCGTGTAGACATGGATGATACGTTGCTTCATCAATGCACCCATACGCACGGCATTACGCGCGTATTCCATGAACATCAGGAAGGTCGCCACGTAAGGGATAAAGCCGCCATGCAATGCGATACCATTGGCAATCGCGGTCATACCGAACTCGCGCACACCATAGTAGATATAGTTGCCATCAGCGTCAGTTTCGATGCCTTTAGCACCTTTAAATAGCGTTAGGTTTGAACCAGCTAGATCCGCTGAACCGCCTAATAATTCAGGTAATAATGGCTGTAGCGTATTAATCGCGTTTTGACTGGCTTTACGACTGGCAACATCACCGCCCTGCTCTTGGGTTTGCTGGATATAATCCTGCGCTTGCTTGTCAAAGTCCGCTGGTAACTCACCATTTAAGCGACGTAATAGCTCACTTGCCAATTCTGGATAGGCTTTTTTATACGCTTCAAAGTCCGCTTCCCAGTTCTTTTGTTGTACATCGCCTTTGGCTTTAGCATCCCACGCTTCATAGATTTCGTCATCTAATTCAAACGGTGCATGCTTCCAAGATAACGCATCACGAGTCAAGGCGATTTCATCATCACCAAGTGGTGCACCATGGCTGGCTGCTAAACCTTGCTTATTTGGACTACCGACACCGATGATAGTTTTACAAATGATCAAGCTTGGCTTAGTGGTCTCAGCAATCGCCTGCTCAGTGGCTTGCGTAATCGCATCGGTATCATGACCATCGACTTTGATAACTTGCCAGCCATAAGACTCAAAACGTGCTTGCGTATCATCAGTGAACCAGCCTTCGACATTACCATCGATAGAGATGCCATTGTCATCATAGAAGAAGACCAGCTTGCCAAGACCTAACGTGCCAGCCAGTGAGCAAACTTCATGACTGATACCTTCCATCAGACAACCATCGCCTAAGAACGCATAGGTGTTATGGTCAACGATGTTATGGCCGTCACGATTGAACTGTGCCGCTAAAGTTTTTTCTGCAATTGCAAAACCAACGGCATTGGCGATACCCTGTCCTAATGGACCAGTGGTCGTCTCAACACCTGGTGTATAGCCAAGCTCAGGATGACCCGGGGTTTTTGAATGCAATTGACGGAAACCTTTTAGGTCATCCACACTGACGTCATAACCAGATAAATGCAGCAATGAGTAAATAAGCATTGAGCCATGGCCATTCGATAAAACAAAGCGATCACGGTTGTGCCACTGTGGATCGGTTGGGTTGTGCTTCAAAAACTTGCGCCACAGAACTTCAGCAATATCAGCCATGCCCATCGGAGCACCTGGATGACCAGAGTTGGCTTTTTGTACCGCGTCAAACGACAGTACACGAATGGCATTGGCTAATTTACGTTCGCTAATTGGAGCTGGCATAGAGTGTCCTAATATTCAAATGAGGGGTATGGCTGATAAGAGGAGAGTTTACTCAAAGGGTAATAAAATAAGGACGCAAAATGCGCCCTTACCGTGTTGGCTATAAAATTAAAGTGCAATATTAACATATTTGACGCAAGTCACGCCAAAAAATGGCATGGCTTAGCGGTGCGTATTTCACAGTAACGTATATCCATTTTATCAAAATACCCGTAGTAATACGCTGTAAACCATTACAGCAAAATAACCATTTAAGCTGAGATAGTTTCAGCACCGCCCATAAACGGACGCAATACTTCTGGAATGGTGATACTACCATCGGCATTTTGATGATTTTCCATCACTGCAAGCAAGGTGCGTCCGACTGCCAAACCTGAACCATTTAACGTATGTGCTAGGCTCGTCTGCTTACCGTCTTTGACACGTGTACCCATACGGCGTGCTTGGAAATCACCACAATTTGAACAGCTAGAGATTTCACGATAGGTTTCTTGGCTTGGTAACCAAACTTCAATATCATAAGTTTTTTGTGCGGCAAAGCCCATATCACCAGTGCACAGTAACACCGTGCGATAAGGCAGATTAAGCTGCTGCAAGATATATTCAGCCTGCCCAGTCATCGCTTCAAGCAGCTCATCTGACTGGTCGCTGCCGGCGATATTAACCATCTCGACTTTTTCAAACTGATGCTGACGGATGAGACCACGAGTATCACGACCGTGCGAGCCTGCCTCACTACGAAAACATGGCGTATGCGCGGTAAACTTCAATGGTAGCTCTTTGCTATCCAAACGCTCGCCGCGTACCAAATTGGTCATTGGTACTTCCGCTGTTGGAATGAGATAAAAGTCTGTGTCTTCGTTATTGGTATGATTGGTGAGTTTGAACAAATCATCTTCAAACTTAGGCAACTGACCTGTGCCTTTTAAGCTTTCAGAATTGACAATATAAGGCACATAGGTCTCAAGATAGCCGTACTTAATCGTATGAGTATTGAGCATAAACTGAATCAAGGCGCGATGAAGCTGTGCAAGCTGACCCTTTAAAACGTTAAAGCGACTGCCAGTAAGCTTCGCTGCGGCTTCAAAGTCGAGCATACCAAGCTTCTCTCCGATATGAGTATGATCTTTGATTTCAAAGTCAAACTCACGCGGCGTGCCCCATGTGCGTACTTCGACGTTATCATCCTCTGACGTACCCATTGGCACATCTGCTGCTGGAATATTTGGGATTTGCAGGGCAGATTGATTGATACGCTCTTGTAGGGTGCGCAGCTCGTCTTCGGCGGTCTTAATCTCACCGCTGACACTTTGCATCTCAGCCAATAGTTCACTGGCATCTTCGCCCGATTTTTTGAGTGCACCTACCTGTTTCGCACCCGCATTGCGGCGCGATTGCAACTCTTCGGTTTTGACTTGCAGCGATTTACGCTCATTTTCAATGGTTTGCCAGAACGCCATATCAAGCGCATAACCACGAGTGGCCAACTGCTGCTGTAAAGCACTTAAATCGCCGCGTAAGAGTTTCGGATCAATCATAATAGTTGCCTGTAACGCTGAGTGTGAATAAAAGGTTTAAATAATATTATTAATATAAGAATCGAACAGCTGAGAGGGATAATCAAACTTGATGGCAGCTGGTTTTGTTATGAGAATAAATAGTAGTCGCTATAATACCAAGACCCAGCAGATTTGACCATGTTTTGACTGTATATGTGCTAGATTTTGGCTAATTTCTACTCATATACGTGTCAATCATCGCTTACTTTAAGAAGCATATTTGTCCACTATTATCATAAGCGTTGACGCCATAACCCTGAAGTAAAAGATGCTTATGTATTGAACAATATTCGCAATCATCCCTTATGTTAATAAATAACCATAAATATCACCACAATAAGGGCACAAGCGGGCTTATATGTTTCATTTAGGAGCACTTTTCGGTAAGATAAGCGCATACCTTTATTCTACCTTTAGCCAAGCATGATGTTGCTCATTAGCATTGTTACTGATTCTTGGCAATTTAAACCCAACGCTCTTCATACAAGTATTTGAGAAACCTTTATGGCCCTGTACCCCTACACGCTCCAACCTGTTGCCTTAAATTTAACCGAGGCTGAATTCCATCAAGCACAGTATGAACTTTTTGCCAGTGCCAGCCCCTCCTTTGGTTTATCAAGCTTTAAGACCAAAGAGTGGGTTATTATGGCAGTGGTTGTGATATTGGCGATTGCAGGTTTGGTCTTTGTCACCGGCTACTCCACTATCATTTTTTGGTTAATGTTGGCCGCCGTTGTGATTTACTTATTGGCTCGTACCCTTGGCTTTAGATGGTATGTTAAAAGAGAGTTTGAAAAGCAAGTGGCTGACCAAGAAATGCCAGATGAGATGCGTCAGATGAAATTGGGTGTACAAAAACATGGTTTGGTCATGGCACTACCAACCAATCAGCCAGACATCATGAAAAACTCACAAATGCGCGGTATGCAAATGCGTGCTGGTACCACTCAGCAAGCTGTCATCCCTTGGACTGCCATCAAAAGCTGGGATGAAACTGATGACTACATCTTCATGATGTTTGAGATGAAAGGTCAACAAGGCAGCCAAATCGTCCCGAAACGTTTGCAAGCGCAGAAATTCCCCATTGATACTGTCCGTCAGCATCTACAAGCAGTGGTTCCCGTTAAAGGCTTGAACCCAGAGAATCTGCAACCACCTGCATAGCCAATTCAGTCCTCTTTGTCGCTTGTCTACAAGACGGCAGAGAGGCTACTCTGCTGGTTTTAAAAAACCAATCATGATGTTGTATTTATTAAACTTAACTTATCTATAGTGTTTTGCTATTATAATAAGCATCAACAGGGAAAGTGTAGACGCTCTCATATAATTGCAAATATAAATGCCGCTATCGCCTCAATATCATTCTAGTTTTGATTGTAACTTTTTAAGGTGTAATGGCTATATTATATTAACAAGCATAGCCATGAAGTTTATGAGTTGCTACACTTCTTTCTTTAAATATTTATTTTTTATATAAACACTCAAACTATAAGGATAATATTATGAGTAACAATGCAACCAATCAAATCGGTCTAGAAAAAGCAGACATGAGCGAAGTCATCAACAAGCTCAACAGCCTACTATCAAGCTATCACATGTTTTATATCAACGTCCGTGGTTACCACTGGAATGTAAAAGGTGAGCATTTCTTTACGCTACACCCACAGTTCGAAGAGTTGTACACCAACCTACAAGTAGAGATTGATGAAATCGCTGAGCGTATTTTAACGTTAGGTGGCACGCCGCTACATGCTTATAGTGATTTTGCACAGCACACCAGTATCTCTGAGGACAAGAATGTCAAAGACGGTAATGCTTGTGTGAAAGGTGTGGTGACTGGACTGCAATCATTGATTGAAGAGCAGCGTGAAGTGTCAGCATTGGCTGAAAAAGCTGAAGACCAAGGTACTGCGGATTTAGTAGACGAGTATGTACAACAGCAAGAAAAACTGATTTGGATGTACAATGCTTTCTTAGGCTAATAAACTCTTAGCTTAAAAAAGACAGACGATAATAATTAATGTCCATAAATCTCAGTTAATAAAAAAGCACCTAGTTAGGTGCTTTTTTTTAGGTCATAAATTCTTAAGCGGCTTATTTTTGAATCCACTGACGGATTTTTTCACGCTCGGCTGGGGTTGCTTGTAGCCACAACTGCATAAAGCTATCTAAGGTATTGCTGGTTTGCTTAGCCGTCGTTGACGATGTCACGATAGAGGTTGTTGACGCTGCTGTACCTGTATTGACACTATTCTGAGTAGGTTGGGTGGTTGGCTGATCCAAGGCAGCAATGGCACGCTGATTTTGTAGTTCGGCATCACCTGCACCGCTAAATACGCCGCCGATGGCCTTACCTAAACCTGCGAACAACCCACCTTGATTGCCGGCTATGCCTTGTTGGCTTGCAACCACAGTGTTGTTCTGCTGCACAGCCAATGTTGGACGCTTGGCGTATTCTTTAGCAGCGTCATACGCTTCAGGTTGGTTGGGCATAGTCAGACGATACGTTTGATTGTCTGCCAACTCTGCGGTCACGCTCACGTTGCCTGAACGCAGATAATCGTGCTCATCACGTGATAAGTTATATAAACGATCATATTTGGCGGTAAAAGCATGGGTCCCAGGTTGTAGGGTGAACTTTTTGGTCAATGGTTGAAAAGCGCTCTGCTGCACTTCTTGCCCATTGATAGCCGTTACTTTGATGTGATCATCAACGAGTAGCGTGACGGCTGCCTGCGACAACATAGAAATAGAACCCGCACCGATGAGTAACGAGCTGATAGTCAGTTTTTTTAGCAAAGAAGCATGCGATTTCATAAAGGGTTCCATTAATAATAGTGCGTTTTAGAAAATAAAACATTTTGGATAAAAATTCGGCTTCTTTATGCTAGAAGTCGAGCGGCATCGTATGTTGGTCCTGATCGGCCGCGTCGCTATCGACTTGTGTTTCTTGTGCGATATCAGCCAGTTCAGCCGCTAAAGTCTGCTCATCAATAGTACGCAAGGCATCAGTAATGACTGCTTTAGATATATTACTACGACCAAGGTTAGAAAACATTGGTTGAATGTAATTGAGCACCTCCATCATCGCGCCAATACGATGTGGCCCCTCATTGAGTAAGTAGTCAATGATGCGATCATCAAACTGCCAACCACGGCGACGTAAGATAGACTGCAGTAATGCTTGGCGGTCAGCTAAGTCATGACCATTAGGGACTTTAAAGGAGGGAGACTGTGCCAGACGAGTCAACAAATCTCTCAATTGAAATGGCAGCTCGCTAGCAGGCTTATTGGCCGCAAATAGCAGCTGACGCTGACCTTCACGGCTGCGATTTATCAGGTGAAATAAGGCTTCTTGCCACTGGCTGCTTTGCTCGAGCACCTCTAAATCATCGATAGCGATAAGGTCGAAGTTTTCTAAAGAAGACAGTACGTGGACATCGGTATGTATTAGCTCATTAAGTGACAGACATATTGCGGTCTTGTCCATCTCAATAAACGACTCACAAATAGCGGATAGTAGGTGGGACTTACCAGTAGCAGGGCTGCCAAACAGGTATAGCTGACCAATCAGGCCGACATGTAACTGCCGTACTGCATCAATAATCGACATCCAACCTGGACCGGCGAAGTCGCTGAGACTTGCATCATGCTTAATGTCCAGATTGAGACTTAGCTGTGCTTCTGCCATGAATCATCAACTCGGTTTGCGTAGCACAATCACTAAAAAGGCTAAACGACTGATATTTTAAACTGACCTTGACAACATTGACTGCTATCAAAGCCAACCTAATAACGGCCAATACCGTTAATACTGCGCCTATATATAACATATTTACAAAATGACTGACAAGTCTTTTACCTATTACGCCTTATCAATCACCGTTTGCTTATCTTACCACTGAACGATGCCAACCATCATATTTAGATACCTATAAAACTTTGTCCAGCTTTTTTTACTTGCAGATTATAAAAGCAGTACTAATAGAAAAAATTTGAATAGTATTAATCAGCAAAGACTTTAAGTAAAAACATAAAGCTGTAGAAGCTACTTTAAACGCTATTTTTTATCAAATAACGTTAATTGCTTGCGACCCTTATAAAGGTCTGTCGAACGATAATAATCATACAAATGGTGGAATAACACATTCAGTACGGCGGAGACAGGCAGTGCTATGAGCATGCCCACAAAACCCAATAGGCTTGCACCTGCTAATACGGCAAAGATAACCCACAGCGGTGACAACCCAATCTTATCCCCTAACAGTAATGGCTGCAAGATATAGCCTTCCGCCGCTTGCCCTACCAAAAACGCCCCGACGATTAATGACAGATATGTCCAGTTTAAGCCAAACTGGAATAGGCAGGCGATAATCGCTGCAATAAAGCCGATACCAAAGCCTAAATAAGGCACAAAACTGGCAATACCTGCGACCATACCAATGATAAGCCCAAGCTCAAGCCCGATAAGCTGTAACTGCACGGCATAAATGGCACCTAGCAAAACCATCACCAATAACTGACCTTTGATAAATGCCATCAATGCACGATCACATTCTTGTGCAATCTCAACGACCTTATGGCAATAAGGTGCAGGTATCGCCATCTTCCATGTCTGCAAGCGTTGATCCCAATTGAATAAGAAATAGAAGGTCAAAATTGGCACCAATACAATCAAACCAGCATTATTAATAAAGTTCATACTAGACGCAATGATTTGACTCATCATCGTACTGGCATCTTCAAACTTATAGTTCGTCTGCATATACTCGACCAAGGTTTCAGAGAAACCTTTGGCTTCTAATTCTGGCAGACGAATGCGGCTGTTATTGGTAAACCAGTCACGCACCACTTCGTTGTACCAATTTAATACCTTCGGTAGGTATTCCCAAGCCGCTTGCAACTGATGCCATAGAGTCGGTATTAACCACCAGAGCAGTAGCACCATGCCTAATGTAATAGTCGCATAAACGATGATGATTGCTATCCAACGTCTGATATATTTTGACAACCGTTTGACCAACGGATTGAATAAATACGCCAATACGAAAGCAAAGACAAAAGGCACGATAACGGGCATCATCAAATACAATAAAAACACAGCCACTACCATTCCCACGACGATAAATAAGCGCCGGAAAAAAGAATCTATTGAGCGGTTCATCATGGTGAGTAATCCTACGACTGGGCTGATTGAAGATAATAGTAAGGGTTAAACTGTGCTTATTTTTAATTGAGCAACACCATCATAACAGCAGACAGTTATTGACCATAAATTTAGCGTTCTATTATCGCAGAGTCAGATAAAAAATCCGTCATTTTTTGTTTCTTAGTGGTTTATTTACCGCTTAAGGTGAATATTCGCTGATAATTGGTAAGTTGCTTTGCGAGTAAGGGCTATTTTTGGGTATAATGTGCCCACTACTTTCAAACCTTCCTTCTCTGATTCTATTTATCGATTTCGACGATTCGTTCGAACTATTTAACCCCAATTGTGAGATAACCATGAGTGATAAGCCTTCTTTAAGCTACAAAGATGCCGGTGTTGATATTGATGCAGGCGACGCGCTGGTTCAGCGGATCAAATCCGTAGCAAAAGCCACTACTCGTCCTGAAGTTGTGGGCGGGCTTGGTGGGTTTGGCGCATTATGCCGCATTCCAACAGGTTACACCTCTCCTCTACTTGTCTCTGGCACTGATGGTGTTGGTACCAAGCTCAAATTGGCGTTGCAGCTCAATCGTCATGACACCATCGGTATTGATTTGGTCGCCATGTGTGTTAACGATTTATTAGTGTGCGGTGCAGAGCCGTTATTCTTCTTAGACTATTACGCAACTGGCAAGCTTGATGTTGATGTGGCGGCGACCGTTGTCACTGGTATTGGTGAAGGCTGTAAACTGTCAAACTGTGCCCTTATCGGCGGTGAAACAGCTGAGATGCCAGGCATGTATCAAGATGATGATTATGACCTAGCTGGATTCTGTGTGGGTGTGGTTGAAGAAGCAGAAGTCATCACGGGTGAAAATGTCGCAGAAGGCGATGTATTAATCGCCCTTGCCTCAAGCGGCGCGCATTCAAACGGCTATTCATTGGTACGTAAAGTCATCGAAGTCAGCGGTATTGATGTCACTAGCAGCGACGAGCAACTAGATGGACAACCTATCCAAGATGCGCTGATGGCCCCTACCCGTATTTATGTTAAAGCCATTAAAGCCTTGCAAGATACGCTTGGTAGCTCTGCCCTGCATGCTATGTCACACATCACTGGTGGCGGCTTAACCGACAACCTACCGCGTGTATTACCAGACCATCTGGCTGCTAGCATTGACACCAACAGCTGGCAGTTCTCAGAGCTATTCACATGGCTACAAACCCAAGGTAATATTGAGCAAAGCGAGATGTATCGCACCTTTAACTGTGGCGTTGGTTTTGTCATCGTCGTACCAAAAGATAAAGCTGAGGCAGCCATCAAAACTTTAAACGATGCTGGCGAGACAGCTTGGCAACTGGGTGAGATGGTCAAGCGCAGCACTGATGCCCAGGCGGATGCCGTGGTGTACCGTTAATGTTAATGGACAATGCAAGCCAAACTATCCAACCATTACGCATTGCCGTTTTGGTATCAGGTAGTGGTAGCAATCTACAAGTTCTAATAAATGCCATGCAAGCAGGTGCGCTACCGATTGAGATAGTCGGCGTGATTAGTAATCGTGAGGATGCTTATGCCATCACACGCGCACAAGACGCCGCCATTCCAGTCGCTGTGTTGTCACATGTTGCCAGTGGCAAACGCATGGGTATCAAAACTTTTGAGACTCATGCCAGCGCCCAATTGGTAGAATGGCAAGCAGATTTGATTGTATTAGCAGGATTTATGCGGGTTCTCAGTGCAGATTTTATCGATAACGCACCAGCACCGATGATTAACCTGCATCCTTCTTTATTACCTGCTTATAAAGGCCTTGATACCCATCAACGTGCCATACAAGCAGGCGAACGTCATCATGGCTGTAGTATTCATGTTGTCACGGCTGAGCTTGATGCGGGCGCTGTTTTGACCCAAGCTTTATTAGAAATCAATCAAAAAGATACTACTAACAGCCTGCAAACGCGCGTGCAAAAGCTTGAGCATCAACTGCTGCCTTGGACTATTATGCTTATTGCCAAAGGTGTCATTAACCTTAATAGTCAGGGTACAGAGGCTTTTTCTATGTTACCCGCCCTACCTTTACAGCTTTGGTTAAATAACTAAACGTCAAACAATACTTATCCGTTTACAGAAAAAGCAGAACAAGTCATTCTTGTTCTGCTTTTTTTATGTGACAGTCTCTTATGTGACAATCGACTGTTTTAAGCTATTTATGCTCAAAAAAAATACCCCGCTATTCAATAGCAGGGTATTTGTGAGACTGATAACAGAACGTAAAATTAGACAGGTGCTTGACCGACAACATGAACTGCTTTGATATTTACAAATTCTTTGATACCAAAGCCACCATGCTCACGACCATAACCTGAGTCTTTGACACCACCGAACGGTAATGCTGGACTCACCAAATCGTAACCGTTGATATAGACCATACCAGTATCGAAGTGCTCTTGAGCCAGGCTAATGGCTTTGTCCTCGTCTTTGGAGAAGATAGCACCACCCAGTCCATAACGGCTATCATTAGCAATACGGAATGCGTCATCTTGATCCTTCGCACGGATTAAAGAAGCGACTGGACCGAATAACTCATCTTTATAAGCAGGCTGCTCTGGTTTGATGTTTTCCAAGATAGTTGGCGGATAAAAAGAGCCAGGCATATCAGGCACTTCACCACCGAGCGTAATCGTTGCGCCTTTGCTCACACTTTCTTGTACTTGTTTGTGCAGCTCATCACGCTGTTTGCTACTTGACATCGGGCCTACATCAGTAGATTCATCCATTGGATCACCGATTGTATAGCCTTTGAACTTTTCAATAACCAAATCACGGAACTTGTCATAAACGCTGTCTACAACCACAAAGCGCTTGGCAGCAATACACGTCTCACCATTGTTATACAGACGAGCATGGGCACAAGTTGTCGCCGCTAACTCTAAATCTGCATCTTCTAGTACGATAAACGCATCATTAGAGCCAAGCTCCATAACAGTCTTTTTGAGCACTTTGGCTGCTTGCTGTGCCACTACTCTACCGGCTACATCACTACCAGTTAGAGTTACACCACGTACTTTATCGTTTTCAATCACTTGCTCAGATTGATCATGGTTAATGATTAACGTACGGAATAAATCATTTGGTAAGTCAGACTCATGCATGATTTTTTCGATAAGCAACCCTGAGCCTGTAACGTTTGACGCATGCTTAAGTAAAACACTGTTACCTGCCATTAGGTTGGCGATAGTATAGCGGAAGACCTGATACGCTGGAAAATTCCAAGGCTGAATGCCGTAGATAATACCGATTGGGTCATATCTGACCAATCCTTTTTTGATACCTTCGATATCACGCTCATCTTCAGCAAGGGCAGCAACACCTTCACTGGCCGTAAAGTCACAAATGGCTTTACATAAATCAACTTCGCCTAAACTGGCCTCAAGCGTTTTACCGCGCTCTTCGGTCATCAACTTAGCCAACTCATCTTTATACTTCATCAGCGTGTCGCCAATAGAGTTGATGACTTTAGCTCGTTCTTCAGAGCTGACCAAACGCCATTCTGAATAAGCCTTATGAGAGTCATCGATGATTGTATTGACTTCATCATTACTCATATAGCTGTAACCTTTGATGTCTTTACCCGTTGCTGGGTTCACAGTGGTAATATCTGCCATGATTATTTTCCTTATTTATTTTAGTGTAGTTTCTTTAACGTATTTAAAAGTTAAATGAACTTATTATTGCTATGTCTATTATTAAAATCCGATCACTATTATTAAATTAAGATTATCAAATCAAAGTTAATTAACTCTTAAGCCAATAGTATCGAGCAGCTTAACAATAGCAGTCTTATATGTCTTTTTTCTTAATGTTCTTTCATCATAACAAAATGCTCGATGAGTAGGTTTACAAGTTATAAAGAAGTGTGCGTAAGTTGTTAAGAGTGTGACTGCGGTATTAAGCACACCCACCTCTTGTACAAATCCTTTTGTGAAAGTTATGTCAATCAAATCAGACAAAAAAACCAGCCCTAAGGCTGGTTTGATAATTTTGCTTCGATAATGAATGACACCATAAAGAGACCGTCGAGCTGTAAACTGCCTAAAATAAGTGATTGATCACAGGGATTTCTTGCGGTGGGTTTTCTTCGTCATCGACAATTTGACGAGCCACATGCATGATAAGTTGGCGCAACCACCGGTGTGCTGGATGATGTTGTAATAATGGGGACCATGCCATGGTTAGCTCAAACTCAGGAATAAAGAACGGCGGCTCTTCCATTTTAATGCTGTCGTTATTGGCCTGCATTTTTGCCACACGCGTTGGCAATGTGGCAATCAAATCTTTGTTAGCCGCGAGCATGGCTGGCATTTGATAATGACGAGTAAAGACACTGATTTGGCGCTTTTGTCCCAAGCGTTGTAGCGCTTGATCAATGGAGCCCAAGCCACCTGACTTTTCTGGGTTGACGCCGAATCCTACCCCCATTCCTGTCTTGGACACCCAAACATGCTGCGCTTTTAGATAGTTTTTTAGATTGAAACGATTGGCATAAGGGCTTTCTGACGATAGCAAACAACTAAAAGTATCACGCCAAACCAATACTTGGTGGAAGCTCTGTGGTATCTCGTTGAAACGGTTAATCGCCAAATCAACCCGTCCCTGCTCCATGTCTCGATACGAGACGTCCGATGGAGTCAAAAAGTCCAAAATAACATTGGGTGCTTCTGAACGCAGCGCTTTGACTAACTTGGGTACCAAGGTCGCTTCTGCATAGTCTGAGGTCATAATCCGAAAAACACGTGACGTGCTATAAGGGCGAAACTCAGTACGTGGCTCTAATACTTGGGTCAAGTCAGCGAGTATCTCGCGAATGCGTGGCTGCAGCTCTAGGGCGCGTTCGGTTGGTGTCATACCTTCAGAGGAGCGTACCAATAATGGATCATTAAACAATTTACGCAAACGACGCAAGATGTTGCTCATCGCAGGCTGAGTAATACCAAGCTGCTCAGCTGCACGAGTGACGTTCTTCTCTCGTAGCAACACATCTAAATGTACCAATAAATTCAAGTCTACCCGCTGCAAATTCATATATAGTTCTCTTGGGCTTGGAATAAATGCCTTTGTAAGCATGGCATTTTTAGTGCTTTCTTTTTAGTGCTCTTATACAAATTGTTGAGTTATAACAGCATCATATCGCTATTTTTATCTATTCTTCTCTGATACACACGCATTATAACTCAATTTACCGACCGTAAGGTACTGTTATCTATGGACTATATCTTAAAAAAATACCCAAGATAACTATCATAAATTAGATAAATCTTGGTAAGGCAGTTATAGTGAGTCACGTAGATGGTTTGTGACACGGACGATACACCGTGAGGTAGCCTGCTGTTTTGAGTCATCTAGCGGACACAATCATATCGTATATTAATGATATAAATCGGTAGCAAATAATTATTATCTGGCAATTTATCGATACTGCATTCGTTACTAACCACGGATAAATATATCGAATACCCCATATATTATTGTAACATCTCTTATCGCCAATTATGACATCACTGTCTATTAATTCGCTTAAACCCCTTAGAAACATATGAATAAGTGCAACCAACTTTCATATGTCACCAACTATCTTTCAACGACCGAGTTCAGCAATCCCCTTGTATTAGTGGACAGGTTTGTTTAGGGTAACTAAGGCTTTAACTGATGGCTAACGACTGCGCCAAGCTTTATGAGATGGCAATACCGTTAATGTACTGCTTAAAATTATATTTTTAGTGATAAACAATCGTCACTACTTTAGCACTCAGTTCATTCGTTTTTTTACACCCCACCAAGGAGACTATAGATGTCAACTGCATATAAATCAGCGATCGATTTAGTACGTGAATTAAAGCAAAAGCACGGTAACTGGCAGAATATCAGCGAAACCGATGCGGCACGTATGATGTCACAAAACCGTTTCAAAACTGGTTTAGATATCGCAAAATATACTGCAAAAATCATGCGTCAAGATATGGAAGACTATGACAATGATACGTCTCAGTACACGCAGTCTTTAGGTGCATGGCATGGTTTTGTTGCTCAACAAACAATGTATGCTAAGAAAAAATACTTCGGTACGACGTCTAAAACTTACATCTACCTATCAGGTTGGATGGTTGCGGCCCTACGTTCTGAGTTTGGTCCTCTACCTGACCAATCTATGCACGAAAAAACGTCAGTACCTAAGCTAATCGAAGAAATCTACACGTTCTTACGTCAAGCTGATGCTAAAGTATTAAACGACTACTTCCGTGAGCTAAACGCTGCAGAAGAAGCAGGTCAAGACACTTCAGCTATCCTAGAAAAAATCGAAAACTTTGATTCACACGTTGTGCCAATCATTGCTGATATCGATGCTGGCTTCGGTAACGAAGAAGCGACTTACTTGCTAACTAAGCAAATGATTGAAGCTGGTGCTTGTGCTATCCAAGTTGAGAACCAAGTCTCTGACGCTAAGCAGTGTGGTCACCAGGCTGGTAAAGTAACGGTACCGCATGAAGATTACATCGCAAAAATCAACGCGATTCGTTATGCATTCCTAGAATTGGGTGTTGAAGACGGTGTTATCGTTGCACGTACTGACTCTGAAGGCGCATCACTAACGCAAAAAATCCCAGTATCAGAAGAGCCAGGCGACCTTGCTTCTCAGTACATCGACTTCATCGAAATGGAAGAAGTGACTCTTGAAGATGCAAAAGAAAACGACAGCTTGCTTAAGCACAACGGCAAACTAGTACGTCCAGTTCGTCTGCCAAACGGTCTATATCAATTCCGTGAAGAAACGAACATCGACCGTGTTGTACTTGACTGTGTAACTGCTCTAGAAAACGGCGCTGACCTACTATGGATCGAAACACCGACTCCAGACGTAGCACACATCAAAATGATGGTTGATCGTATTAAAGAGCAACAGCCTAAAGCTAAGCTTGTATACAACAACAGCCCATCGTTCAACTGGACGCTTAACTTCCGTAAGCAAATCATCGCTCAGTGGGAAGAAGAAGGCAAAGACATCTCTGCATACAATAAAGATGACTTGATGAGTGCTGATTACGACGGTACTGAGCTTGATACAGCAGCTGACGAAGCGGCTAAGAACTTCCAGCGTGATGCGTCACGTGAAGCAGGTGTATTCCATCACTTAATCACGCTACCTACTTACCACACCACTGCACTTAGCGTTCATGAATTGGCTAAAGGCTACTTCGGTGAAGAAGGTATGCTTGCTTATGCAGCTGGTGTACAACGTAAAGAAATCCGTGAAGGCATCGCTTGTGTTAAGCACCAAGCAATGGCAGGTTCTGACCTAGGTGATGATCACAAAGAGATTTTCTCTGGTGACAACGCCCTTAAAGCTGGCGGCGGCAAGAACACGATGAACCAGTTCTAATCACCGACCACTTATAAGTACCTTTTATAAGTAAAGGTTATAAGAAAAGCCGCTCTACATGCATGTAGGGCGGCTTTTTTATGCGCTATCTTAAGACATGCAAAAATAAAGTTTTACTTGTTATTCAGCGATAGCTTTCATACGATGGTAGTCATCTAGATAATAACTTACATAGTATTCAAATAATCGGGAGCCATTATGCAAGAGATTGAGCTAAAGTTTTTGGTACCAGAGTCGCGACTAAAAGGTTTGATGCGCCAAGCAAAAGTCAAATCTTCTGAAGTAACACAACTGGCTGCCCATTATTATGACACCCCTGACCAGCAGCTCGCACAGGCGGGCATTGGCCTACGTATTCGTAAAGAAGGCGATACATGGGTACAAACCATCAAGGCAGGCGGCGACGGTATTGCCGCACGCCTAGAGCACAATGCCGTGTTAGACAATGAGCAGGTACAGGCCATGCTCGATAATAATGAGCTCATGCCTGACTTAACGATTTATAAAAACACCTCTATCGCTCCTGCTTTGGCAGACTTTAAATTAAAAAAACTGACTAAAAAACTTACACGGCTATATGTCACGGACGTAGAACGCACCACTCGACTACTGATAGATGATAGTGATGAAGCTGCTAATAACCAGATTGAGATGGCATACGATGATGGTGATATTATCCATGGCAACGACGATGACAAGCGTGATGCGATTCAAGAGATTGAATTTGAGCTGATATCAGGCGATATAGACTTTTTATTTGCCACAGCCAAAACATGGTGCAAACGCTATAAACTCTGCCTGTCTACGGTGACCAAAGCTGAACGCGGTGGGTTGCTCATTACTGAGCAAACGCATAGCCCAGCAGTGAACGCCGATCTAAAGCAAATGACTATCAATAAAAAGACCAGCCTGCCCGCCTTTATACGGGCAGCCGTGCATAATTGTCTGTTGCAGATATTACCGAATAGCAGTGCTATCGTGGCTGGTAGTAAAGAGGATGAGCATATACTGCAACTGTATATTGGCATTGCGCGCCTAACAGCAGCCTTACAGATGTTTGCTGATTACTCCGATGAGGTCAATCCTGAATGGCTACTGATACTTAACCAAACAGCGCGCTTACTTGACGGCTACCACGAGCTTGGCTATGTAGCATCAGATATAGAGCCCAACTTACAGAGGCATGGCGCACCTATCGTCGATTGGACAGCAGACATTGATGCTCTAAAAATCACCCCAAAGGATGCTGTCAGTGCCAATGATTTTCAACTGACCTTGCTTGAGCTAATAGCCTTTACTATGAGCGACCCAAGTATCGAACCGCGAGCGGATAAACGCGTTATAGATAAACTGGCAAACACCTTCTCTAATCAGTATGCAAAGTTTGCTAACGCTGCACATAACCTACAGAGTAACCCTCATTCAGGCTCGGATATCACCAAGTCAGCAAACGACAATATAAAAGGTATTGATTCAGCAGATGATGATTCACAGACTATTGGCTCAGACAGTGTGAATTTAGCAAGCTTAGATGTGGAAGACCCTATTCATGAGCAAGCACTGCATGAACTACATCATCAATTGGAAATCTTGCATTATGGTAGCGAGTTTGCTGCGCCATTATTAGACAAGAAAAAATCGAAAAAGAAAACCAAACGCATGCTCAAACATTTGCTAAAGGCAAAAAAAGCTGTAGCGCAATATCGTAACCATGCACAATATCAACAACGTTATCAACTAAAGTCTCTGACAAATACCAATGCATGCTATGGTGCAGGTTGGTTTGCAGCCATGCTAATACGAGACCAAAAGCATGCTGAGAAGCGACTGGCTAAAGTGAAGGACATCTCAGTGCTTTTTTAATCAACTCTATATCTACATCATGAAAGACACTAAGATACTGAGTATAAAAAAAACAGCTCATACAACGTGAGCTGTCTTTTTTAGTGTTACCTTCCTAGGGCGTATTCTCAATGAATATAGCCCCCTTATCAAATCAGCTCCCTATGATGGTGACAGCAGCACCTTCTTCAACGTGTTTAAATAGCTCAACGATATCCTCGTTACGCATACGTACGCAGCCATGTGAGAGTGGCACGCCCATTGGTTCAGTGTCTGGTGTGCCATGGATATAGATATAGCGCTCATAAGTATCGCAGCCCCCTTGGCTGTTACTACCTTTATTGACGCCATCCTCAAGACCACTTAACCATAGAATGCGGCTTAATATCCAATCACGCTCGGGATGCGACTTACCAAGTTCAGCATCGTATACCTCACCTGTTGGCACGCGTCCCACAAATACAGCATTCATAGGCGACTCCCCGCCTATTTTATCAGCGATGACATGCTTGCCAAGCGGTGTACAACCACTATCCTGCTGCCCACCAATACCGTTTTTGGCAGTAGATACAGGGTATTGCTTTACTTCTATATCCTGCTGAAAAACCGTCAATGTCTGCTTCTCGACATTGATTATCAGCTGTCTATCAAGGTGATTATTATTAACGCTATTATTTTTCATAAACATATCCAACTGCTGTTTACCGCATTACTGAGAGCATAATGAGTAAAATTCTTGAGTTTTTCTATTATTAAGGGATTGTATCAAGGCATTTGGCACCGTAATATAGGGGCACACTTTTTGATGCTAGCAGATTATGACGACTATTTCACCGACACGTGTGTCGATGTATGATTTTTTATATCATGATACCCAGCCTATGGTATCGCTTTTAGCAGATGCCGCACAGCTCTCATTGCCGCAAGCGCGCTTAGCGATAGATGCCAGCTTACAAGCCATTGTCAGTGCGCTTCTTGCTTATCAGCAGCGCCATCAAGGGCAAACAGTCAGCAAAAAACTGTTTGGCCGCAGTGCAGTCAAAGAGCTACGCCAATATAATTCTATGAATTTTGCGACCATTAGTGCGACGTTATATCATCGTCACGATGCAGCAGACGCGATATTCAGTGATAGCGCACGGGTAATCAAAGCCAGTGAACTCATTGCAGAAAAAATAGACGCGACAACTCAACAGGTGCAAACTTTACTCACATCTTTATGTGTCATCGTCCTACGTGAACTGGCCATTTTGGCAGAATACAGTCAACTTGATAATGATGAGATTAATAAGTGGTTCGCTTTGCAGCCACAGTTCTTATCATCAGCGCGTTTTACCGTCAGTGAGCCAAAAAAATCGCCAAGTGCGTTGACTGATAAAGATGAAAAAGACCTTATCAGTACTGATACCTCCGTTGATACCGCAATCGAGAACTCAGAAACACACTCAGAAAGCCCTCAGGAACGTCGCTTATTAAGCACTGAGCAACTCTCGAGCACCCCGCCACCTTTCGACCCTCATTGGCATGAGCTGACTGGTTTTAAACCTGAAAATCAAGAGCCGGTACAAGATATGCAACTAGCAACTGGCAACTATTTAAAAGCCATTGGTCGCTCTCCTGACAATGTACAGCAAGGTCGCCACAATGACATGTTGGTGTTCGCAGATATGTACGCCATTGCCCTGCCACATCAGCGCTGGTTATTACAGCTTGCTAAAATCTCTGACATTTATCTCAGTCGTAATCGATTACGAGTCACCTCAGAGCCTATCAATCCACCAAAACCACCACTAGTCAGCTTAGGGTTAATCGGTGCTAATAACGATAACACGCCTGCCACAACCAGTGAAAAACCGATCGAGTATGAAGCATCCACACCACTATGGAAGAATCCCGTTATTCTTATCATTATTTTGGTCATCAGCGTACTTGGTGCATTAGCAACGCTAAAATATCAAACGAAAAGATCTGATGGTGCTAGCCTTGCCACTGAAGAGGTATTAGAAAAAGAGGCTAGCGAGGAGCATCAGCAACAAGATGTGGCCATTGTGAGGGTAGATGACGATGATTCTAGTACTGAAGCTGTAGAGGATACTAAGTAGAGATATCTATTTTCCACACGGCGATTGTTAATATAATACTTTTGCCAATAATGTATCCACAATAAAAAACAGAGGCACTATTCATATAGGCCTCTGTTTTTATTTATACGCTATTTAAATCTTTATCTTATTTTGATAAGTCACGACCACGGCTGGCTTCGATAGCCAAACGCAGACCATTTAAACGGATGAAACCTTCCGCGTCTTTTTGATCATACGCGCCAGCATCATCTTCAAAAGTAGCAATTTTCTCATCAAATAATGAGTCATCTGACTTACGACCAACAACGCTTACGCTACCCTTGTACAGCTTCACACGAACCGTGCCATTGACATATTCTTGTGATTTATCAATTAATGCCTGTAGCATCATACGCTCAGGACTGAACCAATAACCATTGTAGATAATTTTTGCATAACGTGGCATTAGCTCATCTTTTAGATGTGCCGCTTCACGATCCAGCGTTAATGATTCGATACCACGATGCGCTTTTAGCATAATAGTACCAGCTGGCGTCTCGTAGCAACCACGTGACTTCATACCAACGTAACGGTTTTCAACGATATCCAAACGTCCAATACCATGCTTGCCGCCAATCTCATTAAGCTTAATCATCACCTCATAAGGCTTTAATGTTTCGCCGTCAATCGCAACGATATCACCTTTTTCATATTCTAATTCCAGATATTGCGCCTTATCTGGCGCTTCTTCTGGGCTGACTGACCAGCGCCACATATCATCTTCTGCTTCAGCATATGGATCTTCTAAGATGCCGCCTTCATAAGAGATGTGTAATAAGTTGGCATCCATTGAGTAAGGAGATTTTTTCTTATTGCCTGCATAATCAATAGCAATGCCATGTTCTTCAGCATATTGCATCAAGCTCTCGCGGCTAGACAAATCCCACTCACGCCAAGGGGCAATGGTCACCACATCAGGAGATAAGGCAACCGCACCAAGCTCAAAACGTACTTGGTCATTACCTTTACCTGTCGCACCATGACTAATGGCATCAGCGTTATGTTCTTTGGCAATCTCAACCAAACGTTTGGCAATTAGCGGACGCGCAATAGAAGTACCAAGTAAGTACTCACCTTCGTAAATCGCGTTGGCACGGAACATAGGGAACACATAATCGCGAGCAAACTCTTCGCGCAAGTCTTCGATATGGATGTTCTTGATACCCATGGCTTCTGCTTTGGCACGTGCTGGCTCAACCTCTTCACCCTGACCGATGTCAGCAGTAAAGGTAATCACTTCTGCATCATAGGTTTCCTGTAGCCATTTAGCGATGATTGAGGTATCAAGACCACCTGAATATGCCAAGACGATTTTATTAATATTTTTTGGATCAAGCTGAGCCATGAATAACTCCTATTATGAGAATTGGGATTTGGTAAAAGCGCGAACATACAATCAAAAGATAATCTACTTGCTCAGTGTACATCATATTTACTATAGGCAAAAGTACAACTGCCATAAGGTGTAAGCTTTTGGCTAAAATCTCTCGTTAATTCATTTTAATCAGTCATTTTTGGATTAATGATTCATGTTCAGATTTAGCAGGATTTAAATGAATTAACCATTACTGCATAAATACTCAATGAATTATGTACAGATACTTAGCCGCATATTTAGTCAAGTAGGCAAATCTGTTATGATAGCAGCCCAGTACCACTCACTTTTATTCCTGTATATGACGATATAGAGCGCGATGACATTATGACTGATTCGATTAGAGAGTTAACCATCCTTCAGCCGGACGATTGGCATATCCACTTGCGTGACGGTGACGCTTTGAGCACGACTGTGGCGCATGCAGCTGACAGTTTTAATCGCGTCATTTGTATGCCAAACCTAGTACCACCTGTCAAAAATATCGACGATGCACGTGCTTACCGCGAGCGCATCATGGCGCATTTACAAGCCAGTGATTTGAGTGCTGAGCGCAAGTCAGCGTTTGATCCGCGTATGACATTATATTTGACCGACAATACTACTGTACAAGATATCGAGATGGCAGCACAGTCAGGCCTTGTACAAGCGGTCAAGCTTTACCCTGCTGGCGCAACCACCAACTCAGCTGATGGCGTCACCGATATTAATGCCTGCGTTGATGTGTTTGAAGCGTTAGAAAAACACAACCTACCGCTGCTGTTACATGGCGAAGTAACGCAAGATCTTGTGGATATTTTTGACCGTGAAAAACGCTTTTTAGATGAAGTACTGTCACAAATTATCGTCAAATTCCCAACCTTAAAGATTGTGGTAGAGCATATCACTACCAGTGATGCCGCTGACTTCGTATTAGCGCAAGGCAACCAAATTGCGGCCACCATTACTCCGCAGCATTTGATGTTTAATCGCAACCACCTATTGGTTGGGGGTATCAAACCACACTTTTATTGCTTGCCTATACTCAAGCGTGAAAGCCATCAAAAAGTACTGTTAGACGTTGCGACCAGTGGCAATCCTAAGTTTTTCCTAGGCACTGACTCAGCACCGCATGCGACTGATAAAAAAGAAGCCGCTTGTGGCTGTGCTGGCTGCTATAGTGCTGCCACCGCACTAGCATTGTATGCCACTGCCTTCGATAGTGTGGGAAAAATAGATAAGCTAGAAGGCTTCGCAAGCCGATTTGGGGCTCAGTTCTACGGACTGCCAGTAAATGACAGTACTATTACGCTCATCAATACACCGATGCAAGTGCCGACAGAATACCCTTACTTTGATGGCAACTCACTGACTCCACTGATGGCTGGCGAAACGCTGCCGTGGTCTCTAAAAGCCTAAAGCTTGCTCATATAAAGCAACTTATTTAGTCCTATGATACTGATGATATACTTAAATTGAGTGTTGTCAGCAGTATCATAGGACGATTGCTATTACCCCAATGTTTTCATTCAATACCACTGCTCTACTGATAAAAGTGATTTAACTTGATATGACCATTCAAAACGAAGCCACCTTAACCAACAATAACGCCATAAATGATACAGACTTAAATACTAAGCCCACCACTCATACCGAGGTGGACGAGCAAACAGCCATGTGCTTAAAAGACCGTTTTCGGAAGTTTCTGCCTGTCGTGGTCGATGTCGAAACAGCTGGTTTCAATGCGCAGACGGATGCTTTGTTAGAAATTGCCTGTATCCCAGTGCTGCTTGATGAGCAGGGTGTGTTTTACCCAGGTGAGCCCCTCAATGCCCATATAGAACCTTTTGAAGGGGCAAATCTGGAGCCAAGTGCGCTTGCCTTCACAGGTATTGACCCTAAAAACCCAATGCGTAAAGCCATTGCTGAAGATGAAAAGACTGCGCTACGTCGTATTTTTAAAGGTTTAAAAGAAGTGCGCCGTGCAGAAGACTGCCGTCAATGCGTGTTAATCGGTCATAATGCCCATTTTGACTTAGCATTTTTGAATGCTGCGGTGTTACGTACTAATAGCAAAAACCACAATCCTTTCCATAATTTCTCAGTATTTGATACCGTGACTTTGTCTGCATTAGCCTTTGGTCAGACAGTGCTGGCACGTGCCTGCAAGGCTGCTGGTATTGATTTTGATGGTAAAGACGCCCACTCTGCACTATATGACACGCAAAAGACCGCGGAGCTGTTTTGTCATATCCTTAACAGCTACCCGATGCTAGCCAATGCTATGCATAATGAGACAAATGTAGAAGAGTCTTCTGAAGATGATAATAAATAAGCCACATATCCTATGTTGCTAACTACTTGTAATAGTGCTATTTGTAATACTTGACGACTTTAACCTCTTGATTTTGCAATCAATGAGGATATGATTGATATCACTATAAAACAATAGGTAGCTTACTTATTAACGTTGATAGAGTCTTATAGACTATTTTCAAGATTAATAGAGTATAGGACACTGGCAAAATTAATACTGAAAGAATACTGAACCTGCAATGATATCCTACAGATGGTTTAAGTCGCTCACGCTGGCTTGATAGCAAACGTCGCTTATGTGTGGCACTGCTATCAAGGTTGCTCAATAGGAGGGATTTTATCATGGATCCACAGCTCAAGTTATGGGGAACCATCCTCGGTTATATGCTGCTAGCGTTAACCATTAGCGCTTGCACCTCGTTATGGATTCGACATCACTTAAAGCGTAATGACCTGCATCCTCGCCGTGCCATTAAAAAAAGATATTTAATTTTAAAAAGAAGAAGAAAAAGGCTTGACACAAGACGCAGACGCCATTAAAATACGCACCACTTCAGCATAAATGGTGAAAGCAGCTGAAGCGTTGTTACTAGTCCCCATCGTCTAGAGGCCTAGGACACCGCCCTTTCACGGCGGTAACGGGGGTTCGAATCCCCCTGGGGACGCCACTATTCGGCGTCACTTATTGGCACTTTTGATAAGCATTAGATAAGACTGATAAGCGTACCACTAAAAAGCCCCACTCATAAGATATTATGAGTGGGGCTTTTTTTATGTCTATTTTCTACTTTTTGACCAAACGAACCTTTTTAGCCAAACTAGTCACCTCTTCTCTACTCTTTTAGCTGATAGAGTCCATTGAGCACTATCCACTTCAAATACATCTTATATTTAGCCGCAAAAAAGCCAGCAATGCATGCTGGCTTTTCGAACTTTAAATTGGCTATAAGCTATTGAATATCAGTTATCAATAGTCATCTAAAAGCACCAATCATCTACCAAATTTTATCTGATAGCATTAACCACAGTAATGCTATGATAATCATCGAGCCCAATACTGTTTGAATCAAAAAGAATGCTTGATGTTGACCAACCACTTTACTCAAAGTCACTCCTAAAGTGCTGTATTTAATAGGCGGTGTGTCAATATTGCCAGTTCTTACTTGCTCTTCATAGTAGTTTTGCAAGATATCTAAGAACTTACGCCATTCGTTTTTGCCCCAATTATAAGGCTTAAATGGCATGAACTGCTTTAACTCAGGCTCTTTAGTCATCCAACGCTCAAGGGTAATTGAACGTAATGACCAACTGGCAAAACGACGTTTGGTAATTTCAGAAAAATCTAAAATCTTTAATTCTTTATGTCGATCATCTACCAACAAACGATTTTTTAGATTGGTTAGTGCCTGCTCTGATCCCTCGACACACTGTAAAAAGTAGCCATTGCCATAGCAAAGAATACCGGTGACATTATCTATTTGATTGCGTTCAACCGCGGTCTCTGAGATATCATTAAGCGTGCTAGGACTTGAAAGACCAGTAGAGGTAATCCGGCTTATATATACAAGCTGGCAGAGATCTGTCGTTACTGGATTTGTTGAATCGTTGATTGTTGACAATCAGCTTCTCCCTATTATCAGGTAAATGTCGCTAAAACAATCATACTAACTTCAGAAAAAATATAGAGACAACATAACTAAGCGTAATGAATCGGTCTGATATATTATTGATTTTATAAGTGTTTATATTAATTGTATTAAGTTGGTTACATCATAGGCTAGTTTAGTCATCAAAGCAACCTATGTTTACTTTACAAGCATACTAATCAATGAAAATACATATGTTAGACTGACTTTATATTAAAATTTATGAATATATTTGAATGATTCTCATAGAAACATTTATGACGTGAATATGCCGAAGCCTATGCAAACCAAGCGCTGCAAGAAAAGAATAATGCAAAACCACTAAAGCACTGAGGGAAATGGTTTTTGATGGTTAGAAGGGTTGTTGGTTACAAAATCAACTGACAGAAAGGAGTAGTAAGAAATGCCGCTATTTTTGACAGTGTCGTTATCACTTATATTTAAGATTGAATGGTCAAAATCGCTGCTAGTAATGTGGCATCATCAGGGTAAGTGAGCTTGATATTCTGCCGACTGCCAGTCACTAGACGAATCGGCAGCGCTAAGTGTTCAAAAGCGCTGGACTCATCCGTGATATCTAGCTGATTCTCGGCGACATGTGCCAATACTTTTTGCAATTCAGCTAAGCGAAAGACTTGCGGGGTTTGTGCTTGCCACGTGTTACTACGGTCGATAGTACGCTTAGTATAAGAATGCTGGTTACTTGTATCTACTTGCTTATTTTTAGGCTCAGAGTGATCGCTACATTGAACATAGGACTCTTTTAGGGTGTCAGCCACTGGTGTGGCGAGAATAGCACCATAAGGCTCTAACATCGCAGCTTCGATAACTTTATCAATATCATGGCTTGGTACAGCAGGACGTGCAGCATCATGAATCAATACCAAATCTGAATCTTCAGCACCTTCATTATGAATGGCCTCTACCCCTGCTCGTACTGACTGCCAACGCTCAGCGCCGCCAACCGCATAATTGATGGGGAGCGCAAAATTAAGCGTCTGGGCTGTACTGTCATCAGCGGCTACGACCAACAAGCATTTATCTATATAACCACTACACGCAAGCCTTGCCACGCTGTGTTGTACTAACGTTTGCCCTTGTAGCTTGGTATATTGTTTAGCTACAGACGCACCAAAGCGACTACCGCGACCAGCAGCGACGATCATGGCATGTATTTTAGGTGTGGTATTCATAAGGCAGTGCTCATATGATAGCGCTCATAAAGCAGTGCTCATGGTTGAGACCAATGAAGATGTTGCTAGAAGGATGAGCAATAAGAAAGGTGAAAAAGAGTCTAATAGAGTATAATGGCTCTATTATAAATAGAGGAAAATAATAACTTCAAAATCAAGCATGATTAATAACGACTGTGCGTCGTCGGCGCGGTTGATACTTGTACAAATGTCTCATTAGGCTTAATCAGACCCAAATCTAAACGGGCATGCTCTTCTACTGCTTCAAGACCAGTCTTCAGGTCATGAACATCCGTGCGTAATAAGTTATTTGCCGCTACTTGATTGTCGTTTAAGCGCTGCTGCTCTTCTATTTGAGTCATCAGTTTATTGTGCTCAACCCGACCGTTTTCACCTAGCCAATACTGATATTGCAATCCTAAAAGTACGGCAACGGCTAGAGCAAGTAGGATAAATTGGCTAAAGTATTTCATAGAGTGATCACGCCAAACGATAGAAAGATAATAAAAAATCAGCCAAACTTGCTAGGCGATATATAAACAGTGATACATCGCCTAGCATGCGCTAATAGTTCAGCTTATAAGCTTTGGCTGTTTAATATAAAATTTTCAAATTAAATAGCCAGTCAGTTTAACCACGCAGACCGATGAACTCTTCACGGCCACGATAGCTTGCACGGACTTGTTGCTCAATACGTAGCAATTGATTGTATTTAGCAACACGGTCTGAACGGCATAATGAGCCAGTTTTGATCTGACCTGCTGCTGTACCAACCGCTAAATCTGCAATAGTGCTGTCTTCAGTCTCACCAGAACGATGCGAGATAACTGTTGCATAGCCGTTTTTCTTCGCCAGATAAATCGCATCTAAGGTTTCTGATAAAGTACCGATTTGGTTAAACTTAATCAAAATCGCATTGGCAATTTTCTTGTCAATACCTTCTTGTAAGATAGCAGGGTTGGTCACAAATAAATCATCACCAACCAACTGAACCTTATCACCAATCTGCTCAGTCAAATACTTCCAACCATCCCAATCAGACTCATCCAGACCGTCTTCGATAGAGATAATAGGATACTGACGTGCTAGCCCTACTAAATAATCTGAGAATCCTTGGCTATCAAAGGCTTTATTACCTTCGCCTGCTAAGATATATTGGCCATCTTTATAGAACTCGCTAGCAGCACAGTCTAAAGCTAAATGAATATCTTCGCCTGCTTTATAGCCGACTTGCTCAATCGCTTGCATGATGACGGTGATAGCTTCTTCGTTGCTACGTAGGTTTGGTGCAAAACCACCTTCATCACCAACCGCAGTATTTAGACCTTGTGATTTCAGTACCGATTTTAAGCTATGGAAAATCTCTGTACCCGCACGCAGCGCTTCTGAGAAGCTGGTGAAACCAACTGGCTCAATCATAAACTCTTGAATGTCTACCGTATTATCCGCATGCTCACCACCGTTTAGGATGTTCATCATCGGTACCGGCATCGTCAATGACGTCTGATTACGCAGATTTGCAATGTACTGATGCAGTGGCAGACTTTGTGACTTAGCGGCGGCTTTAGCTGTCGCTAGTGACACGGCTAGCATAGCGTTCGCACCAAGATTGTCTTTGTTTTCTGTGCCATCTAATGCAATCATGGCATCATCAATGGCTTGTTGCTCAGTGACATCTTTGTCCATCAGTGCACTACGAATCTGGCTATTGACGTTGGCAACGGCTTTTTTAACGCCTTTACCCATGTAGCGATCTTTGTCGCCATCACGCAGCTCAAGTGCTTCACGCGAGCCAGTAGAAGCGCCACTTGGGGCGGCAGCACGACCGATGGTGCCATCAGCTAAAATCACATCAGCTTCAATCGTTGGGTTACCACGTGAGTCTAAAATCTCACGAGCGCGAATGTCTTTAATTGCGGCGATGTTGGTGGTTTCTTCAGCGTACATAATGTCTGTTAATTCCTTTGGTCATGCCAAGTTTGTGGGGTAAATAACGGCAACTAGAATACAAAAAAGATAAAGCAAAATATCGTATAGCCTGTATACCCAGACCAGTCTTGCCTATTTATACGGTTGATACAATCTTATATCCGTTTATAAAATCGATTTATTTACGCGTAACTTTGCAAATAATGACAAGTCTATTTGGTATTTTAACCGTCAGCTATAGTGCTTAGCATCATAGCATAAATTTTGCCAAACTTCCCTTATCTTACACCAACTTGCGCCCACAAAATCATCTATGGGCAGCGATAGCAGTCATAATCGAACTGTTGAATTGGCGACGATATTAGAAGTGAGATAGCACTCATACTTTCGTGACGCCTTTGCCATCATTATGAGGGTTAGAGACGGTATTCTCCAGCTCAACCTCGGTTTTGAATCGTGTCAATCTTAGTGCATTCATCAATACTGAAATGGAGCTGAGCGCCATAGCAGCAGCGGCAATCATTGGGTTTAAAAAACCAAAAGCGGCAAGCGGAATACCAAGCGTGTTGTAAAGAAAAGCAAAGAATAAGTTTTGCTTGATATTTCGTAGCGTGGCATTCGCAATTTTTTGCGCGGCATCGATATGCATGAGCGACTCACCCATCAAGCGTGCAGAGGCGCTATGCTGAGCGACATCAGTGCCCTCAAACATCGCAAAGCTAGCATCGGCGGTCGCCATCGCTGGTGCGTCGTTAACACCATCACCTGCCATCGCAACTTTATGCCCAGCGGTTTGCAACACGGCAATTTGGCTTGCTTTGTCACGAGGGCTCATTTTACCGTAAGCTTGCTCAATACCCAGCTGCCCTGCCACATGGTCGACGACGGACTGCTTATCACCACTCATCAAAATGACATTGATACCAGCATCTTGTAGCGCGGTTATGGCTTGTGGCGTATCAGGCTTTAAGTCATCAGCAAGGGCAAAAGCACCTAACGGCTCATCATTAATACTAACCGCAACGGTACTAGCAATTTGCCATACTTTTGGCATAAACTTAGGCAAGGTTAAATTAGCAAACTCTGCGGTGCCGACTTTTACAAGACCCAGGCTTTCGATATTTGCTTGGATACCAGCGCCTTTTACAACACTAATGTCAGTGACATTCATCAATGGTAATTGGCGCTCAGTAGCCGCATTAATCAATGCCGTGGCTAGTGGATGACTGGCATGGGCTTCAACGCTTGCGGCAATTTGTAAGACATCATCAACGGCAATGGACCTATCTACCATCACATTGTCTACGATAGTAGGCTTACCAATGGTTAATGTGCCTGTCTTATCAAGCACAACAGTATCAATGTTGCCCGCAGCTTCAAGGCTTTGTGCATCTTTGAACCAAACGCCATGACGTGCGGCGACACCCATACCAGCCATGATAGCCGCTGGTGTTGCCAAACCAAGCGCACAGGGACAAGCAATGACTAGCACTGACACCGCATGCATCAATGCCGTACTAACGGCACCTGTCAACCACCATGTCAGACCAAAGGTGACAAGGGCTATAGCAACGACGACTGGGACAAAAATAGCTGTGACTCTATCAGCAAGACGCGCTAAATCAGCTTTTGAGCCTTGAGCGTCGCTGAGCGCTTGTACCATATCACCCAGCTTAGTGTCGCTACCCTTAGCACTGACACGATACAGTAGACTGCCGTTTTCGACGAGAGCGCCTGCGAGTAGCCCATCGCCCTCTTCTTTTTTAAGCGGTACTGACTCACCCGTTAAATGACTCTCGACACACCAACCACTGCCACCGATGACCATACCATCGGTTGCGACGCGGCTGCCCTGCTTAGCGCGTAAAATATCACCAACTTGCACATCTTGCAGTGCCACATTATGAAAGTCGCCATTCGGCTGCTGCTGCTCAACTTCATCAGGAGTCAATGACAATAGTAAATCAATACTATTAAGACTATGCTTTTTGGTGCGCTCTTCTAAATACTTACCCGTACGAACAAAAGCAATGACCATCACCCCTGCTTCAAAATATACAGCAGGTCCGTGTCCACTGCCATGACTGCTTTGCAATAGACTGTTTAACGTGCCATCACCATGAGTGAGCCATAGATACGTTGAATATGCCCAAATAGTCACCGTACCGATGACCACCAGTACGTCCATATTGGCAAGACCACCTTTGATGGACGCCCAAGCGCTTTTGTAAAAGGGTAACGCCAGCCCAAATTGCACAATCGTCGCTAGGATAAACTGAATCCAAACTGGCGGCATCCACGCCATACCTTGACCCACAAGCATACCCGCCATACCAACTAAAAACGGCACTAAGCAAATCCACAGTCCAATCAATCGCCATGGGTATTCGGTCGCTGTATCTTCATCCTTCTGTGCAAACAAGCTGTCGCCTGCCTGCAAGTTTGCAACAAAACCCGTTTTATTTACCCATTCTGTGACCTGCTCGGGCGTCGTCTGCGTCGGATCATAATCTACATTGGCGGTCTCGCCAGCGAAGTTTACATTCACCTCATATATCGAAGGTTTTTTATTGAGCACCTTTTCGATGCGTGAGGCACAAGCCTGACATGTCATTCCATCAATGGCCAGCTGCAGGTGTGCACGCTCCGGCGCGAGCGTCGTATTAGACTGTGTATCAGTCTCAACATCATAGGACTGGTCATTGGTAGTATGGGTAGAATCATTCATAAATAGAACTCGTCATTGCGTTATAGCGCGTTATAGCGTTTATAGATTTGTATGAGCAATAAAAATATAATGGGGTGGTAAATCCAAATGAAACAAGTAAGGTACTTTCACTTTTATCACATATTGAGTGATACTAAATAGTAGATGGTCACAACTGCGGCCTATTCAAGTCAGACACTGACTGCAGCTCAGTAACAATAAGCCAGCGTCGTCACAGAAGCAACCTTATAAGTATCATGACTGTCAGTTAAGAGCATGCGTAGAAAGGCATTTAAAAAAACGGTTAAGAGAGCCTTAAACATCCATGAAAAAACCAGCCATAACAGCTGGTTTACTTGCATAAATAACAAGGCTTATGAGTTAGCAACGGTAGCATCGAAGCCTGCATCATCGATAGCAGCAGCAATGACTTCTACACTGGTTTTACTATCATCAAAGGTGACTGTTGCTTGGTTGTCTGCAAGCTCAATACTGATATCATCTAATCCATCGATATCAGCGGTGGCATTATGAACACTTGCCACACAGCCGCCGCAAGTCATACCATCAATTTTAATAATACGGGTTTGGTTTGCCATAAGAGGCTCCTTATTTTTTATTACTGAATATTTTTTTAAGTAAATAAACTGCTTTTATAACCAGCCTCTTAAGACTGCTATCTTTTAGAATCTTATAAAAACACTATTCAACTAGGATAAGCCGTATCGCTGTGAACAACAAGACCGTTTGATTATCACTATATTAATAAAGGAAAAAACTTTTAGTAAAAAGATAAAATATATTCCTTCCTGAAGCACGCCCTAGCAGTATCTAATCATGATGATTTGGATTTTGCGGGGCATCAATCGGAAACGGCTGGGTGACATAATCGACCATGCTAATCGCGGCAGTTAAGGCATGAATACTGGTATCGGTATCCTCGTAGCTGACGGTAGCAACATCGTTCTCAGGATCAAGCTCAATCGCAGTCACCCCTGTGATATTCTTAAGCGCGGTCATTACACTCTCTAGACCTTCAGCGTCATCGATGTTTTCGATACTGACTTGTGCAACTTGAATGGCCATTATCTTACCCTCTTATCGTTTACCACATTAATGAGTGTCTAACACCTCAAAACCTTTGACCAAATCATCAATCTGCTTAAGCTGACGCAAGAATGGCTCTAACTGACTGGTTCTTAAGGCACATGGACCATCACACTTCGCCGTTTCTGGATTAGGATGCGCTTCTAAGAATAGCCCTGCTAGTCCTGTTGCCATACCTGCACGTGCAAGCGTGGTAATCTGCTCACGACGTCCGCCCGCGCTATCACTACGCGCACCCGGCTGCTGTAAGCTATGCGTCACATCAAAGAATACCGGAACATCCATCTGCTTCATGGTATCGAACCCAAGCATATCGACGACCAGATTGTTATAACCAAAGGCACTACCGCGCTCACAGAGGATCAGCTTATCGTTTCCACCCTCAAGGCACTTATTGACGATATGGCGCATCTCGTGCGGGGCTAAAAACTGCGCCTTTTTAATATTAATAATCGCATCTGTCTTAGCCATCGCATGTACCAAGTCAGTCTGACGTGATAAAAATGCAGGCAGCTGGATAATATCAGCAACCTCAGCCACTGGTGCCGCTTGATATGGTTCATGCACGTCAGTAATGATCGGCACTTGGAACTTTTCTTTGATTTGACCTAGCCAATCGATGCCCTGCTCTAATCCAGGACCACGATACGAATGCAGGCTTGAACGGTTGGCTTTATCGAAACTGGCTTTGAATACATAGCCAATCCCCAAACGCTGGCATATCTCGACATACTGCTCAGCAATCTCAAATGCTAACTCTTTGGACTCTAAAACATTCATGCCACCAAACAATACAAACGGCTGATCATTACCGATATTGATTGTATTGTTACTAGGGGTAGTAAGTTGAATATGTGATTGCGCCGTTAATGAATTATCCATGAAGAAACCGCCCTCTTTGTCGTTATTAATATTTTATCTTTATCAGTATTTCATTGTTATTTATATCACTGTCCTACATTGTAACCGATAGACCGATTAAAAAAAGTATCTAAGCGTAATTGGACACAATCAATCGTTTCAGCTAAGGATTTTTATATAGTTGCTCTCTTAAAAAGCAAAAAAAGACCAATCCGAAGATCAGTCTTTCTATAGCCATTACTCTATCGTGAACTAACTGTAATTCGTACAATAACCGTTATTTAGTGGCGCTATAGTTCTTCGCAGCTTTTACAAAACTGTTAAACAGTGGATGACCACCACGTGGCGAGCTGGTAAATTCAGGATGGAACTGTACCGCGATAAACCATGGATGAGCAGGAATCTCAACTGACTCAACCAAATGTTGCTTGGCAGAATACCCTGATATTTTCATACCTGCTTGCTCTAATGGCTCGATATAGCGATTGTTCATCTCATAACGATGGCGATGGCGCTCAGTGATGTTGTTTGCACCATAAATCTGGGCAAGCTTGCTACCAGCAACCAGTTCCGCTTGTTGAGCCCCTAAACGCATCGTGCCGCCAAGGTCTGAATCATCACTACGAATCTGTAGCTCACCGCGCTCATCCAACCACTCAGTAATCAAACCAATGATTGGCTCAGCGGCAGTGCGATTGAACTCAGAAGAGTTGGCATCGATATCAAGTACATTACGCGCGTACTCAATCACAGCCAACTGCATACCAAGACAAATACCTAGATACGGCACGTTGTTTTCACGCGCATAAGTAATCGCTTTCATTTTGCCAGACGTACCACGCTCACCGAAACCACCTGGTACTAAAATCGCATCCGCATCATTCAGACGAGCAAACAATTCATCGTCTGTTTCTAGCATCTCGGCATCGATATAATCAATCTTAACGTCTGATTTGTGCGTGATACCTGCGTGTAGCAATGCTTCGTTGATAGACTTATAAGCATCTGGCAATTCGACATACTTACCAACCATCGCTACGGTAACCGTCGTTTCAGGGTTAAGCTGGGCTTCAACCACTTTGTCCCAATCGCTCAAATCTGCTTCAGGCACATCAAGACCAAAACGCTCACAGATTAAATCATCAAGATCTTGCTCATGAAGGGTACGCGGGATTTGATAAATGCTTTGTGCGTCTTCACACATAATAACCGCACGCTCTTCTACATTGGTAAATAGCGCGATTTTACGGCGGTTGTCTTGCGAGATATGGTGATCAGAGCGGCAGATTAGAATATCTGGCTGCAGACCGATAGAACGCAGCTCTTTCACCGAATGCTGAGTCGGTTTGGTTTTGGTTTCACCGGCACTAGCGATATAAGGAACCAGTGTTAGGTGCATGAGCATGGCGCGATTGCGACCAAGCTCTACTTGCATCTGGCGCACCGCTTCCATAAAGGGTAGTGACTCAATATCACCGACCGTACCGCCAATCTCGATAATGGCGATATCGTAGCCTTCACCACTAGCAAGAATCTTACTTTTAATCTCATCAGTGATATGCGGAATCACCTGTACGGTTCCGCCTAGATACTCACCACGGCGCTCTTTATTCAATACGTTCTGATAGATGCGACCACTGGTAAAGTTATTACTCTTGCTCATTTTGGAATGGCGTAAAAAACGCTCATAATAACCCAAATCCAAATCCGTCTCTGCGCCATCTTCGGTGACAAATACCTCACCGTGCTGAAATGGACTCATCGTACCTGGATCGACGTTGATATACGGATCCATCTTGGTCATCGTGACAGTCACGCCACGAGCTTCTAAGACCGCGGCAAGAGAAGCTGCGGTGATACCTTTTCCTAGTGAGGACACTACCCCACCGGTCACAAATATAAACTTGGTCATAGTACTCTTTCGGTAATTGGTAAAGAAGGATTTTACTAAAAATCTGCCACAAAATATAGGGCAAAAGCGCAAACTGCTCAAAACTCTTATTTTTCAGTGCTTATCATCAACATTTTTTTATCATTAAACTCATACAACAAAAAAACTCACCCCGAAGGATGAGTTTTTTATTCAGATTCTAATGGTTAGATTAGAATAAGTATTCTAGACCACCACCGATAGCTAGTACGTCAGCATCAGCATTGCCAATATCAGCTGAGTTATTACCAGCATAAGCGTGCACAATCATATTGTCTTGATAGTAGTATTTACCACCAACAACAATTTGATCTGAGTCAAAGTTCTCAATGCCGTCCAAGTTATCAGTTTTATTATACTGAACATATACAGTTGCTGGGCGAGCAAAGTTAGATAGACCCAAAGCACCACTAACTACTAGACCTTTTTCTTTCTTAGTAGAGCGATCATAGTCAAAATCAGCTACTTGATATAGTGCACCTAAAGTAACAGGAGCTGCCATGTATTTGCCCAAATCTACAGTCGCTGTACCACGGATGATGTCACCAGCAATGTTTTGGTCTTTGTCATAAGCAACACCAGCGGTGAAGCCAGTACCTTGGTCAAACATTAATGCAGCACCAAAGCCACTATCGCGATCTTTGCTTGATTCAACAAAGCTTTCGTCAGCACTGTACATTAGAGAAAGCTGTAATGGAAGACCGTTATACTTTGGAGCCATCCAAATAACTGAGCTATTGATACGGCCACTATCAGCCATATTTAGGCCACCATAGTTTTCGTCTTCTTCAAGCTTGTTACCACCTAGGTTATCCCAATAACCATCGTTTACGACAACGTTGTTAATTTTGTCTAAAGTAGACTGGTTTTTACCAGCACGGAACTCACCGAACTGCTTGTTTACAACACCAAGATACGTATCACGGTTGCTAAAACCATCGCTGTCGCCATCGACACGCGTGCCATACTCTAACTGATAAATAACATCAGTATTAGCAGTCATGGCTTCAGAGCCTCTTAGACCAATACGTGAAGAGTTTGAGTTAATCTGTACTGAGTCAGAATCTCTGTCTGCACGAGGGTCACCATTTGGGTAGTCAATTTCAGCATTGACATAATCGGCAGTTACGAACGCTTTACCATATACGGTAGGAGCGGCATTGGCTGCAGAAACAGATAGAGCAGCAACGGCTGTAGCTAAAAGTAGTTTTTTCATGGGGTATCTCCACTTTACAATTGTAGTAATGAGCAAGCTATTATTAGCTGGCGCCCATATTGGTATCGTCACAAATCCTCAAAGATATAATGTGTAACTGGCTACCGAGATTAGTCAGAAACAAGTGTGGCGAAGTTTTATTACAGTAAGATGAAAAAACCATGACTTACATAACCAGCATCAAAAAAGTAACTGCCATGTAAACGTTGGTCTTTATCCTTCTGCTGCGTAACATCCGTTACCAAACTCATACTTCGAGTACAAGCATAACAACTTTGACATAATTTGCAACATATTTTTTACGTCTCTAATGACAAAAAATCTTCAAAGCCATGTCCACTATGAGGTTTAACCTATATTTAATTAGGGACAAAAAAACACCACTACTCGTCATGGACGAATAGAGGTGTTATTGAGAAATATCAGTAATAAGAATATTAACTATATTTAATATGCTTATTAAAAACAAAACGTTAGCAGGCTACTTATACCTAGATAAATAGCCTTAAAGCAAAGCCCGTTAATAATAACTAACGCTAGTTATATTACTTAATCAAGCATATGGGCTAATTGGTTTAGCAGTTGGCTTTTAGATCAAGGCGTGCTTGATGGAGCAATGGCTCAGTATAACCACTAGGCTGCTCGCGTCCTTTAAATACGAGGTCACAGGCGGCTTTGAACGCGTAAGACTGATCAAAGTTGTTTGCCATTGGCTGATAGCCGTTATCACCAGCGTTTTGCTCATCAACGACTTTTGCCATACGTTTCATGGTGTCCATCACTTGTTGCTCGCTGACCACATCATGATGCAACCAGTTGGCAATATGCTGACTTGAGATACGTAAGGTCGCACGGTCTTCCATTAGACCGACATCATTGATATCAGGCACTTTAGAACAACCAACGCCTTGGTTCACCCAGCGTACGACGTAACCTAAGATGCCCTGAGCGTTATTGTCTAGCTCTTGCTGCTTCTCTTCGTCTGTCCAGTTGGTGTCTTTCGCCAATGGAATGGTCAAGATATCATCTAAGCTGGCACGCTCGCGTGATTTTAGGCTGTCCTGTACGTCAGCGACGTTAACTTGATGGTAGTGCATGCTGTGCAAGGTTGCGCCAGTTGGTGATGGAACCCACGCTGTGCTAGCACCAGACTTAGGATGAGCCGCTTTAGTATCCATCATCTCTTTCATCTCATCAGGCTTCGCCCACATGCCTTTACCAATCTGAGCCACACCCTGCAGGCCAGTCTCTAGACCGATATCCACGTTCCACTGCTCATAAGCTGGCTGCCATGCTTGTGACTTCATGTCACCTTTAGGGACAAATGGGCCTGCATTCATGCTGGTATGCATCTCATCACCCGTACGGTCTAAGAAACCCGTATTGATGAAGATAACACGCTCTTTTGCTTGGCGAATGGCTTCTTTTAGGTTGACCGTCATGCGACGCTCTTCGTCCATGATACCGATTTTTAGGGTGTTGCGCTCTAGACCCAATAGGTCTTCTGAGGCGTTAAACAAGTCATTGGCCATTTTGACTTCTTCAGGGCCATGCATTTTTGGCTTAACAATATACATCGAGCCTTTGCGTGAGTTCGATAGCCCAGTTTTACCTTTCAAATCATTTAGCGTCAATAGCGGGGTGATCAAACCATCCATTAGACCTTCAAAGATTTGTTCTTGACCATTACCCAAATCAACCAAGATGGCTGGGTTTTGCATCAAGTGACCAACGTTACGAATTAACAGGAGTGAACGACCTGGCAAGATAAGCGTGCCACCGTCAGGCTTGGTGTATTCGCGGTCTGGGTTTTGCTTACGAGTGCGAGTTTTGCCACCTTTTTCGAAGGTTTCTTGCAAGTCGCCATTCATCAGACCTAACCAGTTACGATACACTTCTACTTTTTCTTCTGCATCGACAGCAGCGATTGAGTCTTCGCAATCTTGAATCGCCGTAATCGCTGACTCTAACAGCACATCTTTGATGTTTGCTGGGTCATCTTTACCCACTGGATGACTGCCATCAATTTGAATCTCAGCATGCAAACCATTGTTTTTGAGCAAAATACCAGTAGGTTGCTCTGCTTCACCGACAAACCCAACAAACTTCGTGGCGTCTTTTAGCTCAGTGCTACCGTCACCTTGGACGATTTCAAGCTTACCATCAACAACCTTGAAGCCTGTCGCATCAGTATATGAGCCTGATGCCAATGCAAAGTGTTCGTCTAGAAATGCTTTGGCGTAAGCGACAACAGCAGCACCGCGCGTTGGGTTATAACCGCCTGTTGCTTCTTGACCGTTTTCGTCACTGATGACGTCAGTACCATATAATGCATCGTATAAACTGCCCCAACGCGCGTTGGTCGCGTTCAGTGCATAGCGAGCATTACGTACTGGTACAACCAGCTGCGGGCCTGCAATATGAGCAATCTCGTCATCGACGTTTTGCGTGCTTACGGTAAAGTCATCGCCTTCTGGTAACAGATAGCCGATCTCTTTTAAGAATGCTTTATAAGTAGGATAGTCAATGTCACCGTCTTTGGCAGGATTGTCCAGGTGCCACTGATCAATCTGCGCTTGAATTTTGTCACGAGTCGCAAGCAGCGCTTTGTTACGCGGGGTGAACTCTTTAATGACTTTTTCAAAACCTGACCAATAACTGTCTGAATCAACACCGACTTTCGGCAGCACTTCGTTTTCAATAAAGTCATACAACTGCTGGTCAATGGCAAGGATGCCTTTTTGAATACGATTGGCGTTAGAAGACTGGCTCATGTTGTTATCCTTATCTGTTCGTGAGGTGTGTTAATGCTGGGGTACTGCAGTAACGCGTTAAAGCACTTGCTTTTAGCGCGTTTTCTCTTGAAGCGTTTATCTCAAACCCGCAGGAGATAATTAGTAAAAATAATAATGTGCAATATTGGCTATTAGTGGACAGCTGGCTATATAGTGATGCTTATATAATGGCCGTTATAAAATAATCAAAAACCAACCGCTATAAAACTATTTACTATACTTTGCTATATATAGTCACTCTATGGCATCAGCGCTTATGTTATCGACTACTATTAAAAGATCGCATTTTTAGACCTTGAGCCTTAACACTAAGTTGATACCCTATAGGCAGTTGATATAATGCTTGTTATTCACCACTGAGTAACTATCCTTTAAGTAGCAGCGTTTAAGTACCAGCGCTGAAGCACTACCTAATTAAATGCGATTCAGATAAGTGCTGCTTACTCAAAATATCATCTGCTTAAACAAATTTTGGTGAGTTGCCATCCAATTGATGGATTATCAATAGTAAGACAAAATGCCTGAAAAGCAAAATATCATCCTACTATCAAATAATAAAATAAACAAGGAAACGCCATTCACCAAGTAAATACTGGGGTTGTATAATAATGATACCCTATAAGGCATCAACCCTAGCGACGGTAATCACCGCTCTAGACTCTGGTAGCAATAGACAAAGTATAAACTGTAAGTAATCATTACATCTGTGAGTTATGCTTAACCGTTATCTATTTAATTTTTATGTTTGATTAAGACTTGTCGAATATTCGACTATGGCAGAGACTATGAATGAAGAAAGTATGAACAAAAAAGGTATGAATAAAGAGATCGTGAATAAGGAGAACGTGCAGGCAAACCTTATAGAAGAAGACAGTGTCGATATCGCACAGCTGCGAACCCCTATTAAAGTAGACCTCTCAGCTGTCTATGATTTTTTGGGTGCCAGAACCACGCAAGAATGGGTCGAGGCTGCCATTGCTAACTTGCCATTGATCATTCAAGACCATGCTAATTGTGAAAAAAAGGCAGCTGGCACAGCAATGAATCTACTATTCCGCTACGAATTTTCTTACGACTTACAGCGTAAGTTGGCGCAATTGATACGTGAGGAGATGCTGCACTATGAGCAAGTGCTGGGCATCATGCATGAGCGTGGTCAGGAATGGGAGTATCTGAGTGCAGGACGCTATGCCAAAGGCATGTTAAAACATAAACGCACTTACGAGCCAGCCGCGATGGTTGATGTATTAATCATTGGGGCATTTATCGAAGCACGCTCTTGTGAACGTTTTGCTGCACTCGCTGAAGTTATCGATGATGAGCGTTTGGCAAAGTACTACCGTTATCTACTAAAGTCAGAGAGCCGTCATTTTGAGGATTATCTGGCACTGGCTCAATCACTATCTGAGGATAATATTGATGAGCGAGTGGCATTCTTCAAAGCAGTGGAAGCCGAATTGATAGCTAGTCCAGATACTGAACTGCGTTTTCATAGTGGCGCACCTGCATAGAACGACAGCGGCAAGCTCTACTAGTTAGTAGTATAGTTAGTGAAAAGTAATATCGATACATTACGCGCTGCTGATATCATTTTTTCTTGCTTGCTATGCCTGCGCAGACAGAGGTTACAAAAAATTGATATCAGCCATACCGTAGCGTTTTTAGGGTATTCTGACTATAGCTAATCGCAGCTAGAATTTGATGCAATAAAAAACAGAAAAGGTAGGTTCGCTAATAGGGTCAAATACCCTCATCAGCGAACCTACCTGTCTTGTTTATGACCATATATAAAGGCTAACATCAGCCTAAAATGGATGTCTAGCTTAGATACCATCTATTAACGACCATCGTTAGTTATTTATCATCTTCCATCAATGGGCTATCGTACTGTTTATTATGCTTAGCAATATTGTGCGGATCATGATCCTCAGTGGCTCTTTCTGCAGCGGCTGGGTTCACTTTCTGTAACGCATCATCAGGGACGATACCATTGTTGTCATCTGCATCCTTTAGCTCATGGCCATTATCTATATTATGATTATCTTTTGGCATGGTCATCGTTTATCATCCTTATCTTGTTATCCATTTGATGTGACGCGCCTTAGCGACGCTTGGCTTACTAGCAACCCATAATATCAGTCCACACTATCAATGTTTTCTGTCAAACATATACTGGCGATGTGCGTAAACATCTACTTACTACCAACGCTTATCCAATGTGACTCAGTCTTTTTCATCAGGGTTTAGCACACGTGTTTGAGCATTATCAATATTGGCATAACGATTCATATCATTGATTCTTTGACTATCAGGCATTTCGCTACCCACTGTATCTTCATTGATATTCTCATCAAAGGCATTGCCTTCTTGATCACGGCGATCTGGTTGACGGGCAGGATTGTCATTGTCGTTAACATGCTCTGACTCAACCACCCCTTCTTTAAAGGTGTCTGTTCCTTTATTTTCAGTGGTGTTTTTCTCAATAATTCTACTTTCAGCATGACTACTATCATCAATAGCATTGTCAGCTTTCGTCACACGGTCGGCTTCATTGATACGGGTTTTGGTTAATGCAGGGTCTTTGGTTTCCATTATCCTATCCTTATTGTTCTTATTTAGACTTTTATACTGATGGTTGTTATTGGCTTAGCGATATGCAGATTCATACCGGAGAGACTTTACTCATAGGATTAGCCAAACAATCTTAGCAAGGACTATTCATTGCCTTTTTGACTCAAGTCATGCGCATTTAGATCAGCGACATTCTTGCCGCCAGCCGGTAAATCTTCTGATTTTCGTGGATCAGCATATATCTCGTCAGTTTCTTGTGAGGCTTGCTGCGGCCCATCAATCTCCGGCTCATGTTTGCGCCCTTCATAGCTATCTTGAGTATGATTTGGATGTAAGGCTGCTGAATCATTGACCAATACTTTTTCTTCGGTGTTTAATTTTTTGTTGGTTGTCATAGCGCGTCCCTCGCCTTGATAGAATAGTTACATTAATTAAAATAAATTACTGCTTAATTGCATCATTCGTTGCATACGTTTGAGCAGTGACTGACTATTTATCAGTACGTAGCTCATCATCGATAAAAGAGGTTTGTTCTTCTTCGCTTAACGGTTCAGGGGCATCGACTTGTTTATTGTCTTCGAGATTTTGCTCGATTTTCTGACCATCTGCTTGCTCTGCCGCTTTTTTGATGTCTGATATATCATTGTTAGTATTGCTCATGAGCTATTCCCTATTTTTATAATTGATTGATTATCATAGTGCGGTGTTACATATCCTTTATGAAAAAATTGACATAAAAAATCCATATAAGACTGTTTTGGCTAAAAATCATTCTAAAGCATCAATGTTCATTGAAGAGCACTAAGAGATAAAAGTTAGCTGACCAGTAACACCCGAGATGACTTTGATTATAGGGAGGAGATAGAGCACTGCACCAGTGTACTGCCGTATCAATATGTGAATAAATGTGAGGTTACAAGACAGTTTGTAACTCATGTGAACCCTTTCTCCCAATAAAAAACCAAGCGCCAGTATTTACCAACGCTTGGTCTAATTAAGGATATTTAAACGACTTATCGACTCAGTATTGTTTTAACATCCAGTTTTCTAGCCTGTCGCTAACGTTATGACAATCTGCTACAAGCATCAACCAATAAATCGACTGGTAGATAAGCTATACCGAGGCTTCAACACCATTAATGACTTTTAACAAATGCTCTTGAGCGATATGTGGCGTCTCCCCTGCTGCGGGTTTTAACTGCTGCCAAACACCATGGCCATCGAGCGTCCACGCTTGGGTGTTGTCCTGTAGGTAGTTGATTAAGCCATCTTGATATATTTGTTTAAACAGTTTCTTGTCTTCGATAGGAAATGCCACTTCTACCCGATGAAATAAGTTACGATCCATCCAGTCAGCACTACCGCAATACAGGCGCTCATCACCATTGTTATAAAAATAGTAAACGCGCGTATGCTCTAAAAAACGACCAATAACAGAGCGCACCGTGATGTTTTCAGACAGACCTTTGACCTGTGGACGCAGACAACACATAGAGCGCAAAATCAGCTCAATTTTGACCCCTGCTTGTGAGGCATCATATAACTTGCCAATTAGGCGGCGCTCAGTCAAAGCATTGACTTTAACGATAATGTGGGCGCGCTTGCCCGCTTTTGCATGCGCGATTTCATCGTCGATATAGCTCATCAGTTTTTCATGTAAGGTAAATGGCGCATGCAATAGCTTTTTGAGGTTGGCAGGCTTGCCCATACCCGTCAGCTCTTGGAATATTTTATGGACATCTTCTGAGATATCAGGGTCGGCGCTAAACAATCCATAATCAGTATAAACTTTGGCATTGGCTGCATGATAGTTGCCTGTCCCTAGATGTACATAGCGGCGGATTCGGTCATCCTCGCGGCGCACAATCAGCATCAGCTTGGCGTGGGTTTTGTAACCGACGATACCATAAACCACGACTGCCCCAGCCTCTTGTAAATAGTTGGCAACAGCAATATTAGAGGCTTCATCAAAGCGTGCACGCAGCTCGATGACAGCAGTGACTTCTTTACCATTACGAGCTGCCGCAGCCAATGCTTTGACGATTTCTGAGTTGGTACCTGAACGGTATAATGTCTGTTTAATCGCTAGCACTTTTGGATCACTTGCCGCTTGCGATAACAAATTAATAATGGGCGAAAACGCATGAAAAGGATGGTGCACGAGTACATCGCCTTTACGCATGGCAGCGAACATACTGGTCGTTTTGTCCAGCTTATCCATCTCACGGCGAAAAGCTTTTGGTATCACATGAGTAAAGGGCTGATAACGCAGTGCTGGAATATTAAAATCAAACAACAGACGTGTTAAGTTAACAGGTCCATTGACGCGATACAGCTGATTGTCATGCAGCTCAAACTCGTTGAGCAAATAATCGCTAATCGGTATCGGACAGTCAGTCGTCACCTCCAAACGCACCTTGTCACCGAAACGACGGTTCTCAAGCTCACCTTCTAGCGCTTTGGCGATATCCTCAACATCATCAGCCAAGTCCAAATCGGCATTACGTGTCAGTCTAAACTGATGACAGCCAGTCACATTCATCCCAGGAAACAATTCGCCAATATGCTCATGAATGACGGCCGATAGCATCACATGATGCTCTTTACCACCAGTGAGCTCATCAGGCAAGCGAATCACACGTGGCAGACTACGCGGTGCTGGCACAATGGCAAGATTGATATCGCGACCGAAGGCATCCTTGCCCTCTAACGTAGCAATAAAGTTTAGGCTCTTATTGACCAAACGCGGGAACGGGTGCGCTGGATCAATACTAATCGGTGTCAACACTGGCGAGACTTGCTCGGTGAAATAGCGCTTCATCCATGCCGATTGCTCCGCATTTAGCTCGTCACGCTTTAGATAACGGATGTCTTCCTTAGCAAGGGCAGGCAAGATATCTTCATTCAGAATACGATATTGCTCATCAATGGCATCGTGAGCGACGGCAGATATCTCTCTCAGCACCTCACTCGGACGCATGCCATGAACGCTGGTCGAGACATCACCGATATTGAGCTTTTGCATGATGCCAGCGACACGAATCTCAAAAAACTCGTCGATGTTTGATGAAAAGATAATCAAAAAAAACAAGCGCTCTAGCAAAGGATGGCGCGGACTGGCTGCCTGCGCTAACACACGCAGATGAAACTGTAATAAAGACAGGTCGCGATTGATATAGCTACTAGGCGAATAGCTGCCATCTTCTGAGCGCTGCCACGCTATTTGCGTTAAGTCGTCGCGGTTGTTTGTCTCATTATTAACTGAAACCTTATTAATAATGGCATCTTTCACATCAATAACGTCATCAATAATGCCATCATTATTTTGCTTATTATTCATATCTGCCACATCCCTACTCCTTTTGCGTTATCGATAGACCATTATCTTCTGTACTATTTTTCTTTATAATTTTCTGCCCTAAAAACTCACTATTAGACTAAAGCCTTACTGTTGATTAGGGCGTATTTTTACGACATGCTTATACCGATTGCGGCAATACCGCATTTTTCATACGCTTTTTAATGATACGCTGTTTATTACGTAAGCGCCTATCGCCCTGATTGTCTTCATAGTATTTTGGGTTGGTCAACATACTGATGAGCAGTGCCGATTCATCACGATTGAGATTGGCGGCAGACTTATTAAAGTAGTGATGTGCCGCAGCATCGATGCCATAAATGCCATTACCAAACTCTGCCACATTGAGATAAGCGGTCAAGATACGCTGCTTGTCCCACAAGGTTTCAATCATCACCGTGATAATCGCCTCTTCAGCTTTACGGGTATAAGAGCGATGTGAGGTCAAAAACAAGTTTTTTGCCAGCTGCTGCGTAATGGTTGAGCCACCAGCAGACATCTTGCCTGTTTCTTCGTTTTTCTTACGTGCCGCTTCGATACCCTTTAAATCAAAGCCATTATGCTGGCTAAACGTTGAGTCTTCACTGACTATCGCCGCTTGTTTGGCAGATTTTGCAATGGCATCATATTCTGCCCAATTTTGGGTTACTGTGCCGCCTGTTAAGCGGTGAGTCAGCATAAACATGCTATTGTTAATTGGCTGGGTTTTCCAAATCAATAACAGCCCTGCGACCAATACATGGAATGCCACGACCAACAACATGAATGCCAATAATAATCGTTTGATAAATTTGCCAAAACTTGTCATGCGTGATATCCAAGTGATTGAAATGAGAATAAGATAAGAATGCTATTTATGAACATAACAGATAAAACCGATAAAATAGTAGTACCAAATAGCAGGTCATCTTACCTAATCTCACAATCGCTGTCATTATTTACCCTACTTCTTTATCATGTCAGTAGCGCTAAGCGATGTGAAATTTTTGCTTAAAACACGTCAAAAAAACACCTTACAACAGATATGAAAAATAAACATCAGAAATAGATATTAGAATATGAGTGTAAACATGGATAATGATAATAATATAACCGCATTGCGAACACGTATGATGGCGGCGAAACCCAGCCTTGGTGGTAGCGACAATATTAATAAGTGGTGGCTACTCGGTACCTCTGGCTGTCATCTGTGCGATATCGCTGAACAAATAATAGCGCAATTTCAGGCCGTACAGCCGATTACCTATCATTATGTCGATATCGCCGATTTTGACGAGCCATTAATGATGGAGTTTGCCACCACTATCCCTGTGATAATAACGCCAACCAAACGCTTGAACTATCCGTTTTCAGTGATGGACTTACAACAACTATTCATATCATCACAATCGTCAGATAGCCAGCCATAATAATGAGAAACCTATGAAAGAGTTGAGTGCTACCTTAAAAAAGGTGACAGAAATTGAAGATTTGCGCCGCGTCGCTGAGCGTAAAGTGCCGCGCATGTTTTACGATTATGTTGATTCAGGCTCATGGACTGAGACCACCTATCGCAATAATGAGACCGACTTTGACCGTATTAAATTGCGTCAGCGGGTATTAGTCGACATGGACAACCGCAGCCTGGCAACACAAATGATTGGTGAGCCAGTCAAAATGCCAGTAGCGATTGCCCCAACAGGCTTTACCGGTATGATATGGGCCGATGGCGAGATTCATGCAGCACGCGCAGCAGAAAAATTCGGCGTGCCATTTTCGCTGTCGACCATGAGTATCTGCTCTATCGAAGATGTCGCAGAAAACACCAGTGCGCCGTTTTGGTTTCAGCTCTATGTCATGCGCGACCAAGATTTTATGGCCAATCTAATTCGCCGTGCCAAAGCGGCCAATTGTTCTGCGCTTATCCTCACGGCCGACCTGCAAGTACTGGGTCAACGTCATAAAGACATCAAAAACGGTCTGTCTGCGCCGCCCAAACCGACGCTGGCTAATATCCTCAACCTCATGACCAAGCCGCAATGGTGTATGAATATGCTCGGTACCAAGCGCCGTACGTTTGGCAATATCGTTGGGCACGCTAAAAACGTTGAGGACATCTCATCGTTATCAGCATGGACGGCAGAACAGTTTGACCCACGTTTAAGCTGGGATGATGTGGCACGTATCAAAGATGCCTGGGGCGGTAAGCTCATTATTAAAGGTATTATGGAGCCCGAAGATGCTATTTTGGCTGCCCGTAGTGGTGCCGATGCGCTGGTCGTCTCAAACCATGGTGGTCGTCAATTGGATGGTGCGCTGTCTTCTATTGCTGCACTGTCTGACATCGTACAGGCTGTCCATGCCGAAAATAGCGATATCGAGGTATGGCTAGATAGTGGCATTCGCTCTGGTCAAGATGTGCTAAAAGCCATTTCATTGGGTGCGAAGGGTACCATGATTGGTCGAGCATTCTTGTACGGGCTTGGCGCTTATGGTGAGGATGGCGTGCGCCGGGCCCTTGAGCTTATCTATAACGAATGCGATATTAGTATGGCATTTTGTGGTCATACCGACATCAACAAGGTCACAGAGGATATCTTGGTAAAAGGCACTTATGAGAACCTTAAAGTTGGCAGTTTTTAAATCGCTAACCCTTAAACTCAGTCATTACCCATACGAGCAACTATTAAACGAAGACTACATCCTGATAGATGACACACTCTGACCATACCCTTTATACTCTACTTATAATTTATAAATAAAACTCGGCTTTTATGACCATTAAACAACTATTAAAGACAGCACCCGTTACCACCTTACTTTTAGTCAGCTTTATCGGACTATTTATCATGCAGGTGCTGACAGGCGTCGATGCCAACAACCCCTCGACAGAAGCGCTGCTAAAATGGGGGGCCAATGCCTTGCCCTTTACCATGACTGATGACCCATGGCGCTTAGTCAGTAGTGCATTTTTACATATTGGTTTGATGCATTTGCTGTTCAATGGTTTTGCCATGTATTTCTTTGGGCAAATCGCCGAGCCGATGTTTGGCTCAGCGAAGTTTTTGGCGTTATTTTTATTGGCAGCAATTGGTGGCAACCTACTGAACAATCATGTCACGTGGCAAGGTATTCTAGATGGCACTGGTCAACCGGGAATATCGGCTGGCGCATCAGGTGGTATAATGGGTATCGGTGCCGCACTTTTAATAGCAGCACTGTTTAAGATATCTGTTAATGGCATGGTGCTCAACCTAAGAAGCCTGATATTTATTATGGGCATCAACTTGGTCTATGGCTTTGCGGTACCGGGTATCGATAACGCAGGTCACATTGGTGGCGCGATTACTGGCCTAGTAATTGCACTGGCTTTTGCTATTGCCTATCGTCAACGCCAAAATATGGATATCGCGCTACAGAATATTCCTCGTTTACAGGGCTATCAAAGCGGCTATCCAAACAGGGAGCAACATAGCGCCCAAACCAGTTATCAAGGCCAGCAGCAAAGTGAACAACTTAACGACTATCAAACCACCTATATAGATATCTCGAAGCATAGCGAAACGGATGTTGTCAGTAGTAATCATGATTTTGATAATCATCGCTCTGACAATCTTAATTTAGATAACCATCATTCTAATAATGACCGTCTTAATAGTCATCGTTTTGATAAAGATGCACATGTCGATAATAATTCTGGTGTAAAATCGCCTATAGATATCAATGCTGATCATGCCACGATTAACGAACCAAAAACATCGTCTAAGTCTATGGTAATTTGGCAACTGCTGCCGTGGCTGGTGATGCTATTAATAAGCATTGGTTTCATCTGGTGGTGGCAAGATATTCATCAGCAGCTATTGCAAGTACTGGCTGTCATTGAGTAAAGCACCATAGTTACTCATTATGATTAGAGCCTATAAATCATTTATTAATCTGAGCTTTCTCTAATCGACTGTTTTTATTTATTATTGCTAATTATCCAATCTGACTCAACCCTCTAGCCCACCCACTTATGAGAGCAAATCATGTCTAAATCACCTGCGCTATCTAAACCCTTCACACGCACTTTACTGGGCGCATTAACGGCGACAGCATTGTTAAGTGTCGCCAGTTTTTCTAATGCGGCGATTTTTAAGAATAACTTACCGACTGACCGCGATGCGGTACTAAGCGTTGGCGTCAATGTCATGGCGGTAAACTCAGCCTACGATATGGAAGACAGCACTGATGTGCGGGTGTTGCCAGGCGTGTTTTATGACAACAACAGAGTCTATGCCCGCGGTGCGCAAGCGGGTGTGTACCTTCTCAATGACGGCACCAATCAGCTGTCTGCATACGCTCAGCTCTCTGGAAGTGAGTTCGATCCTGACGATGCTAGAGGTGCCCTCAAAGGTCTTGATAAACGTAAAGCTTCAGCAGCTGCTGGTCTGACGTACTTACGTCGTACGCCAGTCGGTGGTTTCCGTGCGCAGATAGCAACTGATGTGTTGGATAATAGTGGCGGTAATACTGCACGCTTGACCTATCTTGCCAAAATCACCCAAGGCAATTTAACGGTATATCCAAGCATTGGCTTTGAGTATCATGATGCTGACTACAACGAGTACTATTATGGCGTTAGTGAAGAAGAGTCGGCCAGAACTGGCATTGATGCTTATAAATCCAACTCAAGCTTGAACCCATATATCAACATCAGTGCCAACTATGATTTCAATGAGCGCTGGGCAGGGTTTGCCAATCAAAGCTTAAGCTATCTGCCGAATGAGCAGCAGGATAGTCCAATGGTTGACTCGCGTACGGATGCCACGACGACGCTAGGATTGCTTTATAAGTTTTAATTAAGCGTAATATCTAAGATAAAAAAAAGACCTTGTCGCATCATGTGACAAGGTCTTTTTATTTAATAGCTTTAAATGTAGAGTGCGCCTAGCGTACCAATAAAATAGATAGTTTATAGAATAGATGCATGGAAAGCACCCCTATAAGAATTCTTACAGTCTCTAAAGCTATCGGCCTACTAAAAACTAGCCTTTAAGCTTTTTAATAGATTTAACATTACAGCCTTTATAAAGAATTTCACTGCTAGCATTTTGGATATTAGCCGATGATTTGTGATAGTTATTTAAACGCAATGCACCCGTCATAATACTAAAGTTATCCTCATCACCAAACACGGTACCAACATTGTCAGAACGACCTAAGTTAATTGGTAGAAATCTTTTTTTACCATTCAGATTGGCTTCTGCGAATGTCGGTAGATACTGCTCATTAAAGCCATAAGTTACGCTGACTTTCTTATTGTTTTGGCAAGTATAGTTGACCTGTCTGTGTTTCACAGCGGTATCATAACTCTCACTTGGCTCCATCACTTTATCCGAGTAAGCCATGGCAGAACCAGAACCCAACATCGCCATCATAATACCAGCAGATGATAATGCAGCAGTTAATGCTTTCATAATAGTACCTCAATTGATTAATTATAGTTGTTATAGATAAGCAAGATATAAACAGAGGCTTTATCGGCTAACCATTTTTGGTTTTTCTAGTTGGTTTGCTCTTATTGTCTTTGTTGTTATTTAAAAAACTGTTATATATCAGTTCTTATCTATGGGGCTATTCTAACCAAAATTTTTATTGGGGTTGTTATAAGTTTTGGTTGGCTTGTTGTCTGAGGGTAAGACATTGTTTCAAGCGATGTATGTGCTTCAATTGATAGACAAAAAAAGACCTTACACACCCTTATACAAAGGATGGCAAGGTCTTTTTATCAATCAGAATATCGAATTTAAAAACCTGGGTAGCGAGGAAACCAAGCGCAAGTGCTACTAATAGTAGACTCAGCTTATCTGACAATACTAATCAGGTTTTTGGATTGATATTAAGAAGGATGCACCATATCAGCTGGCGTCACCCACTCATCAAACTGTGCTTCAGTTAACAGCTCTAACTCAACGGCAACTTGCTTCAACGTTTTGTTTTCTTTATAAGCAGTCTTAGCAATTTTCGCTGCATTTTCATAACCAACATGACGGTTCAATGCCGTGACTAACATTAACGAGTTATGCAAGAAGTCATCGATTTTATCTTTTACTGGCTCAATACCAACGGCACAGTTGTCGTTAAAGCTATTGCAAGCGTCACCCAATAGTTGGATAGATTGCAATAAGTTAAAGGCGATAACAGGCTTATAAACGTTAAGCTCAAAGTTACCTGACGCGCCTGCCATGCTGATAGTGACGTCGTTACCCATGACTTGAGCGACAACCATGGTCATTGCTTCTGACTGGGTTGGGTTTACTTTACCCGGCATGATAGACGAGCCTGGCTCGTTCTCTGGAATGGTCAATTCGCCTAGACCACAACGAGGCCCTGATGCCAACCAACGTACGTCGTTAGCGATTTTATTTAGGCTGCCCGCTAGCGTTTTTAGTGCGCCTGAAGCAAATACTTCGGCATCACGAGCGGCTAGTGCTTCAAATTTATTCGGTGACGTTACGAACGGCAAGCCAGTCAATGTTGATAATTGCTCTGCCGATTTTACCGCATAATCAGGATGGGCGTTCAAGCCAGTACCAACCGCTGTACCGCCTAATGGCAATTCATATAAGCCTTGGAGCGCGTTGTCGATACGAGTCAATGAATGGTCAAGTTGGCTGACATAACCGCTAAACTCTTGGCCTAAGGTCAAAGGCGTGGCGTCTTGTAAGTGGGTACGGCCAATTTTAACAATGCTATCGAACTCTTTGGCTTTGGCATCTAGCGTGTCGCGTAGTGCTTTTACCGCTGGGATAAGCAAGCTGTTGATTTGACGAGCAGCAGCCACACGAATCGCCGTTGGGAAGCTGTCATTGGTAGACTGAGCGTGGTTGACATGGTCATTTGGATGAATCGGCGTATAACTGCCGCGCGCGTTCCCTGCGATTTCGTTGGCACGGTTGGCCAATACTTCGTTCATATTCATGTTTGACTGCGTACCAGAACCCGTCTGCCATACAACCAATGGAAACTGGTCCGTTAGACCGCCGTTGATGATTTCGTCAGCAGCTTGCACGATTAAATCGCGCTTGTCACCTTCGATACGCTCAAGGCTAGCATTGGTAATGGCAGCGGCTTTTTTGACTAATGCCATCGCTTCAATCATCGGACGTGGCAACGTCTCACCACCGATTTTAAAGTTCTCACGGCTACGCTGAGTTTGCGCACCCCAATAAGCATCAGCTGGGACTTCCACATTGCCCATGGTATCTTTTTCGGTACGAGTTGCCTGATTCTGTGTCGACATAACTACCCTCTTTGATGGTTTGTTGTATAGCTGCTTCGAAAAAAGTGCAACACACGCTGCACATAAAGGAAAATACGATGTAAAGTGGCGTTATGATAGCATGACTTATCACAAATTTCTCCAAGTCCGTGAGGCTAACTGATGTCTAAAAACACCGGCCAACAACATTCTGCTACTGAATTATCTAACTCATTACCTGAGTTATCGACTGATGACGCTCACTCTAAAAAGGATGTCAAAATTGCTAACAGCTTAAGCAATCCACCCAGACGACAATTTACCCGCCAGCGTCGCCAGTTAAGTGCAGGCGAACGCAGACAATACGCGCGCATGGCAAGTTTGCATTTAATCAAGTTGCAACAGCGCTTACCACCACGCGCGCGTATTGGCTTATATTACGATGGTTTTGGTGAGCTGCCCACTCAGCCACTATTGGACTGGTGTCAACGTTTAGGCTATTTACCTTACTTGCCGGTCGTCGGTTCGCTCGGTCGTGATGATAAGGGAAATGTTGATAAACACCTGCGTTTCGTACCTATTCATCAGTCGAAACTGCTGAATATACCGACACGAATTCATAGCTTAGGGATGAAGCAAAATCATCATCGTCGATTATTATGGGCGCGAGAATTAGATGTAATTGTCTGTCCATTGGTAGCGGTTGATTTGAATGGCAATCGTATGGGCATGGGTGGTGGCTTTTATGATACGACTCTTGGTAAAAGCTATCAGGCAGGGTTAAAAAAACCGTTGAAAATTGGCTGGTGTTATGACTTTCAAGTAGTAGAACAGCTTGAGCGACAACCTTGGGATGTGCCGCTAGATGGCTTGATAACGCCAAGTGGCTTAAGGTGGTTTAAAAGAAATCAGATTAAAATGCCCAACGACAAAGCATCTAGCGCTGATAGTGTTGATACGTATTTGCAAGCATTAGGGAATGATAACGCTAGGGAAATGCTGTACTACAGTCAAGAACAAGCCTTTAGTTCTGTTGAGTTGGCTAGTGTCATTAATGAGGCGCGTTTGAATGAGTTACTAGCGCAAAGTGATGAGTTTTTGAGTAGTTTAAGCGGTGAGTTGAGATGTTTTGATGAAGATGGTCTTTGATTTGAGTAGGGTGCGCCCAGCGCACCGATAGTCGAGATTAACTTCTTTTCTGGTGCGCACCCTACTCAGCTCAGCTAGTAGAAAAATGCTTGACGTTTCAAAGTTGGGTTTGAAATCTAGTCTCTAACAACTGAATTAGCCTATTTCTAACTTACGAATTAAATCTATTATATAATTACGCTCTTCTTCGTATTTAGCCTTATCAATAGCAAATACTTCCATATAAGGATCACTTCTCACATACGACCATTGTATTAATTCAGGATCGCTCTTTGATTTTTCAGATAATAGAACTCTAAGCCCTTGTAACAACAACTCTACTTCATTTTGACTAAAATCTTGAATATTCATAATAGCTATCCTGCATTTAATAGATTGTATTTTCTAAAGGTTAGCTTTAATTAAAAATCAATGAAAACTGTAAGGTGCACACGGTACACCCTACAAAACTACTGAGAATTTCACGCATGTTAAAAACCTACAACACCATCGCCGCAATCCAACCAAATACCAACAATGGAATATTATAATGCAAGAATGTCGGCACCACGCTGTCCTTGATATGGTCGTGTTGGCCATCGATATTCAGACCAGAGGTTGGACCAAGGGTCGAGTCTGATGCTGGAGAGCCCGCATCACCCAACGCCCCAGCCGTACCGATAATGGCAACCGTTGCCAATGGCGAAAACCCTAAAGAGATACATAGCGGCACATAAATCGCGGCAATAATCGGAATAGTCGAGAATGACGAGCCGATACCCATTGTGACCACTAAACCAATTCCAAGCATAACCAATGCAGCAATGGCTTTATTACCGGCAAATAAGTTGGTCGCGCCATCAATCAGCGGTGCAATCTCACCCGTCGCTTTCATGACTTCTGCAAAGCCCTGCGCGGTAATCATAATAAAGCCAATCATCGCCATCAGTTTGATACCGTCATTGAAGACCGTATCAGCTTCACGCCATTTGACCACGCCCGTCGCCATAAAGACCGCAAATCCAAACATCGAGCCGAGCAAGAGCGAATCTGTATAGAGCTGCACAACAAAGGCAGTAACAATGGCAGCTAGCGCAATAAGCGTCTTTAACTTACTTTGAGACTGCGCACCAGCGGTGGTTTTGCTTAGCTCATCACCTTCTAACCTTTGACTCTGAAGAGCGGCATCGCGAGCTTCTTTATCTATTGCCACTTGCTGATATTGTCGGGGCTTACGATAGCTGATGAATACTGCTGTCAGTAAACCAACCAACATACCGAGTGCCGGAATTGCCATGGCCTTAACCACAGAGATATTGGTGATATCAATACCCGCTTCACCGACGTTTTTTAGCATGATTTGATTGAGATAAATATCACCGAAACCATATGGGATAAACATATAGGTAGTGACCAAACCAAAGGTCAACAGACAAGCAATTAAGCGTCTATCAATCTGCATGCGATTAAAGGCGAGCAATAATGGCGGCACGAGCAGTGGAATAAAGGCAATATGAATGGGGATTAGGTTTTGGCTAAAGCAACTCATGGTGATTAAGCCTGCAAATAGCATGTATTTAATCATGCCACCAGTACCGCCTGCATCAATGCGCTTGATAACCGCCCCTGCCAATGACTGCGGCAACCCTGAGTGCGCAATCGCCACCGCAAAAGCACCAAGTAGCGCATAAGATAGGGCGATTTGCGCGCCATTACGGATACCTTCTTGAAAGGCCTCTAAAGTCTCAGTTATCCCAAGACCTGCTAGTAACCCGCCTGCCAGCGCGCCAATCAATAAACTGAGCACCACGTGTACTCGCGAAAGTGACAGCCCTAGCATGATAACGACTGCCAGTAGTACCGCGTTGATGGTCATGTGTTGCCCCTTTTGCTTTTGCTTGATTAAGACTCGCTAATATCTTCAAACTGAAGATATCTTAAAACCCTTCATATATTAAAACTAATAAAGTCTGCTCTAGTGTCCAAATTAACTTGCTCAAACTGGCTTTGAAAGCAGCGTTTTAGACGGGCGTCATTTTACCTTATTTTGGCTACAAAGCCTATGCATAGAACCCGTGAGATACCAGAGAAATCGTTGTTCATAGAATTAATAACGCCAAACCTTTACTCATGCCTCAACACATCATTCATAAAACAAACCGCTGTATGGTCATTATATTCATACGAATAGGGTTATTTGACAAAGATAAGCGCATGTCTTGGTCAAAAACCCTTGCAATTTTGTCTGTGAGCACCATTTATCTAAACATGAACCACGAACTTGACTTTACAAGTCTGGTGAACGAGGAAAGAATATATGAGTGAATATAATATTGATAAAGACAACATCGACATCGACTTATCATCTGCTTTGGCTGATGACAGTGCATTAGATGCAGCCGCTGAAACTATTCAGGACAACGATAGTAAAGACGCTACTGCTGAAAATAACGTTGAAAGCGATACTGAGAACCATGCTGAAGATAACACTGATATCAGCTTTGCAGCTAAAGATGATGGTACAGATAACTACTTACCACTTTTAGCATTGCGTGATGTCGTCGTTTATCCACACATGCAGATAGCTTTATTTGTTGGTCGTGCGCCATCGGTAAAAGCCGTTGAATTGGCACAGGCAGAATATGGCAATAAAGTGTTGGTCGTGGCACAAAAAGACTCACTGACTGAAGATATTGATCAAGACAACTTGTATCAATACGGAACTGTGTGCCGCATCGTCAGCACCATGCCACATGATAGCGATGAAAATTGCATCAAAGTATTGATTGAAGGTCAGTACCGTGCACGTGTTGATTCGATTGAGAGTCATGACGAGCTATTAATGGCAAACTTTGAGCGTGCTGATCTCGATGTCAGTATGGATGAGAGCCAGCAAAAAAATACCATTCAGGCCTTAACCACGCTGTTTGAGAGCTATGCAGATGCTCGTTTGCGTAATGCGCGTGAGCTAACTCGCGTGGCCAAACGCATCGATGATTTGCTTGAACTGGTCTATTTCATCTCAACCCGCGTGTCGATGGATCTTGAGGTTAAGCAATCGTTTTTAGAAGACGACGATATCAAAACCCATATCAATACCTTGACCGAGTACTTAGTGAAGCAAAGCGCTGAGCAGAATATCGAGCAAGATATACAAGATGCGGTTCGTCAGCAAATGGAAGACAATCAGCGCGAGTACTTCTTAAACGAGAAGATGAAAGCCATCAAGAATGAGCTGTCAGATATGAATGACGGTGCGTTCGATGGTGAAGATGATGTCGCTGAGCTTGAGCAGCGCCTAGAAGATGCTGACTTGCCAGAAGATGTGCGCAAAAAAGCAGAGCAAGAGCTGAAGAAACTCAAAATGATGCCACCTGCATCGAGTGAATCATCAGTGGTGCGCAACTATATTGAATGGATCTTGGATACGCCGTGGAATGCCACAACCAAAGTTTCGATTAATTTAGATAAAGCCAAAACCGTCCTAGACGAAGACCATTATGGCTTGCAAGATGTGAAAGATCGCATCTTAGAATATCTCGCCGTACAATCACGAGTGAAAAAGCTGCGCGGTCCGATTCTTTGTCTAGTCGGTCCTCCGGGTGTTGGTAAAACCTCGTTGGGTGAGTCGATTGCACGTGCAACGGGTCGTAAGTTTGTCCGTATGGCGCTTGGCGGCGTCCGTGATGAAGCGGAAATCCGTGGTCATCGCCGTACTTATATCGGTGCGATGCCGGGTAAAATCGTCCAATCACTGGCAAAAGTCGAAGTTAAAAACCCGCTATTCTTATTAGATGAAATCGATAAAATGGCGCAAGACTTCCGCGGTGATCCAGCATCAGCGTTACTTGAAGTATTAGACCCTTCACAGAACGATACCTTTAACGACCATTATCTCGATATGGACTTAGATTTATCACAAGTGATGTTTATCTGTACTGCCAACAGCATGGATATTCCGCCTGCCCTGCTTGACCGTATGGAAGTCATTCGTCTGCCGGGCTATACCGAAGAAGAAAAGGTCAATATCGCGCAGAAATACCTAGTACCAAAAGCGATTAAAAACAACGGTCTTAAAGAAGGTGAAATTGAGATTGTAGAAGCGGCATTACATAGCATCGTGCGTAGCTATACCCGTGAAGCCGGTGTACGTAACCTTGAGCGTGAAGTCAATAAAATCTGCCGTAAAGTCGTTCGCGGTTCGGTCGAAAATCATGGCGCACGCGCTCCTAAGAAAGCAGAACGTGAGCTGGTAGTAGTCGATGACAAAAATATCGATGACTATCTAGGTGTCCATCAGTATGACTATGGTCTAGCAGAAGAAGAGCCTGAGATTGGTCGTATTACGGGCCTTGCTTGGACACAAGTCGGTGGTGAGCTATTAACCATCGAAGCGGTGGCGATGAAAGGTAAAGGCGAGCTTAGCTTTACCGGTTCACTCGGCGATGTGATGAAAGAGTCGATTCGTGCAGCGATGAGTGTGGTGCGTGCCCGCGGTGACAGCTTAGGTATCGATTATGAGACCTTTAAGACTACTGACGTCCACGTGCATATGCCAGAAGGCGCGACGCCCAAAGACGGCCCATCGGCTGGTGGTGCACTAACCACAGCGTTGGTCTCTGCCTTGACAGGTATTGCCATTCGCCCAGATATTGCGATGACAGGCGAGATTACCTTGCGCGGTAAAATCCTACGCATCGGTGGTCTAAAAGAGAAGCTACTTGCTGCACATCGCGGTGGTATCAAGCATGTGTTGATTCCAGCGACCAACGAGCGTGACTTGGCCGATATCCCTGATAACGTCAAAGCTGGTCTGACTATTCAGCCAGTCGCGACGATTGATGAGATATTAAAAGTTGCGTTGGTGAGTATGCCAGTACCGCTTAAACCTGCTAAGGTGACGGTTGATAAAACCTCAAGCAAAGTGCTGCATAACTAATCTGATTCGTTACTAATCCAGTCTTACAAATTGAAGAGCCGCTCATCGTCATGATGGGCGGCTTTTTTTGGTAATAATAAAAACAATTTGGTTAAGACCTTGTGCTATATTTTAGACAAATGTTTATTTGGTAATAGCCATAATGTTAAACCACCTGACTTCAAATCGCTTAACTCTATCTGTATTACTTACTGCTTCGCTTCCGGTAGCATTAATAGGTTGTCAGTCTAATATTGCAAAAGATAATTCTACACCTGCTAACTCAATAGTGACTGGCTCTAGCACTTCTGCTCCAATACTATCTGAGCAAGTGATAAATGTTGAAAGTGTCAATCGCTTTGATTGGAAATTGGTGCGCTGGATAGACAATCAAGGTATTGTTAATGATGTCGATACCGTACCGCCGTTAATGCTTGACGTGCGTCCTAGCAATTTAGTGTTTAAATATGACTGCCAGCGCTATCGCTTAAACCATGATGGTTATCAAGAGTACACTTACAGCTCATACGGCGTAACTACCATTACGCAGCCTTCTTGCTTAATAACTGATAAACAAGCAGCTCACAATATCTTTCAGTATTTAGAACGATTATTTCCTGAATACGGCAGAGGACGTTTTAACCTTAGAATCACTTCCCCATCTACACAAACAAAATCGTTTTCATTTTTGAATAAACTTACTCCAAAAAAACCAACGCCTTATGAGCTGGTCTTAAATGTTCAGGACAAGCAGCTTGTATTTGAAGGTACACTTAAGACCCTACGACCAGTAACGGGACTACCCATTACTTATGAGTTTCTAAAAGAATATCAATGGCGATTGGTAAGCGCAGTCGATAGCAATCAAAAAACCATCGTTGAGCTTAGTCGTCCAGATTTTCCAGTGACTGCCTATTTTGCTTACCCAGTGTATAACGATGAGCATCATGTTGGCTTTAGCTCTGATTGTAATGGTGTTGGTGGTTCTTACATTTTAACGCCTGACAATAAGTTATTAATTGGATCAAGCCCGCAAACAATGATGGGCTGTAGTCCTCAACGTGAAGCTGCTGAAGATAAAATTAGAGAACTTGAACAGTTAAGTAAAAGCCAATTAACCTTGCAAAGATTACTAAACACCAATCTCGACGCCTCAAGCCTACCTCATTATTTACTGACTCAAAAACTCGATACAGGCGCAACCTTAGTATGGCAAAACGAAGTAAAGAAAATACCGTAAACAGCTTTCAAACCCATACGATACTTACATTTATTAACCGATTGTTGCGTATTTGATGAATAACTATATCTAACGCTTGGCTATACTGGTTGCGGTATTAGGCAATATTTGAATATCTTAACTAAAACTATAGAAACTCATCATAACGATTAAATATAAATGGAGATAATAATGAATAAGACGATGCTTGCAAGTGCCCTATTATGTGGTTCAGCGTTAGTAATGACGGGTTGCCAAACGGTCGAAGGTCAAATGCAAACTGGTAATCCACTTAGCCAACCTGCGCTAAAGTCTACTATTAATGCAGTCGCTGGTAATAAAAATGAAGTGGGTCAAGTATTCCTACGCCCAGTTGATGGCGGCGTACAAGTTTACGGTAAGCTCATGAACCTGCAACCAGGTAAAACGGTATCACTACACATCCATGAAACGGGTAGCTGTGCTGATATGGGTAAAGCGGCAGGTGGTCACTTCAATCCAGATAATAAACCGCACTCTAACCCTGATGATATGAATGGTCATGCGGGCGACTTGCCGAACTTAACCGCCAATGCCGATGGTGTTGCTACTATCAACTTTGTAAATAAGAAAATCTCCGCTGCTGATGCCGGTAAATATAGTGTTAACCGTTTAGCCTTTATCGTGCACAGCGGTGTTGACGACTATACTAGCCAGCCAGCTGGTAATGCAGGCGATCGCGTTGCTTGCGGTATCATCGAAAAGAACTAATCGTATTTAGCCAATAACTTTTAAAGCTCAATACTGTTAGTTTTATTAAAATTGATAGCATAAAAAAACCTCTTAGATTATCTAAGAGGTTTTTTTATTTAAAGCAATTTATGGTAAAAGTAAAACAGGTTTACTCTTCTACCCATTCACCATTACGCCAGTACACACCCCAGCGCGTGGCTTTGCCGTTTTTCTCAGAGCCGATATACTGCTCTTTTTTCTTCCGCGACCAGCGCAAAATGGTTGGATTGCCATCAGGGTCTTCGTCTGGACCTGCGAACAGATACTGGAACTTATCTTCCATTTTATCTTTGATTTCGCGTAACTCAGCAAGCTTTGGCGCACGTGTTTCGCGTACTTTCGGGAACTTAGATGCTGCTAAGAACATCCCAGCCGCGCCTTCACGCAAGATAAAGTAATCATCATGCTTGGTCGATTTCAGCTCTGGCAAATGGATAGGATCCATACGCGGCGGCGCTGCTTCACCGGTTTTAAGTACTTTGCGGGTATTGTCACATTTTTGACACGCAAAGTAAGGACCAAAACGCCCGGTTTTTAGCTCCATCTGCCCATCACATTTATTACAATCGATGGTTGGAGCATCTGAGCCCGGTACTTCAAACTTACCTTCTTCTAAGATATAACCGTCACAATCAGGGTTATTACCGCAGATATGTAGCTTAAGACCCCCATCAACGATATAGCCGTTCATGGCCGTACCGCATTTCGGACAGCGTTTCTTTTCCATCAAATCTTTAACTTCAGCCGCTTCATCATCGCTGTCGCTATCATCAAGATTGGCAAACGCTTCGACTGGCATTAAGTTCTTAGTGCCTTTACAGCGCTCTTTTGGTGGTAAGTTATAGCCAGTACAACCTAAGAACACACCCGTTGAACCGGTACGCAGCTGCATCGGACGATCACAAATATCGCAATGTACATCTGGCACATCGGTTGGATCATTCGGGCGCATACCGTCTTTTTCTTTGGCACGATCTAGGGTTGTTTTAAAGTCGCCATAAAAGTTATCGAGGACATCTTTCCAGTCGGTATCACCTTCAGCGACATGGTCAAGCTTGTCTTCTAATGCAGCGGTAAAGGTATAATCCATCAAATCTGGGAAACTTGCCGTCAATCTATCGGTGACGATATCGCCCATTTTTTCGGCAAATAAACGCTTGTTTTCAAGCTTCACATAACCACGATCTTGAATGGTTGAGATGATAGAAGCATAAGTCGATGGACGGCCGATGCCTTTTTTCTCAAGCTCTTTCACCAAGCTTGCCTCAGTATAGCGCGGTGGCGGCTTGGTAAAGTGTTGACTCGGATCAAGCTTATCGAGCGTTAACTTATCGCCTTTTTTGACATCCGGCAGCAATGTATCATCAGTTTTGGCTGGCGGCATCACTTTAGTATAACCATCAAACACCAACGTACGACCGCGCGCTTTTAGCTCAACATCATTGGCCGCCACAAATAGATTCACTGACAAGTATTTCGCTGGCAGCATCTGGCAAGCGACGAACTGACGCCAAATTAGCTCATACAGACGGATGGCATCACGTTCCACCCCTTTCATCTGCGTTGACTTCATATTGACATTAGAGGGACGAATGGCTTCATGCGCTTCTTGTGCGCCTTGCTTATTGCCATAGAAGTTTGGCTTTTCTGGCACGTATTTTTCGCCATAGCTATCTTCGATATAACCCCGCACCGCTGCCAATGCATCACCAGACAAAAAAGTCGAGTCGGTACGCATATAAGTAATATGACCCGCTTCGTATAAACGCTGCGCTAAAATCATGGTTTTCTTAACTGAAAAACCCAGTCGCGTGCTAGCGGCTTGTTGCAATGTCGAGGTAATAAATGGCGCGCTTGGACGAGACTGCGTTGGTTTTTCTTCGCGCTCTTTGACAATAAAATCACTGGCATTCAGCACTGCTAAGACTTTGTCAGTCTGTTCTTTATTGACAAGCTTTAGCGTTTTGCCACCTTGCTTGGTCGCTTCTAGACGAATGGCTATTTGCTCAGCGTCCTTTTTACTATTGGTGACGTGAGTATCAGCATGGATTTGCCAGTATTCTTCTGGGATAAAGGCTCGAATCTCATGCTCTCTTTCCACCACTAAGCGCATGGCAACGGACTGGACGCGACCTGCTGACAGTCCGCGAGCAACCTTTTGCCATAGCAGCGGCGATACCATAAAACCAACGACGCGGTCTAAAAAGCGGCGCGCTTGCTGCGCATTCACACGGTCAATATCAAGTTTTGATGGTTGCTTAAAGGCATTTTGGATAGCAGATTTGGTAATCTCATTAAAGACTACGCGCTCATACTTGCTATCTGCACCGCCGATGACTTCTTTTAGGTGCCAGGCAATTGCTTCCCCTTCTCTATCCATATCCGTTGCGAGATAGATTTTGTCAGCGTCTTTGGCTAAAGCTTTCAGCTCTTTGATGACTTTGGTCTTGTTAGGCAATACTTCATAGACTGCCGCCCAGTCATGCTCAGGATCAACACCCATGCGACGTACCAATGCTTGCTGTGCTTTTTCTTCTTTGCTCAGTTTGTCATCTTTTTTGGTAGCAGCAGCTTTTTTGGTACTTTTACTGGCACTAACCGGTAAATCACGGACGTGACCGATACTTGAGCGTACGACAAAGTCATCGCCTAAGTATTTGTTAATGGTTTTTGCCTTGGCGGGTGATTCTACAATCACCAGAGACTTGCCCTTTTTTGGGCTGTCAGCAGATGCTGAGCTTTTTTTGGTTGTGGTTTTTGCCATATGTGACGACACCATAATATAAGTAGATTAAAAGTAAGGTTTAATTCAGCAGCATGGCAATTTATGGTAGCTAATTATCATAGCCTTGCGGTTTATTGTAGTAGTAGCTGCCAATAGAAACGGTTATAAAACAAACAATAACCATAATACAAAGAGTCAGTTATAAAGACGTTACACTGCTAAGTATTACACTGTCAACTGAAAATGACTGCTAGTTTGCCAAAAGTGCTTGCATATTGCCCTTTAATGGAGACGAAAAATTGCTTTACCAGTTTTAAGATTTTTTCTGCATTTGTAATGCCCATTTTTCTAGGTTTTCTTTCAGTGCCAGCAAATCAGCCTCAATCAATTTTTGCTGATAGGCAGGATTGGTTGATGGACGCACATAGGCGATATCTTCCCAATAAATAACGATGCTATTGGCTTTGGTTAATAGTCCTTTGACAAATGGCTCAATACTAACAGGCAAATCAATTGGCATCTTATCCAGACTAAAATTGGGCTTTTTGATATCCGTTTTGGTATTATTTTGGCTGGAACGAATGGCACTCGGGATAGTCAGCTTGGTATCTTTTGTGGAGGTATCGACAAAACGGCTATCTGGTCGCCACTGTCCATCAATCACTTGATATCGCGTATGCGGCAGTTGCATATCGTCTAGCACTAGGCAGTATTGTCCTAGCATCCCGCGACCATATTCGTTGTCTTTACCTTTAATCCAATCAGGGCAGCTCACAAGCTTTGGATTCAGTTGCAAGCGGCGCGCAGTCATACGCAGCTTGTCCAAACGCTGATCGATACCGTTAGGTTTGAGCGCCATCATACTCCCTAATACGAATAGTACAATGATAACGCCTATTAATATTCCCATAATGGTCTGACCTTTTGACTGAATGAATGCGGTGCTAAAAAACAAAAACAGTGCCAACAATGCAATGGCTACGATTGATACAGATAACCGTCTTGATTAAAACCTGTCAATAAACAGACGCCTATAATGAGCGCAAAATATTAAAAATCAAGCAGAATGTCTTTACCAAACCTCAAGCCTGAATCACATTGCTTGAGAAAACGCTACTATATATACCTATATATCAGATACTTATCTAAACCAAAAACAAGCATGATAACGAGATACAAAAAGTGAATGCCACTAAAAAGTGCTATGATAAACCATAATTTTAAACGCGCGCAGGTTTATTATGAATTATCTTATTAAGCTAAACTCATCGATAGCTGATTTCGCTGGTAAAGCTGCTCGTCAGCTTGTGAGTAAATCAGGTATCGCTGTCTCTCTGATGGGCGCTACCTTATTGGCCATATCAGGCTGTGCAACGACGCAAAGCCTCACGCCGCAGCAGTGTCAAACCAGTAACTGGCAGGAAGTCGGCTATGCGGACGGTATCCGTGGGCGCTCTGGCGCTTATTTTGGTCACTATACCAATCAATGTGCAAGCGTCGGCGGGGCAAGTCCTAACCGCATCCAATGGGAACAAGGACGTCAACAAGGTCTAAAGAAATACTGTACCGAGCTTAACGCTTATAAGCTTGGGCGCGAAGGCTATGACTGGCAGCCTGTCTGCCCGCTCGAAGGCATTGAAAAGTTAGAGGAGGCCTATTCCCAAGGTCGCTACTATTATATTCGTCAGCGCGACCTTGATTATCTGCGTTCGCCCTATCCATTTGGTTATGGACCTGGCCGCTTTGGTTATGGTTACGGCTATCGTCCCTTTGGTTATGCGTGGTAATCTTTCAATATAGGCAATTGATGCCATTTAGCCTGCTAAATGGCAATCTAGAGTCACTGGAACTGATAAAAAAACTTATAGTCTACAATAAAGGAAACCTCGCAAGGATAGCCAAGCGAGGCCGGAGGAAAATTTTATTATTTTAATTGTTCTTCTTATTGTCTTGCTGATTTTTTTATTGATAAGTCTGCTGGTATTTCTTGCAGGCTTACTGCTGTAAACAGCCTAACGTTCTCTTTTTAATAAACAGTATCTAACGGCTAATGCTATTCATTAACAAAAGCTATCTTACTCAGGCCTGCCTCACTGGCCGCTGCCAATACTTGCGCCACAGTATCGTATTTACCTTCTTTATCAGCACGTAATTGTATCGAAGGATTTTTGCCAGCTGCGCTCTGCTGTTGCAGTCGAGCTTCTAATTCCTCCATTCTGATAGGTTTATCATCCCAAAACAAACCTGCGTCTTTATCAATGCTGATTTGAATGGCTTCTGGCGGTGTTTGGTTGACCTCGGCACTGGTCTGCGGCAAATCTAACGGCACGGTCGGATTTAGCACGGTCGCCGTTAATAAAAAGATAATCATCAATACCAGCATAATATCGATAAGCGGAATGAGGTTCATCTCATTCATACTTTGACTGTCGTCATCACCCAGCTGAAATGCCATAGTTATTCTCAATACTTTTAGTTATTCAACACACATTTAGAACGTTGCCACTTCCCCAAAGCTCTACTCTTTTAACCACAAAATGTCATTGATACGATTGCTGTCCCAGAGAGGATATCTCTGAGAGTACTAGCCCTGAGAGTGTGCTGAGCGATGATAATGCGCCGGTTGCTCAACGTCTTTTTTAGCTAAGTTATTATTTTCTGACTGAACGTTAGCAGCGGCAGAGCTGTCATTTTTTGACGGTTGTTGTATAGCTAAGTTGGTAGATTGTGCCAGTAAGTCATGCGCCCTATCATTGGCGTGATACATCACACGGCGATTGATACGCACTGCAAGGTTGTAAAAAACGACAGCTGGAATGGCGACCGCGATACCAAGCCCTGTCATGATAAGCGCCTCACCGACCGGCCCTGCCACTTGTCCCAATCCCGCTTGCCCGCTCGTGCCGATGTTATGCAGCGCATGAAAAATACCCCATACCGTCCCAAAAAGTCCTATAAATGGCGCAATGGCAGCCGTCGTACCGAGGATAGGCAACCCACGTTCACTGGCAAAGCGGTAGCGACCGATATGCTTAAGCAGTGTCTGCTCGGTAACCAATCGATGAGTGGCTGCATCAGAACCTGTTAGGTCGGACTGCTTAGCAGCAACCTGCTGACTCAAATCGTCAGCGACGTTGGCAGCCAGCTTGCGACTTTGTAATACACGAATGATACCAGTCACCCAAGAAATGATAGATAAGGCGAGTAGTAAAAAGAACAAAGTCCTAGTCACCATATCGCTATACTGCCAGTAGGTTGTAAATTCCATGTGAGAGTCCTTAGGTTTGATGCAACCATGTGATGGCGCTGCGCACATTCAGTCTAGCACCATCATAAATGTTATAAATCTGCTGAATCCATCATTTCAAAATGACTAGATTTTATATAGTTTTTGTCAAACAGCTCAAATACAGAGCCCAGTATTGAACAGTGAAACCGAATCACTAAGGCACGGCATAGCTTATGGGTAAAGTCACATTGCCAACCACTGGCACACCGTTTTGAGTAAAGGGCTTAAATTTGCCAGAGCGTACCTGACGCTGCGCCTCTTTATCTACTATCGCATTGCCTGATGACTGAGCAATTCGCACGCTATCGATACCGCCTTGTTTATTCACTCTTAATACCAATACGACATCAAGAGTATCACCTGAGCGGGCTCTACGCGCTGCACGCTCAGGAAAGCTAAACCTCGGTGCCGATGCCCAATTTGCATTGCTAGCAGTAAAGTCCACTGGTGTATTACTTGCAGCAGCTTTTGCCTTGGCGTCAGCATCTGCTTTTGCTTGAGCAGCAGCCTCTGCTTCTCTTTCAGCCTTTGCTTGTGCTGCTTTAGCATCTGCCTGTGCTTGTGCCTCGCGGGCAGCTTTGGCGTCTGCAACTGCCCTAACGTGAGCGTCTTGAGCGGCTTTTTCAGCTTGTGCTGCTATCATCTTACGTTGCTCATCCGCCGTCGATGTATCTACTTTAGGGGGTTCTTTTTTGATAACGTCAGGCTTTTTGTTTTCTACTTTAGCAATAGGTTCAATATCAGCCGTTTTGCTCTGTCTCTCTGTTGGCTTTACTGTTACCGCTTTAGCTTTCGGTTCTGCTATTGGTGTTTGTTGCGGCTGCGGCTTAGGCGGCTGTATCCGTTCAGGCTTTACCTTTGGTTGAGATTCTACTTTTGGCTGAGGCTTTTGCTGAGCGACTGGTTGCTTCGCTTCTACTTCAGGCTGGATATTGGGAGCAGGCAGTGAGACAAACTCTATCTCGATAGGCGGTGTGTCTACTGGTGGCTCAATTATTGGCTCAGCAGGTTTCATCGCGACCAATGCTACTGCCGTCAGTACATGCAGCCCCACAACTATCACGATAGCGATGAGTATCAGTTTAAGCGGTGGCGCGTCTAAATCCGTTGAGTTCATAACAACCTAATAATTAACAGCCGTGCATTCATACTGGTGGGCAACAATGGCGTAGATAATAATGCAAACGAGAATTATTATCAACAATAAATTTAATTTTTTCTTTTTTTATCAGTGTTGATAACGCAACTTTATAATTGCTCAGCCACATAAAAATTTGCGCGACCAACCTCCTTATCCTAAGCAGCCTCGGCCAGTAAATATAATCTGTCTCTTGATTTTTACTATCAAAACATAAAATTAGAATGGCACATTCATCTAAAAAACGATGTTAATAAAAACCATTATCATTTGTATTGATAATGAGTCTCAATTACTTTATCATAGCCTTTATAAAATTTAGAAACGCTTAATAGCATTAATAAACTAACCAAACGAGTACTGTATTAGCGTATCCCTCAAAGGCGCTTGTTCGGCTCTTTTCACTTTCGACACTTACAGTTGCAGCTGATGATTTAAAGGCTGCTTAAACATCTGATATACCGAGTTAACTATGCCTACCACCCTACTATCTAACCGCTCCACTACTTCTGTTTTCAAACGTCCATTTTTGACCGCTATGATGACCGCACTCGTCACCACCATCAGCGTGGCCGGTTGTAGCTCACCTGAATCCAATGACTCTGAACCAGCAGATGCCAAGACTGAAAACCAAACGGCAGATAATGCCTCAAATGTCGTCAATAATGACAATGTTTCTGTGGCAACCATTGCCGTTGATACAACAAAAGGTAAGGTCGATTTGGCAATGAATCCATCACCGCTGGTCGTTTATGACATGACCTTGATGCAAGATTTGGCCGCGCTAGATGTGGCAGTCGATGGCATGCCAAGTGGTCTACATTTAGACAATCTACACTCAAAAACTCAGCCTGAGCCAAAAGCCGTCGGTACGGTATTTGAGCCAGATCTTGAAGCGTTAAATGCCATGCAGCCGCAAGCTATTTTGGTCGGCTCACGGATGGCAGAAAAATACGATGCGCTCTCAAGCATTGCGCCAACGCTTGATATGACCATTGATACGGCAAATATTTATGAGTCGAGCAAGCAACGTCTGCATGATTTGGGTGCCTTGTTTGGTAAAAGTGATCAGGCAGCAAAACTGCAAGGCAATATCGATGGGCTCATCGACGAAACCAAAGTATTAACCAAGGACAAAAGTAAAGGCTTAGTGGTGATGGTGAATGGTAATAAGCTATCCGCTTATGGTGATAAGTCACGCTATGGCTTTATTCATACGGTATTAGATATCCCGATGGCCGATGACCAAATCGCCGATGCGCGTCACGGTCAACCCGTATCTTTTGAGTATATACAAAAAACCAATCCAGACTGGTTATTCGTCGTCGATCGTAGTGCGGCAATTGGCGAAGACGGCGCTGGTGCCAAAGCGGTATTGGACAATCCACTGGTCGCGCAAACCAATGCTTGGAGTAAAAATCAAGTGGTTTACCTCAGCCCAGACTCTTACCTAGCTTTTGGTGGTTACTATCAATGGATGCAAGATTTGACCACGATTAAAGATGCTTTTGCTAGCGCGAAATAGACCTGATAACGATACGAGCCATATTTCTTAATTACCCATTAATAAGCCAGTAGACGTTATGTCGTTATTTTCATCTCGCGCTGATGCCAGTGTCAAAGACAATCCTGCTTTGCCAGCTGCACCATCAAGTTGGCAAAAAAAGACTCGCAATCCGAGCCCTAAACATCAACGTGCCGCCATACCACCGTGGTTAATCAACACAGGTAGCCTCATTATTATGGGGCTTTTGGTGTTGTTAAGTTTATCGATTGGGGTGGCAGATTTTTCGTGGTCAGGTATCTTCCACAGCATTATCAATCATAGCGCCAACTCAGACAGCTCACTGCTATTGGTCAGCCGTATACCTCGTACTATCGCTATTATTTTGACCGGTATTGCGATGGCGGTTGCAGGGATGATTATCCAAGTGGTGCTAAAAAACCGCTTCGTTGAGCCATCGATGGTTGGAGCCACTCAAAGCGCGGCACTGGGTTTATTGGTGGTCAGCTTACTGTTTCCAGCCAGTGCACTGCTTATTAAAATGGGCGTCGCCACCATTACTGCAATGTTTGGCATGATGCTATTTATGCTGCTCATTCACCGTATTCCGCCGACTGATTTTTTGATGATTCCGCTGATTGGCATTGTCTTTGGCGGCATTATTGAAGCGGTGACGACCTTTATCGCTTATCAAACTGAGTCATTGCAAATGCTTAGCGTTTGGCAGTTTGGTGACTTCTCGGCTGTATTAGCGGGGCGTTATGAGCTGTTATGGCTGACGGGCGCACTGTGCGTGCTGGCTTATATTATCGCTGATAAACTGACCATCGTGGGTTTGGGCGATAATATAGCGCTGAACTTAGGAATTAGTAAACGGCAGGTTACGTGGCTTGGCGTTGGTATGGTGGCGATGATGAGCGCTGTCGTCGTCGTGACGGTGGGTATGATTCCCTTTATTGGCCTGGTCGTGCCCAATATCGTCAGCCGATTGATGGGTGATAAATTACGCAGTAGCTTGCCAGCTGTCGCGCTCTTGGGCGCATCAGCAGTACTGCTTTGCGATATCATCGGTCGCTCTATTCGCTACCCGTTTGAAGTGCCTGTCGCCACTGTCTTTGGTGTGGTCGGCACGGTGCTTTTTTTATGGCTGTTATTACGTGCGCCTGCTGAGCAATAATATATCAATAAGACAGCTCCCTAATCGTTATTAACTCTTTTCTTAATTTATTCGTCCTGTTGTCTGCTTAGATAAGCTTGGCGTTGTTACTATTAAAGGTAGCATAGTAGGATTTACGTATGTTTTCACCGTCTAAGCATCGTCTTATAAATGACAGTTCTACAAAGTCTGGCTCAGCAGTAAAGAGTGTTCCAGAAAATGGCACTTTGGAAAACGACAGCCATGCAAACACTTCTGCACAGAGTCATTTAGCACAACTTTGGACATTTATCGCCAACCATCCAAAATCAATTGCCGTGATTATATTATTGATCTCAATGACGCTATTTTTGACGCTCAATGTCAACGGTTATTGGGATTTTGCCCTACCGTTACGGGGCAAAAAACTACTGGCACTTATGGTGGTAGGCTATGCGATTGGCGTGTCGACCTTACTGTTTCAAACTCTAACGCACAACCCTATTCTAACGCCATCACTGTTGGGTTTTGACTCGCTATATGTCTTGCTACAAAGCTTATTGGTGTTCTTTTTGGGCGCGATGAGCTTTACCAGCATCAATCCTATTACCAAGTTCACCCTTGAAATTGTCCTGATGTTTGGCGCGTCCCTACTGTTGTTTCGAGTGCTGTTCTCAAAAAGCAGTCAGGATTTGACGCGGCTGATACTGGTAGGTGTCATCTTTGGCGTGTTGTTTCGTAGTTTATCGGCACTGATTGCACGACTGATTAATCCTGATGATTTTGTCGTCGTACAATCTGCCAGTTACGCGCAGTTTAATACGGTCAATCCCCAGCTACTGGGTATCAGCCTCTTTATTTGTGCCATTAGCGCTGTGTTTATTTGGCGCTGGCGTTATCAATGTGATGTATTAATGCTAGGCAAATCGCAAGCCATTAACCTTGGCATTAATTATCAACGCTTAGCCTTTGGGCTGTTAACGGTCATCGCAGTTTTGGTCGCCACGGCAACCGCATTGGTCGGTCCAGTGACTTTCTTTGGCTTACTGGTCTGCGCGTTAACCAATCGCATCGCGCGTCATATGTATCATAGCGAACGCCTGATATTGGTTAGCTTGGTGGCGATGATTTGCTTGGTACTCGGTCAGACAGTGTTTGAGCAAGTATTGGGCATGTCAGGGGTACTGTCAGTGGTCATTGAATTGGCTGGTGGCTTGGTATTTTTAATACTAATTTTCATGACTCAGCGTCGTTGATTACGGCTCATTAAGACTGCACGGATCAAAAAAATTTTAACGACAAGATATATAAATACCTGCAGATGCTACTGGGATAAGTTTTTTGCAGCCTTTGTCTGCATCGGCACAGCAAGCGATAAAAACTTATTCCAGTAGCGTTATAGTGTTTTTGAATCGGACCAACTGTATGATTAAACTAGATAATATCTCCCACCATATTGGCAAACAACAAATCCTGCATGACATTACCTTGTCTTTACCACCCTCACAAGTGATTGCTTTAATTGGTCCCAATGGCGCAGGTAAATCGACCTTATTTTCAGTGATGGCACGCTTGCAACCGCTACAGTCAGGACAGGTAAGTTTTACTGTAGATAATGAGGAACGTGATATTGTTAGCTGTCATGCGCGCACCTTGTCCAAGACAGTAGCGATGCTCGGACAAGACAATCAAGTACAAGGGCGACTGCGTGTGCATGAGCTGCTGATGTTTGGGCGCTATCCCTATCATCAAGGGCAACCAACCGCAAACGATGAGCAAAAAGTACAGGATATTATCGAACGCTTTGAGCTGGAGCCATTAGCCGAGCGTTTCTTATCGACATTATCCGGTGGGCAACGGCAACGCGTGCTGATTGCAATGATTGTCTGCCAAGATACGCCGTATCTCTTGCTCGATGAGCCGCTAAACAATCTAGACATGTACCATGCGGGTCGCCTAATGCGTGAGCTGCGCGAGTTGAGTCATAATCAGCAAAAAACGGTGGTGATTGTCCTGCATGATATCAATCAAGCGGCGCAATTTGCCGATACGGTGGTCACCATGAAAGCAGGTCAGGTAACGGCCGTTGGTAAACCTGCCGATGTCCTCACCCAAGAGACGATGAAAGATTTATATAACGTCGATGTGACGGTATTAAATCACCAAGGTCGTCCAGTGATTGTCGATACATTGTTATAATGACGCTTCACCATAACTCCCATATAGTTGATTCAATATATGAACGATATGCAAGACTGGAAATCTCACATAGCGTATCGGCTTCATTTGATATGAGATATATGGTATCGCTGTTTGTGCTCACCAGTTATAGCCCTAATGCAGCATCTTCCCGCTTCACAATTTTATGCTCATCTTCACTGCTATCGAGCTTCCAATAACTTGAAATATACAGATGGCTCTTAGTCACTTCTTTTTCTTTAAAATACCGTCGTAGCGCTCGCATACTATTAAACTCACATGCTGCCCACACTGCAGGTGTCCCGCCTAACCAGTCAAGCGCTTTAATACGCTCAAGTATTGGGTAGTGGCTGTCACTTGCTATTGCATTCACAACCCACTCAATCTCGATATCTTTTGGCTTTTTTAGAGATTGGATATCATCCTCACTCAACACCTCTATGACTGCGTAGCCGACTGCATCCTCTGGCAGCTTTGCCAAATTAACCGTGATGGCTGGTAAGGCTGTCATATCGCCTGCTAGCAAGAACCAATCTGCCTCATGATTGATGTGTTTCTTTGCACCTGGACCACCAATCAAAATAGTGTCACCGACTTGAGTCGTTTTGGCCCAGTGCGATGCTGGCCCTTCGGCACCTTTATGATTGAGACCGTGTAATACAAAATCGACATCCATCTCATCAGCGCGCTGCTGGATAATGGTATAGGTACGCATGATTGGTTTTTGCCCTGCCTCTTGTGCAAACATCAATTTGATATAGGCGCTTTCTTGGTCTGCTGGGAAGTTTTTCATCCCTTCCCCTCCCAAAGTAATACGGCGCATATTGGGTGTGATATCAGCGATACACTTTACTTCTAATACTCTTGGGCTAGGTTTACTCATTGTTAGCTCCCTTTATTTTTGCTGTTAGCTTTTAAATATTGACAGGACTCTTTCTTAGCGTGTCTTCATCTCAAAAGTATCCATAAAAAAGCCAGCTCTCTTAGACAGAAAGCTGGCTTGTTTGCTTTGCTAATAAATAATAAATGCAGTCCTAAAACTGATAGGTTAAAGAGGTTTTGATATTACGACCCATCTCAAAATCTGTATAATTATCGTCTAATGCATTGTTACGTGAGGCATGGCTAGCATAAGTCTCATCAAAAAGATTATAGACGCCCAATGTTGCTTTTAACCCTTCAACCTGAGTTGGCGTATAGGTCATAAAAATATCATGCACATCGTAGTTTGGCTTTTTGATGTCATCGCCACCTGTATTAGGTGTCACTGAGGCAACATAGGTACTGCGCCAGCCAAGCTCCGTAGTATCCGTCGGCGCGTAACCAAGGTTGACCATATATTTATCACCAGACTCAGAGCTACTGCCGCTCACTGAAGCGATATTATAGCCAGTGTCTTCACCCTTACTGCGGGCGCGTGCATAGCTAAGACCCATGTTAAAATTATCTACTTTATAGTCGGCGGCGAGCTCTACACCTTTGATTTTAAAGTCTTCGTCTTTGTTAATCACACCTTGGCATAGCTCAGGAGCATCAGTAGTGCCAGGCTTGCCAGTGCTACAATTTAACCCCGTTCTACTACCACCTGAACGGACAAACTCAATATAGTTTTCAATATTGGTCTCAAAATACTTAGCACTTAGTTGTAGCGCATCATCAGCAGTCGTTAGACCACGAAGCGTCGTCGCCAACCCAACTTCAGCGTTTGAGCCTTCTTCTGCCTTTAAATCACTATTGACATAAGTATCTGCGCCATCTTTGTTAAAAATCGCTTGGCTTAAGTCAGGACCATTAAACAGCTGCGTATAGCTAGCAAACACTTGAGTACTTGGTAAAATCTCATAACTGGCCGCCAACGCACCAACGACATTGTCGTAAGTCTTGCCCGCTGAGACAAATTCAGGTGACTCATAACGGTCATAACGGACGCCTGGTGTTAGGGTCAATTTGCCCATTTGCCATTGGTCTTCTAGATATACTGACGTGTTTTTTGCCTCATCAGTGCCTGTACTAGCACCATCACGTGCCATCTCTGATTCTTTTTTGTAATGCTCAACGCCAGCAATCAGCTTATGCGTCCCTGTGATGCCATCGACGATAGCGCTATCAATAATACTGGTATTCTGGATTTTGGCACCAGTGGTTTTAACACCCGCTTCCCAGTCATAGCCAGGATTTTTGGTATAGTCCGTATCCCGTGAGATAGTCGTTTCTGTTTGATACACATTGGTATCAACGTCTATTAAGCGATTCACTGGATTATAACTATAATCTAGCGTATAGGTATCACGCTTTACTTTTTGCGGCAGAATCTCGTTCCAACTTCCCACCCCTGGACTTGCCGGGAAATCGGGACGTAATGGGAATAGACCTTCATTTTCAGTACGGCTAAAGCCAGCACCAACATGATGGTCATCACCAATATAAGCACCCGCTTTTAATAGGATGTTTTCGCCTTCGCTGTCTTGTGTTTGAATATCACGGCCACTGCCATCTTCACCAGCATTGGCATCTCGTTTGCCATAGTACGCCAATAAATCTACGTTTTCAGCTGGAGCAGCATACACAGTTGCTGACGTTAATAGCTCGTCGTTATTGCTGCCATATCCTGCGTGTAGTTTGGCACCAACTTTTTGACCGGGTTTGAGCAAGTCTGCCGCGTCTACAGTTTTAAACGCCACCGCACCACCGATCGCATCATTACCCAGCGTGACTGAGTTGTTACCCACCGATACGTCTGCTTGTTTTAATAGGTCTGGGTCGATAGTCACATCACCCATATGATAAAACATCGCGCCTTCTTGACGCGCGCCATCGATCGTGACTTTTAGATTGGTATCATCAAGACCACGTACGCGCACGCGCTGATTCACTGATGATGTACCACCAACTTCAACTCCTGGTACGACGTCTAAAAAGTCACTTAAATGGCTGGCTTGCGCGGCTGGCGTATAGTCTTCTACATACACACCATCGTTTTGCACTCTATCTCGTACTGAACTATTGGCGGTCACCGTAATGGTTTGCAGCGTGGTACTTGGCAATTCCTCTGCCGCTGCATTAGCCGCTTGTGTCCACAATATAGCAGCCACGCCCATAGATAATAGGGTCAATTGATTAGACGAGATTGGTAACTTTACTTCACGCATAACACACTCACTTTGGTTACTGTCAGAATTAGGTTTTTTTAAAAGACTACTTTCAAAGCCGTTACTTAACGGTTTTTCCCAGATCGGATGCTTTATAAATCTTCGTGCTTTACCAATCTATGCGTTAACGTTCTCTAGATTTTTAAACACTGTTTAGTAGATATCTTCGAGTCATTCATGCGAATCGCATTGCAAACGTTAATGATAATGATTAGCATTTGAATAATTAGGTGCATAATAACGAAGTATTAACAATTTGGCAATAATTAATGTGAGGAATTCACTGTAATGATTGGTTTGTAAATGAAGTATTGAGATGGAGGCTTGCTGCTCAGTTGCTATAAATAATTGATACTCTCAGGTTTTTTTGTCTGGAGAGCTTAAAACATGCTCTTTAGACAAATCATTATTGCGCTATAAATAAACCTGCTCGCATGAAAAAAAACATTGCAATAGCACACCCTTCAACTATACTCTTATATAGCTGACCAATTAGTCAGGTTTTTATTACAATGATTGGCAATCTTGATAAATAATAGTGATCTAAGATTATTTATTAGCACAAGGATAAGTGCGATTCTTTGTTGGATAGGTAAGCAATAGATACTGTGATAGTACGATACTGTCTGTATCGGCTCTCAGTGTTTTTAACGTTGCTACGTGAGCGCCACAAAGATTGGACTAAAAGTCACTTCAGGAGGAAGCCAAAATGAGTGAACATACTCAAGGGAACCCCGATTTATTATATGGTTTACACGACCGACCAGCCCCTGCAAAAGCCTTTCTAGGTGCGAGCCAGCATGTGCTCGCTAGCTTTGTCGGTATTATTACACCCTCATTAATTATAGGCGGCGCCCTAGGTTTGGGAGAGCATATCCCCTATCTCATCAGTATGTCATTGATGGTATCTGGGGTTGCCACCTTTATTCAGACGCACAAAGTTGGACCCATAGGTTCAGGGCTGATGGCGCTACAGGGCACCAGTTTTGGCTTCTTAGCTGCCGTATTGGCTGCAGGTTTTGTCGTAAAGAACAAAGGCGGAAGTCCAGAGGAAATTCTCTCTGTCATTTTTGGCGTGTCATTTATTGGGGCGTTTATTGAGATATTCTTAAGTCGATTCATCACTCGACTGAGATCATTAATGAACCCTATCGTGACTGGGTGCGTCATCGTCACTATCGGTCTGTCATTAACCAAAACAGGTCTCACGGACTTGGCAGGCGGTGTCGGCGCGCAGAATTTTGGCAGTATAGAAAACCTCTTGCTCGGTGGCGGTGTGCTGGTCAGTGTGGTACTTATCAGTATTATTGATAATAAAGTTATTCGCTCCAGTGCCATCTTTATTGGATTGATGCTCGGTTTGATAGCGGCAATCTTTTTAGGTCGGATTGACTTCTTTTTGGTTTCTCAAGCGCCTCTTTTTACTTTACCGCAGCCTTTCAAGTTTGGCTTTGGTTTTGAATGGCAAGCTTTTATACCCATTGCTTTCATGTATGTCATTACCAGTATTGAAACGTCAGGAGATTTAACAGCGACATCGATGATATCTGGTGAGCCAATCAAAGGGCCAGTGTATGAAAAACGCATTAAGGGTGGGGTGTTAGGTGACGGGGTCAACTCGCTGATAGCCGCGGTGTTTAATACCTTCCCAGTGACGACCTTTAGCCAAAATAATGGTGTCATTCAGATGACGGGTATCGCCAGTCGCTATATTGGTTTTTATGTGGGCGGTATTTTATTTATCATGGGCATGTTCCCTATTATTGGGGCTGTTTTTACGCAATTGCCAAAGCCAGTCGTTGGCGGGGTAACGCTACTGATGTTTGCCACTGTTGCCACTGCTGGTATTCGTATCCTATCGACGGTCGACTTTACGCACCGTAATATTATGATTATCGCAACGTCGCTTGGTCTATCTATGGGCATCGCTTTTGTCCCTGATGTACTGTCACAGACACCACAGCTGTTTCAAAATATATTTGGTTCAGCGGTAACAATGTCAGGCATCGTCGCCATTACCCTTGATATGATTTTACCCAAAAACTATGGCACTGAATTTGATACGCCAGAGCAGTATCTTGATGATGAACTACAACCGCTTAGACAAAAGATCTGAAAGTTATTGTCAGGTCTGTTCTTATCATTGCGGTAAACTGACATGACAGAATTTATGATTGGCTGAGTAAAATACATCAATGCCTATTAGCTGTCGTTGTCTATTAACTATCGTTAATAGACACTATTCTAGCCCGCAACCACGCAAGATAAATGGTACTAAAAAATTCGCGGCACGTGCTTCATCCTGCTGATCATATTCACCCTTACCCATCAGACCAACGATTTCTGCTTCAAACTCAGCATATCGTTGCGTCGTGGCCCAAATTAAGATTAATAGCTGTAATGGATCACTAACACCTATTCGGCCTTGCTCATACCAAGTTTTCATAACTTTGGATTTATCAAGTGCCCACTCTTTCATCGTCGTTGACATAAAATCGTGCAGTTGTGGTGCCCCGCCAATGACTTCAAGGGCGAACAACTTATGTTGGTTTGGATGAGCGAATGCTTGATGCAGTTTAGTGCGCACAAATTTTTCAATCACCTCTTTGGGGTCACTCTCGACTGTCATGGTGACTAAGCCTTCATTCCATTCTTGAATAATAGAATGTAGAACAGCCTTGTACAGGTTCTTTTTATTTTTAAAATAATAATGAATATTGGCTTTTGGTAGCTCAGCCCTGTCCGCAATACCTTGCATCGTGGCACCACGAAACCCTTGTAACACGAATTCTTCTTCTGCAGCTGCCAATATGACAGCCTCATTGTGCGCGCGAATGTCTTGCTGATTGCGTTGGACATTTTGCGGTACAAGGACATCTAAGCTCTCTGGCGTATGAACGTCAGTATTATGAGCTGTGTCTTTTTTAGTTGTGCCACTTTTATTCGTACCACTTTTGGTTGGATCGCTGGTAGCCATAGTTAATAACGCCTGTAAGGATGGTCAGTGAGTGGCTATGCGCCAATAATTTACATTTTAGTAAATCGTAAGGCTTGCCGTCCAATTTTTATCGGACATAACTCACTAAAATAAATTATTTACATAAAGTAGTTGACCAAATGGTCAGGTTTAAGGAGAATGGTTAATAATAAACCAATTAATCGTTGATGAATACCTTTAACATGAGGTTGTTCATCAATAAATATTAGCATGTCACTATAACCAATATCAGCTTATTCAACCCCATGGACTGGGGACAAAGTAAAAGGATGTCACTGTGAAACTATCGCTACCACAATTCAATGACCTATCTCTAGCCGACGCCACCTCACGTCTATTGACCTGTTGCACCAGTACCATCTGGGCCCATGAGTTGGCAAACGCGCGTCCTTTTGCTGATATAGATACTTTACTGGCCCGTAGCGATGAAATATGGGAGCAAGCTCAAACGACTGAAGCCAATTTGCTTGAGGCGTTTGACGGTCATCCGCAAATCGGCAATGTCGATTCCTTAAAAGCAAAATACCGCAACACTCAAGACAGTGCCGCGCATGAGCAATCAGGCGCAAATGATGCTGAGGATGACGTGATTGCCGCATTGGCGCAAGGCAATCAAGATTATCTCGATAAGTTTGGGTTTATCTTTATCGTGTTTGCGACTGGCAAAAATGCCCAGCAAATGCTGGATTTACTGTTAGCACGTTTGCCAAACGATCGCGCTACTGAGCTGGCTAATGCCGCTGCTGAGCAAAATAAAATTACTCGTTTACGCTTACAGAAACTGCTAGGCGCTGAGTAACGTACATTCTTTAATTTAAACGTTGCCTTATTGGTTCACTATATAAAAGGAATTATCATGTCAGGTACTCTCTCATCCCATATCTTAGATACCCATCTTGGCAAACCTGCCGCTGATATCGCAGTGTCACTACATCGCGTAAGCACAAGCGGTGAGGCGTCACTATTGGCCAATGGCGTCACCAACGCTGATGGACGCGTAACGCCAGATAGCTGGTCATTTGACCCAACTATTGATATTGCTGAATATCACTTAGATGTTGGTCGTTATACCTTAACGTTTGATACTCAAGCTTATTTTGATGAACAAAACCTAACGGCTTTTTATCCGCAGGTAGTCATTGATTTTATGATCAGTGATAACGGTCACTATCATGTACCGCTACTGCTTAGTGCACATGGCTACAGCACGTATCGCGGTTCTTAAAGGTATTACGTTATCGTTTAAAAGCACACTGGATGAAAGAACACTGGACAAAAGGACACTTGCCACATGGGCGCATATCTTCTCGATTGGTTAGCTTTATTTTTTCGCTGGTTTCACGTTATCGCTGGGATTGCATGGATTGGCGCGTCTTTCTATTTTGTTTGGTTGGATTTAAGCTTGCGAAAACCGCCACAATGGAAAACTGATAAAGGTATCTCAGGCGACTTATGGGCAGTACATGGTGGCGGCTTTTATGAGATTGCCAAATACAAGCTTGAACCTGAAGAGATGCCAAAGACCCTGCACTGGTTCAAATGGGAAGCTTATACCACGTGGCTGACTGGTATGGCGATGCTTGCTATCGTCTATTATGCCAACGCAACAGCTTACCTGATTGATCCCAGTAAAGTCGCTTTTGGTAGCAGTATCGGTGCTATATCAACCAGCTTATTATTCTTATTCGGTAGCTACTTTATTTATGAGGTGATTGTTCGCAGTCACTTAGGTAAAAACTCGTTTATTTTTAGCACCATTATTTTTATCTTACTAGTCATTGCTTGCTGGGGTTCCTATCAGTTATTCAGTGACCGAGCCTCATTCATCCATATCGGTGCCATCTTAGGTACCGTCATGGCAGGCAACGTCTTCTTTGGCATCATGCCCGCTCAACGTGCGCTGGTAGATTGTGTGCGGCGCGGCGAAAAGCCAGGTAAAGAAGTGGCTGACTTAGCATTGCAAGCAAAAAATCGCTCATTGATGAACAACTACTTTACCTTGCCGCTTATCTTTACCATGATTAGTAACCACTATCCGATGATGTATTCTCATGCACACGGCTGGTTGGTATTGGTCTACGTTGGCATCATCACGGCGATTGTTCGCCATTACTTTAACCAAAAGCATTTAGACAATCATAAGCCGCGCTATTTGGTTATCCCTGCTGTTTTAACCGTTTTATTGATTATTTGGATGCGTCCAGAGCCAATTGAGCCGTTACCTGCTGCTAGTTCCCCAGTCGCTACCGCGCCTGCAGTAAATGACAGCACGCCCCCAACGGCTAGCAATGACGTAACAAGTAACACTGTTAACTCTGATGGTAGCTCTGATGTTAAGTCTAATGAAAATGTTAGCGCAGCAGCCGTTCCAGTGACGGCCTCAGCTGACGATGCCATCATGAATGTTGTGCATACGCGCTGTAGTACTTGCCATGCTGCGCAGCCCACTCAGCAAGGATTTGCAGCGCCGCCAGCAGGTATTATCATCCAAACGCCCGAAGATATGAAAATCCATAAAGACAAAATCATTACTGCAGTGCAAAATGGTTATATGCCACTGGGTAACCTGACTCAACTGACTGATGCAGAACGCCAACAAATCGTTGCTTATACCTCAGGTTTGTAGCTTTAAATGCTAGTATTAAGTAGCTATTCAGCAATGTTCACCCTTGTTTTGCTTTAGTTGCTTTATTTTATTTGAGATATTTAGGATATATTTACAATGAATAAAAAAATAACCAGCGATTTTAATCACGATACCTATGCACGCGACCTAAAAGGCTATGCAGGCAACCCACCGAAAGCCAATTGGCCGGGCGGTGCAAAGATTGCTGTCCAGTTCATTCTCAATATCGAGGAGGGTGCTGAGAACAGCGTTATTCATGGCGATGCAGAATCAGAGCGTTTTTTGTCCGATATCTTAGGCACACCCTCGTTTAACAACCGTCATCAGTCTATCGAATCGGCTTTTGAGTACGGTAGTCGTGTGGGTGTTTGGCGGGTGCTCGATGTGTTTAAAGACTATGGCCTGCCTATTACTACCTTTACTTGCGCTGCTGCGGCTGAAAAAACGCCGCATATTATCGAGCGCGTCTTAGAGGACGGTCACGAAGTCGCCAGTCACGGACTGCGCTGGATTACCTATCAATATATGTATCGTGAGACCGAGCGCGAGCATGTGCGCCGCGCCACTGAAATCTTTGAGCGGATGCTTGGTGGGCAGCCGTTAGGTTGGTATACGGGTCGTGATAGTCCCAACACCCGTGAGCTGGTCGCCGAGCAAGGTGGCTATATTTATGATTCCGACTCCTACGCTGATGAGCTGCCTTACTGGCTTAATGTTAAGGTAGAAGACGGTAATAAAATCGCTCGCAAGCCGCATCTGGTTATTCCCTACACCCTTGAAACCAATGATATGCGTTTTTCTTCAAGCCCTGGTTTTACTCATGCAGAACCCTTTTATCAGTATCTAAAAGACAGCTTTGACACGCTTTATGAAGAAGGTCAGCACACGCCTAAGATGCTAACCATCGGTTTGCATTGTCGTATCATTGGCCGCGCTGGTCGCATCACCGCGCTTAAAAAGTTTTTAAAATATATTACGGACAAACCCGATGTTTGGATATGCCGCCGCGATGAAATCGCTAAGCACTGGTATGAAAACCATCCAGCCACGGCTGATAACACTGCAAACTGGATGTAACCTTACGTTCAGATGCTAAGTTCAGACACCAATTTATCGCGGCACAAAATCACTAAGGATTACTTATAATGTCAACAAGAAGTACTTATTACGCACCAACTGGCGGCTTGCCTCCGCAAACACAGCTATTATCCGATCGCGCTATCTTCACCGAAGCTTATGCGATTATTCCCAAACGTGTACTAACCGACATTGTTATTAGCTATCTGCCGTTTTGGGAAGGCATGCGCATGTGGGTGATTGCCCGTCCTTTAAGCGGCTTTGCAGAAACTTTCTCACAGTACATCGTCGAAGTCGCACCAAATGGCGGCTCAGAAAAGCCTGAACTGGATACCAAAGCAGAAGCCGTCTTGTTTGTCGTTGAAGGTGAAATGGATATTACTATTGAAGGCGAATCGCATCATCTTGAAGCGGGTGGCTATGCTTTCTTACCACCGGCATGTAAGTGGACGCTGAAAAACAATAGCGACAAGCACGTTAAATTTCATTGGATTCGCAAAGCTTATCAGTTTGTAGACGGTATTGATGCACCCGAACCTTTTGTCACTAGTGATCACGAAGTTGACGCCATTGAGATGCCAGGCACAGATGGCGTATGGGCAACCACTAGGTTTACTGAGCAATCAGATATGCGTCACGATATGCATGTAAATATAGTGACTTTTCAACCGGGCGGTGTGATCCCATTTGATGAAACACATGTTATGGAACATGGTTTATATGTGTTAGAAGGCAAAGCGGTATATCACTTAAACGGTGAATGGGTAGAAGTCGAGGCGGGTGATTTTATGTGGCTGCGCGCGTTCTGCCCACAATCTTGTTACGCTGGTGGACCTGGTCCATTTAGATACTTACTATATAAAGATGTGAATAGACATATGCCGTTTATTCGTCCAGAAAGATAAGATATTCGCAACAATAAATAGTATAAAAGCGTAATCGTTAATTCGAGTACGGGTCTATGGTAAATTTACTGATACTGCCAATTAAACGCCCCTACCAATTAACTCACGTTACTAGTTCAACTAACGTTACTAACCTATAGTAAGGTGAATTCATGAGTACTACAATCATAGCCAAACCTTTGACTAAAGCTGAGTTTGCGCCATATGGCAAGGTTATTGAGCCGTATGATAAAAACGAAGAAACGCCTGAAAATTGTTATGAGATTAACAATGGCTACGCCAAGCGTCATCATGCTATCGCCGAGTCTAAGCTCGATGGTGGCAATGTAGGTATGAGTATTTTCTGTGCCAAAAAGCGCGAATTTCCTATCGCCTTATCAGTAATGGAATATCACCCGTTTGGTACTCAGGCTTTCTTTTCGATGAATGGTCAGGATTATATTATCGTGGTTGCGCCTAAAGGCGAGCCGCCACAGTCTGCTGATGATTTGACTGTATTTCATGCCAAATCGCATCAAGGTGTACAATATGACGCCAATGTTTGGCATCATCCCCTGCTCGCACTTGGTCGTGATTCTGACTTTTTAGTGATTGACCGTATCAACGGTGAAGGCAAAAACTGTTATGAGCTCGATATCAATGATTGGCGGGTACAAATTGAGCTTGCAGAATAATAAGCTTAAGCATTAGCAGCTCATGTCTCAGCAATTTATATTAATAAGATATTAACGCTAACGTCATATTTAATAACGCTCTAATCGACATTGCCACTCAATGACGTTATCAAAAAATAGACAAGCCAGCTAATGGCGATTAGCTGGCTTGTTATGCTGAATAGCTCAAACTTAACACATTAATTCAGATTACTTGTTTTTTACGTACTACTGTACTAGAATACTGAAACAACATACTGCTGACCTGACTATTATAAAGATTACATACTATGAGCACTAATCCATATCACAGTTTATTAACTCATCTCGCAAATTGTAATGACAGTGCCGCTATTGAGCGGCTATTCAGTGCGTTATTGACCGATAAAGAGCAGCAAGAAATCGCCAATCGTATCCGTATTTTTGATTTTCTTGAACGCGGTGTGACCCAGCGTGAGATATCTGAGCAACTGGGAGTTGGTATCGCCACTGTCTCGCGCGGTGCTAAAGCAATGCAAGCACATGATGTGAGCGCTTTATTAAAGACTCATAGAGAAAGTACATCTATAAAAAGCACACCTACTAAAGACGCTTAACTCGTTAAAAATTATGATGTTAATCTGCCTTATTTTTATTTGATAAATCATTGAACTATTTTGGACATTGTTATGACCTCTGCTACCTCCAAGCCTAACCAACCTGCTGCCATTGATATTCCTAGTAAGCCACAGCGCATTAAACTCACGCAGGATATCGATTTTTTCGCACTATTTAAACGTATTGAGCGCGCTTTTGAAACTTGTTATTTGCTTGAATCATTGGGTGAAGACGGTCATATGGCGCGCCATCATGCCATTGGTTTTGACCCCGTTATGACCATTGCTGCATTGGACCGTAGCACATTAGCGATTACTGACAATAAAACCGCTGAAACCAGTCACTATCAAACGGGCAACCCTTATGAGCTACTACGTAAAATCACCCCGCAGCACGTTATCGCCCGTGACCAAAGCGGTGGACTGGTCGGCTATTTAGGCTATGACAGTGTTAATTTCTTTGAGCCAAGTCTCAATGCTAAAGCCAGTGACGACTTTGAACCGTTTAAATTTGGTGTTTATTTAGATGGTCTGACACTAGATAAGATGACCGGTGAGATTTTCTATTTCTATTATCCGACCGCGCAGCAAGACAATCGTATCGAGCAAATCAAAGCCTTACTTGATGCGCCCATTCCAAGCTATGAGCCGCCAACCGTGGAGTTTTTGGGTGATGGTATGAGCCAAAATGAGCATGCCAAAGTCGTTATGCAAGTCAAAGAAGACATCATCTCTGGGCGTATCTTTCAGTGTGAGGTTGGCTTTAAGTCCAAATACCACATTGTAGGCGACAAGATGCCGATTTATGAAAAGCTGCGTGCGGTCAATCCGTCACCGCATATGTACTTTATGAAATTTGCTCAGCAGTGCATCATTGGCGCCTCCCCTGAGCTGCTGTTTCGCTTACGTCAAGGTGAGATGGAAACCTATCCACTGGCAGGCACCGCCAAGCGCGGCGTCGATATCGCAGAAGACCGTAAGCTTGCCCGCGCTTTGCTAAACGATGCCAAAGAGATAGCCGAGCACAATATGCTCGTGGATTTGCATCGTAACGATATCGGTCGCGTCGCACGTTTTGGTACGGTCAAAGTACGTAGTTTAATGGATATCAAACGCTTCTCACACGTCCAACATATCTCCTCTGAAATTGTTGGGATTTTGCATCCTGATGAGGACATGTTTAGCGCCCTTGCCAGCAACTTCCCCGCTGGTACCTTATCTGGCGCACCAAAAGTCGAAGCAATCAAAGTCATTAACGAGCTAGAACCTGATGGTCGCGGTGCTTATGGCGGTGCGCTTGGGTCGTTTAACTTTAATGGCGATTGTATCTTTGCCATTCCTATTCGTAGCTTATTTATTAATGGCGAATCCGCCTATGCGCAAACCTGCGGCGGCAATGTTTATGACTCCAACCCTGCTGATGAATACTTAGAAATTCAGCGTAAGCTTTCTGCCATGAAAGTGGTCTTAGACAGCTTTATGACAGCCTAAACTCCCTATATTTCAGCAAAGAGCTTATGACTTATGAATGTTTTAATTATCGATAACTACGACTCTTTTACCTTTAATCTTTATCAATATATCGGTGAGATTCTGCAAACCATGGACAGTGACAAAGATGGTACTAAAGAAGCAGCCAACGTTATCGTCAAGCGTAATAACGAGATTACCTTGGCCGATGTGCAGGCGATGAATCTTGACCGTATCATCATCTCACCCGGTCCTGGTGCCCCTGATGACCCTGCTTATTTCGGTATTTGTGCAGAAGTGATAGAAGTCATGGGCAAAACAACGCCGCTGCTTGGCGTCTGCTTGGGTATGCAGGGTATCGCCCACGTATTTGGCGGTGACGTGGTACGAGCTGGCGTGCCGATGCATGGCAAGGTTTCAGCCATTCGCCATGATAATGCAGGTGTCTATCAAGGCTTGCCACAACAGATAGAAATCATGCGCTATCATTCTTTAATGGTGCAAGCAGATACCTTACCTGACTGCCTAACCGTCACTGCCGTCGTTGCTAATGACGAACATCGTGATTTAAGTTTGGCTGACTCGGCACTAGCAGGAGATGAGATTATGGGATTGCAGCATACAGACTATCCGATTCAAGGCGTACAGTTTCACCCAGAGTCCTTTGCCACTGAAGGGGCTAAGCGCTTGCTAAGCAACTTTTTACTGCAAGTTTAAACCATGCAGCCCAAGTAAATTGAACTTTAAGTTTAATCGACTTGTATTAGTCCTTCATTAACGCTTTAATGATAGACTGAAAACAACAAACAAAAGGCAGCCTTTAACAAGGTTGTCTTTTGTTATTTCAGCATAGTACTAAGTACTATGCAATGAGCAGGGAGCAATAGGCAACGAGCACCAAGTCAAAAAAAGCGCCATTAGCTAAAAGACTGACACAGCTTATTGTTTGAATTTTCTAGAAAATAAAATAGAGAGCAATATGGCAAACACCGGTAGCGCAATGTCAGCACGGCAGTCATGGATAGGCACCATTCAAATTATCACAGCCGCTGTCTGCTGGGGTACTTTGGGAATATTTTCGACCTACCTCAATCAAATCGGCTTTAGTGGTTGGCAAATTACTATTTTGCGTATTGTGACTGCCGCTTTCATTATTCTCATTATGTTACCAAAGCTATGGCCATACCTCATTAAGCTGCGTCCAAAGCAGTGGCTTGGACTGGCGATACAATCGTTGATTGGCGTACTCGGCATGTCGGTATGCTATTTCTTTGCCGTTATCTATGTTGGTGCAGGTCCTGCCGTTGCCTTGCTTTATACCGCGCCCGTTTTTAGCTTATTATTTTCGGCAGTTTTGCTGAATGAATCCATTACTCGGCAGTCAGCATTACTGGCGCTCATGGCAGTATTTGGTGTTGGTTTAACCATGTTAGGCGATGCGGCACAGGTCAACTGGGGCATTGTGCTTGGGCTGCTATCAGGCGTATGTTATTCCCTCTATGGCGTACTCGGCAAGCGCGCGATGCACTATGCGCACCCTGCTCCTTTGGTGTTTTTTACTTCTATCATTATCAGTGCTGGCGTATTACTTTTACTACCCGAGACCTATAAAACGTATGGGCAATTATTAACTTTGCCTTTGCATACGTGGGGCTACGCCTTGGGACTGTCTTTGATTGGAACGGTCGTGCCCTTTGCCCTCTATATGAAGGCCTTGGAGAAGCTGCCTGCCACTCGTGCATCGGTGTTTACTATCTTTGAGCCGTTGACGGCGATTGCTTTAGCGACGCTATTACTGCATCAGTCATTATCATGGATTCAATATTTAGGCGTGATATTAATTCTACTAGCGGCTTTATTTAATGCGGTGTTAAATGGTACGACCACTCGTGTACCGCGTTGGTTAAAGAGACGGCAAAAGGTTTAGTCTCACGTTCTATTGGTTTTTATAAGACAAAAAAATCCCCAGCCATGACATCATAGTTGGGGATTTTGCTTAACCGCTTGTCTGTGTCTAAAAACCTTACTTTACAATAGAATACTTACAACATCTAAGCTTGATTAAGGCCTTGATTCATTCTAACTATTCAGTGATACGCTGCAAAAACGCTTGCGTGCGTGGATGCTTTGATTGCTCAAATAACTGCTGCGCGCTACCCTCTTCGACCACCACACCGTCTTCAATCAAGACCACATGATCAGCGACATCACGCGCAAAGTTAATTTCGTGGGTCACCACAACCATCGTCCAGCCTTCAGAAGCCAGCTGCTTCATCGTTCCTAGGACATCTTGCACCAGCTCTGGATCAAGCGCAGAGGTTGGCTCATCGAACAACAGTAACGACGGTTCAATAGCGAGCGCACGCGCAATACCCACTCGCTGCTGTTGACCGCCTGATAGCTGAAACGGGTACAAATCCGCTTTATCCGAGAGACCGACTTTTTCGAGTAATACTAAAGCTTGCTCGCGGGCTTGCGCTTTACTTTGTCCTTGTACCACCGTCGGCCCAAGCATTAAGTTTTCAAGCGCGGTCTTGTGCGGAAACAAATTATAAGACTGAAATACCATTCCAGCTTTACGTTGCAGTGCCAGCAGGGTTTTCTTTTTAGGCTTGGTGGCAAAGTCGACCGTCAAACTACCATCATCAAAAGCAATAACCCCTTGATCAGGAATCTCTAGCGCATTTAGACAACGCAAAAAGGTGGTTTTACCCGAGCCTGATGGTCCCAATATGACCACGACTTGACCTTTATGAATGGTCAAATCAATGCCCTTGAGCACTTGATTACTACCAAAGGCTTTGTGAATATTACTGACTTGAATCATAAAAGTTCCTGATACGCGGTTGATGCTAAAACTGTCATAAAACGAGTGGATGAGCAGATAAACTACTTGGCCACATAGCGGTCGAGTCTGGTTTCAAGCTTACCTTGAATAAAGGTCAAGAACAGACAGATACCCCAATAGATAACTGCGGCTTCTGTATAAACCAGCATAAACTCATAGTTACGCGCCGTGATAATCTGCGCTTCCTTAAACAGCTCAGTGACCAGTACCAATGACGCTAAAGACGTATCTTTAACCAAACTAATAAAGGTATTGGATAATGGTGGTACAGAAACGCGTAACGCTTGCGGCAAAATCACATGACGAAAGGTCTGTAGATACGTCAAGCCGACAGTCGAACCGGCTTCCCATTGACCTTTTGGAATAGACAAAATCGAGGCACGCACCGTCTCTGACGCATAAGCACCGATATTCAGTGAAAAGGCAATAATCGCAGAAGGAAAAGGATCAAGCTTTAAACCAACACTTGGCAGACCATAGAAGATAATAAATAGCTGCACCAGCATCGGTGTGCCGCGAATGGCAGACACATAAATACGGGCAAGTCTATAGATAATCTCATGAAACCAACCAGCACGCGGCACAATACGAATCAGCGCTACCGTCAGCGCAATGGCCATACCAATGGCAAATGAAATCAATGCCAGCGGTATCGAATAATAGATACCGCCTTTGAGCATTGGCCAAAACGAATTGATAACAATCTGCGCCCGCGCAGGGTCCATGAATGGCAAGAGTGCCAGTAATTCAGCCAATACTGATGTGATGGAAGCCAGCATTATTTTTGTTGACTTATATCAGCACCAAAGAACTCTTCGCTAAGTTTGGTTAGCGTCCCTTCAGCTGCTAATGCTGCCATTGCTTCGTCTAATTTTGCTACGACGGCATCATCGCCTTTAATCAAGACTATTCCAGAACCTGTCTGCTCACTAACGGGAGCCGTTAGTTTAATCTCAAGCGCACTGTCTGGGAATTTTTTTAGATAATCTAAGATGGCAAGATTATCGTTCATTGTAAAGTCAGCACGGTCTTGTTTGACCAATTGAATCGCTTGCGCCATACCGTCAACAGGAACGACTTCTGCGCCATAACGTTCTGCCAGCTCACCATAGTTACTGCTAAGCGACTGTGCTGAGCGCAAACCTTTCAGAGCTTCCCAAGAGCTATAGCGATTGTCATCAGTTGGTGCTAAAACCACCGCGCCTGACCAGCTGTAAGCTTGAGAGATATCGTACTTAGCCTGACGTTCAGGGGTGGTTAAGCTAACTTGGTTGGCGACCATATCAAAACGCTTAGAGTCCAGACCTGCTAGCATGGCATCCCACTGGGTTTCTTTAAATTCAACCTCAACGCCCAACTTGTCAGCGACGGCACGCGTCACTTCGACATCATAGCCCGTCAGTTTTCCACTCTCATCATGATAAGTAAATGGAGGATAAGTGCCTTCGGTACCGACGTTGATAGTGCCGCCATTATTGATACGTTGTAGCAAATCAGAACCGCCTGTCGCGGCACTGTCCGTAGCGTTGGTTTCAGCTTCATTGGTAGGTGACTGACCACAAGCGGCAAGCAATACGGTACTAGCGGCAAGGGCTAAAAGAGTACGACGTTTCATAAGGCGTCCTTATAAGATAAATGAGTGATGCAAAAGTGTATCCGGCATATAAGATAGGATAAGACCCTATAATAATAAAATATGCGTATTATAATATCTGGCTTTGGTTGCCCGATTTGAGGCTACTCAAAGTATTTTTCAATACTGATTCGATACTTTCTGTCTTATCGTGAGTTTTTGGGCTTTTTAAGGTACAGCTTGAGACCTTATCCGTCCTTACTCTGCCTATTAAATAGCCACTCCCTCATATACTAGCGCAATTCAGCAAGAATAAACGTACAAAAATAGTGAGCATCCTTAAGATTATCGACAATCAAACCACGAGCATCGTATTTTAAGCACAAAAAAAACCGTGCCTATCATATGATATAGGCACGGTAGCTAAAAGATAGTATCCGCTTTTAGGAGAGTATTAGTTCAAAATACCGTAAGCACATAGTGCATCAGCCACGCGTTTAAAACCAACGATGTTTGCGCCAGCCATATAATCAATATAGCCATCATCAGTCTGACCATATTGTTCTGACGCTTCAGCGGCACAATCATGAATGTTTTTCATAATACGCTTTAGGCGCTCATCGATTTCTTCAAACGTCTTATACTGACGTACTGAGTTTTGTGACATCTCAAGACCAGATACTGCTACGCCGCCAGCATTGGCCGCTTTACCTGGTGCATAGTGCACACGATGCAGACGGATATAGTCAACGGCATCAGCAGTCAATGGCATATTAGCACCTTCAGCGATATATTTGATACCGTTTTCAACCATTAACTTGGCATCATCTTCGTTGACTTCGTTCTGGGTCGCTGATGGAATCGCGATATCGCCTTTTATGTGCCATGGCTTTTGCTTGGTGAACCACTCACCACCATAAATATCGACATAATCACACAAGGGTTTGCTTTGCGCTTTTTGATTTTTTAACCAATCAATTTTTTCTTGATCCATGCCGTTTTCATCATAGAGCGTACCTTGTGAGTCAGATACTGTCAGTACTGTGGCACCCAACATATGGGCTTTTTCAGCAGCGTGAAGTGAGACGTTACCTGCGCCTGATATCAGTACTTTTTTGCCTTTGATGTTTTCGTTTTGTACCGCTAGCATGTTTTCTAAGAAATATACCGCGCCATAACCTGTGGCTTCTGTGCGCATCAAACTGCCACCAAAACCGACACCCTTACCCGTCAATACACCACCATGCTCACGAGTTAGGTTTTTGTACATAGCAAACATATAGCTGACTTCACGACCACCGACACCAATATCGCCAGCAGGTACGTCGATGTCTTTACTGACGTACTGATGTAATTCACGCATGAAGGCATAACAAAAACGACGGATTTCGCTATCCGACTTCCCTTTAGGATCGAAATCAGCACCGCCTTTACCGCCGCCCATTGGTAGACCAGTCAATGCATTTTTGAAGATTTGTTCAAAGCCCAAAAACTTAAGAACAGATTGGTTCACCGTTGGATGAAAGCGAACACCACCTTTATAAGGACCTAAGGCGTTGCTGAACTGCACACGCCAGCCGCGGTTAACTTGCACTTCACCCTTATCGTTTTCCCAGTTAATACGAAAGCAAATAATACGATCAGGCTCAACCAGACGTTCGAATATCTTTAATGTTTCATATTCTGAATGCGCATCGTATAAAGGCGCAATGGTCAGCGCTACTTCTTTTACCGCTTGAACGAATTCAGGTTGATGGGCATAACATGCTTCGACTTTTTCGATGGCCTGACTGATACTCATATAGCTTCCTTAGGGTAAAGATTGTGAACGTGCTTTTATTTACATCGACGTTGCGTCGCATGGCAGCAAACGAGGGGATTGCAGACGCTGATGTAAGACTGAAATCGCCCCTATACACGGTCATATATAGAAGGCAATGGGATTAGAAAAGCTGACTGACTTTGTGCCCAAACGATGGGTTTGAAGGCAAAAGTAGTTTTTATCTCATAACTATATATCATTTTTTTGGTGTATAAGTCTAGTGAATATCACCATCATGCAAAGTTATGAGCGATTTTTTTAGTATAAACCATCGAAAGCAGGTTCGTTTGTACTCGTTAGTCAAAAAAAATTAATGAGTTTATTGTTATGCATTTCTATTGGTTACCGATTAAAACCGATACTTTTCAGTCGATACCTATTCACTTCCTTCTTAGACCAAACCTTTCATCGTCATCGAAAAAACCAACTTTTATCTACTTAATTTAAGCTATTGCTGATAGAAGGCTAATTATTAGAGCCAAACGGTAAAAAAAGCTCTAAAGTCGGTCTTTTGTCTGTCTGTCTGTATATCAATATTAATGGTAAGGGTTTATAATAATCGGCGTTCGTCGAAGTCTATTTTTTCATTACTAACAGTTATTTAATAAATTTAATAACCCGTCATAGAGAAAGCGATATGCGTACAGATTCATTCCAGCAAATCTTGGAAGACCTAAACAGCTCATCAGCCGATGTGGAAGCATCTGCCCTAATTTCAAACGATGGTCTTATGATTGCATCAGCCCTACCGACAGGCGTTGATGAAGACCGTGTTGGCGCCATGTCAGCGGCATTATTATCGCTAGGTGACCGCGCAGGTCGTGAGCTTGCACGTGGCAGTATCGACCGTATTATGATTCAAGGCGAAAAAGGCTATGTCATCATGACGTCATCAGGAGATGAGGCTGTCTTGACTATTATGGCAAAACCAAATGCCAAACTTGGTTTGATATTCTTGGATATCAAGCGTGCCTCAGAAGCCCTAGCAAAACTTATCTAATCCGTTACTTTGGAAGGTTGTCGATAACGTGGTTCGCCGCTTTATGCTTTACTAATGTGGTCATCGCTATCACTTAGTAGATAAAACCACTGTAAAATAACATTGAGCGACTGTCTTATAAAATGTATGAAGCTAAAAATGAGTGTTTATAAGGTAAGACTGATTGCCTATATAGAACACCTTCTATGTATATAGACAACTTATATAGACCAGCGATTAAGACTAATAAAACCAAAACTTAATCGTCATGAATCATATCATCGACAACAGCTAGATTAATTTTTTAATCACGATGAATATAACGATAAATTAAGGAGATTACTATGGGTTCTCCAATCCCTGATGCACTCAAGCCTGATATGCCAGCTGAGCAGATGACCCTAACCTATCATGACGGTACCTCGCGCACCGTTTATGATACCGGTGTCGAACGTCCCTACCCTGATGGCAAGCTCATTGTTTCGCGTACAGACTTGGATGGCGTCTTAACCCACGTCAATGATGCCTTTGTCGAGATTAGCGGTTATAGTGTTGACGAGCTCATCGGTCAGCCACAATCTATCTTGCGCCATCCTGACATGCCAAAAGCCGCCTATAAGGACCTGTGGGATACCGCCGAGGCTGGACAAAAATGGCATGGTTATGTCAAAAACCTATGCAAAGACGGCAGTCACTATTGGGTCTATGCCACTGTGGTGCCTAATGTGCGTCGCGGCGAAACAGTGGGCTACACGTCTGTACGTCGTAAGCCATCACGCAGCAAAATCGAAGCCGCACAGGCTCAGTATGCCCAAATGAAAAAAAATGAGGAAGGTTAAATCATGACGACACACAATATGTTAATCGCCCCTGATTTTTCGCCTGACCGTTTTGCAGGCTGGCACATGTTTAACACGTTGATTCAAAAGCGTGCCAACTTAAACATGCACCTAAATATCCCAGCCTCACATGCAGAGCAAGAGCAAGTGATTGGTGCTGGCGATATTCAGGTTATTTACGCCAACCCTTTTGATGCAGCCACTCTCATCCGTGAACAAGGCTACCGAGCAGTGGCGCGCCCTATTGGCAAATCTGATGAAATGGTCATCGCCGCAGCGACTAATAGCGCTATCAATAGCCTAGAAGATATCAAAGCCGGTGCGACCGTTGCCATGGCAGACAACCGCGATGTTAAGCTGATTGGCTTGCGCTTACTAGAAGCCGTGGATATAGAAGAGTCGGACCTAAGCTGGGATGTCACTGAAACCTATCAGGCTGCTGCTCGCAAGGTCATTAAAGGCGATGCCCAAGCGGCTTTCTTTTTAGCAGAGGTTTTCCATGGTTTTTCGCGCCTGACCAAAACCCAGTTATCAGTGCTGATCGAAAGTGATTTGGCAGATATTAGCCATGTTCTGCTAATCAAAGACGACTTCCCTGATACTGAAATCTTTATGGATGCGATTCTGAATCTGCATAATGACGATGATGGCAAAGAAGCATTGGCCGAACTTGGCATGCCACAAGGATTTGAAGCCATGGACGAAGAAGATGCTGAGTTCATGATTGATTTGATGCAAACCTTACTTGACTAGCCATTAATCAATGGCACTATGCTCAGTTGGGTCATGACTTAGTTAGGTCATGACCTTTAAGCATTAGCGCTATAAAATGGCTAATAATGGTGTCATGACCTAAAGGATTCTATTATGTCCGATGTAGACCTTATCAAAGAGACTGAGATGGAGGCGCGCCGAGCGTTTCGCTTTTACTCACGTAAAGTGTTTTTGGCACCTGCCAATCGGCACTTTCATGAACAACGTATCAATGCTGCCCTGCTGTTGAGTGAAAAAGAGCCATTGCAAGGTGCCGTCGCAGACTTTTTTTATGGCTGCTGGTATGATATTCCTTATGATGTAAGCAACCTATTTACCCGTATTAAGGACCGTCTATATCCTCATGTCGCACAAGGGTTTCGTAACTGCATCGATAAAAAGAGCTACATTCAGCGCAACAGCATGCTGGCAACGCGCTGGAGCGTATTGGTGTCACCATCATTGAATGAGCAAAAGCAGCGATTGCGCATCAGTAGCGATGATGCCAAACAAATCTCTAAAGACATCACAACGGAGCTTATGCAAGCGCGCGATGATGAGGACTGGGGTACAATTGAGCAAGTCGAAAATGAGTTCTTTGCTCATTGTATTGCTCGTAACGACCGCCTAGCTTTTTCTTTGGTTTGGTTCCGTTTGGGCAAAAGCGACTGGCAGTTCGATGAGCGCTGGAATGATTGCCAACAGCGCCTTGACCAAACCAACCCCCAGAATATCAAAACTTAATTTATCGCCTATTTAACACTTTCATCACAATGGTAGCCGCTATGTCCTCTTACTTGAATGCTGAGAAAACCTATCTTACTTTAACCCCAGCCGGTATTTTTGAGGCGTTTTCACAAAGTGAGCCTACAAACGAGCAGCTATCATTACAGGATTTATTGTCCTATGGGCAAACACTGCTCGCCGCTGATTGGTTGGAGCGCTATTCTGAGGAATGGTTACAGAGCTTTATAGAGCAAGGCTGGATTGAAAAACTGTCTTTATTTTTACCTGCCCCAAACTTGCCATTGGATCAGTTTTTACCTTATGTCGTTGCTAGCTTATCTGGTAAACGCCGTGCTGCTATTGGCTCTGATGAAGGTTTTTGTCTTGCTCGTATTGGCTACAGCCAAGAAGAGGCGGATATGCTGAGTGTGGCGGCCGCTGACTTCTCAGGCTTTATGCTACGCCAAAAGCAACGTGGCTGGGCAGTAGAAAGCCAAGCAATTTCGTTCTTTCAGCAAGTAGACTTGTTGATTCCTGAGACCAGCTTTGTATTCTTATGGATTGATGGTTCAGGTTATGTACTCATCATCGATGGTGAGCCTCTCACCAACAGTCGTGCTTTTGTGGAACTGGTCTGGGCATTAAAGACTTCTGGATTAAGGTTTTTAAACTAAGCTTCTCAGTGAAGCCAACTCAAATACAGCCTCTATCATTGCCATAAACGCGTTTAACTCATCTGCCTATCGTTTCATTGAGCATATGAGTTAAGCGCGTTTTTCTATTGAAACGACCAAAATGCTTCTTATTTTCCTGAATCAGTTGTTGGCAGTGGTATTCACTTAGCAACGATACTACCCTCATAATTAACAGTAACTTGTCAAATGTTAGGTCATACTTACTTTTGTGGCTTTGTTTAATGATCAATCATTTTTAAGCTATTGTTTTTAAGCTATTGTTATAAAAAATCACCCTTCAGAAATGGCAGTCTTTGCCAAACCTTGCACTCTTGCTTATTTTTAGGACAGTTTATGACTTCGCTGACGACTGTACGCGTGCGTTATCAAACGATTGAAATTGGCAGCACCGACATTCATATTTGCACCCTACGTGATAACCAACAATTTAGTGACCCTGACGACGAGGCACGAGACCTTGGTATTTGTTCAGCTTCTTGGCCGATGTTTGGCGTGATTTGGCCGTCAAGCTTGGTATTGGCCAATCACATGCTTGATTATGATATTGCGGGTAAGCGTATCTTGGAGGTTGGCTGCGGCATGGCATTATCGAGCCTACTGCTCAATCATCGGCATGCGGATATCACCGCGACTGATTATCACCCAACGGTCGAGTACTTCCTTGATCGTAATACCACTTTGAATAATAACAAAGAAATTAATTTTGAACGTTTAGACTGGGCCGAGGACAATAGCCACCTTGGCAAGTTCGATATCATTATCGGTAGTGATTTACTCTATGAAGACCAACATATTGATATTTTGGCTGAATTTATCGAACGTCATGCGTTACCAAAATGTGAGGTCATCGTCGTAGACCCTGGGCGTGGGCGCAAAAACAAGCTGACCAATAAAATGCTTGAATATGGTTTTAGCAGTCAACACGTCAAGCCCGAGAATACCACTTATCTTGACTTGCCATTTAAAGGGCACATTTTGACGTTTTCGCGGGATAATAGTAAGTAAATCCTATAAATGGTAATTATAAATACAGTCAATTTTCGATAGTGTTTTGCCATTGCTGCCGCGTTATTTTGTATAACACATGCTTGGCAAGTGGGTGTCTAGCATCAAGCATAGGGTGATAAAAATCTTCCTGTGTATCCGCCATGCCAAGGCGCTGCATGATAAGCTGCGAGTGTCTATTAATGACTGCGGTGAAAGCGACGACCTCGTTAAGCGCTAGAACTTCAAAAGCAAATTTCAGCGCTGCACGCGCGGCTTCAGTGGCGTAACCCTGTCCCCAATAGTCTTTATGCAGCCGCCAAGCAATCTCCACACAAGGCGCAAATGACATATCCGCATGAGCTGCATTTAAACCCACCATGCCAATAAAGCTATTGTCCGCTTTTGGGCCGTCTTTTTCACTCACTGCCCAAAACCCCCAGCCATTATCTGCAATCAGCTGCTGGCATTTATTGGCTATTACATCGCTCAATTTTGGCGACAATAGCTTGGGGAAATAACGCATGACTTCTGGATCGGCATTCATTTCAGCAAATACCCCAAAGTCAGCTGGCTGCCACTGTCTCAAATAAAGACGTTTAGTTTCTATCACCTTTGTCATTGAAGCCTCTATCTGTGATTATGTATCAAGCCAGCCTTGTTGCTTGGCATAAGTCAGTTGCTCAGGCGTGTCAATATCATAGCTGAGCTGATGCTTATTCACGGTACTTATTTGGCTAGAAGGCAGTCCTCTAATTAAGTAACGCAGCCCTTTATCTCCTGTTAACGATGCTTGCCATTGTTTTAGCAACTCGTAATCAATCGCTAAAGGCAATCCGATGATATCTTTTTTAAAGGTTTCAGTATCGGCTGTTTTATCTAAATCCTGCCCATTACTCCAATGTCTCAAACTACTATAGCCACTTGCAACCACAGTCTGTTGACCCGCTAGCAGCTCTATTAAATGCGGCTCATTAAGTAAGATTTGGTCAATCCCCATTATCAAAACACGATTAACAAGACTGTCGTCAAGATTAACTAATGCCTCAATACCTAAATATAAACTATGCGCCATCCCTGTTTCGGGTGTTAGGTTCGTAACCGTGTGGATAATGGCATGCTGAGTAGCTAACTCGGTAACCGCACTGACTATTGATGGATTATCTTCAGGAATAACAATGATAATGGCTTGCGGCTGGGTCGCTAATGCAAGCTTGGTCATATAACGGATTAACGGTTCGCCATCTTTTTTGAGTAGCTGCTTTGCTTGGCCAAGGCGCTGACTGAGACCACTTGCCAAAATGATAACCGCATGATTTTGAGTCATCATGCGTGGCTCATCATAGTTAAGTCACTATTATCTAAATCTACACATTTAGCTGGTGGCGTTTGTCCATGCATAACCGCGTTTATTTGCGCCATGATACCCAGCGCCAAAGCTTCGGGCCCATCGCCACCTAACTTATAGCCGATAGGATACTGTAGCTTATTGATACCGTTGTTTAAAATATTAGGATCAGATTTAGTAGCCTTAATCTCATCTATCAGACGCTCGGTACGATAGCGCGGGCCTAATTGTCCGAGGTACTTATAGTGATTGGCACGTGTCAATAGTACCGCAAGGCGAGCACGGTCTTGACTGAGGCTATGTGACATCAGTGCCACAGCAGCGTTATGACTGAGCTTTAGCAAAGTATCCGTATCTTCCAACGATAACGGCAGCACTTCATCTGCTTGCGGGAAACGTATACGTGTGGCGTATTGCGCGCGACTATCTACGACGGTGACATGCCAATCTTGCAATTTTGCCATGGTGACCAGCGGCATGACATCATTGCCTGCACCGCAAATCAGCAGACGGATTTGTGGCTCTAATCTTTGTACCAGCCACTCTGTTGTTAAATTAACGTTGTCATAATGGTCATCATCTTTCACAACAACGTATTCGGTCTTTTTATTACCAAGCTCATGTTGAGCTAGGTTTTCGACCGTATTGAAAAGAGTATTTGAAACATCAAACCCGGCTTGATTTAAGCTGTTACTAGTGCCAATACCATTAGCGCCTATAGTCGTAATTTGTTCTGACTCGGTATAATTATCCAAATTAATGCGCATACCGATTTGCAGTTCAGGATTTGAGTTTTGGCGACTAGCAGAGCGAATTAATGTGGCTATCGTGACGGGTTGCTGCGTACCTCGAACTTGACCAATAACATTCAAAAGCGCCGTCGCTGTCGTTAAGCGCTCAAACAAAACATGTACCCGTCCATTACATCCTAAGCCAAAATTCAACTCGTCTAAATCAAGGTCTGGTTCATCATAGAAATCAACATTTAAAAAATCATTTTCGGACGTCTCTTCTTTAGCAGCTGCTTTCGCTTCGCCATTTTTGGTGTATTCAATATCATCGCCCGTTTGATAAACTTGTACGCTTGCGCCATTACGAGTAAGCCAAAAGGCACGTTTGATAATATGCGGCTCAAGGCAGCCACCACTTATCATTCCGACCGAGCGTCCATCTGCGCATATAAGCATCATCGCGCCAGCACGACGATATGCTGAGCCTTCGGTACGGACGACCGTTGCCAGTACAGCATCAACGTTTTGTTGAGCGGCCTCACCTGCTAGCTTGAGAATGTCAGCGATTTGATTCATAACGCCTCTTGTTTTGCTTATGTTATAACTTGCTTATGTTATAAACCGTTAGGGTGTAAAAACCCGCAGCTTAGGCGGGTTCTTTTTGTATACAAGTTAATTTAAAAAACTACTCTGGCATCTCATAAAGCAGCTTGTCGAGGGTAATCGGGAAGTCATAAACACGCACACCAACCGCATTATAGATAGCATTGGCAATCGCGGCAGCAGCACCTGCAATAGCCGTCTCACCGATACCTTTGATGTGCATTGGATTGGTATAAGGATCATCTTCTTCTACCAATATGACATCTAACTGCGGTACGTCCGCATTAACTGGCACATGATACTCGGCAAGGTCATGGTTACAGAGACGACCGTCACGTTTGTCATGAATCACTTCTTCCATCAACGCTGAGCCAATACCGAACACCATACCGCCATAGCATTGCGAGGTAGCCGTTTTGTGGTTCAGAATACGACCAGCGGCAAATGCACCTGTCATACGTTTCACCCGAATCTCACCAGTGACTTTATGAACCGCCACTTCAGCGAAGTTCGCACCAAAAGAGGCTTGGCGATGGCTCTTACCGTTCTTACCCGGTTTTATCTGGCCTTTGGCAGTGATTTTTTGCTCATCATAGTCAGCGACCACATCCGCAAGCGCATAAGACTCTGTATTATCAAAATCATACTCTTGTGATGCTGACTGTCCTGATAGCGAAAGCCCTGTGGTTTGCGATAGCTTATCAATAGTGCTGTCAGCAAATGATTGGCCGCTCTTTTTGGCAGCTTCCATTGCCGTTAAAGCATGCTCGCCTGTTTTCTTGATTTGACCATTGTCTAACTGAATGTTGTCAGGATACAGACCAACTTTTTCTGCTAGCATTTCACGCAGCTGCTCACAAGCAAGATAGACACCACTACCCGCACTCGCAGCACCCCAACTGCCACCTGAGCCTGATGCTGGTGGCAATGCACTGTCACCTAGTTTCATCTCAACATGGTCGATAGGCAGTCCTAACAGGTCTGCCGCTACCTGAGAAAACACCGTATAAGACCCTGTACCGATGTCTGTCATGTCTGTCTCGATAACTGCTTTGATACCAAGTGCTTTTGAGCTATCTATCTGCAAGGTGGCGCGAGCTTCTGAAGGCTGTAATTGGTTACCACGAGCGGATGCTGCCATGCCTGTGCCTATCCACCAGTCACCTTCTAATTGACTGGCAGGCTTGGCGTTTCGCTCACTCCAACCAAAATGCTCAGCACCTTGTTCCATACAGGCAATCAATTGGCGCGTTGAGAAAGGAATATCTTGACTCGGATCTTGCTCTGGCTCATTACGACGGCGTAGTTCAACCGGATCAATCTCCAACTGTGTGGCAAGCTCATCCATGGCACATTCAAGCGCGATCATACCTACCGCTTCGCCAGGCGCACGCATAGAACCTGACAACACTTGGTTCATGTCTACCATCTCATAATTCACACGGCGGTTTTTGCCGCTATATAGATGGTGCGTAGATAGAGCAGTTGGCTCAAAGAAAGCCTCACCTGGCAAATTACTAGAGATCGTATCGTGAATCAATGTATCGATCACGCCGTCATTGTTCGCGCCGATTGCGATACGCTGACGCGTGTTTGAGCGTCTGACCGTTGCTTCCATCACTTGTGAACGCGTCATAGTGATTAGCACAGGACGACCCAGATCTTTCGCAGCAATCGCCGCTGCAATAGATTCAGGAGCAATACCGAGCTTACTACCGAACCCACCACCCACATAGTATGCGATCAGTTGTACTTGATCTTTATTTAGGCCCAGAGCATCCATGACTTGCTGTTTGCAAGAAGCGAGCATCTGATTGGAAGTATACAAAACGAGCTTATCGCCTTCCCAATGAGCCAACGTTGCATGGGGCTCCATCGGAGAGTTGCTTTGACTTGGGGTATGATAAAAGCGATCAACGGTCACTGCCGCATCAGCTAAGCCTTGGTCTGGATCGCCTTGGACATTATTTTTATCAGAGCCTTTTTTTTCATCTACCGCATGTGCGTTAGAGAGCTCTTGGGTAAAGTTCAGTGCCGCTTGGTCAGTCTCATCCTTATAAGTCACTTTCAGCGCTTTAGCGCCTTCTCTTGCCGCCTCAAAAGTCTCAGCGACGACCACTGCAATAGGCTGACCATGATAAAAAATCTCGCTAACCCCTTGCTTGGGTGCTTTAGTTTTTGTCCCTTGTTGAGAGTTACGCAAAAAGTGCTCAGGATCGGTCACGACTTTAATAATATTAGGAATGCCTTTTAGAGAGTCACTATCGATACTCTCAACTTGACCTTTAACAATGGTCGCGCCTACCAATACACCATAGGCTTGATTGTCCAAGTGTATTTCGGCACTGTATTTCGCTTGACCGCTAACCTTTAGGGAACCATCAACACGGTTGATTGGCTTACCAACTAGCTTGCTTGCCGTTGTGCTAAATAGCGTTTCAACAGGCTCATCCATGGTCAGTTTTTTGGTTGGTTCTGACTGTGTGATTGATTCTAATAGTGCCATGATTATGCTCCCTCGCCCGCTAATGCGCGCTGAATAACTTGTTTTAGTAGGCGACGCGTCAACGGTATTTTAAAGTCGTTCTGACCATTACCTTTGGCATCCTGCAATAATAGATCAGCGGCCTGCGTGATAACGTCGCTATTGCCATCGGTATCCATTAATAGTGCCTCAACCTCTTCATTACGCCATGGCTTGGTACCGATGCCGCCGAACGCCAATCGTACTGTCTTTAGGTTGCCATTGTCGTCAGCATCGATGACTGCGGCACAAGATACCAGTGCAAAGGCATAAGAAGCGCGATCACGCACTTTGTCATAGGTATGCATGCCCTTAATAGGGGCAGGTAATACAACATGAGTAATCAGCTCGCCTGCTTCTAGCACATTTTCGATATGCGGCGTGTCTTTTGGCAAACAATAAAAATCTTTCACATCGATAGCGCGAGTCGAGCCATCTGCTTTAACTGTCTCTATCGTGGCATCCAGTAAGCGCATTGCCACTGCCATATCGGATGGGTGCTGAGCAATACATGAATCACTGGTACCTAAGACAGCTAGGGTACGGTTCTCCCCGTTGATAGCAGGACATCCTGTGCCCGGTTCACGTTTATTACAAGCGCTGTCTGTTTGATAAAAATAATAGCAACGAGTACGCTGCAAAAAGTTGCCGCCCGTTGTCGCTCTGTTACGTAGCTGACCAGTCGCTCCTGCCAATATGGCACGAGACAATACCGGATAATTTGCAATGACCTCAGGATGGGCAGCCAAATCACTATTGCTGACCAGCGTACCGATACGCAGTCCGCCGTCATCAGTCGTTTCTATCTGTTGTAATTCTAAGCGCGTCACATCAACTAATTTAGTTGGCGTTTCAATCTCTAGCTTCATCAAATCTAAGAGGTTGGTACCGCCTGCGATAAATGAGGCTTCTTTAGGAGTAGCAAACATAACCGCTTGCTGCGGTTCAAGGGCACGAATATATTCAAAGCGTTTCATGAGCGGCCTCCTGATGTGCTATTGGCAGTCTTATTATTCGACGACTTGTTACCTAGCTGCGCCTCACTTGGCGGCGGCGACCAAATACCAGTTACTTCTGAGCCTTGTACTGGGTTACTTACAGACGTTTTAGATTTGTCGGCTACTTGGCGCTCTAATACTTGAGAGATAGCTTTAATAATATTAGGATAAGCGGAGCAGCGACAAATATTACCACTCATACGCTCAGCGATTTCTTGTACTAGGAGGCCATCAGGATTTTGCAGGTCAGTAGTGACGTGGCTTGGCCAGTTTTGTTTGACCTCTTCTATCAATGCCGTCGCTGAACAGATTTGCCCAGGGGTACAATATCCACACTGGAAAGCGTCATGATCTTTAAAGGCTTGCTGCAACTCAGATAACGACTCAGGCAATCCAATGCCCTCAATCGTCGTAACCTCATCGCCATCGTGCATGACCGCTAGCGTCAAACATGAATTCACGCGCTTGCCATTAATGAGAATGGTACAGGCACCACATTGACCGTGGTCACAGCCCTTTTTGGGACCAGTGATTTGTAAATGTTGGCGGCAGACATCGAGCAATGTCGTGCGCGGATCGAGATTATCAAGCTGATAATCCTGCTTATTAATCGTTAACGTCAAAGTAGACATGCTGGCTTCTCGCTGGCGGATGATTATTAAATTATCGTTACTTATATAAGATAAAAGTAACCTCAATTTTTTTATTATGACTGACAGCAAAGGTTAACTTTGTTATTACTTTGTAGTGCTTAGGGTGTAGTTCTTTATTAGAAATCAATAAGATTAAGGTGTACTCTCATTTTAAATATAGAGATAAGCTCATTGGTTCATAAACTTATTGACTCGTTATTTAATCGATTTGTAACTTAATTGAACAATCACTCAATTAATATTGAACGTTCGCTCAAAATAACTTATAGTAGTTGCAGTTGACTTACTTAGACAAGCATCATCTACATATTTGAGCAAACACTCAAATAAAATATTACGTCTATAGTAGATTGGCTATCTTATTCTAATAACCATTAAATAACTAATTAACAACCACAATAAGGGTTTTTATATGACTGACTTTACTTTACACGACAAACAGAGCGCACCAGCAGATAGCTGCTTGATATCTCTATCAATGCTTTTGGCATGGTTCCAAATTTACACGCAGTAATGGCCGAAGCACCAGGCTTGCTTGAAGGCTATCAACGTCTCCATCAGTTGTTTTTAGACAGTAGCTTCGATGATGAAGAAGTTACCGTTGTATGGCAAACCATCAACGTCGAGCACGCTTGTCATTATTGCGTCCCTGCGCATACTGGTATTGCAAAAGTATGAAAGTAGATGACGCGATTACCGAAGCATTACGTAATGAAATCCCATTACCGACTGATAAGTTAGAAGCGCTACGTAACTTTACGCTCTCTGTCGTCCGTGATCGTGGTAACGTTAATGATGACGCCGTACAAGCATTTTTGGATGCAGGCTTCACTAAGCGCCAGATTTTAGAAGTCGTCCTTGCTGCAGCGCAAAAAGTGATGAGCAACTATACGAACCATTTGGCCAACACACCAATCGATAAGCCTTTCCAAAAGTTTGAATGGCACAAGGTTGACTAATGACGCTGACTAACGAAGCAGACTAATAAAACAGATTAACCATTACATTAACGATGCAACCAATTTAGGGTTGAAATAATCCCTTTGGTGTTTCTATACTGTTATCTAAAAAACTGTTGTTCGGAAAGTATTCGAGCAGCAGTTTTCTCAGTTAAAATAATATGGATTAATTAGAGCCATAGATATCAGTTAGAATCATAAATAATAGCAATGAGAGGTTATATGGAACATTCAAAGCAGTTATCATCAGAGCAGCCACTGCGCATAGATATTGTATCTGACGTGGTCTGTCCTTGGTGCGTCATCGGCTACCGCCAGCTGGCACAAGCACTGGAGAAAACCAATACCGAGCATGAAATTCACTGGCATCCATTTGAGCTGAATCCTAGTATGCCAAGCGACGGTCAGAATATGCGCGAGCATATTATGGAGAAGTATGGCTCGAGCAAGGAAGAGTCTGATGCTAGCCGAACTCGATTGAAGGAAGCGGGTCACGAAGTCGGCTTTGAGTTCAACTTTAATGATGACACGCGTATGCACAACACCTTTAATCTGCATCAACTTTTGCATTGGGCAGATCAACAAGGACGTATGCACGACTTAAAGCAGGCGCTATTTACCGCTCACTTTACCAATAACAGAAACATCTCTGATAATGCAGTGCTTGCAGATATTGTAGCAGAGATTGGACTAGATCGTAGTGAGGCATTGGCGGTACTAGAAGACCAACGATTTGCCAAAGCGGTAAGAGAGGCTGAGCAACATTGGCAACAACAAGGCATTCAAAGCGTGCCAGCAATGATTTTTAATGAGCGCCATTTGGTTGGTGGTGCTCAAGGGGTTGAGAACTATGTCAATATATTAGAGCAATTGGCTAATATGACAGACTAAATCAACTTGAATGACCATCAAAGCTAAAAAAATGCCGCCCCATATAGGAGCGGCATTTTTATTTTATAACACTGTTATTTTATAACGCTAAATTTATAACCTATATCGTTAATCATTAATTTTAAAAAGTATCTCTTAAAAATGAATAACCGTACGAATACTCTCACCTTTATGCATCAAGTCAAAGGCTTCGTTAATGTCTTCTAATGGCATCGTATGAGTGATAAAGTCATTTAATGGGATGTCACCTTGCATATAACGATCGACGTAGCCTGGTAATTCTGAACGGCCTTTGACCCCGCCAAATGCTGAACCCTTCCAGACGCGACCAGTCACTAGCTGGAATGGGCGGGTTGAGATTTCTTTGCCTGCACCAGCGACACCGATGATGACCGACTCGCCCCAACCTTTATGGCAGCACTCAAGCGCTGAACGCATGACATCGACATTACCAATACACTCAAACGAATAGTCTACGCCGCCGTCGGTCAATTCGACGATGACATCCTGAATGGGCTTATCATAATTTTTTGGGTTGATGCAATCTGTCGCGCCAAGCTTTTTGGCCAACTCAAACTTGCTCTCGTTGATATCGATAGCGATGATACGGCTGGCTTTGGCCATTTGCGCACCGATGATAGCAGACAGTCCGATGCCGCCCAGCCCAAAGATAGCAACCGTTGCGCCCTCCTCGACTTTGGCAGTATTCATCACAGCGCCCATGCCCGTGGTCACGCCGCAGCCCAGCAAGCAGACTTCTTCTAATGGCGCTTCTTTATTGACTTTGGCCAATGAAATCTCTGGCAACACCGTGTATTCAGAAAAAGTCGAGCAGCCCATATAATGGTAAATCGGCTTACCATCTTTGTAAAAACGCGTGGTACCATCTGGCATCAGGCCTTTACCTTGGGTTTCGCGTACTGCCGAGCATAGGTTGGTTTTACCTGAACGACACATTTTACAGACGCCGCACTCTGCGGTGTACAACGGAATGACATGGTCGCCGACTTGCACGCTGGTCACGCCTTCACCGACTTGCTCGACGATACCGCCACCTTCGTGACCCAAAATCGTAGGAAACACGCCTTCTGGGTCTTCACCAGATAAGGTGAACGCATCGGTATGGCAAACGCCGCTGGCGACGACCTTTACCAGCACTTCACCTTTTTTGGGCAGCATCACATCGACTTCTTCGATAGATAGCGGCTCATTTGGCCCCCACGCGATGGCGGCTTTGGACTTAATAAAATTATCTGACATAGTATTCCCTCTTGTAATCATAAATAAGTGATGGCGTTAATCACGCTCAGACCAATTTAGCTTATAGCGCTTACACTGTAGAAGCAAGCGCTAGTTTGAGTCGTCTATAAGAGTTGATTTTATACTGTCCATTATAGTTGTTTCTGCTGTGATAACAATGTGTTATATTTGCAAATATCTTTTTCACATTGGTAATAATCATGCGCTGGGATGGCATTAGTGAGTTTGTCTACGTGGCTGAATACGAGAGCTTTACCCGAGCGGCAAAGGAGCTAGGCATCTCCACCGCGCAGGTCAGTCGGCAGATCAGCGCGTTAGAAAAACGCCTGAATATTAAATTGCTCTATCGTACGACGCGGAAGGTGTCGCTCACAGAAGAAGGGCGGGTGTTTTATCAGCATTGCCGCGGCGTGCTCGATGGCTTGGATGCCGCCGAGCAAGCGGTGAGTAACTTACAATCTAAGCCGCAAGGCAGAATCAAACTCACCGCCCCTGTCACCTATGGCGAGCAGCAACTCTTGCCCCTGATCAATGACTTTATGGTGCAATACCGCGATATCGAAGTGACGGCCTTTTTGAGCAATCAAAAAATAGATCTAATAGAGGGCGGCTATGATCTAGCGGTGCGTATTGGCAAATTAAGCGACTCAACCATGATGGCAAAAAAACTCAGTCGCCGTACCAACTTTGTCTGCGCTGCACCTGCTTACCTCAAAAGATATGGTACACCGCACACACTGTCTGATCTGCACAAACATAACTGCCTACTTGGTACACGTGATTATTGGCACTTTATCGAAAATAATAAACAGGCTAACAAGGCAGTGGGTCAGCAAGCGCACAAACCAACGGACACAGAAAAAAACCTACGCGTCTCAGGCAGCGTGCAATACAACAGCGGCCACAGCTTAGTGGATGCAGCATTAAAGGGTCTAGGTATCGTGCAGCTGCCTGATTATTATGTGCAGCAATATCTGGCCTCAGGGGCATTGATCAGCGTACTGGATAACTATAGAGAGCCTGAAGAAAGCATTTGGGCGATTTATCCGCACAATCGTCATTTATCGCCAAAGATTCGCTTGCTGGTGGATTATCTGGCAGCGCGTCTGGCATAGTTGGCGCTCTTACATCATCGCTGATAAGATCTAGTTGTCACGCGCGCCTTTACTATGCATGGTTTATTACGCACAATGCTATAAAGCATCGCGCTTTGATATACAAAGAGTACTTATATAGTGAGTTCAGTATAAAAACGATACAGTGAGACTGGGATAAATTTTACGCAGCATCGAGCGGCGCAGGCACAGCACGCAAGGAAAATTTATACCAGTTCCACGTTGACATATAAGGTAGGCTGCAAACGCATGACCCACCTTTTTTCTGCTTTGAAAGAATGCGCTTATTCGCAGCCCTCAGCGCGTGCGATTTGCTCATGTAATTCTATTTTTAGCTTCTTTGCACATTCAATAATCTTTTTTCGATTGGCAGGTATAGCGCCATATTCAATCGCCTTTTTGCGCATTTGTACTGTCACATCATAGTGCGGATAGCTGGCGTCTCGGTGAAACAACCGCGTATCTATCTCAATCAAGGCGGCAAACTCATGGAGCTCTTGCAGGCTATCTGCCAGCATGTGGCACCATTTATAGCCTTTAAATTCTATCTGCATAAAATCGACATATATCGCCATAGAGTCGCCTCCTGTATTATCAATAGCTATTTTATCATGTGCTAAACAACGCTTTCACAAAACAGCCATTAGAACAATTCACGTGCATCTTTCTTAAGCTGCTTTAGGATAGTTTGGTACTCGCTATCATTGGTTTCAAGGCTGCTTAGACGTCCATAACGCAGCTGCCGATAGTTCTGCCTCATTTGCAAGATTTTTGCTTGTACAATCTCTGAATGCCCGCTATCTGTTAGCTTACTCACTTTACTGCTCTTATTACTACTTTTAGCATTGGTATCGGCGTTGGTATCAGCGTCGATATCAGTATTTGAATCATTTTCTCGGTCATTAACCGCTATTGCCAAGCGCTCAAGCCAAGCCAGCTGCCCTTCACGCTCTTGACGAGCCAACTCTTTATCACTTTTACCAATACGTTTTGATAACTGTGCAAGTGGTAGGTCTGCTGGATGCCAACGCTTACGGCGACGTTGCCAAATAACAAAGACCAAAATCACCATGACAGTAATAGCACTTGCCGCTAGCCAAATAATTTGCTGCATGATTGAACGGATATTAAACCATTTGAGTAGCGAGTCGGCTTGCTTGTCCTGATCGTAACCAACGACATCTTTTTGCCAATAGTAACTGGCTTGATCGGAGAGGCGGCGTAAGGTTTGTAGCATTTGATACTGCTGATAGCTGATTTGTGCCCCAGCGCCATCACCGAACATTGCTGCCCCTTGTGCCTGCGTCAGTGCCTCCATACCCTGCTCGACACGCTCAGGCGCGACAAAGGCGGTCGGATCGACACGTAGCCAGCCTTGACCATCAAGCCAAACCTCCGTCCAAGCGTGCGCATCCTTTTGCCGTACTTCCCAAACATTACCACCGCGGCTCAGCTCGCCACCTTGATAGCCCGCCACGACGCGTGCTGGAATGCCAGCGGCGCGCATCATAAAGGTGAAGCTGGAAGAATAATGCTCACAAAACCCCGCTTTGGTCTCAAACAAAAACTCATCAATACGGTTATTATTCAGTCGTGGCGGAGACAGTGTATAACGAAAGTCCGTTTGGTTAATCCAGCGCTCAAGTGCTTGCATGTAGCGCACGGGGTCTGAGTCTGATTGAACAAACAGCTGCTGCGCCAATGTTCGCGCTTGCGGATTACCGTCAGCTGGTAGGGTAAGGTTTAGACGGCGCGACTCATCAGAGAGAATCGGATCGATACGCATCGGTGCAAACTGCAATACGTCGTAGCGCAGCTGCTGAGTCACCGGCTGGTCTTTTAATAAGGTAAAGTCTGAGGTGATTTTGACGTCTTGGCGCTGCGTAAACGGATAATCAAGCCCAAACAGCCAGCTTTGCTGCGTTGGCTCTAGGATAATCTCATAGTTGGTCGGCGCAACTTTCGCTTCATCAGGGATAGTTGCAAAGGCATTCTCAATCCAAGCAGGCGTTTGCGGTGCAGGCCGCCACTCTTGTTGCTGAGGGCTAGGACGCCACGTGACCCCATCAAACTCACTAAAGACCAAGCCGCGCCAATAGAGCTGCTGCTGTGGGGGACGATTGTCTACAAACTCTACCCGAAACGCAAGCTCGGTCGATTGTCCTAAATTGGCAAAATCACCGGGTGACATACTATCAGAGACACCCGTGGTCGCTTGCTGACCTGAGAGCTGCACTGACCATAGCGGTGGCAGGCGCGGGAAAAACAAAAACAGCACGACCAATAATGGCAATGCGCCGATGCCAAGCACGCCCAACGTACGCAGACGCCCATCACCACGAGCATTGCCGTCGTCATTTAGCGCAATAAAGGCCAGCAGCACCGTAACCGCCCCTACGATTACCTCAAACGTCGTGACCAAGCCTTGATCCATCAAAAACAGCGCGGCGAGGACAAATAGCGATAAATTTAATACCACATAGGCATCACGGCGCTTATAAAGCTCCCACAGCTTGCTAATCAAGCATAGCACCAAAAACGCCACACCCATATCGAGGCCGAAAGCGGTGTGATAAGTCAGCCATAGCCCTGCCAGCCCTAACAAAAACCCGAGCATCTGCATGCCCTGATAGACGCGTTTTAGATGCGCTGTTTTTCTAAATCGCGCTTTCACACGCGGCAGCTGAGCAATAATACTGACCACCGCAAAACCCATTAGCCATAACGGCAAATGCGCTGCATGCGGTAAGATAATGACCACTTGGGCGATCAACACCCAATAGTAGGCAGGCAAAGCAAAAAATTTGGCATATCCGCTTGGCTTTTCGCCGTGTACTATCTGTGCACTGCGATGATGACCCAAGGCCAGCTGCTCAAAGCTGGCAGTTTTTATAACGTCTGCTTTATCAAAGCGACTCGATGACGCTATCGTTTTTTTTGATAAAGGCTGTGTAGAGTTATTCATGACGCTTTTGCCAACCTTAGCAAGCACGTTTGTACAAAGCTGTCACCTGCCCCCATCGCCGCGCCGGCAGATTTATCTTGCGGTAGTTGCATCGTAAAGGGTACGCCCAGCTCACCCAATGTCTGTACACCATAAGCCAGCTGTGCCAGTTTTTGTTCATGATGCGCGGCTGGCATATCGGCATAATCCAACGTTTGCTCATGACCGACCGGATCGGCAAAATGCTTGGTAAACATGCCTTGACCTCGTGCCACATGCCCCCACGACACACGGGCCAGCGACTCACCTTCGATATAGTTGTCGAGCCGCTCAAAATCATCTTGACCTTGCTGATATTGCCCACCTGTTGGCAGATCTTTTTCATTGGCTAGCGCATACTGTGCTTGCCAATCAAAGACTTCAGGTTTTGGATACACCCAAGCGCTACGGGCAAAGTAGACATAAGACCATGCGCGCATAATACCTAACGGATAAACGGTTTTGATGGTTAATCTTGGTAATATCAGCTGCCCACGACTGTGCGTTTGTACAGGCAAACGAATCACTTGCTCGCCTTGCAGTCGTGTCATTAGTATCGACTCTTGAGTACTAATGCTATTTTTTATTTTTTTACTGGCTTTTTTATCTATCTTACTATTAGCCTTACTATTTGCTTGGCCGTCAGCCTGCTCAAAGCTAAATAATAGCTGCCGTCTTGGTTGACGGCTTTCACTAATCAGTTGCAAGGTCACCCAGACAGGCGCACCTGCTTCTGCCATGGTCACTTCTATTAACTGTACTTTAAGACCTGAGATATGGGCAAAGGTCACATGAAAGCTGATAAGCCAAACGCTGACCAGATAAAAACACAGACCCAACACCAAGTTATTGCCATAGTTGATACCAGCAATAAAAGTGATAATTAATAACACCGCATATAGCATCCCTTCGCGGCTAAAAAAGATATAGACATTACGCAAATTGAGCGTGGCGCTATCGCTTTTTGGTGCCCGCGCGGCAAACCAACGGCGTAATGCGGAACTAGCTGGTATGGTGAAGACTTTTGGCAAAAGACTCATGACTACCCTATTTTCAAAATTAATAGTCTTATCGCTAATAAACGAGCAGCTTTGGAAGTGAATCTATTATGAGTAAAAAAATGGTCAAACAATAACAGGCGCTTCTGCCAAAATACGTTGGGCGATGGTCTGCATCGCTTGCCCACCAGTCACATGCGCGGGTACAAAACGCTGACCGAGGCGATGATCGGTGACGGCAGCAAACACGGCTTGGATATCTTCAGGCGTGACCTCCATATGCCCTGATACATAAGCATAAGCCTGCGCAGCACGCTGTAGCGACAGTACGCCACGTGGTGAAAGACCATGATACTCAGAGCTTGCACGTGTTTTGGCGACCAGTCTTTGCAGATAATCTAACACTACATCCGCGACATACACTTGCTTGACACCTTGTTGCGCTAATAATACAGCCTGCGTATCAAGTACCGCGGGCAGCTCTTTTAATAGCTCGCGGCGGTCTTGACCTTTTAATAGCTCGCGCTCAGCGGCAGGTGATGGATATCCTAGCGACAAGCACAATAAAAACCGATCTAGTTGCGATTCAGGCAATGGATAAACGCCCGCTTGCTGCAATGGGTTTTGCGTAGCAATGACGAAAAATGGCTGTGGTAACGGATAGGTTTGCCCATCTTGTGTCACTTGACGCTCTTCCATCGCTTCTAGTAATGCACTTTGGGTCTTAGGACTAGAGCGATTTATTTCATCTGCCAGCAATAGCTGAGTGAAGATGGGGCCGGGACGAAATTCAAACTGCTGTTTGCTTTGATCGTAGATGCTCATACCCAAAATATCTGCCGGCAGCATGTCATTGGTAAACTGCACGCGGCTAAAGCTCAGACCGAGCAGCTGCGCTAAGCCTTGTGCCAACGTCGTTTTTCCCATACCCGGCAAATCTTGCAACAATAGATGCCCACCTGCCAGTATGCCGCTCAGCGCCAACTTGATAGCCTGCGGTTTGTCTAGCACGATTTGATTTAACTGCATCATGAGCTGAGCAATTTTTTGCTGGTTGCGGGGATAGTTGGCAGCGCCATGGGCAGCATCAGGAGCAGAATCATTGACTGCTGACGATACTGACTGAGATACGGAGGTCTGTGTTCTATCTATAGCTGCATGAATCATAGTCAATTATTGGCTCGTTTTTTTGATTAATAATTATAAGACTGTTAAGTCAGTAGTTACTTAGCATTCTCTTCAATCGGTGGCGCTGCACGAAGCGTGGACAAATAAGCAATCACATCTGCTCGCTCCTGAGCATCAGGCATCGGATCCGAAAGCATCTTTGAATCTGGCATAGTATTGGGAGCATCAGCGATATAAGGATCTAACGTCTCAGCATCCCATATCCAACCTGATGTCTTAAGCCCTTCGCTATAAGTATAGTCGTCTAGCTCTGCTGCTTTTGCACCGTATATATTCATCAGCTGTGGCCCTTTTTTATTGAGGCCAGCATTCAGCTGATGACATTGACCACAGGCATCTTGATAAATAATAGCGCCGTTATCGGCATCACCCTCAGTATATAACGGCAATGTCACAGGGGCACGGTGGTCAGGTGGTGTACGTTCGCCGCAAGCGCTGAGCAATAAAATAGCGGCAATAAAACCGCCCAATAGATACTTACTAAGGATAGACATTTTTGACAATCTTAAGTTGAGGAGCGCTATCTATCAGTGAATTGGTTAAATAGACTTATGCAGCCAATAACTTATGAATATGTCATCTGCAAAACATGATATTGAATGACATACAAAGCACACATTGTCCACACTCATAGATAGCTATTTATAAAAAAACACAGCGTTATGAATCAGTATCTCAACCGATAAATAACGCTAGGATGAACATTCAGTTGTAGGATTAGGGTCTATTGAATAACCAGATGGCTTTAGCTGGATGCTTTGATTCAAAGCCATCACTCGGGCCTTTGGTTTAACAATCTAATTCGAGATTTTGATTGTACTGCTAGGCGCCTCTAAATAATAACCCTGTAGATAGCGGGCACCCACGCTCCAAGCGACAGACATCGTTGCTGCATCTTCAATATAAGGCATCAACACATCGACACTGACTTCTTTAGTACGCACAATCAATGACTTGACCGTGTTTAAGTTATCTTCTGAGTCGATACCTTGTACGTAGCTACGTGCCAAACGTACCATATCTGGCTGTACAAAGTTGGCAATCTCCACAGATTTTGCAGAAGAGCCAAAATTATTAATACCCAGTTGACAGCTGACTTGTGTCAATGCTGAAAATTGAGTTTTAGCGACAGTTAAATGGTCTGAGATGTCTTTTTCATTAAATTGTACTGTCAATACTCCAGCGGTACCGCCCACTGCTTTTATCAGCTGACTTGCCACACTAGGCAGCTTTTTATCTACCAAAGAAGCGCTGGTCAGTTGCACCAGCAATTTGGCTTCTGGATGGGTTTTACGCACATCGTTTATTTTCTTACAGGCATTTATGAGTACCCAACGATCTATTTTTTCAAGTAAATGATGCGTTTTGGCAACCGCCATAAATTGATCAGGAGTGAGTACGGTGTTGTCAGCATCTGCCAGTGGTAAGCGTAGATACACTTCAAAAAAGTCGCTACGGTCATTATTGATATCGTATATCGGCTGAAATGTCAGCTCAAAGCGATTGTTGGTAATGGCATCGACCAAGGATTCGGCAAGTGCATGATCGTCACTATTGGCGTGCTCGCTTGGATCATACAGGTGATAAGTACCACCATGATTGGAGGTTTCTATCATAATCTGATTGATGGCATCCATGGCACGTTCGAGCAATATGTTTGGCTCAGCAGTGTTTTTCTCTATTTTCACAATACCGATACTAACCGTGGTACTGGTCGTGCGCTTGTCCACTTCAATGAACATCTCACTGATACGGCTACCGATTTTTTCAGCAAGTGCTTGAAGCTCTGTCATTGTCTTGTTTTCGACGATGACCGTAAAGGCTGTATCACTAAAGCGGCTAACGTGCCCGTCTGTTACCAACTCATTGAGCGCATAGGCCACTTGCTTCACTGTAGCATCTATCCCTTGCAGACCCAAACTACTTCTAATCTTACCCACATTATCAAGCTGAATATATAATAGCCCAGCCGTCAGTGCACCTTGCCGTGCTTGCTGATGCACGATTGCCATCTGCTCTTCGAAACCGCGGCGATTATCAATCCCCGTTAAGCTATCTTTGCGCTCAGCTTCAGCGAGACGTTTGGCAACCTCGGCACTGTTAGCAGTGTTCTGCTGGATAATTACCTGCGTCACCGGCTCACCCTCTAAGCTTGCCGAGGCCAACTGTAATTTTGCTGCAAAGGTGCTGCCATCGGTACGTTTGCTTTCGAACTCAAACTCAACGTCTTTACGATTGCCTTTATCAAACCGACTTAGGAACTGTTTAACGCTTTTAACATTATCGCCCCCAGAAATTAAGTCAACAATAGGTACCCCTATGGCATCGTTCAGCGACTTAAAACCGAATAATTGCAAATAAGGATCATTGGCAAATATATGAATACCTTGATCGATATAGGCAACCGCACTTTTAGAGTTCTTAATAAGCACATTGGCACGCTGCTCTGCTTCAGAGAGAACATGGCGCAATGTTTTTAATTCGCGGCGACTACGCAAATTGTCATGCTGTAGACAGATAGCCATCACTATTGCCATCTCTTGCTCTACTTTGAGTGCTTTGACCATGGTGCCACTGACAATAGCGGGCAACCCCTCATCATTACGAGCAGTCGCTGCCATCTCTTCACTCATCAAGCAAATCATTGGCAAATCAATGCTTTGCTCCTGAACAAGCCCCACCACATCGGTGAAGTTCATATCATAGGCTTTACCAAAAACCAATACATCCCATGGTTGGCGTAGCAGCTTTAACAGCTCTTCTTTATCGTCCAAAAACCCCAGATTCACACTGTCATAATAAGAACCTAGCAAATGCACAAGGCGCTCAGCATAGAGCTGATCATCATTGATGACTAATAAGTTTAGAGTGGACTGAGTGCGCATAGGAAGCCTTTTAATCTTATGATCGTATTTTTATCTTTAATAGATATCTTATAACCGATAGCCGACAAACGAAACGTTTACCTCTACCAAAAAAACAATCTAACACAGCGAACACCATGGAGTGTAAACCTTATCGCAATTACTACTATCACACTAGCTTAACGCTTCAGCTTAGCTGACTTGTTTGCTCGACTTTGGCATTGCTGTCAGTATCATACAAAGCTAGAGTAACAATTTCAGTCATTATAGACAATAATTTAACCAACTGCAGATTAACTTAGTTGCTATATGGGTGGATTCGCTATATCTGCACCACTTCATACTGGCTGAACTCATCGGTAATCAATAATCTGTTTAGCAAGCGTAGTGACGTTTGCTGATTATTGATACGTAAGACGACTCTGTCGTTGGTTTTAAAGTGAGAGGTTGGCACGACTAAGCTTGCGATGGTTTGTAATTGCTCATCCTTGCCAACGATAAACGCCGGTACAAAATGCCGACTCCGCACGCCTCTGCCATCTAGACGTAGACCACAAGCAACTAAGCTATGTCCGAGCACTTGCCACTCAATCTCAGGATGTTTAGCATCGAGATTAATCCAACGTACCATGCCCATGGACCAATCAGCTGTATCCTTTGTCTCAGAGCGACACAGTAAAACAAGACTCATAACCTGTAAAGGAAATGGTGACGTTGCCTTTTTGTCGTCTACATTCTTACTATCAACGCTCTTGTCATCAGTGCTCTTGTCATCAGCAATTGGTTGATTACCTTTACCCTTGCCAGCAATCGAATTCCTATCTACTGCTGAACCCACACGTCCTACTGGTAGCGCCTTTTGTAGAGTACTATCCTTATGCGCTGAAGCAGATTCTGTTGATGCAGCCAGTCTCAGTGAGCGGAATATCGACATCTCATCATTGCGATCAAACGTCTCAACATTTAAAACCACACTACTGTCTTGATTGTTGGTAAAGGTATCGTAGTGCGGTCGCTGTCCTTCTGGTAATGACTTGGTCACGATTAGATTGGTAAAACGGCGCGAGTCACTCACCCGGTAATGAATATCATTGAAACCACTCATCAACACAGCTTGTTGCTTAAGCTTATCAATGGTTGGTTGTGTGAGTCGTGGCTTTAGGTAGCGATAATCAACCGCCATGGATATCTTGTTGAGCAAACAACTCTCAACCCCTTCACTATCTTCATCGATTAATACTTGCTTGCGTGATTTAAGATACTCAACCATCGGCGCAAGCTCTATAAACAAGCAGTCATGCCGATCCTCATAGGGATTGATTGTAGAGTTGGCAGTTAAGTAGGTGGGCGGCTGGTCATCTCGTAAATCAACGAAAACCCGTGTCTCAGTATGAGGCTCTAGCGTCGCAACGAGATGCTCAGCCCACTCAGGCAATAGACGCTGCACCAATAAAATATTAGGTCGGCGAAAGGCTCGTACGTTTAATAGGCTGTGCAAACATATCTGACAGTACAAACGATGTATATTATCAGCACGCTGAGTGACCGTATATACGCTCAAGTCAATGCCAGTGGCACGCTGCTGATGAGCGAGATGATACAGTTGATTGATTTTAGACCATAAATAAGAAGAGGGTTTTTGGTAGCACAATGTCTCTTCGCCTAACAGTCTTTGATACATCAGTAGCGACTGGTAGATTGCGATAGATAGCGTAATTGGCGAAGATTGATCATGTTTTAAATAACGTTGCCAAACATTCTTGGACGGCTGTCTGTCATGATTGGCCAGCAGTGATATCTCACGGCGGATAACGCCATCGTAAACCATGATAATGAGATAGTATAGCGACTGAATCTGAGCCATATGACCCAGTTGCTCTTCATCTAATGCCCCTGTCTCGTAGATATAATGCTGGCGCAAGGTAGCAATCAGTTGTTCCGCTGCGTCAATCACTATAGCTGTTAGTTTGATACGCTGTTTTTCATCTACGTCCGCTACTCGCAATTCTGCAAGAATAGCTTCTAATTGCTCGGCTTGTTCTTTTTCTGTTTGCGACGGTAGACTGGTCAGCTGTTTTAACAGATGTCGTTGCTGACTATTAAAGGACTGATGCAGCGCTGTTGGCTCTACCTCTGTAGAAGTTAGATACTCTTGAAAGGTCGATAGGGTTATCATCCTTAATATTCCTAGTAGCTTTTTATGAATTCGAACAGTTTCGAATAGCTTTATTTTGCAAAATGCCAAAACTTTCAATCATACAAATTAGAAAGATATGGCAAAAAAACAAACTAGGAACGACGATAGAAGAGTGCATCAGATATACGACACGACCTAATAGCAGACGAAAAATAAAAACACCATCAAACCCACTTAATCCATCATTGTGGTCGGTATTTTTATCCGTGCTGTTTATAGGTACTGCTATTTATAAACACTACCTTATTGCTTTTTTGGCACCCTCTTTATTGATGACTCGAGTACCCATCAATCCAACATACTTGCCTTGATATAAAAGTCCGAATTTGACTTTACAGTTTTAATTCTATTAGAAACCAGTCTGCCCACTCTTCAATAGCCATTCTTTGTTCATTAATTTTTCAATATACCATATTGCGCATATTAATGGTTATTGTAAATGTCAATCGGTACCTTAAAAGGTTTATTCGGTAGTTCCCTTACTAGCTTTGGTACTAGATAGCCTGGTAATGCAGCCAATAATGACCAGTAAAGCTCAATTGATGACCGTTCGTCGCTATCGAAATGTGCAGCACCTGCTACTTTATCAAGCACGTGTAAGTAATAAGGCAGCACGCCACTAGTAAACAAACGCTGACTTAACTGTGTTTGTGCCTCTACGCTGTCGTTAATACCTTTTAGTAAAACAGCTTGATTCAACAAAGTAATGCCAGCTGCTTTGGCTCGCTGCAAATACTCGGCTGTCAGCACATCTATCTCATTGGCGTGATTGCAATGAATCACCATGACAATCTGACAGCGGCTCTGAGACAGTCTCTCTAGCAGTGCATCATCTAAGCGCGCTGGAATGACCAATGGCAACCGAGTATGCAGACGTATGGTCGTCAGCTGCGGAATTGCCTCCAACGTATCTAACCATAAGAATAAGCGCCTATTTGTCACGTTCAATGGGTCGCCGCCACTCAAAATCACTTCATTGATATCAGGATTGGCAGTGATATAGTCAATAATATGCTCTTTGGCATCGGCTGTGGGCATATTGGCGCTATAGTCAAAGTGCTGACGGAAGCAGTATCGGCAATGAATCGCACAAGCACCTGTGATGGTTAACAGCACTCTAGACTGGTACTTATGCAGTAAGCCTTTTACTGGATTTTGGTCGTTTTCGCCTAATGGATCTGCCACATAACCTGTCACCTTGATTTGTTCTTGTTGGTTTGGCAGTACTTGCTTAAGCAAAGGATCCTCTCGATCACCAACCGTCATTTTTGCCACAAAAGCACGCGGCACTCGCAGCTCAAAATGTTTCGGCACATAGACCTCCGAGCGCAATGATTCAAGCTTTAAGAGGGCCAGCAACTCATCGACAGACGTAATGGCTTCGGATAATTGCGTTTGCCAGTTTTTTTGTGTGATTAAATGGTTTATCATGACAGCCTACTACCTGTGCCCAAAAGCCGATATTATACGCTCTTAGTGTCTGCCCTATCAAAGTATAGGATTTAACCGATAAATATAGACCCTAACTGGTATAGATAGTAACTATCTTAGATACTGGTGATTAACGACGCTAATGATGAATGATATTGGATATTACTGAAAACCATCCATCATCAAATATTATTCACCCTAGATATTATAAATAGCAAGTATTACCGTCATTTTTGACACAGTAAGCCCTATATCCAACGACTGAACGATCATATTTACAACCCCTACTTCCCAACCCCTAGGAGTCTCTTGTGGCAAGTTTTTCTACTAATGAATTTAAAGCTGGTTTAAAAGTCATGCTAGATGGCAACCCTTGTGCCATTCTTGAAAATGAGTTCGTCAAACCTGGTAAAGGCCAAGCTTTTAACCGCGTTAAGCTGCGTAACCTTCGCAGCGGTAAGGTATTAGAGCAAACGTTTAAATCAGGCGAGAGCTTGGAAGCCGCTGATGTCTTAGACACTGAAATGAACTATCTATACAACGATGGTGAGTTTTGGCACTTTATGCATCCTGAGAGTTTTGAGCAGCTACAAGCGGACAAGACAGCCGTTGGTGATTCACTAAAATGGCTAAAAGACAATAGCAATGCGCTGTGTGTGATTACCCTATTTAATGGCGTACCATTATCAGTAACACCGCCTAACTTCGTTGAGTTACAAATTACGGAAACCGATCCTGGCGTACGTGGTGATACCTCAGGTGGTGGCGGCAAACCTGCGACACTAGAGACTGGCGCTGTGGTTCGCGTACCTCTATTTGTACAGCAAGGTGAGGTGGTTCGTGTCGATACCCGTACCGGTGATTATCAAACCCGCGTTAGCTCATAACGATAATGCTTTTCAGTATTAGGACGTCATTCATGTTAAGGCAGTATTGATGTCTAAAAGCATCATCTAGCGCTTATTTGACGTTTAACAAAAAAGCTTAACCACTTATTAAAGCGGTTAAGCTTTTTTTATGCTTGTCACATTGATGCTTTTAACAACACTGACTGTCTTACTCTTGCATGGATGAGCGCTGTATCAACCAGTACTGCACCAAAGCGTTTAACTGCTCTTGCTTGAAAGGTTTGGTGCAATAATCTTGCATACCAACGTTTAGATACTTTTCGCGCTCACCATCCATCGCATTGGCAGTCAAAGCGATGATGGGTGGTAACGATTGTGGATCATAAAGCTCGTGTAGCTTGATCGTTGCCTGTACACCATCCAAAATGGGCATATGATGATCCATTAAGATAACATCATAACGCTCGGGCGATAGAGCAAAAATTTCAAGCGCTTGCTGCCCATCAGTGACATGCGTGACCTTATGTCCACTATTGGTCAGCGCTTTTTTGGCGATGATGGCATTGACCGTATCATCTTCAACCAACAGTATATGACCGGCGCGCTCATGACTTGGCTCTGTACTGGTAACATCGATTGAATCTTGCCATGTATCGTATTTATCCGAATCGAGCGTCGGTAGCGGCAACAAAACGCTAAATGTTGTACCAACACCCACCTCACTATCCACCTCTATATGACCACCCATCAAGTCAACCAAAGACTTACAAACAGACAGCCCTAGACCAGTACCACCATACAGACGATGTGTCGATTTATCCGCTTGATCATAAGCATCAAATATCGCATCCAAAGACTCAGGCTTGATACCGACGCCAGTATCTGTGACTTCAATACATAACGTCATATGCTCGTGATAGACCGTGTCATTATCGATTGCTGCATGGTTAGTCACGTTGACAGAGGATTCAAGCATTTTGTCTATTTGAGTATCAACATTGGCGTCATCGCTGCTCTCTTCATCGATGCAATGACAGTTGGGCACATGTGTGACATTGATGCTAACGTGTCCGCCTTCACGAGTGAATTTAATGGCATTATTGACCAGATTGGCGATGATTTGCTTGAGCCGTACTGGATCGCCTTGCACATATGGCGATAGCGACTCAGTATAATGATAGTCTAAAACCAACCCTCGCTGACGTGCCTTGATAGCAAAAAGGCTGACCACCTCATTGCATAACGATGATAAATTCAATGGGATAGAATCAATGGTCATCTTGCCAGACTCAACTTTCGATAAGTCTAAAATACCATTAATAATGGCCATCAAGTGCTCATTGGAAACTTTAATATTATCGATATACTCTTGCTGTTCAGAGCTGAGATTGGTTTCACTCAGCATGTCTACCATACCGATAATACCATTCATTGGCGTGCGTATCTCATGGCTCATGTTGGCCAAAAAATCCGATTTCATCTCATTGGCATGCTTGGCATCGCGCTGCTTATCCTGCAGCTGCAAAGCATCTGCCGCCATCATCGCAAACTGTGCCAATACCTTCGCGTCTTGCTCACCAAAGTCATGATTAGGTTTGGTATCCATGACACATAAGGAACCTAAGCGAAAACTCTTATTATCCTCGTGAAGGATGATTGGTGCGCCTGCATAAAAGCGCAAGTAAGGATCATCTATAACCAGTGGGTTTTGGCTAAAACGACTGTCTTTTGACAAGTCTGCTATCACAAACACTTCATTGGATAGCACTGTATAATTACAAATAGCCACTTCACGCGAGGTTCTACAGACACCGCCTAGCCCGTGACCGGACTTTAAGTACTGCGTTTTCTCATCCATAAAGGTGATGGTGACGATAGGCATATCAAAAAACAGCTTGGCAAGATCAACCAAACGCTTAAATGCTGGTTCATCATTGTCATTTAGCACCTGATACTTTTTTAGCCTATTGATGCGTTCTACTTCATCAAAGGCTACTGGATAGCTCTGCTTGGGCACGTTGGTTGTAGACAAGATGGACTCCATTTAATAATCTCAGACGCTATGCTTGACGTCCGTCTGTTTTATCAATAATTGTAATGCTTCACTCACCATAATCATCGCCACTACTGAGGTAACAACGACGGCTGAGCCGTATCCACCACAGTGCAACCCGCCAGTTTGACAGCTTTTATCTACCCGTGGTGGCTCTGTAGAATACACACATCTAATACCGAACTTTTCTTTCATGGCACTGTTGATGCCTTTTTCATGGCGCAGTTTATTACGTAACTTGGCCAACAGCGGATCTTGATAACTGTCTCGTAGGTCGCTCACTGTAATCTGACTTGGATCCACCTTGCCACCTGCAGCACCGGCACATATCAGCTTTAATTTATTAAAGCGGCAATGCAGTGCAATTGCCAGCTTGGCGCTCATATCGTCTACACAGTCTAAAACCACAATAGGCTTACCTTGTTGAGCAGCGGCTTTGGCTTCCTCTCGAGTCGGCAGTAAGGTTGCGACATTATCCACTGTCAAAAAATCATCGATTAAATGTAAGTGGACTTTAGGGTTTATCTCACGCATACGCGCCGCCATCGCCCCAATTTTGCTTTGACCAAAAGTGCTGTCTAACGCCGGCAGCTGACGATTGACATTAGAAGCAACCAACACGTCCAAGTCAATGAGAGTGATGCTGCCAACTGCCGTACGCGCCAACGCTTCTGCTGCCCAAGAACCAACGCCACCAACGCCAATCACATACACATGAGATGCAGCAAATGTATCTACCGCTGACGAGCCATATAGTGTTCGCGTACCCTGAAAGCGGCGTTCATACTGCTCTTCATCATATTCAGCCTCTTCATGATAATCAGGCTTTTCATGCAGCACATTATCCATATGAGAGCTATCATCTAACTGATCATTATTTAACAGGTGCGTCAAAGGCTCTTGCCCTCTTAAAGCCCCAGCATTCACTGGTTCTAGAACCAATTCCTCACGTTTTTTTGTATCTCTCATCACAGATTGAATGCTCATTTAAATTGTATTTGTTGCTTTTAATGTATTTGGCTCAACCACTAATGTCATAACGGCGTTAACGACAATATTAATAATGGTTTTAATCATTGCTGTCATAATCAGACAGTATAACAGTCAGAAAACCAACGTTGAGATTAATAATTATACTGGATAAGCCCAGTCAGTTTGTAAGGCATTGCAGCTATTTTTCCATAGCTGCTGGGCAAGTTCGGCAGCTGGTACTGATAGTAACTCGCTCAGAGTTGACAACACCCATGGCAGGTTGGCAGGTACATTTCTGTTATGGTTAGGCGCATCACCCCACTCGTTATCTGGGCTTTGTCCGAGCGCTGACTGACTATTATCCGATGTCTGACACATGATAGGAGTCATATCAGGGCAGTCTGTTTCTATCACCAAACACTCAACCCCATAGCTGTCGACAGCTGCTTGAATGGCGCGGCGTAGCTTTTTAGCATTGGGATTAGTGATTTGCCCCGTAACCCCAAGTTTAAAGCCCAATTTTACAAATGCTTTTGCCTCTTGCTCACCACCACTGAAACTATGGGCGATACCGCCAAGCTTATGCGCGTCATAATCATGTGCTTTTAGTATGGCAAGCGCCTCTGCATGTGCCTTACGAATATGTAGCATCACTGGCAACTTATGCGTCACTGCCATGTCCAATTGCACCTTAAAGAACCGCTCTTGTTTGGCAAAGGCCTCAGGCTCTTTCATCTCATCAGTAAAAGTATCTAAGCCGATTTCTCCAATGGCAAGTGGGCGCTTGGCGGCAATTTTTTGTTCCATGTCTGTTAAATGCTTTTCTGTGTGCTGGTCAATATAAAAAGGATGTAACCCCAAAGCAATATGAGTATTCAAAGAAGATTGTGCTTGGTTATCACTCGTTTCTATAGGCTGAGTCATTTTATTCACAGATTGCTCAGTCTCATACATACGATCAAAATGACGATATAAATATCCCACTAACACCAGATGGCGAACCCCTTGGGCATAGGCTTTTTGCACCTGAGTGGCTCTGTCTTCATCGAATACTGGTGCATCAAAGTGGGTATGCGTATCAATCAGTGGATATATATCAGGCAGTGCTTCATCGGTAGTACTCAATGAGTCGAGGATCGTCATAAAGAAATTCCATATTATGGCTTTATCGCTAAGTTTTGGTTTTTCAGCTAAATATAGTATGAGAAGGCTAATGTCATTTACTTTACAGCCATATTTTCAGTGTTACTTTTCTCTGTGTTCTTTTTTCTATTTATATTATAAAGCTCAGTCTCAGTCTTTCGACTGCTGCGCCGAGGAATAATCAATAATGCTGTGGCAACAGCTCCTAACACCAACCACTTTTTTTTATTTATATGCTCTGCCATCATCCTATCCTTTCTTGCATTATCCTTTATGGTATTTCTTGCTCGTCTGAGGGTTACGTAGAGCAATGGCGCACACGCTTAACATCATTGTTACTTTTATTTAGTCCTATGGCGATTTCAGTCTTATAGTATCGGCACTTATTTACGTGTGCTCGGCCATCTAATGATATTAATTATACTTAGATATAAAACCTGCTGTGTTTATAGCGTGTTATGAAAGCGCAAGCTAATGTACGGTGTCATGCTGATTCATCACACCGTACAGGGCTCTAGCTATTGCAAGATTCATTGTTCATTTAAATGAATGGATGTTGAGTTTCGATACTAGCGATTGAGAGGATAAGTAGTCATGCCAGTACTTTGACTGTCTACCTTAGTAAAGCCCTGCGGTGCTGGTTTTGGCGTTTGGTCACGCTTAGGGATGAGTGGGTTCAGCGGCATCAGCTCATAATCGGCACTAACGTCGCCATTCCAGCCTTCTGTACCACTTAATGGCAACTGTTTGATAGTGCCGTTTTTATCGATGACCAGCTGTAACACACGCATTTGATTGAACTTGCGCTCTGTGACGCTAGCGACCGCGCCGCCATCACGAAGAATGGTTGGCTGCAAGAATATGATTAAGTTACTCTTTTGGGTGGTGTCGTTATCAGAACGGAACAATCGACCAATCAAAGGTACATTGCCTAAACCTGGGACTTTTTGTTGACGTGTCGTTGTGTTATCACGCATCAAGCCGCCTAGCGCAATAGTCTGCTGGTCATCCGCTAAAATCGTGGTATTAATAAGACTTTTATTGGTAATCAAACCGCTGGCGTTTCCAGCACTACCAGGAACCACCGATGATACTTCTTGTGAGACTTCTAACCGCACGGTGCCATTTTCGCCGATATGTGGAATCACATTGAGATTGATACCGATATCTTGGCGATCAATGGTCTGAAAAGGGTTATTCGAAGAGTCACCACTGGTGGTATAAGAACCTGTGACAAAAGGTACGTTTTGACCAACCAAAATACTGGCTTTTTCATTATCCAACGTCAAAATCGATGGCATAGAAAGCAGATTGGCACTGGTAGAAGAATCAAGTGCTTGCAAGATAGCACCATAAAACTGGGTATTGCCCTGGCTGTCTTTGCTGCTATCACCGATACCAATTAAAGCGCCCGCTATCGAACCTGCAGCTGCGCTAATACTGGCAGCACCGCCACCTGACAACGCGGCGGCGGCAAGCGACACCGCGCTGGCGCCAGCGTTATTAAAGTTTACAACGCCATAACCACTATTGGCATTACCAAGCGCCCACTGCACACCAAGCTGAGTCGCATCGTCACCTGACACCTCGACAATTGCTGCTTGAATCAGTACCTGTGCGCGACGGCTATCTAACTGATTGACAGCATCTTCGATTTCAAACATTAGCTCAGGTGCAGCATTGACGATGACTGCATTTTGGGTTTCATCAGCGATGATGCTAAAGGGTCGACCACCAATACCGCTGCTAGCACTACCAGAGCCTGCACCACCAGATACCGATGTGGTGGCAGTGTTGTTATTCAGAACGTCACTCGCGGCGCTGGTCAACGCCGCACCTGCATTATTGGCGTCATTCAGCGATGCTGACTCTAAGGTAGACGTCGCGCCAGCACTATTTATCGACTGATTGGCCAACAGTCCGCGAAGCATCTCTGCGATGTGTCCTGCACTGGCATACTTTAGTCGAAAGACACGCAGACCGCTTAAGCGTCTAGTGGGCGTGGTATCCAACTGAGCGACCATCTCTTGGACTTTAGCAATCATCTCAGGACTACCTTTCACCAATAGCCTATCACTAGAAGTATCCGCTATTACTTTGAGCTGGTTGCTGCCACCCTGTGCCTGTCCGCTGCCAGCACTTGCCACTAAAGCACTTATTAATTCCATCATGCGCTCAGCATCGACATGACGTAGTGGTATCACATGCAAGCTATCATTCACATTGCTGTCCAAATCACGGATAAGCGCCGTTAATTGGTTCAGGCTATCTGCACGATCAGACAATACTAAAGCATTGACACCAGGCACAGCAGCAGCATGAGCAGACTGGGGCATCAGCGGACGGATAACGCCTAATACTTCTGCCGCTTGAGTGTTGGTCAAATAAATCACCCGCGTTGCCAAGGCTTCGCCAACACTATCACCGCGCAAATCAACCGCCACGCCAGACTGTTTGGCGACATTGTCTGGCACCAATTTAATCGTCGTCCCCGAGTCGATTGCAGCAATACCATTGACTTGCATCACACTCAGAAATAGCTGATAAATCTCATCACGCGACAAGGCTTTGTTAGAAATAACTGTCACATTGCCATTAATACGTGGATCAAGAACAAAGTTCTGATCCGTGATGGTCGCCACTTCATTAATGAAAGCCTTAATATCGGCATCTTGTAAGTTGACCTTCCAACTCTCAGCACTCGCCAGACCTGTACTGGCCGCCCACAATGGTAGCGCTAAACACAGAGGGCGGCACATACGCATCAGACGATGCAAGACATGGTGCAAAGGCGTGACTGAAAATTTATGAGAACTTACCATATTGATAACTACCTGCAGTGATGTTGCTAAATATGTGCTAGATTTTGGGTCAAAAGCTGAATAGCGAGTATTTTAAAACCACTGTTTTAGTGTGAGTGAGATAAAACAACGTTGGCTAAAGTAATTTGGCGCTTTGCGTTTGAGTTAATGGTGCGTTATATGGCGCGCTTTATATAAAGACGCTGATATATAAATTAAAAAACAACCAATCGTCACAGCATATTAAAACTGCTGACGAATGGTAATGACCTGTTCACCCCGTTGCACCTCTATTTGTGCTTCACCGGTTTGCTGCACTTGCTGCAATACGCTGGCATCTTGCGCAGGATTATTGCCCACACTTTGACCATTTACGGTCAGTACCTTATCACCCGGTTCAAGCCCCAAACGATTACGAAGTTTGGCTGGCATCGCTGCTGTTACTTGATAACTTTCACCTGAAGCCATCACGCCCATTCTACTCAGATAGCTGGCAGGATTTTCCTGCAGCTCAGTGACCGCCTCTTCAATCGCTGATTGTGGGCTGTCTTCACTACTGCTTTCTGCCGTAGGGTCTGTATCGGTTGGCGACGCGTTGCTTGGCACTGGCATCGGAGCAGTCGGCAACATGTTATTATCAGGCAAACGCTGATTACTGACTGCGCCTGCCATCATATCGCTTTGATCCAGTGGCATGGCATCAGCCATTCTAATAACGGTTTGCTTATCACTGGCATCAGCGATGATCACAGCGTTCCAATCAACTGCCACCAACGTGTACCCGCTGTCTTTTAAGCTATCGCCAATACGATAGTTTTTTACTTCACCATTGACGTCCAGTAGTGCTGAAGACATGCTCTCTGGTATGGCCAACAATACCCCTTTTAGACCGACATTAGGCGGTGGTTGCACTGCTGCAGCGATAGGATCAGGGTCGGCAAAAATAGCAAACAGACCACTATTATCGTTGCCTGACGTTGTACTGCTTTGCAATGGCGCTAAGGGCAATGTAGGTGCTAAAGGCGCCGCCATCAATAACCATAATAGCCGTGCTGCTGTCCAACATAGCCAAACAATGGCCAACAACAACAGCCACCCTGAAAAGCGATTGAGAATATTGACGATAGGTTTTAGGGTGGCGCTCGTATTAGCCATCTAGCGCGCTCCCAAACCAGCCAATAATGGCTGACGAACACTGACGACTGAGGTGTCTTGCGGCGCTTGTCCTTGATACTCAGGCATGTTTTCTAGTAGACGCTGGGTCAAACTGACATCTAACATATTGTCCCCATCAAGATATAAGTCACCCAAGCGCTTATCTTGATTGTTCAATAAGTTAACATGCAGCAAATTTTTATTATTCTTTTGTTCCGCACTCAGCTCAGCACGCATCGCAGGCATGGTGATATAAAAAACCTTACCGCCGCTAGGATAGCCCACTTCACCGCCGACCCATGTCAGCTGACCATCTGCTTGACTAAATCCAGACCGCTTATTGCTCGACTCATTATTTGAGTTGCTGCCTGAGTGTCGTTTTAGCGATACTGCATTGACTTGAATCGGCGTATTTGGCAATTGCCAATCAACAACGCGAGCTAAAGTTTCAGGTGCAATCTTGCCGCTCATATTATCGATTTGCCATGAATTGAGACCCAGCTTTACTTGCCCGTTGAGTCTGGTCTGCTCAGAATAAATATCGACCTCTGCACCCAGTTTACCTAATAATAAATACCAAGGCTGCCACGACCAGCCCGCTGTGCCTGTTAGCGGAGTCGCTGAGCTTGGTATTTGCCAAATCGCAGAGCCTTGCCATAAATTACCCGAGATATGCTGTACATAAGGCGTATCAGGCGCATACTTCTCTAATAACCAAGACGCTGGCATCTGCAAGACCGCAAATACCGCAAATAATATAAACCCAACCAGCCACCACAGCTTACGGGGACGCTTATGAGACGACGTGGATACTTGGGGCACGGTTGCACAACTCTTATATCAGACAAAAACGTCATTATCATAACAAACAATGGCCTATAGATGACAGAAAAAAAGCCAGTATCTTTTCACCAAATTACTGGCAAAAAACATACTGACTTCTATCTATTGCTTTGCTTATTCACTAAGCGCTATCTATGACTCATTAAATAGCAAATTCTTCAACATTACGACCTGCTGCTAACGCCTCGACCAACCAAGTCGGCTTACGCCCACGACCCGTCCATGTTTCTTCGGCATTGTCGGTATTACGGTACTTAATACTGCGTTTCTTCTCTAGGGTTTCACCCGCCTTCAAAATCTCTTCGATGGTCGCATTGCTGTCTTCTGCAATTTTTTCAAACTGCACATAAGCATCATATAAACGCTGATGCTGTTTTTTAGCAATAAGCTGCTGGGCATTTTCAGTGATGGCACGTAGCTCATCTACGTTTAAACTGTCTAAATCAATTGCGCTGTTTTTGCTCATAGTAAATCCAGTTATAAAATAGGAAAGTTGACCTTAATAAACACAATACTGACTACTAAGGGCTTAAAATGAATCATTTATCTAAGATTAAAACATTAACGACTACAAGCTTATCTTTCATCATTAAATACAATCATGAAGTTTATGAACAAACCTTATCTATAAATCGACAAATATTTAAAATTTTACTCATTATCGTGTTGATATGCATGCCAATAAACACAGATAGCTTATATACTTATATATCATAAACTTAAATAACTTATAGGCGCAGTTAATATAAACAAAAACATCAATGATAACAACAGTACATTATTATATTTTTATAACTGAAATTAATAAATCGTTAATCCAAGTAAATATATGGGCTAATTTTCATCGATATTATTTATATAGAGCGCCTTATATAAACATCTTTTTATTTATAAAGTAAACCAAAGCCGACTTATAAAAAAAGCATTTATAGATATAACTCATAAGCTACTGTAAACATAAATCTGTTTTATGGTAAACCTAAACGATAAACTCTAATCTCTTAATACATTTTGGATATAAAAATAGCTCAATGATAGTAATATCAATGAGCTAAGGGTTTGTAAATACAATATCTTTTTATTATATAAGATTTAGAACGGTATATCGTCATCTACAGGACCATCTGGCATGGCTGTCGGTTTTGGTTGTGCAGGCTTTTGCGCTTGCTGACCAAATTGGTTAGGCTGAGCAGGAGCGCTTTGGTTATTGAAGCCGCCCTGATTGCCACTTTGTGCCATACCTTGAGCTGCTGCACCGCCAGCTTGATTGTAGCCGCCTTGCTGACCACCAAAGTTGTTTTGATTGCTTTGACCGCCTTGATTACCATAGCCGCCACTGCCCTGATTTGAGTTTTGACCACCAAAGCTATTATCGCCTTGACCGCCACCACCTGTCGCGCCATCAAGCATCTGCATTTGCTCAGCACGAATCTCGGTAATATAACGGTCTTGACCATTGGGATCTTGGTATTTACGGGTACGTAAGCTACCTTCGATATAGACCTTACTGCCTTTACGCAAATATTGCGCTGCGATTTCACCCAAACGGTTAAACAATGAAATGCGATGCCATTCGGTCGCTTCTCTTTTTTCGCCGCTTTGTTTGTCTGTCCACTGTTCCGATGTCGCAACCGAAATATTGGTCACGCTACCGCCGTTACTAAATTGACGTGCCTCAGGGTCTGCTCCAAGGTTACCGATAATGATAACTTTATTAACTCCGCGCATGGTACCGTCCTTTTACTTATGAATAATTTAATGAATCGTGTTAATCATGATCTAATGGAGCCAATTTGGTCCACCGCACATTAATACTATCAGTAATATGAATTTACTTTAACCAATTTTTGTCTAAATATCTAGGGGGCTTTGTGCTAGATGCGACAGCTCTTGTCGCGAGGTATCTGTCAGCTGGGTTTTGTCCAACTTCAGATAGGCCACTTGCTCTTTTGCCATGACGACCAGCTCATCCACGCCATCTACTGCCAGCATTTGACGTGACCAGTCTTGAATATTGATACCCTTAGGGATAGTGACTGTGGTACTCGAGAGATAAGGCGGCTGAGCAATAGGCATAATAAGGAGCAGCGCTGCCCCCATGATGATAGCAAGTATGCCCCACGCCAACATATTTGGCTGTGTCAACAATAAGCCGCCCATCGCCCCGCCAACAAAAGCACCGAAAAACTGACTGGATGAGTTGAGTCCCATCGCCGTTGCTTTATTCGCTACTGGCGCTCGCTTAGATATCCATGATGGAATGGTGGCTTCGAGTAAGTTAAAGCCCATAAAGTAGAGTAATAGCCCTAAGATAATACCTATCCCGACATGACTACCGAATGCTAATAGTGCCAAAGAGGCTGTCATTAACGCTAGCGCCCCTAGAAATACTTGGCGCATTTTACGTTTCTTTTCGGCGATGATAATAAATGGAATGGCGACGGCAAAGCCAATAAATAACAATGGCAAATACACCAAGCCTTGCTGGCGCACAGACAACCCCATCACATCACTCAGCTGATGTGGCAAAATGACAAATATCGCTGTCATCGTTAGATGTAAGGCAAATATACCGATATGCAAACGGTTTAAATCACCGATTTTTAGCACGCTGGCCAATTGCTGACCAATCGACTTATTATCCAAATTGTGCTTGAGCACTCTCATTGGCGTAGGTACCACAAATAGCAGTAGCATGGCTAAAACAGCAAACCCTGATGTCAACCAAAACAGTCCGGAAATACCAAGCGAGCCGACCAATAACGGCCCGAAAGCAAAAGCCAACATGATAGAGGTCGCAATGGTCAAGCCCATCGTCGCCATCGCTTTTGTACGCATCTCTTCTCGTGTCACATCAGCGAGTAATGCCATCAATACCGCAGATACCGCGCCACTACCTGCCAGCGCCCGGCCAATAATAACTTCATAAATATCAGTCGCATTAGCAGCAATCATACCGCCAAGCGCAAATAATATCAGACCTAAGAATATAATAGGTTTACGGGGAAACTTATCCGCAGCAAGACTCATCGGTATCTGGAAAATAGCCTGCCCTAATCCATAAATACCGACCGCCAAACCAATCAGAAACGGTGTGGCATGCGCATAATTATCACCATACACAGAAAATACTGGCACAATCATAAACAAGCCAATCATCCGCAAGGCGAATATACCACCGACCCCAAGGATTGCCCGTTTTTCTACGCTATTCATATTTGCCTCACTGGTTCATCATTGCTGATTTATCACGACTGCGCTGCTCATACTATTATGACGCTATCAAAACTCTAGCCTAAAAATTAAGCCCCCTAGTATAAGACATTCGCCGTTTGGTTGCCGAGACTTTTGTCTTATGACTATCGCTTCCCACCTAACATCAACTTAAGCCTTTCATATTAGACAAGAATTTTGTTACCAAGTGCATCTGATGCGTCACGATACCTTGAATAATGCTGCTACCATGACAATAAAGTAAAGCGTCGCAAGCGTTAATATACAACCATCGTTACGCAACCAGACATGATGACTATTGCTTTTCCGGACTGATAAAACACTTATAAAATATAAAACAAAGAAAAACCTCAAAAGATTGGCCAAAAGAGACAGTATTTAGAAGACGTGGTTATATGTTGTTATAAATAGCCATTCTAGATAACCGTTTAAGATGATAAAGCATTAAGATAACCGTTTATATCGCTTTACTTTATATTGCTTTATATTGCTTTAAAAAGTTATTAACCTTTTATAAAGCAATATAAATTTAAAACCATTGAAGCTTTTGATTAACCCACTCGACCTTATTTTTTTAACACTATTCGTTCTTTTAACACTTAGACATTTTTTATATATTATTTTAGCAAATAGGAAACCTATTAATAATGGCACATGACCATATCGCAATACGCGGCGCACGTACGCACAATCTAAAAAACATCGACTTAGACATTCCACGAGATAAATTTGTGGTGATTACTGGTTTATCAGGTTCTGGTAAATCATCGCTGGCCTTTGATACGCTTTATGCTGAAGGGCAACGCCGTTATGTCGAGAGCTTATCGGCCTACGCACGTCAGTTCCTATCGCAAATGGAGAAGCCGGATGTCGATAGTATCGAAGGCCTATCTCCTGCGATTGCTATCGAGCAGAAATCAACCAACCATAACCCGCGCTCAACAGTCGGTACCATTACCGAGATTTATGACTATTTGCGTCTGCTCTATGCGCGTATCGGTACGCCCTTTTGCCCTGAGCACAATGAGCCAATGGTGGCGCAGTCGGTCACCGAAATGGTTGATCAAATCATGGCACTGCCAGATGACACAAAATTAATGATACTTGCGCCAGTGGTTCGTGAGCGTAAAGGTGAGCATACGGTGTTGCTTGAGCAGCTAATTGGTCAAGGATTCGTACGCGTACGCGTCGACGGTGATGTCTACGATACTGATGAGCTACCGACACTCGATAAAAAGAAAAAGCATACCATCGAAGTCGTCGTTGACCGCTTTAAAGTTCGTGATGACTTAGGCAACCGCGTTGCTGAAAGTTTGGAAACCGCCCTACGTTTAGGACAAGGATTAGTGACGCTGCACTTTATGGATGGCAATCCAAAAGAAGGCGGTGATGCTAATCAGGTCATGTCAGCCAAGCATTCTTGCCCTGTTTGTGATCGCGCTGTGTCTGAGCTCGAACCGCGTATGTTCAGTTTTAACAATCCGTATGGTGCTTGCCCAAGCTGTGATGGTCTCGGTAAACGTCAGTATTTCTCAGCCGAAAAACTGATAACCCACCATGAAAAATCGCTCAATCAAGGCGCGATTAATGGTTGGGATAAGCGTCACGCGTATTACTTTGGTTTGCTTTCGACTGTTTGTAAACACTTTAAGATTGATATGGATGCGCCGTGGCAAGAGCTGCCAAAAGCGCAGCAAGATCTCATCATGCATGGCTCTGGTAAAGAAAAACTAACTTTTAACTTTACCGATGAGCGCGGTCGTAAAACCAATAAGACTGTACCGTTTGAAGGCGTGCTGCCTTACTTGGAACGTCGTTATGCCAAAACGCAAAGTAACCTAGTCCGTGACGAGCTGGCAAAATATTTGGCGGATACCACGTGTAACGTCTGTGATGGCGCGCGTCTGAATGAGATATCACGCAATGTCCGCGTAGACGACCAAACCATCGCAGAAATCGTTAAGCTGTCTATCGGTGATGCGGCTGACTATTATAAAACGCTAAAAATTGGCGGTCATAAAGGTGAAGTTGCAGAAAAAATCTTTAAAGAGATTAATGAGCGTCTAAATTTCCTTGTCAGTGTCGGACTTGATTATCTATCGCTTGCTCGCTCTGCTGAAACGCTATCGGGCGGTGAAGCGCAGCGTATTCGTCTGGCTAGCCAAATTGGCGCTGGTCTCATGGGTGTCATGTATGTACTCGATGAGCCGTCAATCGGTCTGCATCAGCGTGACAATGATCGCTTACTAAAAACCTTAACGCGCTTACGTGATTTGGGTAATACGGTACTGGTCGTTGAGCATGATGAAGATGCGATTCGCCAAGCGGATCACGTCATCGATATTGGTATCGGCGCAGGCGTACATGGCGGCCATATCATCGCCCAAGGTACGGTCAATGACATCATGGCCAATAAAGAATCACTGACTGGACAATATATGTCTGGTAAGAAAAAAATCGAGATTCCAAGCATTCGTCATAAAGCCAAAACCATCGAGTCGGAAGTCAAAGGTAAAGCTAAGCCCAAGCAAGTCGCGATGACCATTGAGCTAAAAGGTGCATCCGGCAACAACTTACACGATGTTGATTTGACCTTACCAATCGGTATCATGACTTGTATCACTGGGGTTTCGGGTTCTGGTAAATCAACTTTGATTAATCGTACCTTAATGCCACTTGCAGCCACCCAGTTAAATAATGCGTCAACACTCATCGCTGATAAGCATGAGAGTATCACTGGTCTTGAGCATTTGGATAAAATGGTCGATATCGATCAAAGCCCGATTGGTCGTACGCCGCGCTCCAACCCAGCGACATATACCGGTGTCTTTACGCCAGTACGTGAAATGTTTGCACAAACGCAAGAAGCGCGGGCTCGTGGTTACAAAGCCGGTCGATTTAGCTTCAACGTCAAAGGCGGACGCTGTGAGATGTGTCAAGGTGATGGTCTGATCAAAGTTGAGATGCATTTCTTACCTGACATGTATGTGCCGTGTGACACTTGTGAAGGTAAACGCTATAACCGTGAGACTTTAGAGATTCACTATAAAGGTAAAACCATCGCGGACGTGCTCGATATGACTGTTGAAGATGCGACTGAGTTCTTCTCAGCCATTCCAGCGATTTATCGTCGCCTGCAAGCGCTCATGGATGTTGGTCTCAGCTATATTCGCCTCGGTCAGTCTGCGCCAACGCTATCTGGCGGTGAAGCGCAGCGGGTTAAATTAGCGCGTGAGCTTGCCAAGCGTGATACCGGACAGACGCTCTATATCTTGGATGAACCAACCACAGGTTTGCATTTCCATGATATCGATAAGCTGCTCAATATCTTGCATACTCTACGCGATAAAGGTAATACCATCGTGGTCATCGAACACAATCTTGACGTTATCAAAACGGCGGATTGGGTGATTGATCTTGGCCCTGAAGGCGGCAAAGGTGGCGGACTTATTATCGCTGAAGGTACGCCCGAGGAAGTAGCAGAAGTCAAAGGCTCATATACTGGTGAGTTCCTGAAGCCGATGCTTAAGCAAAAGATGAAAGAAGTGAGTTAATAGAAGTTAGGTAATAATTGATGAGAAGGCTACTCTTTAGGGGGTGGCTTTTTTTGTTTTTATATGGATTGAAAGTATTTATAGAAAACACTATAATCTTTCGAGCTAAAAAAATACTCAGAGCAAACTCTTAGGAGACGATGAGTTATCATAATTAATTAGTAGGATAACTAATAATGACTCAAGACACTACGCAACTAATAATTAAAGATGATAACGCATATAAATTGGCACAAGCTCTATATAATACTGTAACTGGAAAAACTGAAAGCTTATCAAGGAGTTACTCTGATAATTACGAGGTGAATAATGAACCTATAGTTCAACTATATAATAAAATGGTTCAAACTTATGCTCAATGGGAAGTAATAAGTAGAAACGAAAATATAACTATATTTCATATTGATAACAGTAAGCAGGTTTTTTCATCTATTGACAGATTTCAAGGATATGACAAAAGCAGTACTTCCCCTGTAGAAAACATTGTTATTACTTTCAATGTGCTTCTGGGTCTTTCTAATGTTGAGAAACCTCAGCCTTATAAAATTTTAATAAATATAACTTCTAAAATTGCTGCTAAACATAAAGCCAAATCGAATAATTCCACAAGGTTGTTATATCGATTATTTAAAGGACAAATCATAACTATTCAAATTGAGCATATAGATTCTATAGTTGCTAAAAACATGCTACTTACAGTAGATAGTTGGATATCCGAGATTGAGCTCAATAAGAAAAATAAATTTATAGTGCTGCTACAAAGTAAATCACACTGGTTTCCAATATTTACAAGCATAGCGATGTTTCTTATATCGGCTTACACTTGCTATTATCTAATTGAAGTAATCAATTTAGATTTCACTGTTAATGTGAACAACCTGAAATACTTGGTATCAACCATTGGTATTATTGGTATGTTCTATTTTTCAGGAGGAATTCTGGGGAAATTTTTAGAAAATTCGATTGATAGAATAGATGAATTAAGTTATATACATTTAAACAATGGTGATAAAAAAATTCTAGCTAAAGCTAAGTCTAAACTAAATTGGAACTACGCTAAATCTATAGCTTGGTTTGCAATACTTACTCTTCAAGCTATTTTCGCATCTACTATTGCGACTTGGATTTTATCTTAGAATCACTCTTAATAAGATTTTTCCCTAAATCCTTATATTACGATATTATCTTATAGGTTGGTTAGCTCGCAGATTAGGTTGACCAGAGAAACCCAACTGTCTCATATTCATCAAAACCATCTCGTTGGGTCTCATCCTTCGACACCAACCTACAATCTAAATACGAAATCACCTACAATCCGTAGGTTGGCGTGGAGCTTGCGACCCCCAACATCATAACTTAAGATAAATCATCAACCCTAACTTGCAGACCGATATTCAATATCGAAGACACTACTAGCAAGGATTGCACTAAATTTTAATCATTTTTCGTTTCTGTTTTTAAATAGTAATGTCCATTAATCATTATTAGTACATTGCCCAATACTATGACAGCATGACTGCCTACCCACAGCCAATATCCTAGAGCATATCTTGTAGTCATACTGCTATGTCCCGCCTCAGTAACAACTACCTCATCAAACATTAAGAATGACACTGCAATTAAAGTAGATAATAAGCTCAATAAAAAAGATGTTTTACGATACTTAATAAGTAACCATGCCAGAATTAATAACGGATTAGCAAACCAAGTAAGTGTTTCATTACCCCCAATGAACATCCCAAATATGCCAAAAATAAAAGCCATCATTGAATGCATGCAACCTTCGGCGGTACAGTATGATTCTTGAGTTAAAGCCAAAAGCATCAAACCAATAGAAACACCGAGCGTTATTTTTAGTAAAGTACTAACTTTCATTAACTATCCCAAGAACAATTAGCTCATAAACTCGTAAAAATTGCGACACTCGAAAATACAATAAGGTCGCGTTGTTTAGATAAACTCCCTCTCAACATTCATCACCCGCGCATCTACCGTCCGTTCTATCTTTTCCTCAATTTGGCTGCATTGCGACTCCACCTCACGTTTAGACAGCCCAACGATCACAAACGTCCATTCTCTGGCATCATGCCGATCACCCTCACCGCTCTCACAGACCGCGACGCTTGGCGTATTGCCAAATGAGTACAGCTTGCCACACCTAGCCCTTAAGACATAAGATAACCATCAAATCAGCCACTTGTACATATCCTTTTGCAAAAAAAAGATAAGTCGTTTGACTTACCTTTTGTGGTAACATTTACTTTTTTGAATACTTACTGAGTTATTTACGCTTAATAGTTCTAGTAGTAGTGGCGTTAGTAGTTACTCCAGTAGTTGCCTTAGCAGGTGCTTTAGCCGCCGCTTGATAGACTGGCATAACTTCAGGTAACAGGGCCTGAATTTTAGCGATACGCTGCCCAGAGTTTGGATGCGTAGACATCAAAGTAACTATCGCATTACTACGACCATTGGCGGCCTCCATTTTTTGCCATACTGCAATTGCAGCTTCTGGATTGTAGCCTGCCTGCGCCATCAAACGTAAACCACCAGCATCGGCTTGTGATTCTTGACTACGAGAAAACGGCTTATCAAGGCCGTAGTCACTAATTAAACTCATTGCCTCAGCATTTAGTCCTGTTTTTTCCTGTATCGCAGCACCACCTAATTGAAGCGCTAAGCCGGTCAGAATTTTTTGCCCAGCATCTTTTTTACTGTGCTCAGATAATGCATGGGTCATTTCGTGTCCCATGATCGCAGCAATCTCTGCATCTGTTAACTTCAACTTTTCTACAATACCGGTGTAAAAAGCCATTTTGCCACCAGGCATTGCCCAAGCATTTAATTCAGGTGAACGTATAACTGTAACTTGCCAGTCAAAAGGAACACCTGTTGTATTAGCACGAACGGCATAAGGCTTCATACGATTGAAGACGTTTTTAACTCGAATAGCAGTGGCAGAAGTATTATCTACTGCGCCTTGACCATTAGCTTTAGAAACCACTTGAGAGTAACTTTTAGCCGCATTAGTATTTAGCGTAGCAGTATCGTACCCTGCCATATCGGCTACAGTGGTACAACCTACTAAAGTTGTAATAGTAGTCAAAAATAAAGCATTTTTTATTTTGTTAACAGTTTTCATTAAACGTCCTAGTTGAGAGGTATATTTAAATGGCTAAATTGAAGCTAATAAATTTATTAGTTCAAAAATTCGCTACCAAAATCCATGTCATGCAAGACACCAATTAATAGCAACATACACATTAGCAATGTAACTAGCATGTAAGTAATGTGTCTAAATTACCACAAAATATTATCACTCTAAGGAACAAAAGTCTATTAAATATAGTTTATCTGTTAGCAGTAGCAAGTTCCACGCCAACCTACGTGTTATTATTGGCTAAACGAGATAAGGATATCTTTAATGAAAATCAAAAACCACGCAAAAATAAAGAAGTTAACATCGAAAGCAAAAAGAACTGTTGTCAGAACAATTATCAACCTGCCAAAACCTATTCTAAGAAAAATCGCTGGCAAGCCTATCGTTATAGATGATCAGACCTTGGATGTCTCAGTGCAAGTCATCTTAAAGCTGTTTGGTTCACCGCCTGATCAATTAGCGAGCGTGGCAAGTACGCGTAGTCAAATCGATGGACAAGGCCCGTTGTTAGCGCAGTCAAATCAGAAAGACATCATCAGCGATGAGTTTAAGCTCGACGTGTCGGATGGTGAGAGCATTCGCTTGCGTCGTTATCGCCATCGAAATACTATTGACAAAAGTCAGCCTGCTCTAGTGTTTTATCACGGCGGTGGCTATGTTGCTGGCTCGCTTGAATCACATGATTTGCTTTGTCAGCATCTAGCGAATAATGGCAATTGCACTGTCATTGCAGTTGATTACCGCTTAGCGCCTGAGCATCCCTTTCCCACTCCTGTCAATGATGGATTGAGCGCTTATCTTCATGTTGCGAATAATGCCGCTAAGTTTGGCGCTGATGCGACGCGTCTAGCGGTTAGCGGTGATAGAGCAGGAGGCAACTTAGCGGCTATCGTGGCACAGCAAACCAAAGACGACACCTATCCTCCAAAGCTGCAATTGTTATGAGTGCCTTGGGTAGATATGAGTCGTGAACGTGAATCATTTGAGTTGCTTGCTACCGGATTCTTTTTGGAGCGGGCATAGAGAATGAGCTTACGGTTTATGAGACGCTACCACCTCTATTTTCTCTTTTTGCAGGAGAGATAGAAGACGCTAAAGTAGCATTTTATGATGTGACTCTTGGGCTGCGAGGGCTGTAGAATATTGTTGAAATATCCATAGGATGCAGGAGAGTACACTAACCATCGCTGTATATTATAAATCTCGTAATTGCTCGATTAGCCAACGGTGAATGCCACTGTCATTGGTACGTGGATGCCAAGCGGCTATTATCTTAAAGGTAGGCGGTAGGGCTTCTACTTTAAGCGCTTTAACTTTACTGTTTGGCAGTAGTCGCGCGGGATAAAAGGCAATCATGTCAGTGGTATGCAAAATATCTGGCACAGCTGAAAAGCTAGGCACTGACATCACAATGTTTCGCTTAAGCCCTTTTTCGGCAAACCACTGATCATGAGAACCGCGCAAGTTGGCACGCGAAGGCGATACCACCAGCTGCGGGTGTGCTGCAATTTGTGCCAGTGTGAATATCTCTGTTGCGAACTCGTTTTTATAACCTGTAATGCATAAATGTTGTTCTTCAAACAAAGTGACATAAGATAAATTATCAGGGATAAACTCTGGAAAGGTAAGCAGTAAATCAAGTTCGCCTGCCGCAATAAGCTGATTGATGTTGTCTGAGGCAAAATCTCGCACTATCAATTTTAAGTTAGGCGCTTCACGGCGCGTTAGATTAAACAACTGCGGTAATAATGCCTGCGTCGCATAATCGGTCACACTAATCGTAAAAACACCTTTATAGGTTTGCGGCGTAAACACATCCGGCTCCAAGAGCACCTCTAACTGTCTTAATATATCGTTAATAGGTTGCTGCATCGATAGTGCTTTTGGTGTGGGCACCATGCTATTTCCTTGACGAATAAACAGACGATCATCAAATAGATCACGTAGCTTACGCAGCTGCTCACTGATAGCTTGTTGGGTTAAGCCCATTTTGCGTGCAACTTTTGATAGGTTCTTTAGATCAAGCAATGCCTGTAGCACTCTGAGCTGTTTGATATCAAGCCGATTTATACCATTCATCATCTGTACCATTAATAATTGTATCTTCAACAAGAAAACGTTGTTCCTAATTGTACCTCTAAAACTTTATGATTACTCATATTACTTAAGTGATCAATCAAACCTTAAAACAACGGATAAATTTCAAGTAATAAGCCTATCCGTTTGCTATAAAAGAGAATGTTATGAAACAAACTATTCCTAATACCAGTGCACTGTTTTCGCCTGTAAAACTTGGGCCTTATACGCTTAAAAATCGTATTGTGATGCCACCATTGACTCGCTCTCGTAGCACGCAACCTGGCAATATTCCTAATGATTTAATGGCAAGTTATTATGCCCAGCGTGCTTCTGCAGGCTTTATGGTGACGGAGGGGACACAGATCGAACCCAGAGGCCAAGGTTATGCATGGACGCCAGGTATTCATACGCAAGCACAAATTGAAGGCTGGAAAAAAATCACGCAAGCGGTACATGCCAAGGGCGGTATTATTTTTGCTCAGCTATGGCACGTTGGTCGTGTGTCTCATACTAGCTTACAACCCAACCAAAATCAGCCTGTAGCGCCCTCTGCTATTACTGCTGATAATGTCAAAGTATTCATTGAAACAGGTCCAGGCGAAGGTGCTTTAGCTGATCCAAGTGAGCCGCGGGCACTGAGCACAGAAGAGGTGAGCGAGTTGATAACGATGTACGCTCAAGCCGCTCGCAACGCCTTAGAAGCAGGTTTTGATGGGGTAGAGCTGCACTGTGCCAATGGTTATTTAGTGAATCAGTTTATCTCTGAGCATAGCAATAAACGTGATGACCAGTATGGTGGCTCGCTAGCGAATCGTTTGCGGTTCCTAAAAGAAGTGGTTGCTGCTGTGAGTGATGTGGTCGGTGCTGATCGTTTAGGCGTCCGTTTTGCGCCTTTGTTTGCTAGTACCGGTGAGGATCGTGTGTACTTAGGGCTGGTAGAATCAGATCCTCATCATACTTATATTGAAGCGGTTAAAGTACTTGAGAAAGCGGGCATCGCTTATTTGTCCATTGCAGAAGCTGATTGGGATAGTGCACCTGATTTACCAGAGCCCTTTTATCAAGCGGTTAGAGCTGAGTTTTCAGGACGTATTATTTATGCGGGAAAATACACTGTAGAGAAATCGCTCAATATGTTATCTAAAGGTTATGGTGATTTATTTGCTTTTGGTCGTCCTTTTATTGCTAATCCTGATTTACCAGAGCGCATAGCTCATCATTGGCCGCTCAATGAGGTAGATCCAGCCACAATGTATGGTGGCACGGAAATAGGCTATAGTGATTACCCTTATTACCAAAAATAGCTAGTGAAATAGACCATTCGTGGTCTTATTTTTTGTTCTTAAATCTAATATAGTCAGTTCGAAATAAAATCGATACGTTTGTCGTCACGTGCGACTGGTATAAATTTTCCTTGCTTGCTGCTATCACAGAGGCTACGAAAAACTCATCCCAGTTGCACTGCATCGGTTTTAAGGTGAACCTACTATACTTTCTTATAAAAACAATCGAAGGTTATATAGATAAGCTTATAGAAAGCTTTGACGGTTCTCATAATTTGATAGCTGGTAAATAATGAAGCTACTATTAAGGTTTTTTATAACTTGTAGATTATTTATTTATCAATTGGTAAAAATTAATGAATAAGAATATTAAAGACAGACTTATACGCATATTAGTAGGATATGTAGGCCTTTATCCGACTCTTTTGATCGTGTTAACGTTATTAAAGCCTGTGACTCATGACTTAAGTCTTCCAGTGGTGGTATTAATCGAAACGATCATACTCGTTCCGTTAACACAAATGGTTTCATTCCCATTGTCAGGCTGGCTCATTGAGCGCCTAAGAGGAGAAAAGTAGCTTGTAGGTTACATTGACTTAGGTAGAAGCGGTATCAAGACAATAGGAACGCTATTGGTTATTCATTACCGCTCTAGTGGGCAACCAAGATATGAGCGGAAAGCGGGATTGGCTCCCAGTAATAAAAGCGCTCTAACTAAATAAACTCCCTCTCAACATTCATCACCCTTGCATCTACCGTACGCTCTATTTTCTCCTCTATCTGACTACACTGCGACTCGACCTCACGTTTAGACAGCCCGACGATCACAAACGTCCATTCGCTGGCATCATGTCGATCACGCTCACCGCTTTCACATACCGCGACACTTGGCGTATTGCCAAATCGTGCATGCAAACCGCCCATGCGTTGGCGTTTTTCTTTGAGTGAACTACATCCGGGTAGCGCGAAAGTCAGTGTTAAGATAGCGATATGCATTTTATTCTCCTTGCGACAGTGGTTTACGCTTTATAATAGTAGCAAATAAGCACGGCAAGTTATGCTATCGTTACCTTGCCGTATCGATACCTCATAACGACTCACACTGTTTATACTAATACCATTCATAAAAATCACAATAGCCAACATGCGTACTCGCCCAATGACCTCTATCAGCTACGTACAGCAACAGCGCATTACTCGATTATGCGTGCGCTGCGGATTACTCCTTATGCAATATGGTGCTGAGTCTGCTGTGGTGGTGGACTTGTCTAAACGTTTGGGATTCGCTTTGGGAATGAGTAGCGTAGAATGTTCGCTTAATTTTAATGCTATTACCTTGACCACTATCTGTAATGAACGCTGTATCACCACCACTCGAGACACGATTAATCAAAGCATCAATGTCAACTTATTGGTACAAATCCAGCAAATTATCAATAAAACCGAAGCCGATACAAATAGCGACAAGCTAGATAACAATAAACTAAAATCTGAGCTGACTGACCGCACCACCCTTGCGTTTGATGAGTTAGATAAAACGGTTTATCCAACGTGGCTGGTGGGCATATTTGTTGGTGCATCTTGTGCCGCGTTTGCCAATCTTAATGGTGGCAGTTGGTCGATTACCGCTGTGACATTTATCGCTGGCATGGTAGCAATGTTTACCCGCATATATTTGGCAAAGCACCATTTCAATCCCTTTATCACCGTCATCGTGACGGCATTTATCGCCTCTTTGATTGGGGCGACGACTTACTATTTTGATATTGGTAATAATGCAGATATTGCCGTTGCCTCTAGCGTGCTGTTATTGGTGCCAAGCTTTCCTTTGATCAACTCTTTCTCAGACATCTTAAAAGGCTATGTCAATATCGGCATTGGACGTGCCGTTTTTACTTATATGTTGACCTTATCAGCGTGCGTTGGCATCGTGATGGCGCTGGTATTACTGCAAATACAGCACTGGGGGTTTTGACATGTGGTTCATTGAAACCGTGGTGCTGTCGTGTATCATCACCCTTGGTTGGACACTCATGTTCAGCGTCCCCAAACGTTATATTCTGCCGTGTTTGCTGATGACCGCGTTTGGGTTCGGACTAAAAACAGCGCTTGTCTATCAGCACATCCATCTCGTGGTTGCTAGCTTTTTTGGGGCGATGCTTGCCAGCTTTTTAGGCGTGTATTTTTCTAAAAAATATACCTTACCGCCCAAAGCGTTAATCTCGCCAAGCGTCATCTGTATGATGCCCGGTATCGCTGCTTATAAGGCGATGGTCAGTATGGTACAGATTGGCTATTTTGGCTTTTCCGACGAATTATTTAGCCAAATGATGGTGTATTTGTTTGAGGCCTTATTTGTGACTTCAGGATTGGTGCTAGGCTTATCCATTCCTGGGCTGTTATTTTATAGACGGCGCGCTATTGTTTAGATGGGCTTATAAGGTGTGAGGCTATTTTTGCCTAAATATTTTTATAGCGTGGTGCTAGCTGGCACATCTTCATAAGCAAAACCTTGTAAGATTCATTATCATACCCATTACAATAGAGTTAAAAATAACAGAATTAAAAAATAATAGACTGCAAAATTGTACCAATACGCATCAATACGTACTAAATAAAGAGACTTAACTATGACCAAACATTATGACTATATTTCCATTGGTGGCGGTAGCGGTGGCATTGCTTCAATCAACCGAGCGGCAAGCTATGGTAAAAAATGCGCCATCATCGAAGCGGAGCAATTAGGCGGCACCTGCGTAAACTGGGGCTGCGTGCCCAAAAAGGTGATGTGGTACGGCGCACAAGTGGCCGAAGCTATCGAAAAGTATGCGCCAGACTATGGTTTTGACGTTGAGTTAAAAGGCTTTGACTTTCAAAAGCTGGTCAATAGTCGTCAACAATATATCCAAAACATTCATCGCTCTTATGATAATAATTTGGCAAAGAACGGCGTTGAAGTGATAAAAGGCTTTGCCAAATTCGTCGATACCAATACGGTCGAGGTCAATGGCGAACATATCACCGCTGACCATATTTTGATCGCGACGGGTGGTCATCCTATCTTCCCTGATATCAAAGGCGCGGAACACGGTATTGATTCTGATGGGTTTTTTAGATTAAATCATTTGCCAAAACGCGTGGCTATCGTCGGGGCAGGATATATCGCGGTTGAAATCGCTGGCGTGCTCAACAGTCTGGGCGCTGAGGTACATCTGTATGTGCGTCAACATTCGCCGCTACGCTCGTTTGACCATACTATCGTAGAAGCGTTATTGATAGAGATGGAGCAAGATGGTATTCAATTGCATACTGAAACGACGCTGACGGAAGTCAATAAAAACGACGATGGCAGTTTAGAACTCTTTACCAAAGATGGTGCGCTTGATACCGTTGATTGTTTGATTTGGGCGATTGGTCGTGCGCCTTCCACTGATACCATTAACTTAGATGTTACAGGCGTGGAAACGACTGATAATGGCAAAATCAAAGTCGATAAATTTCAAAATACCAATGTCGATGGTATTTATGCGGTCGGTGATATTATCGAAAACAGTATTGATTTGACACCCGTCGCTATCGCTGCAGGTCGCCGTCTATCAGAGCGTTTGTTTAATGATAAGACAGACGAGCATTTGGTTTATGACTTGGTACCAACGGTTATCTTTACTCACCCTGCTATCGGCACTATTGGCTTGTCTGAGATTGATGCCGTTGAGCAGTATGGTAAAGACAATATTAAATGCTATAAATCAAGCTTTACCTCGATGTATAGCGCGGTGACTCAGCATCGCCAAAAATGCGTGATGAAGCTCGTTTGCTTGGGCGATGATGAAAAAGTCATCGGTTTGCATGGCATAGGTTTTGGCGTCGATGAGATGATTCAAGGCTTTGCGGTAGCGATAAAAATGGGCGCGACGAAAGCGGACTTTGATAATACGGTTGCCATTCATCCAACTGGCTCGGAAGAGTTTGTGACGATGCGTTAATGTCGCGTTGATATATGCGTTAGTTTTATAGGGTGTGTAAGTAGAGAGGCTATTCTTGAGAGAGTAGCCTTTTTTGCTGGGTTTGAGGACTATCTCTCACTTTAACGAATTATTTTAATACTCTTTATCTCACCCTTACATTTTTGAAATGAGTAACTTCATCCAAATTGCCTTGCACACTATTAGGTTGCGACTTTAACAGCACTGTCTGGTTAGGTAGCTTTACCGTGATGCCTTGGTTATTGATTTTATAGAGCACAGGTCTGTTGGTGAAGCTCAGTGTCTTCGTTGTTTTATCATAGTCAAACTGTCCTTCATAAAGCAGCTCAATTCTGTCTTCTTTATTTGCAAAAGCATAATATAATTGCTCGCTGCCATCTTTATACTGACTATCAATCACCAGTTTTTTGCCATTATCTACAATAAGGGTATAAATATAAGGTAGTGTGCCCGCTGCATTCTGATCATCATATTGCGGTAGCATTTCATAATTCTCGACCTTCATTTTGCCATTGACCCTTTTGCTTTCAGTAATAGATAGCAGGCTTCTTGAGTTATATTCTTCCTCAATAATACGCACCGCTACTGGCTTATTATTGATGACCTTAAACTCTTTAAACTGATGCCATGCTGCGCCACTCTTAGTCATCGTGTTTAAGGTTTTACTGTCTTTATCTATGCCAAAAAATCCGCAATAGCCTTGCGCTAGTTCAGTAAAACCTTCGCTAAGCACGAACCTGCTCCCTTGCTTGAGATAAACCTGATAAGAAGGCCCGCCGTAACAGCCGTAGCGACCATCTTGCAGTGCCAAGTCTTTTTTATTATCAAAATTAAAGTCATCGTATATGAGTACGCTATGTTCGCCATAATGCCTATTGGCAATATTAGCGCTAACCTTGTTGCCTAGTTGGTACGCTTCACTATTGCTCAGCTCATACTCTATATCAATATCAGTTGGCTGGCTGATAAGGGTTTGCTTGGTTTTGGCATCTATAATATTTATACTAGTGTTTTCTTCACTATCCTCATCGGCGCTAGTCTGAATAACCGCATAGTAATCGTCAGAAAAATCCTGAATCTGATAGTGCTGATTTGAGGTTTGAGCCAAAGCTGGCAATGTTGACATAAAAACAAGCGCACCGGTCATTATCGTCGTTGCTCTGAATCCTCTTTTAAACAAGCCTTTAGATAGAATATTGCTAGTCATCGGATAATCCTTATTCGCTTATTTTTTATTATCATAGGTCTTATAGAACAATATAAACCACTCATCAGCTATTGTTAAGTACAAAAAAAGGCGCTACTTAAGCACCCTGTTTATATCATTACTTTTAACAGCTTTATAAACCGCTATTGAGTCAATACCCAAGTGCCATTAACATCATTAACTTTAAAGGTACCACTATCGGTACGGCTTTTACCACCAATCGTTTGCGTGACGTCAGCAGTGCACAAATAAGTGTTGTCACCTTCGGTAGTATCACAGCTTACATTTTCTACTTTTTCAAGCGTTGGCATCATCCCTTCCATCATGCCGCTCATGGCTTTTGCCATCTCATCATTGCCCGCATTTGCCACAGCATCATCCATCATACTGTTGGCCTTATCATACTGAGCTTGGATAAGTGCCTCTACATCGCTTTCAGAAGGACCACTAGAGCAAGCCGCGAATAATGGCGTGAGAAGTAGTATCAGCGCGAGTTTTTTTAGGTTTTTCATATCGTTCTCAATGTATCTATAATGTTACTTAATTATACAGAGTCCTTTCTACAAACCCAACTTAATTTTAGAAAATAAAGTCAATTTTATTCGTAAGTGGTTTTTATAGTCAAAATATCCTAGGGCGTGTCTTCAATTCAATCGATAGTCATCTAAATGGGCTAAAAATGCGACGCTATTGCTGATATTGATTTCTTGTAGCCTCTGTCTGTACAGGCACAGCAAGCAAGAAAAATTGATATGAGCAGTGCACGATTTATCGATATTACTGTTCACTCATTATACATTTCGATAAGATGAAAAGATTAAAGTATGCCGCATACAGACAGTCCATTATCGATGCTGTTATGATGATAGTATCAATAATAGTTGCGAGATGGCTGTGTGGCAAATCTACCTTTATATATTACCCATAGGCTTAGGGATTATGACATTAGCAGCAAGCTTATTATGCCTGTTTGCTTACTTAATGTCTGATGACAATGCCACACGCTTGCCCGCTTTTAATTGGTTTAAGCGCTTAATTGTCGTGGCATTTATCTTGCTTAGTATTGGGCTGTTTATGACCTTTGGGCATTTTTGGGGTTAGCTCAAGTTTGAGATGGATAAAATCAACCTTTATGCATTAACGACTTTCTCTAATTCTAATAACTCTAAATCTTGACGTTTTGGTTCACCATTATTACCATCATCTGGAAACGGCATCTTATTGCCATTCAACTGATAACCACGGCGCTGATAATAAGCCAATAGCTCTGGTCGATGGCTCAAAATAGACATAGTAAGACGGGTTGGTTGGTCGTTACTTTTTAAATGTCTTTCAGCGAAAGTTTCGGCGGCTTGTAATATCACATTACCAACGCCCTGCCCCTGCAGCTCTGGATGTACCGCAAACATACCGATATAAGCTTTGTTTTTATCAATGCTCGTATTTTGGTCGTCTTTATTTACATCACTATCAACTTTTATATCGACCGCGATACAACCCAACAGCTCACCGGTTTCATCTCCACCGCGTTCGCCTGTGGTCGTTTTTGGATAAATGAACAGATAGTGTTTTGGATTGGCAATGGTGCTTGCCAGCTCAGCTTGAGTGATACGAACACCACCGACTAAATCCGCTTCATTGGTCCAGCCCTCCGTCTCTCGGTAGCAACGGTTTAGTAACTGTTCGAGTGCGTCAATATCATCCGCTTCTGCTTGGCGTAAAAATACGGACTCTCTATTCAAGTGATTTTTATTTATCTGTTCTTTATTCATGAAACTGGTTGTCCTTTTCCGTCTATTTAGTATAAAAGGCTATATGATAAAAGGCTGACCTAAATTAATAGATCAGCCTTTATAGTAAACCTTATAACCCTCTAAATGCTAGCGTGATAATGCTTGCGCTTGGTCAATGAGATTAAATCCTGCATTAATTTGTGCGCGCGTTGGCGCATGACCACGGCGCAGCAGCTCAGAAAAGGCGACCAGCTCTTTATCACGCCCTAACGTGCTAGCAGCACTCGCACGCGTATCTTCCCCATCGTCATCAAAGTAATATTCAATATAATCTAGCGTATCTGGCGAGCCAAACAAAATGTTGTTATCTGGCGTAGCAGCGTGGCCGCTATAGCGTAGGCTTTTGCCATATTGTGCCGTCCAAAAGAAAGGGATACGTTCCTCTAGCGAGTTGACATTGTCTTGATTTAAGATAGCTGCTGCCGTCACGATGCCATGTTGCAGAGCCACCCGCCAGTGCTCAATACGCATACGTCCCATTTGGTTGGTCGCTTTGGCAATATCACCCAGCGCATAGACGCCATCACGCAGTTTTAGATGCTCATCCACTTGCACGCCATCTGGAGCGTTCACCTCATTTAAAATCTCGGTACGTGGTGCGACACCTGTACCTAAAATGACCACATCTGCTGCAATCGTACTGCCATCTGACAGTTTTACACCGCTGACTTTACTACCTTCTCCATTGATTTCATCAACACCAGCACCGAATGCGAACTTCACCCCTTTTTCTTCGTGGAGTTTGATGAGCGCATTACTCACCGTTTTAGAGACGATATTGCTCATGACGCGGCGGCTGCGCCCAATAACGGTGACAGATGCTGCTTTCCCCGCCTCCATTAAAGCAGACGCCACTTCCATGCCGATAAAGCCCGTACCTACAATGACGACATGCTTGTTATCGCTGGCCGCTTTGATGTTTTTGGCATCATCCATGCTGCGTAGCGTATAGACGCCGTCCAAATCAGCACCTTTAAAAGGTGGTACCTTAGGTTCAGCACCTGTCGCTACCACGAGGAAGTCCGCTGTTTGCTGCTCACTATTGCCACTCTCGTCTTTCATCACGATGGTGCGTTCATTGGGTAATACTTCGCTGACGGTTTGGTTTAAGCGTAGCTCGATATTATTTTTACTGGCCCACTCGCTGCCGCCAAGCATCAGATATTTCTCTTCCATTTTTCCTGCCAAAAATGCTTTCGACAATAGAGGACGGTTATAAGGGGCTTTATCATCTTTACTAATCAAGGTAATCTTGCCGCCATAGCCCGTACGACGCAACTGATTGGCCGTCATAAAACCTGAACCGCCACCACCAACGATAATAGTATGGGTATCAGTCAGCTTGTCGTTTTCGACGCGTTCATCTATCTTCGCTGAAGTATTGACGGTCAAGCTGTCGCCCTCATCTATCAGCTCATATTGAGTCAATCCACGCATAGCAACTGGCTCTAATAGCGTGCCATCGCGGCTGTCAAAACTGCCATGATGCCATGGGCAGACCACTCGATTACCACAGCGCATACCATCACCTAGATCTGCACCAACATGAGGACATTTGCCATCAAAGGCAAAAAACTCGTCCTCATCACGGGTAATTAAAATGATACTATCGTCATCTTGTTTATATGACTTCATACCGCCACTTGGAATGTCAGATTTATTGATCGTTACTAGGTTTTTGGCAGCGATTTTGTTATTGGCTTGGTTATTATTAACTTGGCTCATAGGTCATCCTTAACAGTTATAATTACTTCCTGAATAAAACGTGTTTGAGATAGTCGATATACTTTAATGAATACAGGTTTAATGCGGACTACCAAGCGTTACTGGGATGAATTTTACCAAGCCTCTGTCGGCGTAGGCACAGCAAGCGAGAAAAACTTGTACCAGTCACGCATAATAATGTTATGTAACCATTTTATTTAGTATCAAATATACATTTAAAAAAGCAGATTCATTGATAGTAGCAAGCCCAGTTAGCGTACGCTGTTTATTTGTATGTTCGCTGCGTTGCAAAACGTAACTTCCTAACCTTTACTAGCCTTTAACGAATAGCTCTACTTTTTCAATTTAAAACTTATAACCAAAATACAAGACGACTTTATGAATTCTCAAGATCAAGATAATCAGAACGAAATGACAGCTACATCTACCTCTGAACCTGACTTAAACAGTCAGTCATCTAATAATGAACAGTTTGATATCACCAGTTTTGATCTCGAGGCAGCGACGGAGACTGCCCAATTACCGCAGCCGACTTTGCCACCTATCAAACAAGCGACTTACAAATCCCATAACACAGATTTTGTCGTCAATGAGATATTGCCGCTCGACTTTACTGGCGAAGGCGAGCATCTCTGGCTACATATAGAGAAGTCAGGGGTGAATACTGCCTATTTGGCGAAACTGCTATCAGAGTGGGCAGAGATTCCCTTACGTGATGTCGGTTATTCAGGACTCAAAGACCGTCATGCGCTGACGACGCAGTGGTTTAGCCTACGAATACCAAAAAAGCAATTGCCAGAGTCTGAGTTTTCACCAGTAGATATCAGCGACAACGAGTCTGTCACCATCCTTGCTCAGCATTGGCACAATAAAAAGCTTAATCGCGGTACACATAGGGCCAATCAATTTATTATCACCTTGCGAGATATTGAATTGGAAAATGACGATAAATCGTCTGTAGAACAGCATTTGCAAAATATCAGCACAACTGGCGTACCCAATTACTTTGGTCCGCAGCGTTTTGGATGGAATGGTAATAATATTCGAGAAGCCTTGGCATTGTTTGCGCGTCCAACGCCAGAGAGCCGACCGCAGCCAAAGAAGAGTAAACGCAAACGTACGCCGCGAGAGCAAAACTCTATGGAATTATCCGCCGCGCGTAGCTTAATATTCAATGAGATATTGGCTGCACGGGTACGGGATGGTAGTTGGAATACAGGGCTGACAGGTGAAGTATTTAACTTAGACGGTTCAGGCTCGATATTTACCAGTGAAGCAATAGACGACACTTTACGTGCGCGAGTTGCTAGCGGTGATATTCATCCGACTGGCGTGTTATGGGGCATGGCTAATGACAAAGTCAGCAGTGTAGCAGCTCAGCTTGAAGACGATGTGGTACAGAATAGTGATTTACTAACACAGCTGGCAATAGGATTAGAGAAGCGCGATGTGAAAGCACAACGACGAGCGCTGAGACTACCAATTGAAGAGATGAGCTGGGAGTGGCAACATAATGATGAGCAAATGTTGGTATTAAACTTTACATTGACGACTGGCAGCTTTGCGACCAGTGTCTTGGCAAGTGTGGTTCAGCAGTTAAGTACCTTATAGCTAGGTGCAGTTCATTACATATATAGCAGCTATCAAGTTTTACATATTAAGTGCTGTAGATTAAGTGGCACATATTGAGTAGATTGGTTTAAGTGCCTGAGTTTAAGCGCCTTAGTTTAAGTATTAGGGTTTAGGTACCATATAGAGGTGCAACACCACTATCTGCTACGTCGAGCATTTCGTTGGCACTTACTACTCTGTCACGACCGCGGTTCTTGGCTTCATATAAGGCCTTGTCTGCAGTACTTATTAAGCGTTGGCAAATATCGCTCGGCAGCTGCGCTTTTGATATCTGTCTAGCCACTTGCTTACTGGCGGGTAATTTAGCAGCTTGCCTGACTGATAATTTTGGCTGACTCTCTTTTTGTACCAAAGCATCATAATCCTCTTTGATACAGATGCGCTTATCATGAGTCAACGTATAAAGCCCCAAGCTGGCAGTAACATTAAAACTGACTTCATCATCGACACATATAACGTGTTCAGCGATGCTTTTGCGCAACTGTTCGGCGACAACCATGCCATGCTCATGCTTGGTATCTGGCAATACAATCAAAAACTCTTCACCGCCATAACGACTCACAATCGCCTCCTCAGTCAACGACTGTAAAAGCGTCTGTGCCACCTCCGTCAAAACCTGATCGCCTACTTCATGACCATAATTATCATTGATGTCTTTAAACCAATCCAAATCCAACAAAATCACACTAAAGTCCTCACCATCACGCACTCGTGCTAAGGCTTGCTGCATCTGCGTTAGACCGTAACGGCGATTTTTGAGCTGAGTGAGCTCATCTTGATTGGCATGCTTTAATATCTCTTTTTTGCTGTCATCCAATATCAACAGCAAAGTACGGAACATATAAACGATAAATATTGCTTTGGGTAATGCTAAAAGCACATGGGTTGAGCGCCAAAAAAACGTCGATGAGCGTTGCAACTCGCTGATGCTCGCCCAGTTTAAGGTATCATTTTTGAACACTGAGGCGGCAACAGTATTTTCAATCGCCATTAACTCATTGTAGGTTAAATAGCTGTGAGTATCTAAAAGAGGATAAATCACCGTCAGCTGGCGCAAGCTAGGCAAATGGATACCAAAATAAGGTGAAATGATGGCCAATAAAATCAAAAGTATTTGCAGTAAAAACACCCGCCAAGCGTAGCGACGCTTGATTAGCACCATACATAGCATCGTGCCACCAACCAGCGATACCCCAGCAAACAAGCTGCTGTATCCTACCATCACGATAACCACAGCAATGTAGACAGTGTAAGGCAGCACTAAAAGAATCTGCCATTTGTCTAAGGCTTTATCACTATCAATGGTGGTGTAAAACAAGTATTTGAAGATACCCCAAAAAAACAACCCTGCCAGCGTTATGCCGAACCACAATGGATACAAAAGAGACAAGTTCACATAAGGATTGAGCGCATCTTGTTGCCACCAAACAAACAAACACCACAACCAGTGTAAAAAAACCTCCATAACAATAAACAAGGCAAGCAGCGACGTTCTATCCGCTGCTTGCCATTCAAAAATTGCTTGGGACAATCGTTTGTAGCCTAGATGAGATATCGATACAGACATAATTGGGCTACCGCGAGAAATTTAAGTACACTAGATGTCGCACCAACAGTTTGGCGTAATGCTAGGGCGTGTCCTCATTTTAGGTAGTCTTCGATTGAATTGAGGACACACCCTAGTATAAAAAAGCTAAAATATGAAAAAGTGCATCATTAGCCCTTAGCCATATATGCTTTTAAGCAACTCTTTAAGTGTGTCAATATTTCTCTAAGTTTTCAATCTGTTTTACCTGTTTATAGGGTAATACCTCATACTAAAGTGTAACCAGATTAGCCTTAGTAAACTCCATACTCTATATGACTAAACTATATCTCAAGTGATTAGATTAATTCAGTTCAGTTCAGTTCAGTTCAGAAAAAGATTGCCAAACCCCTTGCTGCTCAGCATTTAATGTTGGCACATCACCCAAGCGCCGCCATGGCATATTACTACCATGAAAGTCACTACCTATCGAGGTGACTAGATTGTGCTCAGCGATACTGCGATCCACCATTCTACGAGTGCTAATCGGCTCACTGTTCGCCGGTAGCTCACAGGCATCGCCGCCAAGCTGAGCAAACTCTTCAATCAATTTACGTACCCGTGTTGCTGATAGCTGATAACGCGTAGGATGTGCTAATACAGCCTTGCCTCCACACGCATGTATCAGCTCAATACCGTCAGCCATGCTCAGCGCATCAATCGCCACATAAGCAGGCTTATTATCTGCCAAATATTTATCAAAAGCCTTTTGTACCGTTTTAACGTCACCGCGTTCAAACAATACCTGCCCAATATGCGCACGCCCAACGGCTTGTGGGTTGCCACCGGCTTTACCAAGTACGGCTTGCCACAGCTCATCATAATCGATACTTAATAACTCACTAAGCTTCTCAGTGATTTTCTGACCGCGAGTGGCGCGACTGTCCTGTAATTGTTGTAGCGTTGCATGCATTTTGTCGCGGTCAGTAAAATCAAGTCCAAGTACATGAATAATCTTATTGGTTGATTTGTTTTTGCCATAGCCGCCGCTAAGCGTATGCTCACAGCTTATCTCAACGCCATTAATCAGTTGCATATCGCAAGCAGTGGCAGCTGCACGTGCCTCATCAATCCCTGCCAGCGTGTCATGATCAGTCAGCGCCAATACATTGACGCCGGCCGCATGGGCGCGCTGTACCACTTCCGTTGGTGCATAAGTACCATCGGAGCACGTACTGTGACAATGTAAATCGAATTTCATAAGTAAGCCTTAGCATTAAAAAATAAAAATTGAAAAGATAAAAGTATAGAAGGTAAATAATAAACCTAAGAGATGACCTAGCAAAAAGCCATTATATTTGGCAGCAACAATATTTATGGGTCATAATAATGAGGTATTGCCACGCAGGCCAGTGATATAGCATGATTATCGTGTTGATTGCTTTTTTTTGCCGCAGTAGACGTGTAAACTATCCCATACGTTTTGTTGGACAGCCGATTTGCTATGAAAGCCCTATTAGACTTTATTCCTTTAATTGCCTTTTTTATTGCTGCTCGTTACAGTGGCATTTTGGCGGCCGCTGGCGCGTTGCTCATCGCCACGATTATTGTGTATGCGATTCACTTTATTCGTCAAAAAGGCAAATTTGATAAGCAGCAATGGGTCGTCTTGCTATTAACCATCCTATTCTGCGGTGGTACTTTATTATTGCGTGATGACATCTATCTGCGCTGGAAATCTCCGATTATCAACGGTATTTTTGCCTTGACGCTTTTGGTCAGTGCCGCCATTAATAAACCATTAATGCAACTGGCAATGAAAGATGTCTTTTCGCTCACCATGAGTGGTTGGAAAAAACTCACCATTGCATGGGCACTGTTTTTCGCCTTTATGGGCATATTGCATTATATCACAGCGTTCACGATGTCAGATGAAGCATGGATTAACTTTAAAACTTACGGCTGGATTCCTATTATGTTGGTGTTCGTCGTTGCGCAGTTTGCCGTCTTAAAAAAGCATCTCAATCCAGCGCTAACGGATAAAACGGTTAAATAACACTTACCAAAGAGTGCTTATCAAACCCTATTGATTGATAGCACTTAGCGCTTTAAGCACTGATAAATGCCACCTATGATTTTATTATAAATTTACTGATGTGGTTAAATGCCAATAGTGGCAATAATTAATCACTATTGGCTACTCGATATTGATTAAACCTATTATTTATTATTCTCATTTCAAATAAATTATCATTTTAATTTTCTTAACAAGGAAGTCTCATGTCCTTATTTGCCATTATTGGTCATGACGTGGCTAATAGCAGCGCGCAACGTCAGATTACCCGCGCTGAGCATGTCGAACGCCTGCAGTCATTAAGTCGTGAAAACCGACTAATCATCGCCGGTCCAACACCTATTGAGCATGGTAAAGATGCTATGTCAGGCAGCCTAATTATTGCTGATTTTGACTCTATTGAAGCGGCACAAGCATGGGCAAATGATGAGCCTTATCTGCGTGATGGTGTCTACAGTCACGTCGATATCAGACCTTTTATTCATACCTTGCCAAAAGCAGATGACAACCTCTCAAGTAAAGTAGCAAAGTCGTGAATCAGTACTTATCTTTGTTGAAAACTCGCTGCTATCAGCATAGTCTCGCTAGCGTACTTCTAGTCGCGGCTATGTCAGTGCATGCCGCACCAACGATTATTAATACTAATGATAGTATTAATCAGAATACCGTTACGACCGCACCACCTTTAACAGGGCAAGCGGCCAGTCAAGCAAACAACGCCAATTCGAGCTTGGATATCAGTAATACCTTGGCAGCACAACTGCAGCCGTCTAACAAGGCGTTATCTGATGCCAATCAAGAGCTATTGAGCCGTAATGCGCAGTTGCAGCGTCAAGTAAATAATCTACAAACTCAAGTCAATGTATTGGTTTATGAAAGCAAAGGTCAGCTATTTTTATATGGGGCATTTACGGTATTAATCAGTTTACTGGTCGGTATTTTTATATCTTGGCTCGTGTTTGTTCGCCGTGAACGTTGGTAGTGCCATCGTTTGTTATTGATAGCGCCTATTTAATGCTGCATATTTACGACGCCTGCTGATGTTCAAGCATCTTTAATCACTCAAGCGCTCTCATAAAATTTATCCTGCTCCTAAGAACTGCTCATGCCTACCACTCAAGTTAAAACTGCTGAACAACCAAACCTCATTACTCCTGCCAATATTGCCTGGCAAGTGGATGATACGGGCAATAAAGTACCTGTGTCTGGCGAGTTTGGTGATGTGTATTTCTCACATGCCGATGGTTTAGCAGAATCGCGTCACGTGTTTTTGGCACATAATCAGCTATCAGAACGACTGGCAAACCTTGCGCCAAAGCAATGCTTTACCATCGCTGAGTTGGGCTTGGGTACGGGGCTAAACCTCTTGGCGACTTGGCAATTATGGCGACAGCTGCGTGCCATCCATCCGCAATTGGCGACTGCGAAACTGCATTTTATTACTACTGAAAAATTCCCCATACCGCTTGCAGACCTCACACAGATACTCGCACTATGGGGACAGCGTGCTCCTGAGTTGGCAGAGCTCATTGATCTGTTTTTAGCTGCTTACCCGCCCCTTATCGCTGGCTGTCATCGTTTAAGCTTCTTTGATGATAGTTTGACCGTTGATATATGGCTGGGCGATGCTACTGATAGCCTCGCCAAACTGGCACTAGACACCTCCATCAAGCCCGTGCCCTACGTTGATGCTTGGTTTTTAGATGGCTTTGCCCCTTCTTGTAACAGCACCTTATGGGCGGAGAGTATCTTTGCGCAAATACAGCGCTTGTCATGTCCCAATACCACCGCAGCCACCTATAGCTGTGCTGGTATCGTCAAACGCGCGCTACAAGGCTGCGGCTTTCAGATTAAAAAAGTAAAAGGCTTTGGCCGTAAGCGTGAAATGCTAACGGCCATCATGACTGAGCCTGACTATTCAGAGAACATTGAGAGTGAGCATAATAGCCATAACTCTGACCTCTCCCATAGCATTGTCATTGGTGCTGGCATCTCAGGACTGATGATGGCGTGGACGCTTGCCAATCGTGGTATTCATGTCACTTTGCTAGACAAGTCAGCACCGTTGGCGGGTGCATCAGGTAACCCTCGCGCGCTACTCGCGCCCAAGATGACACCCATCCATCATGTTGATGAGCATTTGCATACCATTGGCTATCTCTATAGCAGCAGGCTATATCAAAAGCTTAATGACAGAGCTGCACAGAAACATACAGCGCCAGTACTTGAACCAACAGGCGCTCTTGACCTACTTATAAAGGCTAACATTGGCACAGAGCAAATCGCTGATTATCCTGATGAGATGGCAACCACCTTATCGCTTGAGCAAGCACAAGATATCAGCGACTTAAAAGCCCAAGACTTATCAGAGAATTTGTATTTGCCACAATCCGGCTTGGTCAATCCGCAAGCATTAAAAGATACCGTATTGACGCATCCGCTTATCCACTTTCAACAATTAAACGTTGATGATATTAGTGAAGCAGAAGAAGGTGTTTATATAAAAGGCAGTAATCAGGATAACCATCTACTGACTATTAGCGCTGATAATGTGGTAATTTGCGCCGCTTATGAGAGCCATGAGCTGCATAAGCGTATTTTTGATTGTCGCAAAATCCGTGGTCAGCTCTCTTGGTTTACGCCCAGCGCCGAACAATTCACAAAATTACCTAAAATACCGCTTAAGTACAGTGGCTATTGCGCTATTTTTATCGCTCAAGCTGGTGATAATGATTTGAATAATGTGGTAGAAGGCGGACGACATTTATTACTGGGCGCCAGTTTTGTACGCAACGATACAGACACAGGCATCCGTCCTGAAGAGCATCAGATTAGCCGTGACAAGCTCGTCACTGCTATTCCTGAGTTGCAGTCAGTTATTCCAACAGATAGCAGCTTATGGCAAGGTCGTGCGGGCATTCGTACTCAAACGCCTGATTACCATCCAATCGTTGGACCACTTGCAGACAGTAAGCGGGTTTGGGTGATGAGTGCGATGGGCGCTAAAGGCTATGCGATTGCGCCGATATGTGCTGAAGCATTGGCAGATATGATGCTAGGCTCGTTTGCCCCATTATCATCGGCGATGCTTGCGCGACTATCGCCTAATCGCACACGCTTACAGACGCCACTTACTTGAAACTTTGAGGTGGATTTTTGTCTGTCCTAAGGCTTAACTTTCAACACTTTCAACGCTCATGACTATCTTGTAGTATGAGCTTTATAAGTTGATTTGGTGGTGTATCAAAAAGTATGCTGGAGTAATAAAGGGAGGGTGACAGTCAAAGCAAGATGATATATTTGAGGTTATGAAGACACAAATACAGATCAATTGCCCCGACTGTCACAGTCCCAGTTTTTCGATACATGGCATAAAAAGCTATGGCAAGCAGAACTACCAATGCAAGGACTGCAAACGCCAATTTATTGGCGATCATGCGGTAACCTATAACGGCTGTCACTCTAGAATAGAAGATCTCATACGACTGATGACTGTCCGAGGTTGTGGTGTTAGAGACACAGCCGTTATAGCCAAGGTTAGCATTGGTAAAGTACTTGGCACCATAGGCTCATCTGTTTATAAGATCGCGCCTAAGAAGCGATATTATGAACGCTTAGAGGTTGATGAGTTCTGGACTTACGTGTATCGCAAGAAGCGTAAAGTCTGGCTCATCTACGCTTATGACCGTGCTACTAATGAGATTGTCGCTTATGTCTGGGGCAAACGTGACCTAAAAACGGCTAAGAAGTTAAGAGCACGTTTAAAGCAGCTTACAGTCAGCTATGGCTCGATTAGCATGGACAACTGGGACAGTTTTATAACCGCCTTTAAAAGTGATAACAAACGAATTGGCAAACAGCATACGGTAGGCATTGAAGGCAATAACTGCCGTCTTAGACACCGATTAAGACGATCGATTAGAAAGACTTGTTGCTTCTCAAAAAAGCTTGATAATCACTTTAAAGTATTCGATCTGGTGTTCTTTTATGTCAATTATGGCTACGTCTGATGCCAGCATACTTTTTAGAACACCACCGTTGATTTTAATAACGAGACAGATTCCATGCCTTATCATCAAGCCATTCCTACCTTACCTGCCTATGGTCGCGGCATTCATATCATCACGCCATTGATTGAAGATGCCATCGAGGCGCTAATACCGCATTCATCTGAGGCAGGTCTGGTGCATCTGTTTTTACAGCATACCTCAGCCAGTCTCGCTATCAATGAGAATGCCGATCCAGATGTCAGATTAGATACTGAAGACTGGCTCAATAAAATTGCACCAGCCGACCTACCAGAGTATCGTCATACGCTAGAAGGCTCAGACGACCTGCCAGCCCATTTTAAAAGCATCATGCTTGGAGTCAGCTTAACGGTTCCACTTATCAATGGCGCATTGGGGCTTGGTATGTGGCAAGGTATTTATTTATGTGAGCATAGGAATCATATCAGTCAGCGCAAGTTGGTTATAACGGTTAATACTTAATAATAAATAATCATCAGTGGTAGATTATTTATTATTAAGTATTAACCTTACATCAAGCCCACCTAATGGACAGCAAAATCATTATGAATACTTCAGTATCAAAACTGCCTAAAGTCAAAAGACAAAAGCGCTACTCTCAAAACTCTCAAATAGTTGCTGCTGCTTTTGTTAGCTTATTGCTGCTGACAGCGTGCGAAAAATCACCTGATGCTGAAACGACTAACGATACGCAGACTGACACGGAAATTCAAACCACACCCGTGACGACCAATATCAATGTCGATACACCAGCCATTGATAATGAAAGTATTAATGATGACCCTGTGCAAACAACGGAAAATCCAGAGCGCGATATCAGTTTAACTCAGCTAGAGAATGACCTTGAAGGTACTGCTGTCACTGCAAACGATACACCTTCTGCGCCAAACCCTGAACAGGCAATCAAAGGTGCTCAAATTACCGATGTACGCTATAAAAGCGCGGCTGGCAACTCTCTTTCTGTTGTTTTTGAGACTTCGGCAGCAGGCGTACTCAATGCTATCGTCACCTTACCTAACAAGCCAAAAATCACACTAAGTGCACCAGAAGGCCAAGGCAATAATCCAACTTACCGCTCTACAGACGGTAGCATCCAGTTAGTCAGCCATGCAGGTGGTGGCAGTATTGACCTTATTCAAAACAATAAAGTCACTAGCTTCGATGCGGTCAGGGCTGAAGCAGAAGTCATCACTGAGTAATTCATCAAAAGATAAGTGGCTTAGAGCTGCGCAAAAATAATATTTTAAGCAAAAAAAAGGCGGCAAACGTTCATATCGTTGCCGCCTTTTCTCATGTGGTTTTTATTCTATGTGCTTAAGTGTTTATTAACCTAGATTAACACACCAAGTGCAACGCTAAGTAATGGAATAAAACACCTGGTTTGGCGTTTTAAACCCCAATCGTTTTCTTGGTCTGTTGTTTAACCTGTCTTCAATATTTTGAACCTCATCATCAGATACTTGTCTAAAGTCACATCCTTTAGGCAAGTACTCTCTAATCAAGCCATTGGTATTTTCGTTTGTTCCTCGTTGCCATGAGGCATAAGCATCAGCAAAGTAAAACCCACTATAGAGTCTTTGCTTAATGGCTTTATGATCCGCAAATTCCTTGCCATTATCGGACGTAATCGTCTTAACGTGTAGTTTCACTGGAGTTAGCATAACCACCATCGCATCCGCGACCAGATGAGCACTCTTTTTCGTCACTCGTTTCATCTTAACCAAACCTGTCTTTCGCTCTACTACTGTCACGATAGCTTGTTTGTGGTTTTGGCCAATGATGGTGTCCGCTTCCCAATCACCGATGCGGGATCGCTCTTTTACTACATGAGGGCGCTCATGAATTGATATCCTGTCATTAATACGCCCACGAGTCTCAGTGGTAAGCCTTTGACGATAGGGTTTGGCTTTGCGTCTTAAATATTGCCATAGCGTGCCGCCTTGCCTCTTATCCGTCCATAAGTAACGATAGATACTCATGTGACTGACTCCACTATGAACGCCTGCTATTTGCTCAGGACTCCACTGCAGTTTAAGCTTAGTCACGACCCAGTCCCAGACGTTTAAAATGATGGTGAAGGCATTATTTGCCCGCCTCGCTTTAGCGGTGTTGTCTGCATGCTTTGCTCGGTAGCCTCGTAGGCTTTTATTGCGTCTAAGCTCTCTTGATATGGTGCTTGAACTTCTGCCTAACGCCCCTGCTATAAATTTAATACTATGTTGTGCCCCTCTAAGGGCATAAATCTGATATCGTTCCTCTAGGCTTAGATGTGTATAGCTCATGGTTGCAATCTCACTTTGGCGGTGGATAGTAGCTTTGATGCTAGCGCATCTAGGCCTCTTTTTCACCTGCTCTTTGATATTGCACTTCATGTGTTAATCTAAGTAACCAAAACCAGTCGTTGTGCCAAATAAGCCGACCAACCAACCGATTAGCGCCCATAACCCCAAGCCAATCACTACAATGACAAGCAAGCCAAGAATATCAGGAATATGTAAATACAACCAAGCAACAACTGGGTTGCGCCAAAAAAAACGGAGGCGGCCTTGCTGCTGCCTGTCTTCCAAGGATTGATGCAAAAATGGCCGATCCATATGCATGGTCTCAGTGATGCCATATTCTTCGTGGAGATGCTCGTGCACGATGGTCAACGTCTTGCGACTGGGACGAATAAACACATCTAACAGCGTACCAATACCAGGCACGATGCCAACCACCATATCAATGAGCGCCAGTCTGACGGCTGGCGTCATTTTATGCGCCGGCACACCTAACTGACGGCCTAATATAAAGGCATAACTGGTCAAGGCAAGCCCTGCTAAATCCCCTGCCAGTGGAATGGTCGAAAGTGCCGCATCAGCACCCATGCCCTGCTTGGTAAAAGGCACACGTACGAGCGAATCCATAGTATTAGCAAATTTTGCCAGTTTGCGCTCAGTTTCAATGACTTGTGCGCGTGTTAGCCCATGCTCAGCCAGCTTTGCCTGATAGTCGATAACAGGCGCATTAGGGTCAGAAGGCTTTTTTGCTTTTAATATCGAAAATTTATTTAATTTATCCATTAAACGTCGTCCATAGACAAGCAATTGCGATGAGAGCAAAGACATAACGCCCTACCCATATATTGGCCAAAAATGCCTGGAAACAAGCCAAAGCTTGACGACTGGCACAAGCACTATTTTGCTTGGCAAACATCATCGCGACTAATGCCAAGCCAAAGACTGGGGTAAGACCTAACGTCGTCGGTGCAAAATAATGCCACATCACCACGCCCATAATCAGCAAAAATAAAGTTTGGAGCAGCGAGATAATAATCATGTCATGGCGGCCAAATAATATCGCCGTTGATTTAACCCCAATTTTCAAATCATCCTCACGGTCAGCCATGGCGTACTGGGTATCATAGGCCACTGTCCAACACATATAAGCGACAAACAACAGCCAACACCAGATGTCAGGTGAACCTTGTATCGCCACATAGGCCATCGGTATCGCCCAACCAAACGCCGCTGCCAAGAACACTTGTGGCAGATGCGTATAGCGCTTCATAAAAGGGTAAATAAACGCCAATATGACCGCACCAAGCGACCAGTAAAATACTGAAACAGGTAAAAAGAAGAGCAAACTGGCACTGAGTAATACCAACACTAAGAATGCAGCAATGGCTTCTTTAGCAGACAGGCGTCCATCGGCCAATGGTCGACCTTTGGTGCGAGTCACATGACCATCGACTTTACGGTCTGCGAAATCATTAATCGCACAGCCTGCCGCCCGCATAAAAATCGCGCCCAGTGCAAATATCACAAATATCTTTAGGCTTGGCAGACCTGCCGTTGCCCCTTGCTGCTGCGCATGACCCATCGCCGCCAACATCACGCCCCATAGCGTTGGCCATAGTAATAGCTCAATACCTACGGGTTTATCAAAGCGCGTTAGTTGCAGGTAGGCTTGTAGTTTGTCGTTAAATGTCATGGTATTTTAATTATCATTAATAGAAGGTTTCTTGTGCGTGTTTGCCTACGCTTCCGGCAGCTCTTATATGAAGTGCTATTAGAGTGCTTATCATTACATTGAATTATTAATACATTGGCGAGCTACTGAATTTGTTGCCACAATTTGTTAGCTTCGATGAGCGACAGCTCAGGATATTGTTTGCGCAAAGCTTTAATGGCAGGGATCTTCTCTTTATTTGCGGCTTGCTGACGTAAAAATGCCAACTGCTCTTGCGGGTTGCTGAGTTCTTTTAAACGTGCTTCCAATCTTAATATCCGAGTACGTAAGATAATATTGATTAATAATAAACCTGCACCCATTATCCATATGATTAGCGCTGACATTCCTTGCTCCTAAATCCATTAACCCTAAATACTCAAGCTGATTCACTGAGTCCATTCGTCATCATAAAAGATGTCTATCAAAAAATACATTTTGAAATAACAGCCATCAAAAAAAATAACCGTCGAAGCGGACTGCTTCATTATGCCAGCTTTCACTCGGCTGTTGATTAGCAAGTAACGGCGCAAGCTGCGGACGCTTCACAACCACGCGGCCTTGTCTTTGAGCATATTGACTGACGACTGCTTGCGCACTTTGTAGCAATTGCAGCTCTTCTTCTGATGTTGGCGGGCGAGCCAACTGGTGCAAGGCTTGCATATGCTTGCCCACTTTAGCACCTTTACCCGTTTTGCTGTCTTGATAGCTGTCTTCTGGAAACATAGGGTCCAGATATATTACATCAACTACTTTCGCATCATTTTCTTTACTATCATGTATCGCATCAGTCTGTAATTTTTCAAAATAACTGAGCGCATCGACATTGATAATCTGTAGACGGCTCATCAGCTTTTGCCAATTTGGCAGCGCGCTCATACGTTGCTGTTCAGCCAGCAGTAACAACGCCATCAAAGGCTGCTGCTCGAGCATAATAACTTGAGCGCCAGTACTGCCCAATATGAGACTGTCATGACCAAAGCCTGCGGTCGCATCAATAATCATGCTGTCTGATGTTATTTTGGCAGCTTGCAATAATAACTCAGACTTGCGTCCAGCACTTACCACACGGCGCTGTAGCTTATCCCATTCTGGTGCCACGCTTAACCCATCACTCAGCCATGACAGTTTGTTTTTTTCATCCAACAACAATATAGGTTGGGTTGCTGTCTGGCTTAATTGCTGGCGACGTTTTTGATTGAGCTTTTCGGTAAATAGCTCGGTATTTAAAGTGATGGGCAACTGATGCTGTTCTATCAAGGCTTGCAAGCGTTCAATCTGCACTTGCTGCGACTCGCTAACATAAAGTAGTTGGCAGTTAATATGAGCGGTCAGTACTTGCTTCACATTGGTCATATTAACTGCCATTCCTTTCTAGTATTTAAGAGCACATGTATTACCATCAAAAACTATTCCATTATAAATCCTAGCCTGCCATTTGATAGCCAAAACCCCAAGCAGCGACCAGTACGATGATGCCTGTGATAATACGTAACCAAGCAAAGATCTTAAAGTCACGACGGCTGACCCACGCGACCAATAAGCGTATACAAAGTAAGGCGACAACAAAAGACACCACGGTGCCTATGCCTAATACCAACCAGTCCTCGCTACTGGTCAACACCTCATGATGCTTCAGCAAATCCAGTAGTGCGGCACCGACGATGACAGGAATGCCCAAAAAGAAAGAAAACTCTGCCGAGGCCTTACGTGATACGCCAAGCCAAAGCGCACCAATAATAGTGGCACCTGAGCGTGATGTTCCTGGTATCAAGGCAAGGCACTGCATCAAACCAATCATCAGAGCTGTTTTTAAGCTGACGTCTTCCGCTTCTTGCGCAATAATGGCTTTAGGACGATTTTCGACATAAAATATCAGCAGACCACCGACAATCAGCATAATCGCCACGACAATAGGATTAAATAAATACGCTTTAATCTCATCGGCAAAGGTAAAGCCCACTATCATTACTGGAATGGTTGCGACAATTAAGCTCAGCCCAAGCTGTCTTGGATTGCTCATGCCTTCTGCTTTACCAGTCAACAGCCCCATCAATGCCTGCCAGAGCCTGCCCCAATAATCATAAATAACTGCCAAGATAGCCCCAAGCTGCACCACCACCACAAACAAATCAACTTTATCTTTGGTCCAAAACCCCATCAAATCTGCTGATAAAATCAAGTACCCAGTGCTAGAGATGGGTAAAAACTCAGTGATACCTTCAACGATACCCATGATGACCGCTTGGATTAATAACAGTATATCCACAGTTGCTTCCCTAAAAAGACAGCGCTATCGCCTGTCCTATATGATCGTTACCTTTATAGTATTCTGTATTTTGTTGATTCAGAGTATTTAGTCATTACCCGTATCGTCATGTTATAAAGCAGAAACTAAGCCTTACCTTGCTCTTTCAGCGTTTTCCACGCCTGATTGCGCAGATATTTTGGTAATGCATTCGCCGCATCGCTACCACCAGAGGTCATAAACTGAGCAATACCTAATTGTCCAATCACCACCGCATCTGGCCAAGCATCTTCATGGCTTGCTTGCCCATCATGTGTCTTTAATAGCGGCGCACCGTTTCCGGCGATGGGCAGGTTAAGGGCTGTCTGGCTATCATAATCAAGCAGCTGCTCGGTATCTTCGCCATTGTCTTGATTAACGGGCTGCATAACATTGTCTATTACAGCATATTGCCCAAAATAAACTTGCTGCATACGCGCATCAAGCGCGCTATAAACTTGGGTCAAGCCGTACTTTTGATAGGCACATTGGGCAATCGCTTGTAGGCTAGAAATACCCACACAAGGAATATCGTGCGCCACTGATAGCGCTTGCACCACTGCCGTATTAATCCGTATACCGCTAAATGCGCCAGGACCTCGGTTAAATATCAATGCTTGTATATCAGCCAGACGCAGATTAGCCTCAGACAATGCCGCATCAATCATCGGCAGAATTTGCTGGGTCTGCTGACGTTTGCCCGTCTCAGTATGGCTCGAGAGTACTTGACCACTGGCATCTAAAATCGCGATTGAACACTGATCAAACACGGTATCCATTGCTAAAAACATCATCACCTCGGCTTATTCGCTTGGCATTATAAAACAGCGCCTATCATAGCATTTAGGATAAGCGAATTTTATTAATTTCTACGTTTTTCATACTTTATCCATCAGATATTATTTAAATATGACAGACATAAAAAAAGACCTCAAAACTGTTTTAGCTTTGAGGTCTTTATTAACATCCTTTGTTAATACTGACTGCAACGACAGCCTGCTAGCATTTAAAAGCGCGTCTTAAACTTTTTTGGCGCTTGGTTTTGTAGCTCTTGCATCTGCTTTTGCATCTCTTCAGTGCTTGGCATGTTATTTGGATCAAGGCCCATCTGCTTCGCCATTTGCTGCGGATTCACGTCTTTAGCGCCGCCTTGCTGACCGCCACCGCCAAATAGAGGACCGCCACCACCGGCACCGCCGCCGCCACCCATCAAACCTTGCATAGACTTCATCATTTTACTGATGCCTTCTGGCTTTGAAATCATTTTCATCATTTTTGCCATTTGCTTGTGCTGCTTGAGCAAACGATTCACGTCTTGAATCTCACGTCCAGAACCTGCGGCAATACGGCGCTTACGGCTAGGATTTATCTTATCTGGGTTTTTGCGCTCAAACGGCGTCATGGAATTAATCAGGGCTTCCATCTCACGTACTTTTTCTTCAGGCTTAGCGTCTTCAACCGCTTTTTGCATATCAGAGCCACCCATACCAGGCATCTTATCTAAGAATCCTGCCATACCGCCCATGCTTTTCATTTGCTGGAATTGGGTTAATAAATCCTCAAGGTCGAAGTCGCCACCCTTTTGCATCTTCTTCGCCATTTTTTCGGCTTTATCACGGTCGATTTTTTGTTCAACTTCTTCGACCAAACTCAGTACGTCACCCATACCAAGGATACGCTGGGCAATACGCTCTGGGTGGAACAACTCTAACGCATCTAACTTTTCACCGCGACCTAAGAATTTAATTGGTTTGCCGGTGATAGCACGTACAGAAAGCGCCGCACCGCCACGCGCATCACCATCGGTTTTGGTTAAGATAACCCCGGTCAGTGGCAACGCATCATTAAAGGCTTTGGCAGTATTGGCCGCATCTTGACCCGTCATCGCATCGACGACAAACAAGGTTTCTGAAGGATTGACTGCCGCCGTGAGGGCTTTAATCTCATCCATCATGGTGTCGTCGATATGTAAGCGACCTGCGGTATCAATAATCAGAATATCTTGATACTGGATTTTGGCCTCTTCGATAGCACGTAGGGCGATATCGATCGGGTTTTCGTCAGTCGTTGAATTGACGAACTTGGCATTCACTTGACCAGCTACTTGCTCAAGCTGGGCAATAGCAGCTGGGCGGTAGACGTCAGCTGAGACCAACATGACTTTTTTCTTATGACGCTCTTGCAAAAATTTGGCCAATTTACCAGCCGTGGTGGTTTTACCAGCACCTTGCAAACCTGCTAATAGATACACGACTGGTGGTTTACCTGTCATCTCAAGCTGCTGATTGGCACTGCCCATCATTTCGGTCAGCTCGTCGTGAACGATTTTTACAAACGCTTGTCCTGGTGCCAATTCTTTCAGCACTTCCGCACCCAGTGCCTGCTCTTTTACGCGTTTTACAAAATCACGAGTGACTGGCAGCGCCACGTCGGCTTCTAGTAGCGCCATACGCACTTCACGCAAGGTGTCTTTGATGTTGTCTTCTGTCAGTTGACCTGTGCCCACGATATTACGTAGGCTCGACGATAAGCGTTCTGTTAAGGTATCAAACATAAATAGCTCTCAGTTAAAATAATTCGCAGTTAATAATTTTTGGTTAAAATAGTTTTTAGTTAAAATAGCTCTTGATTGAAGTAATTGTTGATTCAATCAGCGTTAAGTAACCCATTAAAGGGTTTCTAAATAATATAGGGTGTGTTTACACATCTAGCGACGCTCTTATAAAAGCGTCACAAAAAACAGCACAGTATCAATACTATAGCATTAAGATGATTCAAAGCTTATAGTGGTTTTGCAAAAAGGATGCTTACAACACTTATATCACATGTATTTTAGGGGTTATTTAATTTGCATCTCAATTGACTGACTATAAGCATTTGTAGGCGATAAGCAAGATGATGCTCAATTGCTCCCCATTTTATGATAAATTGGAAGATTATTCTAATCATTCCGATAATACCACTTTAGCGATAAATTGAGCGGCCATTCTGCGCTCAGTATGAGATGAGGCTTTATATCTGTGCACCTTGCATTCTTACTTGCTAGCCTGATTTACATCTTAGTCAGCGTTTACATAGGTTGGGCGCTGATTCAGGATAAACCCATATCAAAGAGCATCAGTTTAGGGTTATTACTGGTTGGTATGCTCGCGCACGCCACACTACTCTACCCGTATGTCGTGACCCTCTATGGGCTAAACTTCAACCTGTTTAACATCATTAGTTTAATCAGTTTGTTTTTCTTATTCTTCTACGTGCTGTTTAGCCTATACCGTCCTATCGTCAGCCTTGGTATCTTAGCAGCGCCTACTGCACTGATAGGCATGACCGTCGGTTTCGTCGGCCGCGCCCCTTATCAACCCATTACCGACATCAGCGTTGGGCTTGAGACTCATATTTTGTTATCACTTGCCGCCTATTGTGTGCTGCTGATGGCAGCGGTGCAAGCGCTATTTTTACGGTTACAAATTCGTGAACTTAAGCATCAGACCATTCATCGCTTTTGGGTCAATAAACTCCCGTCACTGCAAAGTATGGAAAGCTTATTATTCGATATGCTGTTGGTCGGCTTTGTTTTACTGAGTATCGCGCTAGGAATTGGCTTTGTTTATGTAGAAGACTTGATGGCACAGCATCTTGCTCACAAAACGGTATTTAGCCTGCTGTCATGGTTATTATTTGGTGCACTGCTACTTGGCAATTGGCGGGCAGGATGGCGTGGTAAACGTGCTGCTAACATCACCATTTACGCTTTTATTCTACTGGCGATTGGCTTTGTCGGTAGCAAGTTTGTGTTGGAGATGCTGTTATAAAGGTAGTTTTAGAACAATAATGTGATTTGCAAAATATAGCCGCCAGTATTAAATACTAATACTGGCGGCTTATTATTAACTCTGCTTAAAAAGCTTTCTTTTGATTTTAAAATTGCTCTAGCAAAGAGCTAGTTAAAAACCACGGTTTTATTGCCCGCCACAATCACGCGGTTTTGTACATGCCAATTCACGGCGCGCGCCAATACATTGCGCTCGATATCACGGCCAATAGCACGTAATTCTGTCACGCCTTGACGATGGGTCACACGGTGCACATCTTGCTCAATGATGGGGCCTTGATCGAGCTCAGCAGTCACATAATGCGCAGTCGCCCCAATCAGCTTGACGCCTTTCTCATAGGCCTGACGATATGGGTCAGCCCCCACAAATGCGGGCAAAAACGAGTGATGAATATTGATAACTTGCATCGGCCAACGCTTGACAAAATCAGACGATAAAATCTGCATATAACGCGCCAATACCAGCAAATCATTGCCTGCCATCAACGTATGAATCTGCTCTTCCGCCTCGGCTTTATTATCCTTGGTCACTGGTATATAGTGAAAAGGTATGCCAAAATTCTCTACTGCTTGGCGCAGATCCTCATGATTACTGACAACAGATGTAATCTCGCAATCGAGTAATCCGCGCTGATGACGCCACAGTAAATCTAATAGCGCATGATCGAACTTTGATACTAAAATACCAACCTTGGTTTTAATCGCATTGTTATGCAAGCGCCACGCCATATTGTGACGCTTGGCCACCGTATGACCGAAGCTGGCTTCAAAGTTATCCATAATCTCGCTCAAGCCTGCTAACGCAAACTCCAAACGCATAAAGTACTGCCCACCTTCATGAGCCGTTGAATACTGATCGAGCGTAATAATATTACCACTATAACGGTGTATAAACTCAGATACGGCCTGTACGATACCTGCTTGATCACGACACTTAATCAGTAGCGTCGCGGTATCAATAACATCGGTAGATAGTACATTTTGAGAAGTTTTGCTCGACTTTATGCTTGCTGTAGCAGTCGTGGTATTGTCTGACATAGTGCGCCCAATTAAAAATGAAACGTGCTGCTTACTTTGAATATGGTTAGCAGCATAGGAAACTGACTATTCTAATCGCTTTTGCAAAAATTTGCTGATTGAGTTGCTTGTATTTAATTATTGAGATTACAAATGCAAAAACCCCCAACGCGGGGTTGGGGGTTTGTATTTATAGTTTTTTATTTTATAAGGTTGTTAATCTCTACTGGGCTTGAATCACTTTAGAGAAGCCAAATCCATTACTATTTACGCTAATAGTAGACCCTAAGTCAAATGCTTTACTAAAGTCTACTATGAAGCTGTTATAACCTGTAGATATGTTACTTGGACCTTCACCGTTAATAGATACAGAATAATTTGGCTGATAAGGAGATAAAACCACCTTGGAGATATCCTTCTCAGCATCGATATTGATACTCATACTATCAATACATGGAACACCACCAGTACCAAATGGACTTGCATGATCTATCCAAGGTGTAATTAAGCTCGAATCACTTATCGACAGGTCGCCTAACTGATACGGTAATACATAGTTGATACTTTGTGTACTCTCACTACCGTTCAAGAACGTTGAAGCATCAAACCGCACTTTCACCCAAGTTGAATAGCGTATTGGATAACGAATCTCAAAATCAGCTCGCCCTACTTCATCAGTTGTAAATGAATAACCATCTTCAGATACTTGGCCATTTATAATAGCTACTGGATTGATAGGGTCTAATCTACCATTTCCTATACTACCATCATCATTGATATTGATGTCAGCATCTTTATCTAGAGTGTAATTATACTCTGGATCTTCAGTATCATACCAATTAGACTTAAAGATAAGTGGTTCTTGCTTAGTAGATGTCTTAAGTGCTGGCGTATTTACTTTACCATCTTTATCTATAGTATTTGCACCTTGATAAGCTACATTTGTATTCAGTAAGCATACCTTTCCTTGAGCGTATTCAACTGCATAAGACTTAATTGATACTTCTTTATTTGGCACAGCACGGCCCGAACCATCCATGACCGATATCGAACCACGTACAGTATAATAAATATCATCTGATGATATCTTATCAGCGAATGCTAAGGTCGTATACACTGCTTCTTCTGATACGGTAATAGTGGTTGTTCTAGTAGGAACATTAAATTTATCATCGAGTAGTCGAGCATTGATAACCACACCGCCAATAGGTGAGCTAGCGTTGGCTTGGTAGACAACACGTGCTTCACCTCTACTGTTTGTTACTGCTGTGGCAGCTGACAAACGACCTGCTGAAGAGTCTGACGTGCGACTAAAGACAACGGTTTGTCCTTCAACTGGTACATCGTTTTTATCTTTTACTGTAGCGACAATTTCAGTACTACCACCTGGAGTAATAACCGACTTCACCGCTTGGAATAGCATTTTAGCAGGTGTTGTAGCACGAAAACGTGTATCAACTGTCGTTTGGTAACGAGGCTGGCCATTGACATTTTCACCGAGAACTGTTGCTTGCAATACAGCGGTACCAGCAAGATTAGATTTTAACCATACTTTCACGGTAATGATATTGCCCTGAATATCAGTTGCCTTAATAGGCTTAGTTACAATAACCTTATCAGTGAACTTATCTAAATAGTTAGGAATCAAGCTACCAATAGTCGTTTGCACTTCAACTTCTTTACCGACAAGAGTTGCTGCCTGTTCTGCACTATCAGCACGAATTTGAACATTAATTAATTGTGGCTCATCGACATTATAAACGTCTTCAATATTAATAAAGCTGATGCCCGCTTGAGAAATCTTAATCAGCTCAATACTATTTAAACTACGCTGAATATTGATACTATTTTCACCCAAAGCGCGAGCAAATACACGTAAGTTACCATTGCTATCAAAGGTCAAATCAGCTTCGTTAATATTAAACACCGCTTGACCATCTGCATTGCTAATAGCAGTTGCACTAGAGTGAATAACATCACCGTTCGCGTCGACCAACTCCATACCAGCATTGGCAATAGCACGTCCTGCACCATCTACTAATGTGGTCGTGATAGTAGTAGAAGCGCCATCTTTTAGATTGGCTTCTGTAGCTGCAATAGTAATCTCTGTACCGATAGCTGATAAGCTTAATGACTTCTCTTCACGCACTTGCATGCTGACCTTGCCATCTGCATCGTATTGCGGTGTCACGATTTTAGCGTGAATCACTACGCTATGATTTAGACGCGAATTGATAGAGTTGGCTGCTAGGATGACGCCGACATCGATCTGACCATTAGCATCAGTGGTTACCATACTTGGTGTGGTTAACGCCGCACCACTGGCCTCTAAGTCTTCAATACTTAACTGTACAGGTACTCCTGCCAAGATACCGCCTTTGCTGTCAGTCACACGGAAGGTAGCATTGGTCTGATCACCCCCAGTGTTTAGAGTAGACTTATCAGAGGACGCTATGAGCTGATAACTATCAATCGTAGCAGTATCTACTGCAACGATATAGTTCTGTATCAAATCAATGTTTTCAGCCGTGGTGGTGGTGGCCGTTAGCTTGATACCCGCTTCTAGAGTTGCTTGGTTAACGTTAGCGCCGTCTATGAGCGTGAGATCAAAGGTTGCTACACCGTCACCATTAGTTGTAGCAATGTTATTACTAATAGTCACGCCTGTTTGTATAGAATCTTCCACATTTAAACGCACTTCACGATTAGCAATACTGCCCTTTTTATTCTCTACACGCACAAATACTTTAAATGTATCACCCTTCGTATTAACGACTTTATTAGCGCCAATCGTTATATTTTCTTGCGTACCACTTGCATCTGGGGCCATCGTCTCGACGATGCTGGTTTTCGTGGCAATATTATTATTCTCATCGGTTGCTGAGAATACAACTTTAAAGTTACTGCCGATGAGTTTTTTCTGCTCATCAGTTAGACCAGATGGCACAGCAAGTGTAAAGCTAGCTCTCCCCGACTCATTGGTAGTTTGCGTGCCACTAGTGACTAAGCTAACCCCTTGAGCCGCAATGGCAGCGGGGAGTGCTAAGTAAACTGTCTTGCCTGCAATGACATTGTCTTTACTGTCTTTGGCTATCACCTCAACTTGAGTCTCACCACCGTTTAGATTCAGTTTTTTCGGTGTGATAGCTATCAAATCAATAGCGGCTTTAGTTGACTGTATATTAAACTGAATTTCTTGCTTCTTACCTGTCAATGTCTCAGTCAAAGTAGCTGTTAGCTTTTGGTTTTTTAGAGCAGCTTTTTGCTCTGCGGTTAAGTTACTCGGTACAGTAACGGTAAAGCCTGCCGTGCCGGTAGCGTTGGTACTGACAATATTAGTCGCCGATCCTAACTTACCATTTACAGTTAATAGCTTTGCCAACTCTTCATTAGCAAATTCTAGCTTGATAGGCTGCCCACCGATACTGATGTTGGTATTTCGAGTACTCAGTGCTGCATTAACCACAACTGTATCGCCTTCGCCATTCAATGTATAGAAAGGACGATTATTGATAAGATTTGGTGGATTTAGTACTGTCAAATCAACCACTGGGGTTAAGATATCTACTTTGGTTATAGCAGAAGTATAAGTTTCGCCTTTTTCGACATACGACAGCTGATAATTAATACCAGTAGATTTAAGCTCGGTACGCTCTTTTGCTGTCAGCCCTTCTGGGATAGTAACTATAAACGTCGTCTCACCACCAAAGTCAGTAGTCGCTGACTCTGCATTGACAGTAACACCGTAATCGAGTGCAGCTTTACCTAACTGGATAGCAACTGTCTGTCCTTTAACTGGCGTTTGCTTACCTTTATCCAATAGCTTGATACTTATAGTACCGCTACCGCCAAGCTCACTAATTGAAGGCGTAAGAATAGAAGCAAACTCTAAACTCGTTGCTGGCTGTACCACTTTGACAACTGCATCTGTAATTTTAGCGACTGTGCCATCATCATCCGTTAAAGTAACATTGTATTTAATACCTGATGTAATTAGTGTTGTACGTTGTACTGGTGTTAAATCTTGACTAAGGTTAACAGTAAATACTGCATTGCCAGCTTCATTGGTTGTTTGCTCATTTCCTTGGATACTGACGCCTGCGACATCACTGATCTCAAGCTTAACTTTTTGCCCTACTGCAACATTACCATTAGGACGTTTAGCAGATACTTGAATAGTAAACTGCTTGTCTGTGACAGTCACCACTTTAGGAGAGCTAATCGAAGTAAGTTTAATATCACTTTTGGCTAACTCTGAACTGATTTTTATAGCTGAACTACTGATACTACTACTTGCACCTGAGGCTTCAACAGCTTTGGCAGTTAACACAAAACCCTTTTGTGCCTCTAGCTTATCTTTCTGTGATTTAGCCAAACCTGCAGGAACACTAACTTTATAACTAACTACGCCTTGAGCATTGGTCGTTTGGGTCGCAGTACTATCTAGAGTCAGTAAGCCAGAATCAATTAGAGCTTTCGGTAGCATTGCTGTGACGCTTTGGTTAGCAATAACCCCGCCATTTTTATCATTCACACGGAAGCTAATGACTGCACTACCACCTGAACTTGATAATTGAACTTTATCACTGCTACCAAAATTAATTTGATACTGTGCAGCAGGGATAACCACAGAGGCATTATAATTACTGGCAGTGACACCATCATTGTCAGTTAAGGTTGCAGTATAAGTAACGCCTGACTTTACTAGTGCTTCACGTTGGGCTTGGGTTAAATCTGGGCTTATATCTACGATAAATGTCACATTACCTGATGAATCAGTCTTTTTCTCATCGTCTTTAACAGTAATACCCGTCATCTGAGTAAGCTTTAGCTTGACGACTTTATCAGCTGCTGCACTACCATCTTTGCGTTTACCTGATACTTGAATCGTGAACTGGTCTTTTAAAATATTAACGACTTTAGGATTGGTCTCTGATGTTAAGACCGTTAAGCTTTTCTGTATTTTATTACTGACGTTAATAGGCGTACTATTAGCACTAGTAGTAGCTCCTGATGCCTCAGTCAGCTTAGCACTCAAGATAAATCCACTGGCTTTTTCTAATGCTGATTTCTGTGTAGGTGATAGCCCAGTCGGAATACGAACGGTATAGTTCACGATACCTTTATCATTTGTTGTCTGATTAGCAGCAGTATCTAAGGTCAACAATCCTGCATCCACTAAAGCTTTTGGCAGGCTTACCGAGACTTTCTGATTGGCTATAACGCCACCGTCTTTATCATTAACTCGGAAACTAATGACAGTACTGCCACCTGAGCTTGAGAGCTCTGCATTGCTGCTGCTACCAAAATTGATTTTGTATGCAGCACTAGGCACAGATGCTTTAATACTATAATTTTCAGTGGCAACCCCATCTTCATCAGTCAATGCAACAGTATAGGCAATACCTGTTTTTTCAAATGCCTTACGTTGTTCTAGAGTCAATGCTTGGTCTATATTTACGGTGAACACAGCATTACCAGCACTGTTAGTGACTTGTTCACCACCTTCGATACTAATGCCTTTGACATTGTTAATTGCAAGCTTCACAGGCTTACCTGTAGCAGCACTACCATTCGGACGCTTAGCAGATACTTGAATCGTAAACTGGTCTTTTAAAACGTTTACGATGCTAGGAGTGGTTTTTGCAGTCAGGATGGTTTGACTTCTACTAGGGTCTGCAGTCACAGGAATACGATTACTGCTTGTATTGATACTTGCACCTGAGGCTTCTACCAAACGGGCATTTAGGACGAACCCACCTGCTTTTTCAAGTTCTGCTCTTTGTGTAGGAGATAGCCCTGCAGGAATACGAACCGTATAACTGACATTACCTTGAGCATCAGTTGCTTGGTTTGCTGCACTTTCAAGCGTTATCAGCCCTTTTTGAGTCAAACTACTTGGTAAGCTTGCTGTTACAGTTTGGTTGGCTATTACGCCGCCATTTTTATCATTAACGCGGAAACTTAAAGTGGTTACACCGCCTGTACTCAACAGCTTATCAGTACTACTGCTGCCAAAGTTTAGCTTATATTCAGCCACTGGAATGATAACTGGTGCCTTATACTTATTCGTAGCCACGCCATCTTCATCAGTCAAAGTCACGGTATAAGGAATACCAGACTTCACCAAATCTTGACGTTGCTTTTCTGTCAAATCTTGGCTTAAGTTGACGGTAAATACTGCGTTGCCTGATGCATCTGTCGTTTGCTGGCTGCCTTGAATACTCACGCCTGTGACATTACTAATAGCCAACTTAACTTCTTTGCCAGCTGCAGCACTACCATCCGGGCGCTTACCTGCAACTTGAATTTGGAATTGATTTTTTAGGATGTTTACAGCGCTAGGAATGTTTTTTACATTTAGAATCGTTTCACTTTCAGCAGTTACTTTGATACGTTCACTATTGATACTACTACTAGCTCCTGAAGCTTCAGTAACTTTAGCGGTTAAGACAAAGCCACCGATACTCTCTAACTTTGTTCTTTGAGCGGCTGTCAAACTTGCTGGCACACTCACACTGTAATTCACCATGCCTTTCCCATCAGTTACTTGAGTAGCAGCACTATCTAAGTTTAAGAGTCCAGTTTTAATTAGATCCTGAGGCAAGCTGGCAGTGACTTTTTGATTGGCAATTGCTCCGCCATCTTTATCATTGACACGGAAACTGATAATAGCTTCACTACCGAAACTAGAGATTCTACTTTTATTTTTCGTCGCAAACTTTATTTGATACTGAGATTCAGGGATATACGCTTCGTTGCCATATGTATCCATCGTGACTGCACGGTTTGGCTCTGATAAAACCACCGTATAGCTGACGCCTTTTTCTACAATTTCTTTGCGCTGAGCTGCAGTAAGCGTAGGCGCTACAATTAAACTAACAACTGCACTTCCTGTTGCATCAAATGTAAAACTCTCTGTACTAAGCTTAACACCAGTAACTGCATTGTTAAGCTTGATTGTGCCTTTTGCCCCATTAATAACGGTTGGCACTTTAGAGTTTTTAGCCGTTGCTGTGATAGTTAGCGGCTTCTCATCTCCATAGGCATTAAGCACTACGTCCCTACCTTTCACATCTAAGACATAATCAGAGACAGGCAGGGCTACAGTTAAAGTATCTGTTTCTTGCTTGGTGGCGCCATTCTGCTCTTGGATACTGATTGCATATGCAACACCTTCACCTTTCAACAGTGCATCACGCTCAGCTTTCGAAAGATTTTCATCTATTTTAATGCTAAAAGTTGCAATACCATCCGCATTTGTGACTTTACTACTGCCACCTACGATAGAGATGCCTTTTATATTATCAATACCCAGCCCAACTTTAACATCCTGAACGCGGGCACCCTTGCTGTTCTTAGCAATGACGGTCAATTGAGCGCTGTCACCATAAGGGTTTAGCGCGTTATTAGAGACTGAGCTTGTTTTCAATGAAGAGGTAATATCAAGCTTGCTTTCCGTAACTTGTGTGCCATCACCACTGCCTTTTTTACTGACAGAAACCTTTAATTCCTGCGGTGCGACTGCAGTGCCATCTGCTTTGTTAGCAGTCGCCACTAGAGTAAAACCATTGGCTATCAGCTCATCTTTATCAGCAACTGCTTGCGGATTGAGCTTTAATGCATATACCGCATTCCCGTCATCGTCCGTAGTTTGGGTGCTCTGACCTTCAATAGTGATACCGTTATTTTCAGAGTCCACTACTTTTAGAGTCACGGCTTTACCGACCATAGCTCCACCAGATACTTTTTCAACAGCTTTAACCGTAACACTAAAAGCTGCTTGATCATCAGACAACTCAATAATAGTAGGCGCTGTGCTCAGTTTTTGGATAAAGAAGTCTGGCTCAATCTCTGGCACTTGTTCGCCACCACCAGTATTACCATTACCGCCAGTACCACCACCTGTACCAGGTTGAGTAACACCTAAATCAGGTGCAGGTGCGACAGAGTCTACCGTGTCACCATCACCGCCACCACCACAACCTGCTAAGGCCAAAGCACAAGTCAGAGAAGTGAGTTGAAATAGTTTAGAGCTAATAGGTAGTGAGCTATATGACATGTTTGAGACTCCGCGTGGGCAGTAATTTATTCGAGCAAATAAGCAAAAAATCATTACACAGAATCATAACAGATTGGTAATGATACATAGATTTACAGTAATGCCAGTTGTATTAACAGATTGTATTAAATATATAACAGCAACTTTACTGACTTTTGTTATAACTTACAACTAAAAAATGAATCTTTACTATTAAATAATCAACAACATAGCCTGTCCATTTCAGGGTATAATAGTTACCCTTTAGACCGACAGTAATCATAAAAATATTTGAGTATTCATCTCTTTTATGGTATAAATGTCGGCTTTAAAATTTTCTGAATTGGTTAGCCTGTTATTTGCCTTTAGATAACAGTCATATCAGCTCAACCTTCATATAGTTTTGTTTGGTGCAAAGCTGCCGCTTGCTGTGTCCATGCCGCAAAAACGTGCAACTTGCCCAGACTGGTATGAGAAAAACTCATACCTCATAGATTAGGAGTTCGCCATGTCTCGAGTTTGCCAAGTGACTGGAAAGCGCCCTATGGTGGGTAATAATGTTTCGCACGCAAACAACAAAACCCGTCGTCGCTTTCTACCAAACCTTCATAACCATCGTTTTTGGGTAGAGTCTGAAAATCGTTTTGTACGTCTACGTGTGTCTACCAAAGGTATGCGCACTATTGACAAACTTGGTATCGATAAAGTGTTAGCGGATCTACGCGCACAAGGTCAAAAAGTATAAGTATTGATTGGCAGTTTAGTGATATCGATAATTTTCGTCATCTAAGCTGCTGCTCTGCTACATTATTTGTGGCAACTTAATATTTTAGACCCGTACCTATCGTTTGAAGACCCCTCATTTACAGGAAAGCTATCATGAGAGATAAAATTAAATTAGTATCAACAGCTGGTACTGGGTATTACTACACCACTACTAAAAACAAGCGCACTATGCCTGGCAAAATGGAAATCAAAAAGTTTGATCCAAAAGTACGCCAGCATGTGATCTTTAAAGAAGCTAAAATCAAATAGTTTGGTTTATTTATAGAACCTATTTCTTATAGATTCTATAAATCTACTATTTGAACAAAAAAAAAGGGTATATCAATTGATATACCCTTTTTTTATGCTTTTTTTAATTTTACAGGCGATGTGTTCTACAGATATCGCGCTTTATGGTTGCTACTTATCATTGCCGCTTTAGATTTCTATCTATTAACGCTCAGCTTAAATCTGACCAATCTCACCAGTTGATTAGCTGTAGTGCGTTGGTTCTTTGTCATAGACATGCGCATGCCATTGGCTCATCTGCTTTTGCATAATCACCTGAATCGCAGCATGAATCATATGCTGACCAATCGCTTGTGTATCACTGCCAAGCAACTCTTTCAGCTTTTCAGAAAAATCAATGGTCATCAGCGGTGCATCATCTTGTTCAGCATCACGTAGTAACAATCGGCCATCTTCAGCTTCTACGAGCTCAAGGGTGGTTTCTTTGGCGAACCCTGCGAATTGATCGGTGTTTTCGTTATCTACTTCTATCTCATTATCGATATCGTATGGCATTAATGTATTCCTTATTGTCCCGTGTACTACGTGCAAAGAAAATCTTGTGTGACAAATATACTGTCACACAGTGCTATCATCCTACAGTAACGCGGGTAAAACTATCTTACACATACAATGGACGCTTTGACCCTGAAATTCAAGGGCTGTCGTACAAGTTGTCTGATTAATCACACATAACATGGCTATATAACATCAGCTTAACGCCAATAGCGCATTTTGGCCAAAGTAAATAATAACGCCACAAACATACCCAGATAATACATGAGTTTCAATTCTAACGTCGGGTCACGATATTTGAACGGTAGTGCCACGGTGGCAGTCGCGGTCGGAAGTATGACCAGCATAATGAGCCAGCTTTCAAAGACATGCAACCAACCCTGTAATCCTTCGCCGTGACTTAGCGAAGCTAAGCCCAGTAACAGGCAAGCTATGATTAAAGCGATAAACAAGCCGTTAGGTAGGTCTTTTGGAAAGATAAGATCAGTGATTTTATTAGATGGTTTTGGCATGCTAGCATCCAGTCACGCTTAGATTGCGTGACTCATTTATGAATAAGAGTTGATGATTAGTAGGTTTATTAGAACGACCATTAAGCTGAATGCCTGACTGGGCACTAAAATAGGCTGACAAAGCGTCTAAAACAGCGAGTTTGGCACTGAGGCAACAGATTAACTATAGGTGCCCATCAACCATAGCATCGACACACAGGCGGTCAACCAGCCGAGCGTCAACGCATTGCGGGTTTCGATATGCAAGCCCTTTACCTTATTAAGTACTCGCGAGCCAAGCCAAAAAAACAGCGGTATCCCAAGTACAAAGGCAGGGACGATTACCGCAGCATGACGCAGTACCGTATCGACATCGTCACCAATCATGAGACGAAAGCCATAACCAGCTACGCTTAAAACAAGCGCAAAGACAGCCAAGCCAATCGTAATACCTTTTGGTACTAAGCTGCGCTGGCGTGGTTCAGTGCTACTTACAGATTCAGGCGCCACCGACGAGTTAAGCGGTTCTTTTATATTCATACTTCACCTTTACGTGACTGATTTTACCTTTACATGAATGACAATTGTGACTATTTATCATTCACAAGTTGTTATTCATAGGTCAGCCGGTATACAGCCATGCTAAATGCTGGTCGCTGCTGACGGCTCGATTAACGAGTTGGCTTTATTAGGGCCATTATAACGGTTATTAGCCACCACTGTTATTCGCTGTTACTAACTACCATTGGCCAATGCAAGCTCAGCACGCATCGCATCGATAGCAGCTTTATAGTCTTCTTGATTAAAGATGGCAGAGCCTGCGACGAACATGTCAGCGCCTGCTTCAGCAATGGCACGAATATTACTAGCTTTAATACCACCATCCACTTCTAGGCGGATATCACGGCCACTGGTAATGATACGTTGACGGACTTGGCGCACCTTGTCTAAAGTGCTGTCAATAAATGACTGACCACCATAACCGGGGTTAACACTCATTAGCAATATTTGGTCAACCTTATCCATCACATAATCTAGATAATGCAATGGCGTTGCAGGGTTTAACACTAAGCCACATTCTGCCCCGCCATCTTTAATTAGCTGTAATGAGCGATCAATATGCGCACTGGCTTCTGGGTGAAAGGTGATGATACTGGCCCCCGCCTCTAAAAACTGCTCAATCATACTATCAACGGGACTGACCATAAGATGCACGTCGATCGGTGCATCGATACCATAGTCACGCAGTGCCTTACAAATCATACTACCAAAAGTCAGATTGGGAACGTAATGGTTATCCATTACGTCAAAATGAATAACATCAGCGCCAGACTCCAATACCCGCTCAACCTCTTCACCAAGTCTGGCAAAATTAGCTGATAAGATAGAAGGGGCGATTAGATATGGTTTAGCAGGACTGGTCATAATTGAATTACCTAATTCATGTTTATAACAAAAGGGTGAAAATAAAAAGAGATTGAAACGTCGCTTAAACGACCGTTAGATTATTAAAGTATGGACACGCCCTAATTAAATCATTAGCGCTGTTTATATTGGGTCTTGCAATAAGCACGACCAACGTCGAATGGACGCTTAGCTTGATGCTTAGTCACACGATTGGTGACACGTTGACGCCATAATCTAAAAGATGATGGCTTTAGCGCTTGGCGCATCAACTTAATGACCGCTGTTTCATCGAGCCCGTAGCTATGCTTTATCGCCTCAAAGGGTGTTCTGTCTTCCCATGCCATCTCTATCACTCGTGAGACTTGCAAGTCATCAAGCAGCGACTCGCCAGCCTTATTGAATGATTGGGCGATATTGTTACTAGAGCGAGTAGCGCCTTGCTGCTCGCTTTTTGTATTCACATTAATATCAGCATGCTGCTTATTTTCTAGCGCAATTTGCATGTCAGCTTGCATGATAGCAAGCGAGGAATTGACCATAAAAACCACCCTTTAAGTATGAACCATCAACTGTTAAAAACCCTGTACTGAGACATTACTTAATACGGCAACACCAGCATTTAGCTGAGTTGAGCCATACGCCAATGATGTTCGATATGATCGTTAATCACGGTCTGGATAAAGTAATAGCTATGATCATGACCAGCTTGATAGCGTAATGTTAAAGGCTGCTGCGCTTTTTCACAAGCTTGTTGTAGTTTGGCAGTTTGTAGCTGACCTTCTGCTAAGAAATTATCGGCCGCGCCTTGATCAACCAAAATACTAGAGTACTGCTGACCGACTTTTTCAATCATTTTTGCAGCGTCTGCTTGCGACCACTGTGATGCATCCTCACCGAAATACTCTGTATAAGCTGCTTGGCCCCATGCTGATTCGCTGGCAGCACATACTGGAGACAGCGCTGACACACTGACAAACTTACTTGGAAATTTAAAGCCCAACAATAATGCGCCATGACCACCCATTGAATGCCCTGTCACGCCAATACTATCGATAGGGAACTCTGAGCGTAATAAGTCATAAAGCTCATCAACGATATAGCTTTGCATATTAAAGTGCTCGGCCCACGGTGCTTGAGTTGCGTCGACATAGTAACTGGCGCCCTGCCCAACAAAGTAACGCTCATCGTTTGCCACATCGATACCATCACTACTTCTAGGAGAGGTATCAGGGGCGATAAATATCATGCCAAGCTCACTACATTTTTTTTGAAAATGTGCTTTATGAGTGACGTTATCTGCATTACAAGTCAAGCCTGATAAATACAAAACGGCAGGGCAACGATGACCTGCCAATGCTTCATCTGGCAGATAAATGCTAAACGTCATCGGCGTCTTAGTAGACGTCGACTCGTGACTGTAGTAGTGCTGCTCACCATCAAAACAGCGATTGACGCTGATCTGCGTGAGTTTTGAGTTGGTCGATAAACTGTGTTTATAAGAATTATTCATGAGTGACATCCTTTTTATCCAAAGTAAAATAAACGATGACTTATAAAAAGCACTTATAAGATGGTGCTAGTCTTTAAGTATATAGTAGCATTACTAAACGCATGCGACGTAATACCTGATGTTTGGTGGTGAATTGTTGCTGTTTAATTATTCATATCTGCACTAACAGCCGCCGTAGCAGTCGCCTCACCCACTGACAAGCTGGAGTTACTATTCGATGCGATATTCATAGCAGAAGGGTTGCTCATACTGGCAACTGCTGGCCGTGTTTTATCAAACAATACTTGCTCAAAGGCAGGCAAAGCGGTCTCCATCAGACTACCAATCACCATCTGCGGTTCTGATGGCTCAAAACCCATCAAGCTCTCACGCTCACTAACGCGCAGACGAGCGTCTTTAAAAGCAGATTCAAAACTGTTATTGCTACGCAGACTTTCAGCAAAAAAGGCTTGGCCAAAGTAAGTCATCTCTGCGGTATTGGTACAGCCAAATGACATTTTATCAGCCGCTGAGGCAGTAATCACGACAGTGGTCGGAGAGGCAAGCTCGTCAATAAATGACCCTGAGTAGCAAGCAGATACCACGATGACACGCCAGCGAATACCTGAAGCGTCCAATGACTCGCGCAACCAGGCAGCGTCTAGATTGTCCATTGCTAGCGGCGGATTGGCTAATTGCACGATATCTTCATTACCATGTGAGGATAGCGTCAAGAACAGTACATCTTCATCAGCATTCATCTGCTGACCGATTCTCTTTAGACCACGTAAAATGCTAGTCTTGGTTGCTATAGGCTCGTCTAGCCAACTATAAGTATTGTTGATCAATGTCAGCGATCGACCACTGGTGCCAAATCGTACATCAAACAACTCACGGACTTTATTAATCTCAGAGCGGAAAACATTTTGATCAGAGAATCCTGCCACACCCATAAAGTACCAGTCTGTTTTGCCGATGATACTGGGATCAATACTGCTTAACGCTTGCTGAAGCAAACGAGGCTGCTCATATAGCGCAGCCTCTTCTAGTACAGGCTCTACAGGTATCTGCTTGAATATTGGTTGGTCAGCGACATTACGCTGCCAAATCGTTAAGAGCGCGACTGCACCCACCAACACAATGATTCGCTCCCACCACGGTGTCCGCAAACGACGAGAAAATATCCACAGTAATGCCAACGTCTGCCACAAGAACAATATTAAAAACAGTATCGGTAAGAACGAATAACTCCAGTTTGGTAGCCAACCATGACTGCCCAAAAACTGCACTAAGCTCTGTAATAGCGCGGACAATGTGTCCGCCACCAACCACAGCACTACAGGGACAAATACCAATGTTTGGTTGCTCGCACGCCGTGCCAAAATAATACCACTGAGCAAGATAATCATCGGCCAGATAAGATAACTGACCAAGCCTTGCTCATTAAACATACTGCCATTTTCGGCAGCCAACCAAGAAAAAAGGACGTTACTGCCCAGTGCCAAGGACGCAAAGACAGCAAATTGTATAAAAGTGGGTTTGACCCAAGAGAACGCTCGTGTCGACCCTACCAGCATCCATAAGGTTGCGATAATATTGGCAGCGAAGTTGAGCGAGAAGCGCTGAAGCGATACGGTTTTTAACGACGCAAGTGACAAAGACTTAGACCTCTAGCCAGTCGAGAGAAGTAGCGCAAATTAACGATAAAGTATTTTGCTGAGAGTGTTTTTTAATACATCCAAGGATGTCATTAATTTAAATTTCTATGTGGCATGTTGATAGCAATTTTATACTTAACTTGCGATAAAATAAGGGTAAAAATCGAAAAGCCTGACTAAATATTCTAGCCAGTCAATCTATCACGATTGTAACGGATTGTGGCTCAAGACGATAAGGATGAATTGTAAAATTCACTTAAATTTGCATAAAAGCATATAAAAAGGAGGCCTTGAACACAAGACCTCCTTTTACCTTAATAATTACTATATCAAAGACTCAGTGCTATCTCATTAAGAGCTCGTTAACGCGCTTGAGATAAGCGGCCGGATCTTCTAACTGACCACCGTCTGCAAGTAGCGCTTGGTCAAAAATCACTTGCGCCAAATCATCAAACTGCTCGCTGGTTTCTAGCTTCTTGATGAGTGGATGGTCAGGATTCACCTCAAGCGTCGGCTTGCTTGCTGGTACGTCTTGACCCATCTGTTGTAGCATTTGAATCATTTGTGGCGACAGCTCGCCTTCACCTACCACCAAACAAGCTGGGCTATCTACCAGACGTGTTGATACTTTCACGTCTTTCGCACGCTCGCCAAGTGCTGTTTTTAGCTTATCAACGACTGGCTTCATCGTCTCTTGAGCTTTTTCAGCTTCCGCCTTTTCTTCTTCATCCTGCAAGTCGCCTAAATCGACGGCGCCTTTGGCGATGTTTTGTAGCAGTGTGTCGTCAAACTGCGTTAAGAAGTTCATCGCCCACTCATCGACACGGCTGGTCATCAAGATAACTTCGATACCTTTTTTCTTAAACAGCTCAAGTTGTGGGCTGTTCTTTGCCGCAGCCAAATTGTCAGCCGTTAAATAGTAGATGGCTTTTTGACCGTCTTTCATACGTGCTTTGTAATCTTCAAAACTGGTCTCAAGACCGTCTTGCGTGCTAGTCGCATAGCGTAGCAGCTTAGCAATACGCTCTTGGTTACCCATGTCTTCGCCAAGACCTTCTTTGATAACATCACCAAATTCTGCGTAGAACTGCGCGAATTTTTCTTGCTTATCACTGTCTTCGCTATTTGCCAGACTGGCTAGCATCGTCAATATTCGACGAGCGTTACCATCACGAATAGACTTCACATCACGTGATTCTTGTAATAGTTCACGGCTAACGTTCAATGGTAAGTCTGCTGAATCGATGACACCTTTGACAAAACGCAAGTACATCGGCAATAACTGCTCAGCCTCATCCATGATAAAGACGCGTTTGACATACAGCTTCAGACCATGCTGCTGCTCACGAGTATATAAATCTACTGGTGCCTTTTTTGGGATATATAGCAGCTGCGTATACTGTACACGACCTTCGACACGGTTGTGCGTCCATGTCAGTGGTGCATCCATGTCATAAGTGATGTTCTTGTAAAAATCGACATACTCATCATCTTCAATCTCAGACGCTGAGCGAGTCCATAGCGCACTGGCTTTATTGATGGTCTCCCACTCATCGGTGAGTACCATTTGACCATTGGCAGGAGTCTCATCACCCTCTTCAACTTCATCTTCTTGCCAGACTTCTTTACGCATCTGAATCGGTAAGCTGATATGGTCTGAGTATTTATTCACCAAACGCTTGATTTTGCCGCGATCTAAGTAATTATCTTCGCCCTCAGAATACTCTTCTTTTAGGTGTAATGTAATGGCAGTACCGCGCGCGTCTTTAGTGATAGGCTCAACGGTAAAGCTACCGGTGCCATCTGATACCCAGCGCACACCTTTATCGGCAGTCTCGCCCGCTTTGCGTGATTCAACGCTAATGGTATCTGCAACGATAAAGCCTGAGTAGAAACCAACACCAAACTGTCCAATCAATTGACCGTCTTGCTTTTGCGAGTCAGAGAGTTTGTCTAAAAATGCTTTGGTACCTGATTTGGCAATCGTCCCTAAGTTTTCGATGGCATCCGCTTCATTCATACCAATACCATTATCGGTAAAGGTAATGGTTTTCGCTTCTTCATCAACATCGATACGAATTTTTAATTCACCATCATCTTCATAAAGACTGTCATCATTGGTTGCTTCAAAACGCAACTTATCACAAGCATCAGAGGCGTTGGAAACCAATTCACGTACAAAAATATCGGCATTAGAATATAGCGAATGCGTCACTAAATGCAGCAACTGCGCCACTTCTGCCTCAAAAGTATGTTTTTTTAAATCAGGGGTGCTTTCATTGGTGGTACTGTTATTAGCAGTGCCTTTATTAACATTGATGTCGTCAGCGTTTTTATTATCCGCTTGGGTTTGCTCACTCATAAAAACTCCTATTATTGATACCAAAGATGCTTTACTCAGCACACGTTAATTACAAATTTTCAAATACCAGTAGTATAGCGAATCCAATTGATGAGACTGCGCTGTAAATACTGTTAGGCTGCTTAATCAGATAGGGGCGCGGGCGAAAATTTCAAGCTCGAACCAGCCAAAAATAGTTATTAGCCACAAAAAAACCGCCCTAGTTTCCTAGAGCGGTATTTTTGAATCAATTGATATAATTTGCAGTCTACAGACAGCTAGGCAAATCGCGTGCTGGATCAGACTCGCGCGCTGCCATCGCATCTTCTACAGTCAACCCTAATGCCTTGGCAACCCCTTCACCATAAGCAGGGTCACACCAATTACAGTTACGGATATGACGATACTTGATAAAGTCTAACGCATCACCCATCGCTCTGGCAGTATTATCAAACAGTGCCTGCTTTTGCTCATCATTCATCAGATTAAATAAAGCACGTGGCTGACTGAAGTAATCATTTGAGTCTTCACGGAAATCATAGTGATCCGCATAGCCATCAATCTTGAGTGGCGGCTCAGCATACTGAGGTTGATCTTGCCATTGGCTAAAGCTGTTGGGCGTGTAATGTGGTCGACCACCGTAGTTATCGCCTATTCTACCTTCACCATCGCGGTGATTGCTGGTGACCGGACAACGTGGTTTGTTGACTGGAATCTGCTTATGATTGACCCCGACACGATAACGCTGGGCATCTGCGTAGCTAAACAAGCGGGCTTGAAGCATACGATCTGGTGAGGCACTGATACCAGGTACTAGATTGTTCGGCGCAAATGCTGCTTGTTCTACGTCTAAGAAATAATTGTCCGAATTTCTATTGAGTTCGAACTCGCCGACTTCAATCAATGGATAGTCGCCTTTTGGCCAGACTTTGCTCAAATCAAACGGATGGTACGGCACGGTATCGGCTTCTTCTTCTGGCATGATTTGCACGTACATTTTCCATTTCGGGAAATCGCCATTCTCAATAGCTTCAAACAAGTCTTTTTGATGGCTTTCACGATCCATACCGACGAGCGCTTCGGCTTCTGCATCGGTTAGGTTTTTGATGCCCTGTTGGGTAACGAAGTGAAATTTGACCCAAAAGCGCTCATTGTCACTATTGATAAAGCTATAGGTATGCGAGCCAAAGCCATGCATGTGTCTATACGATGCAGGCAGACCGCGATCGCTCATGGTAATGGTGACCTGATGTAGCGATTCTGGCAATAACGTCCAAAAATCCCAGTTGTTGGTCGCTGAACGCATATTGGTACGTGGATCACGCTTAACCGCTTTGTTCAAATCTGGAAACTTGCGTGGGTCACGGACAAAAAATACGGGCGTATTATTACCGACCAAATCCCAAATACCTTCATCGGTATAAAACTTCAAAGCAAAACCACGAATATCACGCTCAGCGTCAGCCGCGCCGCGCTCGCCTGCGACGGTACTAAAACGCGCAAACATCTCACTCTGCTTGCCCACTTCGCTAAAAATATCAGCACGAGTATATTTGGTGATATCATTGGTTACGGTAAATGTACCAAACGCGCCTGAACCTTTGGCATGCATACGACGCTCTGGAATAACTTCACGGTTTAGATCGGCCAGCTTTTCATTCAACCATAAATCTTCTGCTAAAAGTGGCCCACGTTTGCCAGCCGTTTTACTATTTTCATTATCAACAACAGGAGCACCATTACTCATCGTCAATGGGGTGGTATCGTAAGGGCATTTCTTATCGCTCATCATCATATTCCTTTTGAGATAAATTGAGTGTGACGTTCATTATTAAAATTCATCATAGCAACCATGAGTTACTTTGATATTTTGTTGTCTTCCATTACAACCGATTTTTAATCATTTGTATAATAGATTAATTACATGCTTTTCATTTATTTTATATAACATAGACTGATGTATAGCTTTTTGATGAACTACCCACCACCTATAGAGGTAGGGGTTTCTTAGGTAATACCCATACTTGATACGATGTTTTGTATCAGCGGTTAGGCAAATGGACTAAGCTAACCCCGTCGCACCGACGGTTTTGATTGTTACCAGCCTTAATCCTTCGTTGAGGATGTTGATACTGGCGTTTATGTCTCTATCATGCTTTTGCTGGCAACTCGGACAATTCCATGACCTCACCTGTAATGGTAGCTCAGCCTTAGTCAGTAAGTGACCACAGCCTGAGCAAGTCTTAGACGATGGATACCATCGGTCTATTTTGACAAGCTTTTTGCCGTACCATTCAGCCTTGTAGTTCAGCATGGTGGTGAAGGTTGACCATGAGCTGTCTGATATGGCTTTAGCTAACTTTTTATTCTTAACCATGCCTTTGACGTTCAAGTCCTCAATGGCAATCACATCGTGGTTTTTGATGAGATTGAATGATAGCTTATGCAGAAAGTCTTTTCGGCAATTCGTGATACGCTCGTAGACTTTGGCGACTTTAATTTTTTGCTTTTGATAGTTGCGGCTGTCAGACAGCTTGCGCTGATTCGCTTTGGCAACGGCTCTGCGTTTGGCCAGTATTTTCTGTTCTCGCGCAAGCTTATGTTGCAGCTTAGATAAAAAGGTAGGATTGGCAACTTTGCTGCCATCTGATAGGACGATAAAGTCAGTCAGTCCTAAATCAATGCCTATTCTTGAGTGAGTTTTTAGCAACGGCTCTACGATAGTTTCAACCAATAGGCTGACATAGTACTTGCCTGATGGGGTGCGGCTGATGGTCGCTGATTTTATTAGGCCGTTTATTTTACTTGGGAGTCTAGCCTTGATATGACCAATCTTAGGCAGTTTGACAGTGCTGTCTGTGATCGCCACTGTGCCCTTTTGGTTGTTGGTCGTATAACTATCCTTAATTCCTTTTTTCTTGAACCTAGGGAAGCCTGAGCCTTTGAAGAATTTGTTATAGGCAGCTCTTAGGTTCTGCTGCACATTCGCCAGTGCCAGGCTATCGACTTCTTTGAGCCACTCAAACTCTTTCTTATATTGAGCAGGAGTGTTTTTAAGCTCGGTCTTATGCTCGTTGTAATGATCAATCTTGTCACTAAGCATTTTATTCCAAATAAAGCGTGTGCAACCAAATGATTTAGCAAAGAATATTTGCTGACCCTCATTAGGGTAGAGCCTGACTTTATGGGCTTTTAGGATTTGCTTGGTCATAAGGAGCTTGTTGTTAATTGGCGTTATAATTATTAATTATAATACCATAGGGAGTAAGGGTAGTTATCAATAACGCATTCATCCCACCACTTTAGAAGTAGGGGATTTCTGCGCTGAAAATGTTAAAAACTAGGATGCTATTAAAAGCTACAATAGCGCATTTAATACAGCCAGCCAAACATGTCGTGCTAGCGACTAGCGCGGCATCGGACGAATCGTCAGGATTTGTTCGCTACGACCAAACGGTCCCTGCACATCGTGCAATACGGCACTGGTCAGTCCTATTCCATCGTCTCCATATTGCTGTACCGCTTCGATACCCAGCCATTTTCCTCTAGGCGCGCGGTGCATATGAATTTGCAAATCGGTATTGGGGAACATCCATTCTAATTTTGATAACCCAAGACCCAGTCTAGGTACTACCCCATTGGCCGTATCGACCATGCCCATTAAATGTACCAAATCATCGGTCGTTTCACCCTCTACCATATCTACATCGTTGGTTATCCAAACCATTCCTTTACCTTCACGACGCTCTGGAGCAGCGACCAGACGCACACTTTCAATAAAACCACCTGGCCAGCCTTTCATATCATTCCAGACAGGCAAGTCCTCAGGTTTGTGTAGCGCCTCCTGATCCTCTAGTCCGGCAATCTCGCTGGTATCTTGAGTCATGAGCCGCCACGCACGAGCAATAATAGCATCTCGACCGCGACTACTCATGACTGCCTCGACAAGCTCAATGGTTCTGCCTGGACGAATACAACGAGTGGTAATGGTAAACTCATCAAGCGGAATCAGCCCTAAAATATCAAGACTGATTCGAGCAATGCGCATATTTTCTTGTGGCGCATAGGCGTTTAGCTCAGCCGTCAGTAGCCCTGTTGCTGGTGCCATATGCTGCTCATGCTCATTCCAAGCGCCTTGTGCATGCTTGGTTGGTTGGTAATGGGCAACGCTGACGCCACCTGTTTGCTGTTCGCGTTTGATAAAGTTGTAATAGGCTGACATGAACACCCTCAATGTTTGATGTAACCCCTCTCATTCATCCAGTACTGTTAACCGCCGTGAGAAGTGGCTGTGATTGATTTTGATTATGGTTGTATAATGGCACGCAGGCTACATGAAATATGAAATGCCATTTCTTATAAGCTATTTTATAAGCGTTTGCTTTCTCATCTTAAGCAGGGTGCGACTCTTCGCCATTATAAATAAGAAAAAAGCCATAATAATAATGAGCGCACCATATAAGAGACTATAATCTCTCATAAACTGCGTCGTGTTGAGAAAAAGCATTAATATCAACATCACCATCGCAAACATATTTATTTTCAATTGCTTGTTGATGTCGTCAACAGTCGCTTCTGCCAATATAAATTTTCTCTTCTGCTTTTTCATATTACTTACCTACTTGTGTAACCGGAATGCGCAACGCTTTAGGCAGACTAAAGGTCACATTTTCTTCAATCCCTGACAGCTCACTCGGCAAATCACCGCCCCAGTCTTGCAACTGTTGCAACACTTCTTGAATCAATACTTCTGGCGCTGAAGCCCCAGCCGTAACGCCAACACTCTGTACACCATTCAGCCAGCTCTTGTCCATTTCACTGGCATTATCAATGAGATAAGCGCGGCAATTCATGCGCTCTGCCAATTCACGCAGACGGTTAGAGTTCGATGAGTTTGGTGAGCCGACGACCAATACCACCTCACAGCGACCAGCTAAGTCTTTGACCGCGTCTTGACGATTCTGGGTGGCGTAACAAATATCATCTTTGCGTGGCCCTTGAATACTTGGGAATTTATCTCTGAGCGCATCAATAACACGAGCAGTGTCATCCATCGATAGCGTCGTTTGAGTGACAAATGCCAAACGCTCAGCATTCTTTACGGTCAATGTTGCAACATCACTCTCATCTTCAACTAAGTGAATTTCACCACCATGACGACGATTAAAGCGTCCCATGGTACCTTCCACCTCAGGATGTCCTGCATGACCAATCAATACCGCATCCATACCCTCTTGTGCAAATTTTGCCACTTCGATATGCACCTTGGTGACTAATGGACAAGTGGCATCAAATACGGTCAAATCGCGGCGCTCAGCTTCATCTTCAACTGCTTTTGACACACCATGAGCAGAGAAAATCACGATTGAACCATCCGGCACTTCGTGCAGCTCTTCGACAAAAACCGCACCGCGATTGGCCAAATCTGAGACCACAAATTTATTATGTACCACTTCATGACGGACATAAATAGGGGGCTCAAAACGTGTCAGTGCTTCATTGACAATCGCTATCGCGCGATCCACACCAGCACAAAACCCACGTGGATTGGCAAGATAAATTTGCATAAGAAGGCCTATCATTAGATAATTTATATTTAAAGCTTCATGTTAAAAGCTTCATGTCAAAAATTGCGGTAAAACCGTTTGGGTAATATCAGTACTCTACTTTAGCATAATTTGCTTTTATTGCCTTGAAAATACCAACGCTCGTTTAGCGCAAAAAAGTATTGATAGTACAGAGTTACGGTTAGTTTGACGAATAATGTCAAAATACAGCATTATTAAAATAAGGTAATTCAAAACGTCATGACGAAAAGCAGTTTATAATGACAGGCTCACTTATTGTGATACCTCGACCAGTGGCATCTTAATAATGAGCGACATACCAACAACCCTTGCTACCGCCATACATGATGGCGTTTTTTATTTTTACCAGCTCGACATTTATTCGCACAGCTTTTAGCCTTTTATTCGCACACACTTTACTGGTACACATTCATTAGGACACATTGTATGACAGGTTCATTATTCATCATTACCGCTGCCTCGGGTACAGGCAAGACTTCACTGGTAAAGCAGCTACTGGCAACTACCAATGATTTAACCGTTAGTGTTTCTCATACCACTCGTGACCCGCGACCTGGTGAGATTGATGGTCATCATTATCATTTTACTAGCGTAGATGTGTTTACTAAAGCTATCGGTGAAGGACAGTTTTTGGAACATGCTGAAGTCTTTGGTAACTACTATGGTACGTCTGAGCAAAGTGTCCGTGCGCAATTAGACGCAGGCGTCGACGTCATTTTGGAGATTGATTGGCAAGGCGCGCTACAAGTTAAGAAGATATTTACCGATGCCACCATGATTTTCATTTTACCGCCAAGTATCGCAACTTTACGTCAGCGTTTATCGACGCGCGCACAAGATACGATAGAGGTCATCGAGCAGCGTTTGGCTGGTGCAGTGACCGAAATGGCGCAATATGTACATTTTGATTTTGTGATTATCAATGATAACTTTGAAGTAGCATTGACTGAGTTAAAGGCCATCATTGTCGCTGACAGACAGACGCTAGGTCGCCAGCAACAGCGCTATCATCGTACCATTAGCAATTTATTAAACAATAAAGTAGCAGAATAAACCGAGTATCAACCGCTTTGCTCATAGTTTGGCTAAGTAGATATAAAAAAGCAACGACGCGACTGAGCAAAAAATGCTATAATGCCTAGCTATCCCCCTTTATATTTTTGATATTATTTTTATTAAGTGGCAGGCAAGCTCTGTGACTAATAAAAACAACCGAGGTAGCTATTTATGGCACGAGTGACGATTGAAGATTGCTTAGAAAACGTTGATAATCGCTTTGAGCTGGTACTGGTCGCAAGCAAGCGTGCCCGTCAGTTAGCTAAAGGCATCGCTGAGCCGTTGGTTGATGTTGACAACGATAAGCCAACCGTATTGGCATTACGTGAAATTGCCGCTGGCAAAATTACCCGTGACATTCTAAATCAGCCAGAGCATAACTTTGCTACGAGCTCACTAGATTTAGCCTTGTCAGGCGATCACAGTTTCTAATAGAATGGCATTTCATAAAATGACTCTCAAAACAGTGTCTCATAAACCTGTTTTGTAGATTTCATTTTATAGTACTTATGATAGGTGTATCATGTTACGTCACTGAATACACCTATCGACGATAAAAACCACAGCCTATGCTGTGGTTTTTTGATTGTCAGCATTATGCTGTTTCTACCTGTTTTAGTAGGTAAATGGCTTAAAACCAAACCATTGCATAGAAACTCCAAAACTTTTACTTATCCTAGTTGCTTAGCAGTTGACATTGACGTCGATTTACGATTAATTAGAGGGTGGACTACTCACTCTCTCGCTTTCATTACTCAAGCTTTTGTATTTTATCTAGGGTGTCTTGAATATTCGCACATAAAGTCAGTACCATCATCGAATATCCAATACGTTTTAGTAGGTCAGCATTCATTCAGTCACCATATGTCTTGGTGGATAATCAGTACTTTGGTGGATAATTAAGCCGCTAGGTAGTGGAAAATAGGATCATCACTTTATGAGTCAAACCTTACCCAAACTCAGTCATCACTTGGTTGATGATGCTCAATATAATTTACTGCGCTCAGTAGGTTATCTCACTGCCGCTGAACGCCGTGATATTATTGATGCCTGTGAGTTCGGCGATATTGCGCATATCAAAGACAAGCGTAAATCAGGTGAGCCTTATATTACCCATCCCATCGCAGTTGCTGAGATACTCGCAGGTTTTCGCTTAGATCGAGACACCATTATCGCGGCAATTTTGCATGACACGGTTGAAGACACTGAGGTCAGTGACGAACAGATTGAACAGCGTTATGGAAAAGTCGTTGCCAGACTGGTAGACGGCGTTACCAAGTTAAAATCATCCACACACAACAAGCAAGAAAATAAAGCCGCCACCTTTCATAAGATCTTGACCGCTACCCTTGCTGACCCTCGCGTACTAATCATCAAGCTTGCAGACCGTTTGCATAATATGTCGACTTTGGATGCGGTGCGTCCCGAAAAACAGCGTACCACTGCCCAAGAGACCTTAGACTTTTATGTGCCCTTTGCCCGTTTAATGGGTCTTAATGATATTGCCGACTATATCGAGGTGCTGTGTTATCGCAATCTTGATTCTGAGATGTACAATAAAATCTCTGATAAACTACTGCAGCATGGTCTTGGGCGCAACTTTCAAAGAGAAGCCATCCATCGCTACTTGAGTATAGTCCTCAACAATCTAGAGCTAAATGGCCTGGTCAAAGTTTTAGACAACCGTGTGGTCATCTACCGTCAGTTTTTCCGCAATCGTGGCGAGATTAATGCATTGCTGCGTCATTATGCCTTTGAGATTGTCCTCGACAATATTGAAGCCTGTGACAAACTGGCTTATTATCTTATTAAAAAATATCAAATTGACGATACGCATATTGCCGATAATATTCGCCGTCCCTTACCTGGTGGCAATCAATCACTGACGCTCATCTATGAGCGCGATAATGACGTGGTGAAGGTCACCATTTTGACCAAGCAAATGCAAAGCGCTGCTAGGCTTGGTGTCATTGGCGCTGAGCATGCCTCCGATGTCAGTCAATCAGTTATTCAAGCCTCATTGCGCAATATGAAAGACTTGGTCGATGAAGACACTCTAAATAATGACAGCCCTGACTTTTCGGCCGCCGTCTCTACCATCAACGAGCTGATGGACTACTTACACTCTAGTAAGATTATCTGTTATAGCCCAAAAGGTCGCGCTTATGAGCTGCCACAAGGTGCCACCGCACTAGACTTTGCTTATGCTGTTGGCCCTATGGTCGGTAATGTCGCCGTCGGTGCCAACGTCGATGGCAAACCTGCTAAACTTGGTACGGTAGTGAAAAATGGCCAGCTAGTAGAGATTGAAGTCAATAGTCACTCAGAACCGAAAGCTGAATGGCTTGGATTTGTCGTTACCAATAAAGCTCGTGAAGAGATATTAAGATGGTTTAAAGATTTGTCCGCGTCTGATAAGCAATATCATGGTAGACAGGCCTTGGATCGCGCGCTAAAAACCTACCAAAAAAGCCTCGATGATTTAACGGATAGCGATTGGAAAAACCTGACTGAATGGCGTGGGCTCACAGAAAAAGACACGCTGTTTGAGCAAATAAGCTCTGGCACACTATTGCCACAGCTAGTGGTCACTCGCTTGTTTAGTGATGAAGTCTGTGACCTGCAGGCACAAGAACATATCGATGATATGACACAGCCGCAGCAGCTGATTGTCAATGCCTCAGGCGTGGAGCTCGATTTTGCCAATTGCTGTCACCCTATTTACGGCGACCCAATCGTTGGCCATTTATCTCGCCATGGCTTAGTGGTTCATCGGCATAAATGCTTCTCACTTGACGACATTCGTAAAGACAACCCTTATCAAGTGATTCAATTGCGCTGGCGCAATGATAAGGCCGTTAAACAAGGTGATGCCGATGATGTAGGCATAAAAAATAGCGGCAAAGTTCGCTTTCCTGCTTATCTAAAGCTTTCTATTGCCCTTAGCGATGAACAAATCAGTGAAGTCATCTACCATTTGCGTCAATTAAATATGGGCGTCGAAACGGTTGATGTACGCAACAGTGATACCATCATTCATATCGTGGTACGTAGTCGCAATCATTTAGCGCAAGGTATTCGTGAGTTACGCTCGCGACTAGGCTTCCCCAACATTATACGGCTATATCAGCTATAAAAATGATAGCTACTATCGTTGTTTAGGCAAAACGGTTAAACATGAAAATTTGAAGTGATAGTAAACTATAAGAAATTAATGATTAAAAACGAACCACTAAAAGTCGGTTAATATGAAATTAGGCTGTAAAAAATCCAAGATATTTATCATCATCCCTACTTAGACAGTTGTCACTGCTCATCTTTAGCAGAAAACCAAACCCGCAAAATATAAAAAGGACATACTATGACCCGCCAAACCATCCAAACTAATAATGCACCTGCCGCCGTCGGCACCTATTCACAAGCAGTAAAAGTCGGTAATACCGTCTACATCTCAGGTCAGCTTGGTTTTGACCCTGAAACAATGGAACTACGAGACGGCTTTGAAGCACAAGCGAAACAAGTATTTGCTAACTTAAAAGCCGTTTGTGAGGCCGCGGGTGGTAGCTTAAGTGATGTGGTTAAATTCAACGTGTCTTTAACCGACTTAAGCGACTTTGCCGTACTCAATGAAGTGTTCGTTGAAAACTTAAGCGAACCTTACCCTGCCCGCGCTGCCGTACAAGTTGCTGCGTTGCCTAAAGGCGGTGTGGTTGAGATTGAAGCTATTATGTATATTGAATAAACTGATATATCCTCTTAATTAATTTTCAAACCAATAAGTAAACATATTCTAGAGTAAGCCCAAATATAGCTATTTGGGCTTATTGTTATTACCCTTATCAATATCATGTTCTAAACATCTAAAATATGGTTATTCAGAAGCTATATATCTAAACATTGGGGATGCATTTATGTTGGTACAAGTTGCTCTACCCGTGCCCCTTTATCGGGTATTTGACTATAGCGTACCGGTAGATGTAAACGCCTCATCAAGCTCTTCTTTACCGCATATCGGATGCCGAGTTGAGGTATCATTCGGTCGTCAGACTCTAATTGGCATTGTGGTTGCCCATACCTCGGAGACAGATAGCAGCGTACCCGCCAATAAGCTTAAACCCATCAATAAATGCTTAGATGCTGAGCCGATTTTAGATGCCAATATGTTAAAGCTCGCTCATTGGCTAGCGCGATATTATCACTACCCGCTTGGTGATGTTTTGGCAGTCATCTTGCCAAACCTCGTTCGTCAAGGCAAATCACTAGACTTACTGATTACCCATTGGCGCGTTTTGCCCCATGCCAGCGATAATGACTTTCGTGCCAATGCAAAAAAGCAAAAACAGCAATTTGATATGCTCAAACTACATGGCGAGCGCGGTGCAAGTGAAGACGTACTCTTATTGGAAGGGATGGAGCGAGCTTTTTTAAAAACGCTAGAGGATAAAGGACTTATCGAGCGCTATATTGAGCCCAAACAAGCGCCATCTCCTGTTAAACTCGCAAAAATGCCACTCGATCTCAATGATGAGCAACAGCTTGCCGTTGCAGCTATTGTTGCTGCCCATGAAGCTGAACGCTATACCGGATTTTTATTAAATGGTATTACTGGTAGTGGCAAAACCGAAGTCTATCTGCAAGCGATGCAAGCTGTATTAGAAGCTGGCAAGCAGGTTTTGATTCTAGTGCCGGAGATTGGACTGACTCCGCAGACGCGCGCGCGCTTTGCCAGTCGCTTTGCTGCTCATATCGTTTTACTGCATTCAGGCATGAACAATACTCACCGCCTACAAGGCTGGCAAGATTGCCGCTCTGGTCATGCACAAATCATTATCGGGACGCGCTCAGCGGTGCTATATCCCTTTGCAAATTTAGGACTCATCGTCGTCGATGAAGCACATGATGGTTCTTATAAGCAGCAAGACACACTGCGTTATCATGCGGCTGACGTCGCGCTCTACCGTGGCCTGCAATACAATATCCCAGTCGTACTTGGTACCGCTACCCCTTCTCTTGAGCATTTAAAACTGGTTGATGACAGCAAGTTAGTAGAGTGTCAACTGCTTACTCGTCCTGGTAATGCAAAGCCTGCAACGATGCAGCTGATTGATGCGCGCTTGCAAAGCACTCATCAACAAACGACGGATGACGGCGCGCGCTATGATACAGGTTTGACCGATGCACTGATTGGTGCGATACGGCAAACACTAGAAGCTGGCAATCAAGTATTGATATTCTTAAATCGTCGCGGCTATGCCCCTGTCTTGTTATGTGAGGCTTGCGGTTGGCAGGCGGACTGCCCACGCTGCGACGCGCATTTAACCGTTCATTATAATAGCCAGTCCCAACACAACACTTATAATAGCTCCTATTTAAAATGCCATCACTGCGACTGGCAAGCCTATATTCCGACCGTTTGCCCTGACTGTGGTAGTCAGAACGTAGATGCCAAAGGTATGGGCACCACAAGACTGAGCGAAAACTTGCACGCTATCTTTGCCAATCCGCAAGCCAGTAAAGAGCTGTATCCGATTATTCAAATCGATCGCGATACCACGAGGCGTAAAGACAGCTGGGAGAATATCTATCAGCGTATCAATCAAGGCAATCCTGCCATCTTAGTCGGTACGCAAATGGTCGCCAAGGGTCATCACTTTCCCAATGTTACGTTAGTTTGCTTACCCAATGCTGATCGTGGTTTTTTATCAGCAGATTTTCGCTCGCCTGAACATACCGCTCAGCTAATGGTTCAGGTGGCAGGCCGTGCTGGACGCGGTGATAAATCTGGTCGCGTACTGATTCAAACGCTGCAACCTGATAATGAGCTGTTATTAAAGCTGGTTAAAGATGGTTATCTGTCATTCGCACGTGAGCTATTACAAGAGCGTAAAATGATGGGTCTACCGCCTCATAGCCACGCCGCGCTGATACGCTGTGAAGGCAAAACCTTGGCGGCTACTACCCAAGCCTTGAAAGATGCCGTTGCCAATCTGCCTCATGGGCACAACCTCGCGGTGCTTGGCCCTATCGATGCGCCGATGAGTAAGAAGAACAGCCGTTATCACGCACAATTGCTATTATTAGCCAAAGATAGACGGCAATTACACCATGTACTAAATCAATGGTGGCAGCCAGTACTCGCCTTACCAAGCGCTAAATATCTTAAGCTTACTTTAGACATTGATCCTGTTGGTTGGTAGTCTTAGAGCGTATGCTCAATCTGAACCTTAAATTCTAAATGGGCTAAAAAAGTCTAAATAATTTTCTGTTATATCTATTCTCCATTATCCATCTGCCGTATTTTTACTTCGGCGATACAGCTTCTAACACTCGACTATGTTAGATTTGTAATACAACATTTTCTGATATAACCTGATGCAGACTGAACATCTGCTTTGTATAGAGCATAAATTAATATCGACTATTTAATTTAAATTTCAACAAATTTGAGTGTTGTCATGAGTCAAAAGAATTCAAACCCTGAACAAAGCAATCACTCCCATCAGAGTGATTCTGCTATGCCTGAGCATCTGTATAATGATGAGGGCAACTATACTCATGACAATCAAGACACCCACGATCACGATGAACACCTAGAGCAAACCACAGCACCGCGAGATACCAAGGGCTATCAGCGCACCTTACTGTTTAGCTTTATTATTATCACTGCCTACATGTTTATCGAGGCTATTGGTGGCTGGCTCACTGGCAGCTTGGCACTCTTATCCGACGCAGGTCACATGCTAAGCGACGCCATTGCACTTGGTGCAACCTTGATGGCATTCAAAATCGGTGAAAGAGCAGCTACCCATCAAAAGACTTTTGGTTATAAACGCTTTGAGATATTAGTCGCTACTGTGAACGGTGCTACGCTGGTTATCATTGCGCTGATGATTTTTTACGAAGCAATCAAACGCTTCAACTCGCCGCCTGAGATTGCTACCCAAGGTATGCTTATCGTTGCCACTATCGGTATGTTAGTCAATATTTTGGTTGCATGGCTCATGCATCGAGGTAGCCGCAGTGGCAATGGACACGCTCACGATCACAGCCATGGCTCAAAGGAAGAACATGTAAATAAAGACAATGCAAATAAAAGCAATGCAAAAGTTAAAAACCCTGATACTAAAGAACCCGTTAACCTTAATATGCAAAGTGCTTACTTACATGTATTGAGCGATTTAATGGGGTCGGTTGCCGCTATTATTGCTGCACTATTGATGATGAGCTTTGGTTGGGTCTGGGCAGATGCGGCAGCATCCGTCATTGTCGCCATATTGATTTTATTTAGTGGTTACCGAGTCGTACGTGACTCAGTGCATATTTTAATGGAAGGCACACCAGAAGGCATCTCGCTCGTTGATGTTGAGGACACACTGGTTGCGCATCCACAGGTGCATAAAGTTCATGACCTGCATGTTTGGAGCATCACCAGCGGTCTAAACGCCTTATCTTGTCACGTAATGGTCGATGGTGATATGAGAATCTCAGAGGCCAGTGTATTGATTGCCAATCTTGAAAAAAGACTGTTAGCGCTCGGTATTCACCATGTCACCATCCAGGTTGAAAGCCTATCGCATCCGCAAACTGAGACACACAGTGATGCGCTAGTTTGTGATATCTCAGAGCGTCCTGCTGATAGTAATAGCCATATTGGTCACAATCATTAGTAACAGTCATTATCAATAAACAATCAATTACGAGACGTTAGGTCGAAGGATGGTAGAGGATATAGACACAGCTTTAGTGGTTACGGATAATACAATGATAAAGATAGCGTAATACCATCCACATCGTCCAAACTGGGGTAATGATCCATATCAGTAGCCCGAGACTTAATAGCGTCATTCTAGTCCAAAAGTCTAGCGCACCGTCCATGATATGCGGCAGATACGCAGGCCCCACATTTGAAGCCATTATCAACACAAACCCAAGCGCTAAGATAAAACCAAAAACTATAAAGCGTATAGAGATGCTTAGCGCAGTATCAACCCAGGTCTCTTGCTTTTGCCGCTCTAAAAAATTTAGCATCACAATGCCTCTCACCTAGCAAATAAAAGCCTTAACATCATGGTCTGAAATACCATAATCATCAAACAAATTAAACTTAAAGCGGTTTATGTGTTTATAATAACGATAATAAACCACTATTTAGCATGCTAATTGACTTTGGTAAGCATACTTATTATTATTTTTTAATCTATCTATTGATGATATACCATTATGTCTAGACGCTCGGCGCCTTTTGTCGCCCCTGACTATATCGACAACCCTACGTCAAAAGATGGCAAAAAACACGCCAAGGTTTTGCTATCCACGCTGCAAGAAGATATTGCCAGCTTTCGTGATGAGCAATTCCCGCCTGATATTTTACGCCAAATCCGCGATATGCCTATTTATGAAGGCAATTTAGCAGAAGTCCAAGCCTACCAACAACGCTGGCAAGCTCTGCTTGAACGCGCGATGGCATTTTATCCGGCTGCCAACCTACCACCCGACTATCTACCGTTGCCGGCCAGCCTCGAGATACCACAATTTATTTATCATGTTCAGCGCCTTCATTTAACCAAGACACGCGCCAAAGAATCTAAGAGCTTTGGCTCTGTTGGCGCACTGACTGATAAATGTGGTGATTATAGTGTTGAGGAAATTGTGCGTATGTCGGCAGTTTTTGATAATGATGACGAAGCTCGTCTGGTGGCACATCGCGAGTTTATAGACTTGCGCGCTTATGTGTTTTGCCGCGATAGCAAAGGTGAGATGTTGGATCCTGAACGGGTGCGATTCTATCGTACGGGGCTCATCGTCCATGCGCTGCCTGACTTTAAAATAGTTGATAGCAGGCAAACCCCTCGTAAACGCCGTAATGACGCTTATAACAATCCGCTTGCTGATAATGGTATCTGGAAGATTTATCATAAAAAATAACATACATAGCATACGTAGCTACTATATTATTTTTGCTCTGGCCACTTTATATTGCTAGCACTTATTCTTATCAATATGCCTTTCTTATCACCACTATCTGAGGATAACAGATGTTTGCTGCCGCCGCCGGCTCACCAAATTTGATGTTACAAGCTACAATCTTTTTAGGAGCAGCACTGCTCTTTGTACCCCTTGGTAAACGATTTGGTATTGCGACGGTTCTAGGCTATCTCATCACAGGTCTGATATTAGGTCCGAGTGGCTTAGATGTGGCGGGTGACGCTGAGAGCTTATTGCACTTCTCTGAGTTTGGGGTGGTGATGCTACTATTCATCATCGGTCTTGAGCTGCAGCCCTCTCGATTATGGGCATTGCGGCGTTCGATATTTGTCCTCGGTGGTTTGCAAGTTGGTCTTACTGGCACACTATTGATGTGGCTGTTACATCAATATTTTTCTTTGGCCTTAGATACTGCTTTTATTGTCGGATTTGGTTTAGCCCTTTCCTCCACCGCCTTTGTACTACAGATACTCACTGAAAAACAGCAACTTTCCAGTACACATGGTCGCGAAGCATTCACCATTTTATTATTCCAAGATATCGCTGTCATTCCACTATTGGCAGTGATTCCGTTTTTATCCGGAGTACGTGAACAAAGCTATGATTTGATTTACTTCGGTAAGGTATTTGCCGTTTTTGCTGGGCTTATCTTTGCGAGCCGTTATGTCGTTCGTCCATTTTTTAAGTTTGTGGCATCCAGTGGTGCATCAGAGCTACTGACCGCAGTCGCGCTATTTATCGTGATGGGTGTGTCTATTTTGATGGGGCAAATTGGTCTATCGATGGCATTAGGAGCGTTTTTGACCGGGGTACTACTAGCGGATTCTGAATATCGCCATGAGCTAGAAGCCAGTATCGAGCCTTTTAAAGGGCTGCTGCTTGGCTTATTCTTTATGTCGGTTGGTATGCTAACGGATGTAAAACTCATCTTAGCCAAGCCTATCTTTATTATTGGCTGCGCAGTTGCCTTGATGTTTATCAAGTTTGCTGTCATTACTGCCATTGCCAAGGTCTCAGGTAATCGTTGGCCGACCAGTATTAGATTGGGTGTTACCCTTGCTCAAGGTGGTGAATTTGCTTTCGTCCTCTTTAGTGTCGCAACGGCACAAAATGTCTTGCAGTCTGAGCTTGCCAACACCTTAAACCTCATCGTGACTATTTCTATGGCACTCACGCCACTGGCCTTTTTGTTATTAGAAAAAGTAGGCGAACCTTTATTTGCCAAAAGCAAGCCCAGTCGCGAATACGACACCATTCCTGATCACGAACATCAGGTCATTATCGCTGGTTTTGGGCGCGTCGGTCAGATTATTGGTCGTGTATTACGCATGCATAATATCGAATTTACAGCGATTGAACGCTCGGCGAACCGAGTGGATTTCGTTCGTAAATTTGGTAACCAAGTCTACTATGGCGATCCAAAAAACCCTGAGATTTTGCGCGCTGCCGGCATAAAAAAAGCCCGTGTCTTTATATTGGCAATTGATGATTTAGAGCGCTCTATTACCACAGCTCAATACTTGCGCAAGAATTATCCCGACCTTATCCTATTAGCAAGGGCCCGTGATCGTCAGCATTATTATCGTCTGCGTGAGGTTGGTGTGCGTCATATTTGGCGTGAAACCTACCTATCCTCACTAGACATGTCACGTGAGTCATTACAACTGCTCGGTATATCACCCGAGAAAGCGCGTGAGACGGTACAGACTTTCCGTGATTATGATGATGACTTGATTGAGCGCCAACAAGCTATCTATGGCGATGAAGCAAGCCTTATCGAATCGGCACAATCAGCAATGGCGGAGCTTGAAAGTCTATTTGACGAGGATATTGATAAAGCCCGCAAGATGGATTTGACAGACTTCTATGAAGCGTTAAAGAGCCAAGCGACACCGGTAGAGGATAAAGACAATATTGCAACGGACTCTAAAACATGAACCACCCACTACCTTATAGGTAGGGGATTTCTGCGGAGGTTTGCTAAAAATTACTTGTTGACGATGCACTGAGTGGACTATTCAGATAAACAGCTTTTTGGTGCCTGTTTTTTATTCAATGAGCTGGTACAGCCCCAATCATCACTATTTGGGAGATGATAAAAAACCAGTGTTTGATTATTTAGATAGCGTATTGGAAATTTTGCATTTTGGATAGTGGCAATGACGGCACAATCCGTCTCTGCCACTCCAGCAGCTTGGGTATCAATGTGCATACGCACCTGCTGATCCTCTGTATTCAGCGGTAAACTGACAGGACATCGACCCGTCTGCTGATAAATTAAAGCCACTCTATTTTGCGCATTTTTGGCTATATCATAAGCATTGAATAACACCTCATTCTCTTTTGGTTTTGCCACTATAGGTAAAAACTGTACCTTAATGACTAAAAGCGCAAAGGCAAAAAACCCAAACCCTAATCCTAAACCAAACAAGCTAACCCCACCTTCTCTTTTTAGATGCGATTTTTGCGCTGCTTCGTCACGCGGATGGTCGTTGATAGCATCAGCAATCTCACGTCGAGCCATTCGATAATAATAAGCATCTGTCCAACGCGCCACCATAAATGACCAAAATAGCCAAATCATCGCAGCAATGCCAATACGTGTGGCCATTTGATAGACATCAGGAATATAGGACATTGCCAAAAATTCGAAAGCGACCAATATTAGTGCCACATTGAGCTGGATAAACGACCAACCTGCCACACTATAGACAATCGCATCCATATAGCGTTTTCGATAGAGCAACCAAGGAAAGGTGATAAAAAACGCTGCCCAATGCCATTTTGGCGACAGATAGCCTTGCTTATCAAACTGCTCAAATCGCTTTAGGTAATAGCGCTGGGTACGCTGCCCAATAAACCATTCATCCAGCTGCTTACGCTTAGCATCCGTAAGCTGTTCTTGATAAAACGGTGGCGGTGAATCCGTCTCGATAAATAACATAGCAGTATGCTCTATTAGCCTTCAAAAAGAGTAATGGTCACTATATGATAACGCCAAAAGCCATCTATAGAAAACCCATAATACAATCTGTCTATAGAAAACGAGTGTATAGCCATTCCTTATAACCTAGATAAACCTTAGCAATATACGGCATATCCGCTAATATCGGATTGTGCGTTCACAGTCGTTACGATTTAACTTATAATGAACCAACATTACCCACTTAATTAAGCCTTGTTAATCCTATGAGTCAACATTCTGATATCAATGACAACATCAATAGTAGCGATACTAGTGGTGAGCAAAACCCTAATACTACTAACGCTAATGCTCTAAGCATAGAAGCTGATAGTGCTGATACTAACGTTAGCAGCCAAACGGCGCCTGCAGACGGCAAGCATATACGTATTGTTAATACTTTTATGAAGCGTCGCACGCATATGAATAAAAATGCAGAGCTGGCTTTAACTGCACCCGAGTTCTCTGAGTACTTGGTCAATAATAGTTTTGGTGACGGCAATCTAGAAGGTATTGATAATTTACGCTCACTCTTCGCTGATAGCCCTAATGGCAGTGAAGCGCCGCTTACACTAGAGATTGGTTTTGGACTGGGTGATTCATTCATCGAGATGGCAGCAGCAGAGCCGACACGTAATTTTGTAGGTGTTGAAGTTCATGAGCCAGGTATCGGTAAATGTGCTTATATGGCAGGCACACAAGGTTTAACCAACGTTAAAATCATCAACGGTGATGCCATTCAACTACTGAAACAGGTACCAGAAAACCATATCGACCGCATCCAACTTTACTTCCCTGACCCATGGCAAAAAAAGCGTCATTATAAACGCCGCTTTGTCAGCCCTGAGCGTATGGCGATTGTCACGCGTAGCTTAAAACCAGGCGGCTGGTTCCATACGGCGACTGATTGGGAACATTATGCCTTTTGGATGGTCGAAGTATTGGATGGTTTTGTAGGTCTTACTAACCAAGCAGGGGCTGGTAGCTTCACATCACGCCCTGACTTTCGTCCAATGACCAAGTTTGAGCGCCGAGGATTAGAGCGTGGACATGGTGTATGGGATTTAATCTATATCAAAGACTAGTTCCGACGTATTTATTGTTAGTGAAATCTCATATCGCGGCTAAACTACTTAGCCGCTTTTTTATGCTTACATATTATCCAATCACAATATTATCCCCTTATATGTAAATCTTTCAGCTACAACCCTTAATCCACAAGTAATAACTATTTAAATGAAAAAAAATTAGGAATAATTTACTATGTGAAACATGGTCACTAAAATGTGATTTTCGATTAATAATTGATTGCGAAAATATAAAAACGGCCTTTCTACACTTTTAATCGATAACGCCAGTCTACCCAAACATTGGTACCATAAGGGTTTCGCGAGTTCTCCCCATAAGCTGTGGATAACCCTGTGCATAACTCACCACTTGACAAGGATTTTCCTAGGTAGCTCAAAGGGTAAGGTAAAATCGTTCATTTTTTGTACAATTTATAATACTTTTAAAATCATACACTTACATTAGTTATCCCAATATTATAATTTATTTTTAATATATTTTAAAAATAAATTATTCCTTATCTATGTTTCACAACCAATAAAATAATACCCTTTATTTGTTGTGGACAACTCCTTGCCCTATTGACAAAGCATACAGTTATACTGTCCAAATTTGTGGCTTGACCATCTGCTATTTTTTACAACTTATCCATTACACTGCATGCGACACTTACTGTCGTATAGCATTACCAGCCCCTCTCTATCACCCTTGGTTTTTGCTATAATTGCCTTATCTACCCAACAGCACTTAAGAGAAATGCTTCACAAGTCATTGGGACAATATGGCTTAGCGTTGGTACTGACAGCCATTAATCATGAACTTAATTTTGCTTCTCTCACTATTTAATTTTACTGTATAGTAGAGTGATATTCGATATTACTACCTACATCATTGACGTTACAACCCAGTCATTTTAGCTGTACGCTATTTACTATTTTAATAGTCACCAGCCCTATTTAGCCACTAACCTCTAACTTACAATCAGTTTATTTACCACATCAAATTTATAGTTTTAAGCCAATTATTGAAGACAAGGAATCCAGTATGGACGAGAATAAAGCCAAAGCACTCAAAGCAGCACTTGGTCAAATCGAAAAGCAGTTTGGTAAAAACACCATCATGCATCTAGGCGATGACTCAGCTATTATGGATGTTGATGTCGTGTCAACAGGCTCGTTAGGTCTAGACATTGCGCTTGGCATCGGTGGTTTACCAAAAGGCCGTATCGTTGAGATTTATGGTCCAGAGAGCTCAGGTAAAACCACAATGACATTACAAGCTATTGCAGAGTGTCAAAAACAAGGCGGTACCTGTGCCTTTATCGACGCTGAGCATGCACTTGACCCTGTCTATGCCCGCAAGCTTGGGGTAAATACGGACGATCTACTACTTTCTCAACCTGATAATGGTGAGCAAGCATTAGAGATTACTGATATGTTGGTACGTTCAGGAGCAATTGATATGATTGTCATTGACTCTGTAGCAGCGTTGACGCCGCGTGCAGAGATCGAAGGTGAGATGGGCGACTCACATATGGGTCTACAAGCACGCCTAATGAGCCAAGCCCTACGTAAAATCACTGGTAATGCCAAACGCTCTAATTGTATGGTGGTCTTTATTAACCAAATCCGCATGAAAATCGGTGTAATGTTCGGCAGTCCTGAAACCACGACTGGTGGTAACGCGCTCAAATTCTATGCCTCAGTTCGTATGGACATCCGCCGTATCGGTGCTGTCAAAAATGGTGATGAAATCATCGGTAACCAAACCCGTGTCAAAGTCATCAAAAACAAAATGGCACCTCCATTCCGTCAGGCTGAGTTTGAGATTACTTATGGCGAAGGTACCAATCATTTGGCCGAAGTGATTGATTTGGGTGTTGAAATTGGTGCAGTTGGTAAAGCAGGCTCTTGGTATAGCTATGGCGATGAAAAAATCGGTCAAGGTAAAGCCAATTCTGTACTGTTCTTAAAAGAGAATCCAGCGATTGCACAAGAAATCGAAGCCAAAATTCGTGACGAAAAGCTTGGATCAAAAAAAGAAGCCAAAGCCACAGATGCTGACGAGGCCAATGAAGCGTTGGCCTCTGAACCTGTACAATAGCGGCTCAGTCATCAATCGTTATCAAGAATCATGACTTGTTATGAAAATTAAAACGTTAGCTGAAATACTCGCTGAGTCGGACGCCGATTCAGCGAGTAGTCCTAATATTAAATCAAAAAAACCTATTAAATCTTCTGAGTCTTCTAAACTTTCTCAGCGCGCCTATCAAGACAAGCCTAAAAAAACAGCTAAGAGCCGCAAGTATTCAACCTACTCTCGTGAAAAGCATTTATTATCTGATGACTCTGGCTTTGAGATAGAATCAGCTGACGCTCATTCTTCTACTAGCAAAAACCCTGCCAAATCTAAGAAACGTAAAAAACGTTTTCACCCAGCGGCTAATTTTAGCCCTGAGCCTAGTGACGCGCCTGTTTATCAACCTCCAGAGGCGCAGAGTATTAAGCAGATGCTCGCTGAGGTTAAGGGTAACGTTCATGAGACTGGTATAAGCAGTGATGAGCATCAAAAAGAGTTCGCTGAAAGCAATCAATCGGACATCGATAACCTGCCATCTGCGCTCAAAGCGTATTTACGTACTCCTGAACAAAAGCAAGCTGAGATTGATGCTATCAAAGCCGAAAGCCGCTTGCGTTGGTTGGCATTTTATTATCTATCGCGCCGAGAGTACGGCAAGGTTGAGCTTAGACAAAAACTGATTGATAAAGAACAAGATCCAAAAAAGATTGACGCCCTGCTTGATGAGTTCGAGGAAAAAGGGTATCAAAGTGATTATCGTACCACCCTGATGCTTATCCGAGAAAATATCCGCAAGGGTCGTGGGCGTGGCCGTATCAAGCAAGAGTTTTATCGTAAAAAGGTAGAGATGCCAGGTAATATCGATGAGCTTATTGATATGGCAAATACAGAATCTGAAGAGTTTATTGAGTTTATAGATGACAGTGCGGATAACTTAGTAGAAGGCATTGACTGGCTTAAACTGGCTGTTACCGCACGGATAAAAAAATACGGCAATGACATCCCTAGTGAACAAAAAGACAAAGCACGCCAACTGCGGTTTTTACAGTATAGAGGTTTTAAGAGCGATATCTGTTTTGCCGCGCTTAACCATACATTAGAGACTTTGGATGAGCGCTTTTGAAAAACGCTCATCTTTCTCTCAATCAATATAGTTTAAAAAGTCTGGCTAATAATAACCGAGTACCTTCCACCAAACCAGACCGGCACCTATCCATATCACTAAGTTAACCACACTCATAATCGCACCAATGCCCCACCACTCTCCTAACGTCACATAGCCCGAGTTAAAGATAACTGGAGCAGTACCTGTTGCATAGTGGGTAAGCGTCATCATGATATTACCTGCCGCTGCTAGAATTAACGCATATAGCATTGGCGGTGCACCTAAACTTAATCCTACCGCATAAAATGCAGCAAATAGCGCGGTAATGTGTGCTGTGGTACTGGCAAAGAAATAATGGATATATAAATAAACTAGGGTCAAAATCGTTACGGCACCTACCCATCCAAGCCCAGTTGCACCAATCATTGACTCAATATTACCCGAAAACCAGCTGATCAGCCCAAGCTCATTTAGGTAAGCTGCCATCATAATGAGGGCACCAAACCAAATAATAGTATCCCATGCAGACTTCTCTTTGAGAATGTCATCCCAAGTCAGTACACCAGTCAATATTAAGGTCGTCAGTCCAATAAAAGCTGTGGTGGTGGCGTCGACACTATACTGCTCACCGAGTATAAGAGCCGGAATGTTGGCCCACAATACTAGCATCAGACCGAACACGCCAAGCATGATTTTTTCCTGAGTGCTTATTTTACCCATCTCAGCCAGGTTATCCTTCGCAAACCCTTTCGCATCAGGGGTTACCTTTACATCAGGCGGATAAATCATATAAATAACCAATGGCATGATTATCAAACAAAGCATACCCGGCACAAACATTGCCACGGCCCAAGTCGTCCATGACAATTGAATATCACCGCCCGTGGCTTTATTCACTAAGTCTACGACTAACGGGTTGGGTGCTGTAGCCGTGATAAACATACCTGAAGTGATGGGATTGGCATGATAGTTGACCATCGCCAAATAACGACCAATCTTATTTTGTGTTCCCTCATCTGGTGTTGAATGGAAACTTTTTGCGATGGATCTCATAATAGGATGAATTATACCGCCACCACGCGCCGTATTAGAAGGCGTAATAGGTGCTATCATCAGCTCAGCTGCCGTCAGAGAATAAGCCACGCCAATGGTTTTTTTGCCAAAAATAGAGATAAAGTAATAAGCAATACGTCGACCCAAACCCGTTTTGATAAGGCCACGTGATATCATAACAGCGATACCAATTAACCAAATCAGCGGGCTTGAGTAGCTTGATAGCGCATCCTTAATGGCTTGTTGTGGACTGTCACTGGTCACCCCAGTCAAAGCCACTAAGGTGACAGCAATGACGGCTATTGCACCAATAGGCAGCACCTTACCAATGATGGCGACGATAGTGGCGATAAACAAAGCCAACATGTGCCATGCTGCAGGCGTAACACCAGTAGGTACTGGAATAACGAACCAGATGACTAAACCAACTAAAATGGCAATGACCGCTTGGATAGGCTTAAATGGCATGAGTCAACATCCTTATAGATTCTTATGCAATCACACTTATAGAGATATAATTTTCTATATCAAAATAATTTTCATAAAAGTTATCTCATATCAAATACTGTCAACATAGTGACTGCAACAATAAATCATATGGATTACATAAACATCTTATAAGATTTCCAGCATCTATTTCCTGTTATTCACTATTTTTAACATTTTAGCGCAGAAGTCTCCTACCTCTGTGGTGAGATGAATGCGTATTTACAATACCTTAAGTTTATTGCTAGACTTCAATCAAGGTCAGCATTTCAGACCTTTAGAGTAATCTAATAACATCATCGTCAGTCTGTGTCCGAGTTGCTTGAAAACAGCAATAACTGTGAACCGTTGGTGCGACGAGGATAGCTTAGTAAACTTTCCTAACCGCTATTGCAGCATTAAACGATAAAATACCTAACCACCATATTATTAACAATAAAAAAGAGCACGTTATTGAACGCGCCCTTTTTTAGAATATATATGGCTAAAATTTAGCAGACAACTGACCATATTTTAAAATTAGAATTATTTTAGAGTGCCCAATCGGCTAGATAACTGATTGATAATTTGGTCAATCTCTTCATTGGCTTCAGACTCATTATCCAAGTTACCATTGGGTGTCAGTTGGTTCATTACTTCGGGTAACAATTCAGCGAGACCTTGACGCACCTCTAAATCATTGGCTCCTGTATGAGCAGCAACCTGTTGAATCTCATTTTCATCAAATAAACGACTGACGTCATTGGGATCAAGATTATCATTGTCTTCTTGATTGCTCATCCAAGAACGAGCTTGGTTCTCATAACCCATGCCAGTGATTTTAGATAATGCACCGCTCAAACCACCATTACGTTTGATCCAGCTCAGTACCATCGGCATCAGCGCAGCAACCAACATGCCTTTACCGCCAAAACCACCTCTGGTGCGCTGACCACCTAGTACGCCACCTAAAATATCACCCAAGCCGCCAGCGCCTGAGCTGACACCGCCACGCTGCGCGCCACCAGTAAGACCACCAATAATATCATCTAGACCAAAGCCATTGTCTGGTTGACGATCGTATTGTCTTGGATTATAACCACCCGTCTGGCTACCGTTGCCTAATACACTGCCCAATATATCACCAAGACCACCTGTCCGACGTGGCTCAACACGTTGGTTAACTGGATTGCGCTGCGCATCCTCTGGATCCATTGCTCTACGTGCAACTTGGCTTACCAAATTCCCTAATAGGCTCATAATATCATCCTCTGTTGTCATATTATTTGTTATAAAAATAAAACTGTTGGCTTGAATGCCTGTTGTTAATTTTTAATATAGCAAATCTCTTTAATCATCGAGATAGGTATTTTGTTATGACATGTAGGCGTTCGTAATTGAGTATATATCACCATTTTCAAATAAGGACACGCTCTAGCTATATTAAGCTAAAGACAACCATAAGAAATAGAGGATACAGTAAGGTTGAGTTTCAATTTAATTGAGCAGAGCTTACATTGGCAAGAATACTCAGTTCTCGCCATTGCTCAGGACTGACCTGATCACGAAATATAGTGGTCAATAGCGCTCTTTGATAAGGCTCTACGATGTCGAACTCAAAACTCAGTGCCCACCGAGAGCGATGCACAGTGTTCAGACTTGCGTGCCATAACTCATCGCCACGGCCTGTACGTATCAGCAACTGCCATTGCCTATCGACACGCTGACTAAGCGGTGGCTGGCTAAGATGTAGCAATATAGGCTGTGATAATGCTAGATAAGTTATTACTGCAGTTGTCACTATTAAGATAAGTACATACTGCCACAGTGCTAGAGACGCTAGCCACCCTAATATTGTCATGACACTAGCCAAACCAATATATAGTAGCAAACGCAGGCGGCTTGCCGTTCTAATAGCAGTATCAATACGCAAAGTATTTATCAAAGTCATAGGTTCGTATCACAAGCCGTATCAGACTGCCGTGCCAGTCAGCTTCAGAAGCTCATTATTAAAGTGGATAACTGGACGATTGAATTATCGAATTATTGCTATATTTCTCAGCGACACCCTAAACAAAAAATTAAGTCAAATCTTTGGTATGACGCCATGTCTTAATTTTATTAACCAACTCCCAGATTACATCATCTTCAGGTCGCGATTGATTGGTAAAATAATCCAATAAATCAGGGTCTTCATGAGTCAGCATCTCAGCAAAAGCGGCTTGCTCAGCAGGTTCTGCCGTCAAATACAGCTCTTTGACATAAGGGTCAATATAAAAATCCAACTCTTTTAGTCCGCGACGAGCCTGATAAATAATGCGGCGCTGTTCATTGGTTGGTTCTGGTTGGTTTATTGCTGTCATAGATATGATCTCAATAGAAATGTATTTAAATGGAAATATGATTTTCGAGTGTCGAATAGTAATTGTAATTGTTAGACTTTATGATGATTATACGCGGATAACTGGCTCCATAATGCCACTGATTGCTGAGTCATCGCTACATTATGAGTGCGAATGATACTAGCCCCCTGCTGCAGCGCAAAGATTCCAGCAGCGGCTCCCACAGCATCACGCTCTAGCGCTTGGGTAGTAGCAACAGCTTCGACGCCACTTTTACTGAGTACTTCTGCTAAAAATCGCTTGCGCGAAATCCCAAACATCATCGGCAATCCGAGTGCTTGTAACTTTTTAAGCTGACTTAATAAAGCACAATGATGCTCATAATTTTTAGCAAAGCCAAATCCAGGGTCGATGATTATTTTTTCACGTTTGACACCGATGCTTATTACTTCATCAATACGTGCAGCAAGCTCATTACTGACCTCTTCAACCACGTCATCATACTGTGCCAAATCATTCATGGTCGTTGGCTCACCACGCATGTGCATCAGCATAACGGGTATATTAAGTGCTGCTGCTAGCTTGGCTGCACCTTCGCGCTTAAGCGCTCGTACATCGTTCCAAATATCGGCACCCGCATCAAAGGCTGCCTGCATCACTAATGGGTTACTGGTATCAATAGACAGCCAGAGCTCGTGACCAAAATTTTGCCGAATGGCCCGTACGACTGGTACAACACGCTGTATCTCTTCAGAAGTACTGACAGCCTCCGCATTTGGACGGGTAGATTCGCCACCAATATCAATAATCGTTGCGCCCTCATTCATCATCTGCTGACAGTGTTGGATGGCTTTGTTAACCGCATTGAATTGCCCACCATCTGAAAAAGAATCTGGCGTTACGTTGAGAATACCCATAATATGTGGCTGCGACAAATTTAGAGTCTTATCGCGGCTCGATACTTCGTAACTGGGAAGAGGTTGGAATAATGACATGAGCAATCCATTATAGATAAAAAGATAAAATTTATAATATAGCTTTCGTTCTTGCTACCTGTGCTTATGATACCAGTAAATTCTATGCTGTCCTAAAACTAAAGCCTTGATAAAATAATGACAATAAAAAAGCCCTTTATAAATGAACTGACCCCCTAAACTTAGACAGTTTAAGTTTGCATCAAGGACTGAGCTCTGTACTTAACAGGGCTCAGTCCTTTTAGTTTAAGCTGAATTCTCTCATGATTATAGTAGTGAATATAGTCATGAATCTGTTTTTCCAAAGCCTCAATCGTTTTAGGCTTCTCAATGTAGATAGTCTCACACTTCAAAGACCCAAAGAAGCTTTCCATCAACGCATTATCTAAACAGTTCCCTTTTCGGCTCATACTTTGCTTAATATGATTCTCTTTAAGCGTATTTGCAAACGGTTTCATCTGATAGTGCCACCCTTGATCTGAGTGCAGTGTTAGCTCCTCCTTACCCTTGCGCTTTGATGATATGTTTTCAACCGCGCGCTCTAGCATCTGTTTCACCAAGTCATATACGGGTCGTCTTGAGAGCGTATAACTGATGATCTCATTGTTGAAGCAGTCAAGTATTGGGGATAGATATAGCTTGTCATCACCGACTTTAAACTCTGTAATGTCAGTAAACCACCTGCGATTGGGCGCTTTCGCTCTAAACTTGCGTTTGACTAAGTTCTTGGCGATCACACCGCACTGCCCTTTATAGGAGCGATACCTTTGTCGTCTGATTTTAGCATTAAGTTTAAGCTCACCCATGAGTCTGGCAATCAGCTTATGATTGTGTTTTAGATATTCATTCTTAAGCGTTTGAGTTATGCGGCGATAGCCGTACCGACCTTTATGGTGATGGTAGATATCACTGATACGCTGTTTAAGATCGGCATACTTATCATCAGCCGTCAGCAAGTTTAGGTGATAGTAAAAGCTACTTCTTGGTATACCTGCAATAAGTAGTAGTAAAGCTAAGGGATGCTGATTCCTTAGTCCTTCGATGAGCCTTGCTTTGTCGCGGCTTGTTCCTTTTCCCTGAGCAAGGCATCGAGCTTTTTTAGATAAGCGTTCTCCGCACGCAAATACTCATTCTCGCGTTTGATTTCTTCTACACTTTTCTCATGGTCAGGTTTGTCAGTAAGGTAAGGGTGCTTCATAGTAAGTCGTCCTTTGGCTTTGGCGGTTAAGCCTAGCATACCATGACAAGCATAGGAGCTGCGCCAAGCACTGATTAAAGCAGGTGAGCTGATGTTGAACTTTAAAGCGGCTTGTGATTGACTTAAACCTTCATCTGCCATAGTGGTGAGAACTTGAAGCTTAAAATCACAACTGTATATAGCTTTACGAGTTTTAGGTTTGATGGCAAGGACGCCTCCAGCTTGATACTGGTTGACCCATTTAACAACATCTTTATCATCAATATTAAAGTGCTTGGCAGTAGCATAAGCAGAATGACCTTGCTGATAATAGGCGATCACTCTTATCTTAAAGTCTATGTCGTATTTCATAAAATAACCCCCAAAAGTTGTGTCCAACTTATGGGGGTCAGTTCAAAATAACGGGCTCTTCATATTCAATATTGGCTAACCGTAGGACTACATCGCTGGTAATGGTGGCGGTGTGGATCCAGTTGTTTTAACATCATTTTTTGATAAGTTCACTTCATTATGCTGATAGACTCTTGGTGGTCGTGGGTCTTCACCAGCTAAGATATCCTGCAACTGATCGCGGTCAATCGTTTCCCATTTCATCAAGGCATCAACCATTGCATGCATTTTATCTTGGTTACCTTCGATTAGCTCACGAGCGATATCGTATTGCTCTTCTAACATACGGCGTACTTCTTCATCCACTTTTTGCTGTGTGGCTTCTGAAATGGTACGGCTGCTAGAGCCAAAGTAGCCTTGTGAGCTATCTTCATCTTCATACACCATAATACCAAGCGCGTCAGACATACCGTATTTGGTGACCATCGCCCGTGCCATTTTGGTTGCACGTTCAAAGTCGTTTGAGGCACCTGTAGACATCTGATTGATAAATACTTCTTCGGCGATACGACCACCAAACAAAATAGCAATATCATTGAGCATTTTTGACTTATACATACTGGTCTGATCATGCTCAGGCAGCTGCCAGGTAACACCAAGCGCAAAACCACGCGGCATAATGGTTACTTTATGCACAGGATCTGTACCAGGTAGCAATTCAGCGACTAAGGCATGGCCTGCTTCATGATAAGCAGTCGCACGGCGCTCTTCTTCACGTATCACCATCGATTTACGCTCAGGACCCATATATAGCTTGTCTTTAGCATCTTCAAAATCATTCATATCGACGCTAGTTTTATTACGACGTGCTGCAAATAATGCCGCTTCGTTAACCAAGTTGGCAAGCTGTGCGCCACTGAATCCAGGCGTACCACGAGCAAGTGAGTTTGCATCCACACCAATGGTATTTGGTAGCTTTCTCAAATGCACTTTTAAGATTTGTTCACGGCCTTTGATATCTGGTAAGCCGACTTGTACTTGACGGTCAAAACGACCTGGACGTAATAATGCTTTATCAAGAACATCTGCACGGTTGGTCGCAGCAATGACGATAACACCTTCATTGCCTTCAAAACCATCCATTTCTACCAACAATTGGTTCAATGTTTGCTCACGCTCGTCATTACCACCGCCCATACCGGAGCCACGATGACGACCGACTGCATCAATCTCATCGATAAAGATGATACAAGGCGCACTTTTCTTGGCTTGTTCGAACATGTCACGTACACGCGATGCACCAACACCAACGAACATTTCTACAAAATCAGAACCTGAAATTGAGAAGAACGGTACTTTAGCTTCACCAGCAATGGCTCTTGCTAATAGTGTTTTACCAGTACCAGGAGGACCTACCATCAAAATACCACGTGGGATGGTCGCGCCAAGCTTGGTAAATTTATCAGGATCACGTAAGAACTCAACCACTTCGACGACTTCTTCTTTGGCTTCTTCACAACCAGCCACATCTTCGAAATTGACGTTAATTTGGTCTTCAGTCAGCATTTTGGCTTTAGATTTACCAAAGCTCATCGGGCCGCCACCTTTACCACCTGCGCCGCCCTGCATATTACGCATAAAGAATAAAAACAGACCAATAATCAATAGAATTGGGAAACTGGCTATCAGTAACTGCATTAGTACGCTTTGGCGCTTCGGTGCAGTCCCTTGGACTTCAACTTGGTTTTCACGCAGCATCGGCATCAGCTCGTCATCTGACACAGCTGGTCTAATGGTCTCAAAAGATGAGCCATTTTTCTTTTCACCGGTGATTTGCTCACCATCGATTTCAACACTGGCTACTTGGTTTTCTGACACAGCGGTCACAAACTCAGAGTAGTTAAGGCTATCCGGCTCAGAAGATTGATCAAAGCCGCTAAACACCAGCACCAAAATGCCGATTACCACCAGCCACAATAAGGTATTTTTTACCATGTCGCTCACTAGTTATTCCCATCCCTTACTTATTGGTGTGTTTACTAAACACGTGACGTCCATAAACGTACTGCTCATTTAACAATATATAAATCATTTATAAAGAGCTTATCAAGCGTTTATTATCAGACGACTTTGCCTAAAACAAAGTTAATATACCATGATATGTGGTGCTAACCTGCATAATTCAAGCAGGTTTCGCTTTTATTCAGTTAACGATTGTAGCAGTTTTTATCCTACAATGACTGTGCTTTATGATGGCACTCTCGCTCACTTGCAATAGCAGCAACCTATTGAAGTTAAAGCTATTTAATCGCTATCCAAAACATCTCTTTTGACCGAGGTCTTGAGGCAGCAGGTTTAATGCTACGGATTTTACTAAAATCATCCTGCATCTGCTTGCGTAATTCTTGTGTACCCTCGCCCTGAAACACTTTCATAATAAGCGCGCCACCTTCTGGTAAGGTTGCAAGTGCGAAGTCCACAGCCAGCTCGCATAAGTACATCATACGCGGCTGATCAATAGCGCTATTACCAGCGGTATTGGGCGCCATATCGGAAAGCACCACATCGACCTGCCTGTTGCCCACTTCAGCCATGATAGCGTCAAACACTTCTGCTTCACGAAAATCACCTTGGATAAAAGTGACATCAGGCAAAGTATCCATAGCTAAGATGTCAGAAGCAATTAAAATACCTTTATCACCCACCAATTGCCCCGCCACTTGCGACCAACTACCAGGGGCACTGCCCAAATCTACGACAGTCATGCCTTTTTTAATCAGACTGGTTTTTTCATTTATCTCTAACAGCTTGTAAGCAGCGCGGGCACGATAGCCGTCTTTTTGGGCCTTTTGTACATAATGATCATCAATATGCTCTTTCATCCAAGCACTGCTGCTCTTTGACAATTTTTTGTTTTCGATACGCGTGGCCAAAATACTTGCTCCTGTTACTCTAAAAAAACCTAACTACTTCCTATTCAAGCAATACTCAATTTTGAGCGTTACCCACTCATGTTATCCATTAGCAACTTCACCTAATGAGTGTTCGATTATTTTAGAATGAATTATTATTTAGGATGTTTATTCGTTAATGATCTTAAATGAACAAATTCTATTGGTTAAATAACTGTTTTATAAGGCAGTTGCGTTTATAATATGACCAAACATTCAGTTTAACATTTTCGTCACGTAAAATCGTGCAAAATCCTGCTGATCTCATGCAAGATAGTCACAGATTATCTATAATGATCAATAACTGTTTTTGACAGTACCATTTTTTATTTTTATCAATACCTAGGAATTATATGCAACTCGATAACGCTACCATCAAACGTCTAAAAGGCATTGGCCACGAGCTAAAACCTATCGTTATGATTGGCAATAAAGGCATCACCCCAACCATCACTGAAGAGATTGATCGCGCACTATCAGATCATGAGCTTATTAAAGTAAAGCTACCTGCTGGCACTAAAGAAGAGCGCGATATCGTTGGTGCTGAACTTGCTGCAGCGGCAAATGCCTCTCTTGTGCACTCTATCGGCCGTATGGCATTGCTACTACGTAAAAATCCGAATGCCAACCCAAAGCTATCAAACCTATCTCGTCACGCGCAATAATTCGTCTGTGTTAGCGTGATTTACTTTTGAACATAGCCTAATGACTTCTCTATGCGATAAATCATCCAGTTTCTTTATATAGGTGTCATGTTCAAGCACTATATGACAAATAAAAGCCGCGACGCAATTGCTCGCGGCTTTTATACTATCTGCTTTCTATTCTTTATGTAATGACTTTTGACAACTTAGTGTCGTTATTATGCTAAGTTAGCCAGTCGATAAGTCCTTATGACTCTCATTTTTAAATATCATTAGGGTCTGCTGAACTATGAGCCAAACTTTTCACTTACGCTTAGCAACTGATACGATAGTAGAGGATGCAAAGCAGCTTGGTGTGACCGTAAAAGAGCTAAATAACATCTCCGTCATTGTTAGCGCTGACATTATCAACCAGCCAACCTTGTACTTGCAGCTCACCTATCAAATAGCCTTACCCACACAGTCTCTGATAGACCAACTCAATTGGCCAACGTGGCAATCAAAGCAGGTCGGTTTTGCAGATTATCTATGGGAGGCGACTTGCCTTGAGTGCTTTGTCGCAAGTCATCTATCTCATAAAGATGCCTTTGATAACAGTGTGGCACCTTACGTTGAAATCAATGCCAGCCCCGATGGCCGTTACGCGCTTTATCAGTTTGACAGCTATCGTAGCCCTGCGACTCTACCACCGACACCGCTATCACAAACAGATCGCCAGACGCGTGCCTGTATTGATTGGCAAGAAAGCAGCGGACTATCTTTAACACCAACAACAGCAAAAATGCCAACACAAGAAGCAGGCAAGTTATCTCACCATCCACTAATCATATCTAAACCTATTCATTCCGAGCCCAGTCATTCCGAGAGAAGTCATTTCAAACGAAGCTTTAGTGTACCCTTGACCCAACTGGTCAATAAACAGCATTCTATGTATGGTACTGTCATCGAGCACATACATCCATGCGTTATTTTATTATTTGGTAAGACCGCTCTATACTTTGCAGCCCGTCATGCCTCTCCACCCGATTTTCACAATCGCCAGTATTGGTCCAAATTTGAGCTTTAGCTCTACCAGCTCACCATTTAGCACGCAAAAAAAACTCAGTAATGTCATAAAGAGCATCACTGAGTTTGGAGAAAACGGTAAATCAAACTAATAGATTGATTGTCTGACTTTTATTTATCAGCCATTGCAAGGTAGATACCACGGTTTGATGCATCATCAACATATTGCGAATCACGCCATGTTGTATAGTTATGGGTGCCACTATAAGGATTGATGCTGTTTTGACGGAAATCTGATACCCAGTTATTACCATCAAAGATTTGGATATGGCCATGAGGACGTCTTGATGTACGATCAAAGACAACAACATCACCTACTTGTGGCTGCATATCATTACTGATTTTAGTAAAGCCTGCTTGGGATAATGTGCCACGAGAGGCATACTGGTACGCTGAAGGATTCGGGGTAAATTCGTAACCAGCTGATTGTAGCGCTTTACGTACATAGCGAGCACAATAACCAGAGCTTCTAGATAGCGCGACACGTGATGCACGGGCAGCGGCGATAGCAGGTGCAGAGTTACTATCAGGAATGCGACTGGCTTGCTGTTGACGCTGCTCGTAAGACAAACGACTGGTTAGCGATGCAAGCTGATATTCTTTTTGCTTAGCATGAGCACTCAAATTATCGATAGCTTGACTAATCTCGTCGTTGCTAAAGACATGGGCACCACTGTTGGTGCTATAGATATTACGGCTAGAGCCATAATTGTTTGATGCTGAGATATTCGTGATGGTATGAGTCAAGGTATTATTTGATTGAAAGGTCGTTTCGGCAGCACCACTCGTTTGTGCTACACCCATTCCCAGTACTGACAAAATTAATAAAGCTTGTTTCATAAATTTACTACCTATTGTTAATACAAGAACGCCCGTCATCCGTAACGAAGCATCAATTAATTTGGGGATATAATCATTAAACAAACATGATAAAATCCTTAGTACAACAGCTCGCTCTTTCTATAGTGACTAACGCCGATATCATCCTTGGCTTAGTCAACTGCCTCGTAAATCGTTTGCTACATATTGCTTTTAGCATGTCTGTTATGAATATCGATTTTGTCACCTACTAGATGAGTCATTACGATGTCAAAAAAACAGCCTAATCGGCTTGCCCAGCTTATTGATCATCAAGCATTTGCTGGTAGCGCACTACCTCAAACTCTTGCTGATAACATGCGGCTATATATAGAAGCGACCAATGAGGTAAAAGAGCTATTGGTAGATTGTCTACCTGAGGAAATCCTCAATACCTGTTGGGTCGTAGGCTTCACTCCTGAGCAACTTATACTCAGTGTTGGCTCTATGACAGCGGCTAATCATATTCGCTACTTACAGAGCGCTTATTTGCAGGTATTAACAGAGCAGTCAATTACATTTAAACAACTCAAGCAAATTCGCGTCGTTGTAGCCAAGACATCTGCTGATAATTATTTATCTAAACAATCCTCAGCGTTATTAGCAACTTCATTAAAACCGTGTAAAGCCAATGAAAATCAGGCTCTTAGCCAAAACACAAAGCGGACTATATCACAGGCTGCAGAGCATGTCACCACCGATGAAAACCTCAAAAAGGCACTTTTGCGCCTCGCAAATCACTAAAAACCCAGCCACTTCTATGTAAAGTTATGTAAATAAAACCATAAAATAACGAGAGTAACGCTGCGATTTTGTAATTCAGTAAACGAAAAAAATCATCTGTTGATTCGGTTCAGGTTATGAACGTCATCAAGAGATGATTATAAAATTATCCACAGCTTTTATATTCTCTACCCTAGAGCAGAATTGTTAAACTTAACTAAACAATATATCCAAAAAATTGCATATTATACCAATGTAATTATAACCAGATTATGTAATATTGCGTAAATGTTTCGATACTTCGTGTATATTCCTGTATTCATCCTTCAACCACTAGCCCATTTAAGGGCAAATATTCGATAGGACAGGTTACGTTGTCATCAAATGTTACAATTTCAAAGTTATCATGGTCTGATAATATCTCACGTACTAACAAATTATTTAATGCATGACCGGATTTGTACGCATTAAAACGACCCAAAATCGGATAACCAATCAAATATAAATCGCCCAAAGCATCCAAAATTTTATGGCGGACGAACTCGTCATTGAAACGTAAGCCTTCTTCGTTAAGAATATTGGCATCATCAATGACAATAGCATTGTCCATACTGCCACCTAAGGCCAAATTATTCTGACGCATGGCCTCAATATCTCGTAAAAACCCAAAGGTACGGGCTGAGCTTAGTTGCTCAATGAAGTTTTGCGTCGAAAACTGCAATTGTGCATGCTGGAAATCTTTGTCGATAGCAGGATGATCAAAATCAATCTCAAAATTTAGCTCAAAACCATCATAAGGACGCAGCTCTGCCCACTTATCATCTACTTTTACTCGTACTGGTCGTACAATTTTGATGAATTTTTTGAGTGCATCCTGCTCACGGAACCCTGCATCAAGTAGTAAAGCAACGAAAGGAGCAGCACTACCATCCATAATAGGTATCTCTGATGCAGACACGCGAATCAATAGGTTATCAACGCCAAGTCCAGCAATGGCACTAAGCAAGTGCTCTACTGTACCGACACGAGTGCCACCAAACACCAGGTTTGACGACATCATTGTGTCCTGTACCAAAAAGGCACTGGCAGGAATCGGCTGACTGCCTTCGATATCTGAGCGCTCGAAAACAATACCTGTATCAGCTGGTTGCGGATGAAATTCTAAGTCAACAGGCTGACCACTATGGAGACCAGTACCCGTAACGGCTATCGCTGTTTTTATGGTTCTTTGGTTCATGGCTGTCCTCTCACATATTTTGTTACAATTGCCATAGTGTATCATTACCTACCCCTAGTTCGCCATAGTTAAAACTTGCTAATTTCCTTATCTCTTTGATTGATAACACTTATCATAATACCAAACCCAAAAAGTGCGATGAACGTTGTCAAATTTGCTAAGCCTACTAGGTGTAGTACTTGCGCAAGTTTTCCACGTTACTCTAATTTTTGGGAATGGTATAACTATATTATCGATTGTTTTTATATTTTATATAGACTGTTTTAATCAAAAATCCGTTAAAAAACGAGAAGCTTTATAGTATGAGCACTTTCCAATCGCTATTTTGAGTTCGCTTCAATAAGCGCAATGTGCTTTATCTCAACGCATAAAAAAGCCAGCAACTGAGCGCTGGCTTTTTTGACTACATGCATTTAACAATGACTATTTGTTCTGTTGACGCTTTAGATAGTCTTGAATGCTGTTGGTTTTAGTTTTAGGTTGCTCTTGCGGTGCGCTTGAACGTGCAGCACTTTCTTGATACATCTGAGCTTGAGACTGCTTCTGACTGTTCAAAGCACTGGTATGCAAATTAGGGTCAACAGGCTGCGTACTGTTAACAGAAGGCACAGGCTGCTCCACTACTTCTGGTTCTTGACCAGCATTTTCATCTAGCGTCAGACCAGTTGCGATAACAGTAACATGCAAGTCATCACCCATTTTCTCATCGATAACCGAACCATAGAAAATATGTGCATCGTCGATATCTGTAATTTCTTCGACTATAACACTGATTTTGCTCATCTCATCTAATGACAGAGATTCAGATGAAATGACGTTCACTAGCAAGCCTTTGGCATTTTCTAGACGTAAATCATCTAGTAATGGAGATCTAATGGCTTTTTCGGTTGCTTGACGTGCACGATCATCACCACTTGCACGACCGATACCCATCATTGCGTGACCTTTAGCAGTCATCGCTGTGCGAATATCGTTAAAGTCAATATTGATCATACCCTCGCTAGCGATGGTTTCAGCAATACCTTGAACCGCATGCAATAGAACATCATCGGCTTTTTTGAAAGCGTCCTGCATAGAAATATTGCCGTAAACACTCATTAGCTTATCATTAGGAATAGTAATAATAGAGTCAACGAAATTAGTCAACTGCTCGATACCTGCTTTAGCAGCCTTGATACGTTTACCACCCTCAAACTTAAATGGTGTGGTCACAACGGCGACCGTTAATACTTCCATTTCTTTGGCAATACGAGCGACAACTGGCGCTGCACCCGTACCCGTACCACCGCCCATCCCAGCGGTGATAAACACCATGTCTGAGTGTTCAAGCAGGGCACGAATGGCCTCTTCTTCGCTTTCTGCTGCTTCGCGACCCACTTCTGGGTTAGCGCCTGCACCAAGACCACGGTTTGTTTTTGCACCAAGTTGTAATTTATGCGGTGCTGTCAAACGATCGAGTGCTTGCTTATCCGTATTAGCACAGACGAACGTTACACCTCTAATCCCTTGTTGTACCATATGTTCAACCGCATTACCGCCGCCGCCACCTACACCGAATACAGTGAAGCTTGCTTGGCCGTTATTTTGAGGCTGGTTATCATCTGGCATGGTGTATTTTGACATAAAAAAGATTCTCCAGTTGCAGATAGCGTAATGGTCGATACGTAGTAACGCACTTATATGGCGCGCTATCGACATACTATATATAAATGTATTTAAATAAAACAGGGCAACGGCTGAAATAATTCAGCTTAGACAAAATAGGTCATCATTGCTCAGGGTATTAATTTAATGTTATTTAGTTAATCGCATATTACTCAATGAGTCATAAAACCATCTAAAAACTTGAGTATAGTTTATAGGATACTCATCCGCTACGTTGTTAAATATCTGGCCAGTATGTCTTACTAACCTAAGTTGAAGCGTTATAGTATCTTTTTTAACACACTAGCAAAGCGTTGCCCAGCACTCTGAAAAACGCCCGTTACGCGACTTTTTTGAATCGCTTCAGGTTCACTTTTTTCACTGCGGCGAAATTGTTCGCTTTGACTATATAACAGTGTACCAAATGCGGTTTGGTAAGCTCGGTCATTGACTTGAATGTTTAGCTGTTTAAACGACTCATCATTATCAAAATGATTATAAGCACTGATTGCAGGGTGCGTATTGGTCAATACCACTGGCATTTTAAGTAATTTTTTAGCAAAAGGTATCATTCCTTTGATAACAGTGCCGCCACCTGTCAGCACGATACCTTTATCAATATAACCTACTAAATCAGCTTCATGCAGTTGACGAGCAACTTCTGTAAATATCTGAATATAGCGTGCTTCGATGATGCGTGCTAAGTTGTATGTGCCAATATTAATCTCATCGTTTGTGCCTTGCGGCTTAAAGATAAAGAATGAGCTGGGATCAACGCTATTGACATCTACAGTACCATGAGTCTTTTTAAGCTTTTCAGCCTCTATCATGGAAATGCCAAAATCCGCTGAGATATCCATGGTGACTTCATGGCTGCCAGTGGCAATGCAATGCGTAAATATCAGTTTATTTTCTTTGTAAACACAGATACTTGTGGTGCTAGCACCAATATCTACCAAGCAAACGCCCTGCTGGCGCTCATCACTCATCAGACTATATTCAGCACTGGTCACAGCATCAAATACAATATGATCGATACCAACATCACAGCTTTGCAATAGTTTTTGAATATTTTGGCGACTAGAAACCGGCATCATCATCATGTGATACATGACAGTGATGTTGTGCGCCATCATCTCGATTGCATCGTCAACCATAAAGTCCTGATCATCGACGTAAATGCCTTGCTGGCAACAGTGCATTAAGTAATAGTCTGATGACAAATCACGTGACTTAGCATTGGATAAGGCTTGCACCATATCTTTGGCGCGTACGACGTCATCCTCGACTCGCACTTCCCCTGCACTGTTTCTACTGAGTAGCTCTGGAGTGGCAAGTGTCAACCATACGCTGTGCACACGGCAGTTAGCGGTATCTTCTGCTTCTTGAATGGCTTGCTTAATAGCACCTTGCAAACGTTCACGATGCTTAATTTGACCTTGATAAAAATCGCTGTTTTTAACTTGCCCAACGCCCAATATACGGATGTCTTTTGCAGAGACAACATTGCCTATGACGACATATACTGCCGTGGCACTTAAATGGACAACAACCAGATTTTCAGTATTTTTCATGGTACCAGACAAATTATCGCTAAACAGGAGGCCAAATGACGCCCCCATTAAATCATTAAAAAAAGCGCTATTATTACGCTATCGTATTATGCATTTATTCTTTATCGTATTCTTTATCGTATTCTTTATTGTAAATAATCATCTAAAGTGAAAGATTGAGAGTCATTACTAATCAAGTATTGCTTATGCTTACAACTATTTTAACTCTTCAGCTTGTGAGTGCGCCATATTCCAAGAGATGGTAAAACCATTTTTATAACGCAAGTCCACAGACTGTATTTCATCTCGTCGATTACTTAATTGATTACCAAGCAACTGACTTAGGTTAAGCAGTTTTTGTGCCGTATTCTCGTTATCGACAATGACACGCAGCCCATTGTCGAAACGAATCAACCATGTCATTCTGGGTGACAAAATAATATCCTCAACTTGTATACCGAGTGGCGCATACCAATCATTGACTTGCTGCATCTGCTGCATGATGACAGGCGCTTGAGCTATCTCACCTTGCAATGTCGCAAAGTGCGCTTGCGTCAAGTCTCTACTATCAGCAGGGACAAAAACAGCTCCCTTTGCATCAACCAAACGCTCTGTGCCAAAGTTGGCCACTGCCTGTTTAGGCAGTGCAGTCACTACAATACCACGTTGCCAATCACGAGAGACGCTCACTTGGTCAACCCAAGCTAGCCCAGTCGTTATGTCTCGCAACGCTTGCAAGTCAGAGGTAAAAAAGCTACTTACCTTTTGCTGATTCATGATTTGTTGCAGTGCGCGATATTGAGTAACTGTCAAACCTTGATTGCTAACATGAATAGCCGCTGGCGGTGCATCTCGTAGCGCTTTGCCACCCATTATCAATATAAGCACAAGCAAGCCTAACACCAATACCATAAAAAAATACTTGACTGAAGTTGGTACTTGGAAATTAGATTTTGGGCGACCGGTTTTATCACTCATCAAGTCAGTTACCTCGTTGACAGTTTGAGCCATAATAACCTGTGTCCCTATATTTGCTAAAAGCTATTGACGTGAAGCCGATAGTGCCTATTGTTAGAAATAAACCTGCTTATTTTTGTAAGAGCCTGCTAAACAGATATGTTATCAAAATCTATGCTGAAAACGAGCGTTATAACATTGTATCTCCATCTAAAACGTAACATTTTTCTCATTTTATGAATAACTTATAACATATACTCATAAAACAACATAAATATCACTAAAATGGTTCAATAATTACAATATTAACGCATTTCGCGGTCAAACAATAGCCTAACCCTAGGTCGTGACAACGAATTTACACAAGTTTACATGACGCTATGGTATAGCAGGTCTAGTGACACATTTACCCATACTCATAACTGATCATATTCCAATAATTATGACTTTCTATCGTTATAGCTTGTGGAAAGTAACTGGACATTTATCTGAAAAACTTAGTAGCCAAAAAGTTGGATTATTTCAATAAATGCCTTTTTTACAACCAAGTTTCTTGATAAATCCGTTATCTAACTGTCTTTGAGCAACTAAAATCTTTTACACTATAACGTCTGTGCCAAGATATGCCAGCATAAGCGCTCAAAATCCATACCTCTTGCTTTAGCTGCCATAGGCACTAAACTATGACTGGTCATACCTGGTACCGTATTGATTTCAAGTAACCAAAAGTTGCCCGCCTCATCCTGCATGGCATCGATACGTCCCCACCCTTTTGCATCAACGGCACGGAACGCGGCAAGGCTCAGCTCTTGTAAATGCTTTTCATCGGCATCGCTCAGACCACAAGGGATATAGTAGCTAGTATCATTACGATTATACTTGGCTTCAAAATCATAAAAGTTGGTAATATCAGCAGGTTCAAGGCGAATGACCGGGTAAGCTTCGTCATCAATAATGACAATCGTAAATTCACGACCGGTAATCCAACGCTCAGCCATCACTACATCACCGCACTGTACCGCCGTTGCATAGGCAGCAGGCAACTCGTCCAAGTTATTAACCTTTGTCATGCCAATACTTGAACCTTCATGCACGGGCTTAATAATCAGCGGCAGTCCTAGCATATTGACTACTTGCTGCCAGTCAGTATCAGCCGTTAGTAACGAGAATGGCGCGGTCGATAATCCACAACCTTGCCACAATTGCTTAGTACGAACTTTATCCATGCCCAACGCTGACGCTAAAATCCCCGAACCTGTCTGCGGAATATCAAACCACTGCAACACACCTTGTAGTAAGCCATCTTCCCCGCCGCGACCATGCAACACGTTAAACACCCGGTCATAATCACGGAGCTCAGTAATGTCTTGGTGCTTAGGATCAAAATGAGTCGCATCAACGCCTTGGTTTTGTAGCGCTTGCAAGACTGCTGCGCCACTATCTAATGACACGCTGCGCTCATTGCTACTGCCACCGTAGACGACCGCTACTTTACCAAACTCACTCGCATTTCTAACTTTGCTCGTCGCAACTTCTAGTGGTGAATCTATGCTTGATTGATTATTTTCCATATCTTTTTTCTCTGCTTTTGCAGCTGCTGCTAAGGCTGTCTCTGGATTGATAATGGTAGTGTTATCCTCAGTGGCACCAGTGCTGTTATTAAGGCTGTTTGCATTGCCTTGATTATTAAGGTTTTGATTGTCATTGGTCATGAGGATGGTTCCTAATATTCTTTTGGCTTATTAGATATAAAGATTGTTTGCGGCCAAGTCGATGGCTATTTGCCCCACATTACCAGCACCTTGAGTGATAAGCATGTCATTCGCTTTTAGCAAACGCTGCATGACTGGTGCTAGATTATCCTTGTCAATAATCGTTGGCTCAACCTCACCACGCAAACGAATACTGCGCGCTAATGACTTCGTGTCTGCCCCTATGATTAAAGCTTCACCTGCTGGATAAACCTCTAATAATAACAGCTCATCCACGCTTGAGAGTACTTCGACAAAATCATCATAGCAGTCACGCGTACGGCTATAACGATGCGGCTGAAACAGCATCACGAGTCGACGATCAGGGAAACTTTGACGCGCGGCCTTAATAGTCGCATCAACTTCTTTTGGATGATGACCATAATCATCAATCAACAGGACATTACCATCATCAATATTCACAGATGCATGCTGCTCAAAGCGGCGACCGACCCCTTCAAATTTTTGCAGTGCTCGCTTAATCGCTTCATCATCGACGCCTTCATCGGTCGCCATAGTGATAGCAGCAAGGGCATTGTAGACATTATGAGTACCAGGAATATTCAATGTCAAACGAAGTGGCTCACGGTCACGGCGCAGTACGGTAAAGTGAGTTTTGGTACCCTCTGTCACTAAGTCAACTGCCTGTACATCGTTGAAAGGCTCCAGACCAAAAGTCAGTACGGGACGGCCAATGTCATCAATCATCGCATATAGTTCAGGGTCGTCACCACACACCACAGCCAAGCCATAAAAAGGCATGTTTTGTAAAAACTGAATGTAAGCCGCTTTTAATTTATCAAAGCTGTTTTCATAGGTTTCCATATGGTCTTGGTCGATATTGGTGACAATCGCTGCCATCGGGTGCAATGATAAGAACGACGCATCCGACTCATCCGCTTCAGCAACCAAATAACGACTACTACCAAGCGCGGCATTTTTTCCAGACGCGTTGAGCTTACCGCCGATGACGTAGGTAGGATCGAGTTGCCCTTCTGCCATCATAGTAGTCAGCAAACTGGTCGTTGTAGTCTTGCCATGCGCGCCAGCAACCGCAATTCCATGACGGTAGCGCATTAGCTCGCCAAGCATATCAGCGCGGCGTACCACTGGCAGACGCGCCTCTAACGCAGCTTTTACTTCAGGGTTGCTACGATCAATCGCTGATGATACAACGATGACATCCGCATTGGCGATATTTTTAGAATCATGACCAATTGATATATTAATCCCAATCTGCTCTAGACGTCGAGTAACCACGCTATCAGCGATATCAGAGCCACTGACTTGATAGCCTTGATTATTCATAACTTCAGCGATACCGCACATCCCTGAACCGCCAATACCAATAAAATGCAAGTGCTGGATGCGGCGCATTTCTGGTATCTCAATCAAACGCTTAGGTAGAGCTTTCGCAGAGGTAGACATAAGGAGTTCTCTTTATTAAAGGCTAATAAAATATGATGAAACAAAATAAGGGAATATAAAAATAGTCAGTCGTAAAATTGCTGATTGCAATGGGAGAGGCTATAACGTCTGCCAAATAATATCAGCAACCTGTTTAGTCGCGCTACGATTGGCAAGGGCATGGCCTTTTTTTGCCATTTCTAGGCAAGCGCGGCGATCAAGCACTGCAAGCTCATCACGCAAGCGCTGCGCTGTTAGCTCAGACTGTGGCAGTAGAATTGCGGCATCGTGTGACGTTAAGGTGCGAGCATTAGCAGTCTGATGGTCATCAACCGCATGCGGTAGCGGTACAAAAATCGCGGCGATACCGACATTTTGAATTTCAGTAACTGTCAACGCGCCAGCTCGGCAAACGATGATATCTGCCCAGTTGTAAGCTGCAGCCATATCATCAATAAAAGGCTGTACAGTAAACTGATGGTTGTTTAGATTTTGCTCGCTATAAGCCGCTTGCGTGGCTGCTTCATTGTTGCGTCCACACTGGTGTAGGACTTCAAATGGTTGATCTAGTAATGCTAACGCTTTTGGTACTGTATCATTTAATACCTGAGCGCCAAGTGAACCGCCGACTACCAACAGTTTAAGCGGTGAACTGTCATTTACATCGTAGCGTACCGTTGGCTCTGCAACACCAGTGATGGCATTACGCACAGGATTGCCCACTGTCTCAAGCTTGGCACCTTGCTGACTATTAGCAAAGGTATTCTCAAACGCCTGTAACGTTTTGGTCGATAGCTTGGATAAGTAGCGGTTACTCATGCCAGCGATGGCATTTTGCTCATGGATAATCAACGGCGTATTAGTCATACGCGCAGCGATACCGCCAGGTGCACTCACATAACCGCCGAATCCAACGACCACATCAATCTGATTACTGCGAATCACTTTTACGGCTGCCATCGTCGCAGCTAGCAGAGTCATTGGTAACTTTAATAGTCGACCAACACCTTTGCCACGAAGCCCTTGCATATTAATAGCATGAAAAAGATAACCTGTCGGCTCAACCAAACCATTTTCCATGCCATTTGGCGTACCTAGCCAGTGAATAATAGCACCGCGTTGCGTCAATTCCTCAGCAACTGCCAGCGCTGGAAAAACATGCCCGCCGGTACCAGCTGCCATCATCAATATATGCGGTGCTTTCATGAACGCCTGCCTATCTTTACTTTATTAATATGAAGGGTTTACCATCTTGTCGCCTTGCCACTCTCAAGACATAATCACTCTATAAAATCTCGCATAGTATAGAGTAAATCTCTGTCCGATATATAGCACTTTATGCAACGTAAATAACAAAAACCCAAGCCATGAATAATCATGGCTTGGTAGCATAACTGGCTAATAGATAATGACAGAACAACAAGGCTTAACGGCGCTTTAAAATACGAGTTTTACCCAGTAACGAGATACCTTTATAGCCACGAAGTTTCAGCGTATCACCTGTCAGCTCGGCTTTTCCAGAAAACGTTCTGCCTGTTTCTGGCTCGATACCTGAACCATTGATATATTTATTGGCATCCTTAGAGTCTGATTCCAGATCCCAAAGTACAGTGGCACCAATAAAAGGCTTATTCTTAAATTTGCCTTTACACTCACCACAGACTTTTTGACCTTTGGCACGTGGATCTAATATCTCAACGATCTTTGCCGAAAGCTTACCGTTACTCTCAGAGAACCTTAATACCGCATCGGGCTGTCCATTATCATTGTAGGTCGTCCATTTGGTGTTGTTCAGCTGATCCGCTGCACTGGCGTTAAAGCCAAATACTAAGCCGACAGTGAGTATGAGTGATTTTGCCAATGCGTTCATATAACTTCCTTGTATTATGAGTGGCTTGAATGGTGCTTATCTTTATTGATATTTTCTAATATCGACAAGCTACCAATAACGGTTAACGTACGCAAACCTAGCTTAGAATAACTACTTTTATGTACTTGTGCTGCTAACTTCACTATTCATCACGCTTTTATTACCGGCTCAATTTTCTATTAAATAGCCAGCTTTTTTTCTATCGCTATCATAAAGTCTGTCGCAATATCCGTACCACATTGGTCATCAATCTCGCGTACACAAGTTGGACTGGTGACGTTAATCTCGGTAATACGGCCACCGATTAGATCTAAACCAACGAACATAAGGCCTTTTTCTTTGACAATTGGGGCAACCACTTCTGCCACTTGGCGTTCAATATCGGTAAGCGGCATGGCCACTCCGCTACCACCTGCAGCTAGATTACCACGGGTCTCACCCTTGACTGGAATACGTGCCAAGCTGTAATCGACTACTACCCCATCGACGATTAACACGCGCTTGTCACCCTCTTTAATCTCTGGTAAATAACGCTGTGCCATAATTGGCAAGGTCTCAAGCTCAGTTAATATTTCCAGCGTCACCCCTATGTTTGGGCTATCAGCAGTCAGACGAAAAATACCAGTACCGCCCATGCCGTCTAATGGCTTGACGATGACATCTTGTTGCTCAGCGATAAATTTGCGAATATGCGCTTGTTTGCTAGTCACAATCGTTGGACTCATATAATCGCTAAACCAGGTCGCAAATAATTTCTCATTACAGTCGCGAATTGCTTGTGGGTCATTCACTACTAGCACGCCTGCCGCTTTGGCATAATCAAGCATGTAGGTTGCATAAACAAAGCGCATGTCAAACGGAGGATCTTTACGCATCAAAATCACGTTATAGTCGCTGACTGGACCTGTCGACTTATCACCTAACGTATAGAAATTTTCAGGGTCACGCTTTACCGTTACTGGCTGCGTATCGACCATCAACTGCCCACGATCCAACCAAAGATCATGAATCTGACAATAACCAAGCGTGTGACCACGATCTTGAGCTGCCCACATCATTGCTAAAGTGGTGTCTTTTTTATAGTTAACCTGCTCAATAGGATCCATGATGACGAGTATTTTTAAAGATTTTTTTTGATTTTCTTGGCTCATGATAAGGCTCACTTACGTTATATTATGAATAGGCAGTTATAGGAAATTACAGGCACTTATTTACAGGCACTTATTTACAAACATATGAAAGCTAGCAAAGTTCTAACAATAAACTTTTACGGCAAACTATACGCCGTACTGCTCACGGTAATGCTGCATTTTTGCAAGTTGGGTCGCGTCTTTATGTTGGCCGTTTTTTGCACCATGGTCGTCTGCCAAATAACTGATTAAATCGTCAATATCGACGAGTGCACGCACCGGTACTTTTAGCGTCGCTGCGAGCTCTTGAATAGCAGAATGATCGCTTTGTCCTTTTTCTTTGCGATCAAGAGCGACAATAATACCCGCCACACTTGCGCCCGCTTGCTCTAATATTTCCACCACTTCGCGCATCGCAGTGCCAGCAGTAATCACGTCGTCAAGTACCCAGACAGCTTTGCCACTGACATCAGCACCCACTAAGTTACCACCTTCACCATGAGTTTTGGCTTCTTTACGGTTATAACCCCATTTCGCATTGATGCCATGATGTAGCCATAACGCTTGGGCGGTTGCCGCTACAAATGGAATACCTTTATAAGCCGCACCAAAAATGACCAGCTCTTGCTGCTCTGCACCGTTATTGCTAGCTGCCATCTGTTCGGCCATTTTCTCAGCCAAAGCATCTGCATAACCGCGCGCTAGTAACGATAACATCTCACCTGTCGCTAGCAAGCCTGCATTAAAAAAATACGGACTGATACGACCAGACTTAAGCACAAACTCACCAAACTTTAAAACCTGATTGTCTAAAGCCAATTGAATAAATCGATGCGATGAGAAAGAAACGTTTTGGGCAGGTTGAGCATTAGTCATTGAGGCATTGAGCATTATGGCATTCCTATCAGCAAAATAAAGGGCAAAAAATTTGCATTATTGTACGCATTATTGATCAGCTTGACCAACCATTGATGTCGTAATCCTGCATATTGGGATAACGAGTCAACAGGCCACTACGCGATGAGAGATTAAAATAGCATTGACCATCATGGCTCACTTGTATGTCCCAGCCTAAATGATAAGCCGCAACTATGATATGCCCTGCAAATAGCCGAATCTGACGATACTGATAACGCTGTGCTGGCTCAAGATCAATCTGGCTGAGCAAATAGCTACGGACATGCTGACAGATTTGTGCCGCGCTATAGCTATGATTGATAGTTTTACGCGTACTACATTGCTTTAAAGCATGGACAGCGACACTACAAGCCATAATATCTGTCGCCAAACTGCCCTCGCCTGTCTCAAACTGCTGCGGCTGTAAAACCACTTGCCAGTCATCAGCATAAAGACTGTTGAGTAACTCATCAGGATTATAACGTTTGGTCAACGCACGTAACGAGGCAGAAGACGCTTTAGTATTATCTTTATTAAAATCGTTATTAGAGCCACTATGATTGTTATTAGAACCACCATCATTTTTATCGATTTTGACCGGACTATCAGCAAGCGCAAAACCATAACGATTCAGTTTTGGATGAGCGCGAATCGCCTGCTGAATATCCGACATATCTAATAGGGTCATGTCGCTTAGCGGCGATAATAATGGCTGTTCGCTATGATTTTGATAAAAATTATCAGGAAATTCGACAAGCTTTGCCGCATTTAATAATGACAAATGCTCAGCCAATGCCTCTGACGCAACCAACTCCCATTTCGACAAACTGTCCTCATTAGGCTGATAAAACCGCGCAGAATTCCCATAGAGCCGTCGCAATTGACCATTTAGGCGTCGAGCAGGCTCTGGGATATCACTTAAAGGCCGTGCAGGATCAAGTGGCGATTGGCTCGGATCAAAGTTTGGGTGCACGATTGCAGGCTGCTGTGAATCAGCTAGCAGAGACGATTGCTCAGCCTTTTTTTGCACATGGTTTTCTGCCAGCTTATCGCCTTCTGCTGCCAGATTAGCATGAGACAAACGGTCATCAGAAGTAGAAGGCTGGGTCATGAAATCTCCATAAACTATAAAACATAAAATCAATTCTAATTAAATCAAACTGTCATCTTACTCTTGATAACTCAAAATATCACGATAACCTGCTTGCCAATCAGGATAATTGAGCCAAGCTAACGGAATGTTGCTATGTAAGCGTTTCCCGGTAACCGCTGTTTTTTTATCATCAATAGCAGGAGGCGTCTCTCCTATCTGCTCACTTAGCCAAACGCCTAGCTCAAAAGTCGTGACCGGCGCATAGTCAGTGGCGATATAAAGGGGCTTTGGCGCCCCTGTAGTCAGTACATTGGCGATAATATTGACCAAATCACGATCCATAATACGATTACTCCAGTGCGCTGCTGCCACTGGCTCTTTTTGTGGCTCACGGGCTTTACGTAGGCGCATGAGACGCTCGCGTCCGTAAATTCCGCTCGGACGAATGATAATGGCTCTATTACCAAAACCTTGTTGCAACGCTTGTTCTGCTTGCAATATCACTTTGGAAGCTTCACGCTCAGGCGTAACAGGCGCAGTATTTTCATCAATCCATTCGCCACTATCCTGCCCATAAACACCCGTTGAGGAAATAAAAACCACGCGCACAAGGCTGGTTAGCTTATCCGCAAACTCTGCTAAGTGTTGATTAATCGCCAAGTAACTGTCGTGATAGCCGCTGGTCGAATACTCATCAGGAGTGACGATAATTGCAATATGAGTAAAGTCTTGCAGCTGCTCAGCGGTAAGTGTCAACGCATCAGCTTGCATAAACTTTGCATTACTATTCAAATCATAATGTTCGCGTTTACTACGGGCAAGACCTGTGACCGATAAACCGTCCTCAGCAAGTTTATTGGTGACTGGCAGACCAATATCACCTTGTCCGATAATCAGTAAATTTTGCGTACTCATTTTATATCCTTAAAAATAGCGTCTATATGACAATTGCACATCGTCATTGGCATCGACGCGATCTTGCCAATCGTAGTTGGCATTGATGCGTAGTGCTTGTTTTTTATCGATATCGTATTGCAGACCTAAGCTTGAAATCGGCTGCCAGTAATGACCGCGAACGTTAGAGTCATCACTGCTGCCATGATACCAATATGGCAATTGCAATTCAGCCTGCGCGCGTAACTGATTGTTAATCTGATAACGACAGCCAGCATTCACGCCTGCGCCTACGCGAAAACCTTTATTAATCCCGCGTCCCGCTTGCCCCTTCCCTGATAACAAGGCGTAGCATAGCTGTGGCGGCATCTCACCAGTACCAGCACTAGGTGTACCGAACGCCCATGACCAGCCAGTTTCATAGCCAACGCTCCCAACTAAATGATCCCGACCCTCTGCTTGCGAGCCATCATTCACGCGCGTCGCTTCAACACTTGCGCCCCAAGTCTTGCCTTGCTTGGCAGTATTGACCGGATTAAAAGAGCGTCCGCGCAGCACAGTGAAGTTTTCTAACACCACGCTGTCAGGTTCATTGTCCTTACTGCTATCAGTATCATAAAAGCGCAGCGTAGTGGCGAGCGCTTCTAAATTAAAGAACTGTGAAAATCCTGACGCCCGATCAAGGGTGTCATGAAAGCCTAGACGTAATCCAACATCGACATAGCTGTTGTCACCGCGCTGACCAATACCAATTTGAGCCACTTGCAAAGGATGCCTATCGATAGGGTTATTATCCGAGGCGACAATACCGTGATCTATAATCGTTTTTGGGTCAGCATCAGATATACTTGATGCCAAATTGTGCTCTGCTGATTTAATATCACGAGCGTCATCTTTAGACAATTTCTGATAACCAAGCGCCGCTGCTGCCTTAGCTTTATTCAGCTCGGCTTGACGTACGGTACTGTCAGATGGCGTGGAACGAGCATCTGCTAATATACCTTCGTTATTTAGCAGTTGAATCACATCAGAGGGAATGACGACATAGGGCAATTGACTGAGCAAATCCTGCTCAGGGCGCACGACATCAATCAACCGTAAAATCTCAGAAGCACAGTTGTCTGTGGTGAAATAATAAGGAATATCTAAATCCTTGGTTTCCCATACATGCAATATAATCTGCTGTACTTCTGCGGGTGTTAAACCCAACTGATACGTCCAAGCGTCGCGCTCATCGTCTTTGAGGTACTTGGCCAGCTTTTCTGGATAAGGATCAATTTCAATCCTATTATCATAGCCGCCACTGGTAGCCTTGACAGCATAAACGGCAAAAGCATCGTCAGGATTACCATCGACGGTATCATTGAGCGCGTAAGCATGATGAATTTGGCTAGGATCTGCCGCGCTTGCTGGCGAGTCAATACGCAGCAAGGTATGAGCAAAAGCGGAGATAGGATTGTCCAAATACTCCTCAGCAAACATAATCGACAGCTGCTTGGGGTTCAGCATGGCCATCCACTCTTTAAACTCAGGGCAGTCAGCTTGCAAGCTCGAACTATCAATGCCCAAAGTCTCAGTAAGCCAATGCGTGCGTGCTGGAAAACGACAAATGGCTGAGTTTGAGTTATTGGTAGACTGTGTGGTTTGAGAGGCTGCAATTTGATTGGCAAATGCCACGAGCATTGCATCAAGCTCAGCACTGGCATCCTGTTGACCATTCGCACTGAGAAAAAACTCTGGACTATCGATTAAGCTTTTAGGCGCACCTTTATCAAAGAGCGACTTTTTATCATCTAAAAAATATAATAACCGTCGCCAAGTTGTATGTTCGGCTAGGTTGTCTGACTGTACTTGCTTGCGCCACTTGGCTAGTAATTGTTCGGCCTCTAGTAAATTAGCTTGGTTGTTTTGTACATCTTGGATATTCTGTTTGCTTTTCACATTTCTATCTGACGTGTTCTGCACAACGGTCTTGGCAGTCGATTTTGTCGTGGCAGTTTGCGGTGAAAGAGCTAGTTCGCCTGTCGTCATTAGTGATGCTGGTGTTGGCAGAAAAGCCTGCGCATTTGCAGAGAGTAGTAGCCCAGCAATAACAAGTGGCAAACGTGCTCGATGACTGCAAGCTCGCAGGCTAATTGCGCTTAAGGTACAATCTACAGATATAGAAGACGGCTTTATAAACATGAGGTAAAATCTCGCACGTTATTATTGATACGCTGGTAGCGCTGCTAAGGTCTAATCAACAAGTTCTGCTAGGCTGTTGACTTAAATATCTCAAAAGTTATCTTGGAACTAAATTATTTGGTTCTTAAGCATATAAGTTATGTTTGTTATTATTTTACGAAAACTTATTAGATACATGCTTTAGCTGCATACTTGTTAATACCATTATATAAAGAGAACATTATGCTCAGTTCAGCTACCCCATCGTCAATGACTATCAAAGATGGCCTATTATCCAACGCAACATGGCTTGCATCACCGAATTATAATAAACGACCTGACAATACGACTATTGATACTATCGTCATTCATAATATTAGCCTACCACCCAATGAGTTTGGCGCCTGTGGCACTGACGGCGTACATTATGTAAAAGCGCTATTTACCAATCAATTAGACTGGGATGCCCATCCTTATTTTCAAACCATTAAAGGCGCAGAAGTATCAGCGCACCTATTTATCGAACGTGATGGCACTATTACTCAATTTGTAAACTTCAATGAACGCGCGTGGCATGCGGGCAGGTCAAGCTACCTTGGCCGACCTGAATGTAACGATTATAGCATTGGCATCGAGCTTGAAGGGTCAGATTTTGTGTCCTTCACCACCGCTCAATACGACACGCTTGCAGCAGTAGTCGCCGCTATATACGCCGCCTATCCAAAAACCCGCCGACACCTAACCGGACACAGTGATATCGCGCCGGGACGTAAGACAGATCCCGGTGATTATTTTGAATGGGCAAAGTTGCGCGGGCTGGTAGCGCGAAAGCTGAACGACTAACTTATGACAATTAGCAAGATAGCGATTACTCATAATAACAGCAGCATCCAATTCCACATCCAATTCATTTATCTATGCTATAGATATGCCATGAAAATGCTATAATCCGTCAGTTTTTTGACAACAGTAAATAAGCAAACAACCATCCCTAAACAAATTAGCAGAATAGGTTCTCATGGCAAAAAGTCGGTTATTTCGTTCAACCATGGTGGTCAGTAGCATGACCATGCTGTCGCGTATTTTGGGTTTGGTACGCGATATTGTATTATTAGGTGTCTTCGGCGCAGGTGGCCTGATGGATGCCTTTTTGGTCGCCTTTAAGATACCAAACTTTTTGCGGCGTTTATTTGCAGAAGGCGCGTTTAGCCAAGCTTTCGTTCCTGTACTGTCCGAATATAAAGAAAAATACAGCCTGCAACAGGTACAGATTTTGGTCAGTCGTACCTCAGGGGCGTTGTTGCTAGTTTTATCCATGCTGACAGTGGTTGTTATTTTGATCGCGCCTTGGGTGGTGACATTATTTGCGCCTGGCTTTGCCGATCAGCCCGATAAATTTGCAATTACTGCTGAGCTGCTCCGTCTGACCTTCCCCTACTTGCTCTTCATTTCTATGACCGCTTTTGCCAGCGGTATTCTGCAAAGTTATGGTCGTTTTGCTGCGCCAGCCTTTGCACCAGTATTATTAAACTTGTGTATGATTGGCGGTGCGCTGATTTTCGCCCCAATGTTTGATACGCCGATTATGGCGCTCGGTTATGCGGTTGCTATCGCTGGTTTGTTACAGTTTCTGATACAGCTGCCGCAGTTATGGCAACAAAAACTGCTTGTCGCACCCAAAGTTGATTTCAAGCACGAAGGCGTTAGACGTATCCTAAAACTCATGCTGCCGGCTATCTTTGGCGTCTCTGTCACTCAAATTAACCTGCTACTAAATACTATCTTTGCCTCTCTCATGATAGGCGGTTCAGTCTCTTGGTTATATGCTGCCGAACGTATGAGCGAGCTACCACTAGGACTAATCGGTGTGGCTATTGGTACGGTTATTCTGCCAAGCTTGTCAAAAAGTGAAGCGCAAAAAGATGATGTTAGCTTTAAAAAGACCATTGATTGGGCAGCGCGGCTAATCATTTTGGTTGGTGTTCCAGCATCAGCAGCTCTGTTTATACTGGCAGATACGTTGATGCAGGCGCTGTTCTTACGTGGTGAATTCACCTTACGTGATGCGCAGATGAGTGCGCTAGCGTTACGCAGTATGGCAGGTGGTATTTTAGGCTTTATGCTGATTAAAATCTTTGCACCAGCATTTTTTGCCCGCCAAGATACCAGAACACCGGTAAAAATCGGTATCGTTTCCGTTTTTGCCAATATGATATTTAGTGTCATATTTATCGGCATATTTTACTTCTTTGACATGCCGTTGCATGGCGGCTTAGCATTAGCAACGACGGGAGCAGCCTTTGTAAACGCAGGCTTGTTGTATTATTTCTTACATAAGCGTGAGATATTCCGTTTTGGCAGTCACTGGAAAAAACTGTTTGCTCAATTTGTGATTTCTACAAGCGCTATGGTTGCCGTGCTTTATGTCATGCTGCCCTACTTCCCAACTGATGATGCTCAATGGCGACGTATAGCAGCTTTGCTCATTATGTGTGCGGTTGGTGCGGTAGTTTATGGCGTGGTGTTGTTAGCAACAGGCTTCCGTCCTCGTCAGCTAAAACATGGTTAAAACTAAGTGATGAACTACCGACCACCTAAAGAGGTGGCGGTTTCTTAGGTAATACCCATACTTGATACGATGTTTTGTATCAGCGGTTAGGCAAATGGACTAAGCTAACCCCGTCGCACCGACGGTTTTGAGTGTTGCCAACTTCAATCCTTCGTTTAGGATATTGATACTGGCATTTATGTCTCTATCGTTGGATTGCAAGCAGCTGGGGCAATTCCATGATCTCACCTGTAATGGTAGCTCAGCCTTAGTGAGTAAGTGACCACAGCCTGAGCAGGTCTTAGACGATGGATACCATCGGTCTATTTTGACAAGCGTTTTGCCGTACCATTCAGCCTTGTAGTTCAGCATGGTGGTGAAGGTTGACCATGAGCTATCTGATATGGCTTTAGATAACTTTCTATTCTTAACCATGCCTTTGATGTTTAAGTCCTCAATGGCAATCACATCGTGGTTTTTGATGAGAGTGAATGAGAGTTTGTGTAGAAAGTCTTTTCGGCAATTCGTGATACGCTCGTAGACTTTGGCGACTTTGATTTTTTGCTTTTGGTAGTTGCGGCTGTCAGACAGCTTGCGTTGATTCGCTTTGGCCACTGCTCTACGCTTGGCCAGTATTTTCTGTTCACGTGCAAGCTTATCTTGTAGCCTCGATAGAAACTTAGGATTGGCAACTTTTGTACCGTCCGATAGGGCGATAAAGTCTGTCAGTCCTAAATCAATGCCGATGTTAGAGTGGGTTTTTAGCAACGGCTCTACGATAGTTTCAACCAATAGGCTGACGTAGTATTTGCCTGATGTGGTCTTGGATACTGTCGCTGACTTGATTAAGCCACTTACCTTACTTGGGAACTTAGCGGGGATATGACCAATTTTAGGCAGTTTAACGGTATTGTTTGTGACCGCTACTGTGCCCTTTTGGTTATTGGTGGTGTAGCTGTCACGATGGCCTTTTTTCTTGAACTTAGGGAAGCCTGAGCCTTTGAAGAATTTACTATAAGCGGCTCTTAGGTTTTGCTGGACGTTAGCCAGTGCTAAGCTATCGACGTCTTTGAGCCATTCAAATTCTTTTTTATAGTGAGCAGGGGTGTTTTTAAGCTCGGTCTTATGCTCGTTGTAATGATCAATCTTGTCACTAAGCATCCTATTCCAGATAAAGCGTGTACAGCCGAATGATTTGGCAAAGAATATTTGCTGACCCTCATTAGGGTATAATCTTACTTTATAGGCTTTTAGGATTTGTTTTGGCATGAAGCTATTGTACCATACCAAAAGTCTGACGCATTCATCCCTCTACTTTAGAAGTAGAGGAATTCTGCGCTGAAAATGTTAAAAAATAAGTAGCGTACAAACTTACGAAACCAAAACAAGCTTAGTATGAGAATTGACAGTGAAGGATGCTGATAGTTGCCATAATTGTTCTTTAATGAATAAATGGCTATTGAGGACTATTATGACAACTAAAAATTCAGCATTACAAGCTTCACGACCTACATTGTTACGCTTGCCAACCATACTAACTGTAGGCTTGCTAAGCACTGGATTGCTTTTAAGTGGTTGCAGCGACAACGATAATGCAGAGACAGCTGCCAGTGATACTGCTAGTAATCCTGAAGACACCGCAGCTGTTGTTGAAACATCTGAGGATGACACAGCTGGCGCAGAATTAACTGATGCTGATAATGATGTTGAAAGTGAGCAGATAGCGAATAGCGCTGAAGAAGAAACCATTATCGATAGTGATAATATCAATCCAGTTACCTCCTCTGCCGAGCAAAACAGCCTAGTTACCAATCCAACCAAGGCTGGTACACCAGAAGATACCGTTAAGAAAGCGCTAAACAGCTTGTATTATGGCGACGCGAAGAAATCTGCCTCTTATTATGAAGTAGATATGGCAAACTTCGAAGAAGAGTTAGCCAATACGCAGGCTGCTTTTCAGCAAACGGTCGAAGGCGTCACTATTACTGATACTAAATACAATGATGATAAAACTCGTGCCACTATCACTGGTGAGCTGATGCTAAAAAATCAAAGTGAGCCTGCGCCACTGACCTATGAATTGCAGAAGATAGATAATCAATGGAAGATTTTAGGTTAGAGCATTTGACTTCCGTTATGTGACTACCATTGTCTAAACTTATTCATCTACGTCATTGTCTAACATCATTGCCTTACCAAGCATCACAACATCTGCGATGAAACCTTGCATATCCATATCGCAAACTTTTGGCATATATCCCCACTGCTCAAAGCCAAGCTTACGGAACAATCCTAAGCTTGGTTTATTATGGGCAAAGACAAGCGCGACGATATTGTGAATACCTAGACTTGGCGCTTGCGTAAGCATCCAACGCGCAAGTAAGCTACCCAAGCCTTTCCCTTGATAATCCTGATGTAAGTAGATACTGATCTCAGTGCTAATATGATAAGCCGGTCGTGCGTATAAATCACTGAAACTGCCCCACGCGACAATTGGCGACTCGGCTTGCGCTGTGCTTTCGTTAGCTTCATCCATCAATTTAACAACAGCTCTAACCACGTAAATAGGGCGCGTTGAACTATGTATATGCTCATCAAACCACTCTGTACGCTCCTCAAGAGTTACTGGAGCAAGATTGGCAGTTGCCTGTTTGCCTGGAATACTCTGATTATAGATTGCTAAAATCTCTGACAAGTCTGCCTTACTAGCACGCTGCACAATAAACTGAGCGTTCAGATTATGCATTGATGAAACAGATGGTATAGCATTCAAGGCAACGTTAGTCATAGGATTTCCATAGCTAATGGTAGAGTTTGTGATAAGTGATAAGCAATTAGGCATCAGTTATAGTCAACATGCGGTCATAGTCACTGTTTTCAGCGAGAATGACAGCCTGATATGGCTGATTTAAATTGAGACAGACACAAGGCGCTATCAAGTGCAAATTTATACGGGAGACTTTAGGCGAGATTATTGCTGTCATTCTTTTATAATGGATTGACTATACTTGTATTATCAGCAGACTATAGGATGTTAGTATGGTTATTTTACTTTATAATGACTGGTTTTAGACACATCAATCTTTAATAGAGGTGTGTTTTTTATTTTTTATCTGTTCTTATCTATCATAGCTGAAAACTTATGAACACCTATTTTCTTGAGCAACTGATTGCATCGCCAAGCACCTTGCCTGCAAATACCAGCCCAGTAGATTTGGCACCCTGTGTGCTGACTATTGGTAACTTCGACGGTGTGCATTTGGGTCATCAAGCGATGCTAGCCCAAGTTCGTGATATTGCTAACGCGCAAAATCTTGGCTCTGCCGTGATGATATTTGAGCCACAGCCACGTGAGTTTTTTGCGCCAACGACTGCGCCCGCTCGTCTGACCAATCTAGCCGAAAAACAAGCCTTGCTTGCAGAATACGGCATTGAGACGCTAATTGTAGCAAGCTTTGATAGCGATTTTCGCTCGTTAGCAGCGCAAGCATTTGCTGATATATTAGCTCTGCGCTTAAACGTAAAATCATTGGTATTGGGTGATGACTTTAAATTCGGTCATGACCGTACCGGTGACAGCCAGTTTTTGCGTGACTATGGCTTAGATGTAACCAATCTGCATACCGTCATAGATGATAGTGGTAAAGCCGCACGCATCAGCTCTACCCGTGTTCGTGACTTATTATTGGCTGGTGACCTCGACGCTGCCAACGCGCTACTTGGTCGCGATTATATGATGACAGGATTGGTCATCGGTGGTGATAAAATCGGTCGCACCATGGATTTCCCAACTGCCAATATAGAATTAAAACGCTTGAAGCCCGCCCTACACGGTATCTTTGCAGTCGATGTGGTCAGTTTAGATAATGATGGAAAAGTAATACCTAATGGTTTATCGGCATTTGCCATTAATAATAAATCAGGCATCGAAGGCTTACGTCCGGACAGTTTATTTGGTACAGCCAGTATTGGCACTAGACCCTCTGTAAACAAAGGACATGAATGGCGTTTAGAGGTTCACTTTCCAAAATTGCAAGCCGACTTATACGGCTTGACATTACAGGTGCGCTTTTTACATTATCTGCATGGTGAACGCCATTATGAAAGCTTAGAGGCATTGAAAAAAGGCATTCATAATGATGTTAAAGACTTGGTTGTGTGGCGAGATAAGCAGAACATTGGTTAGAAATATTTTCTAATGTCAAGTACACCTAACTTAAAGCATGTCTGATTTATAGGCAGAAAAAACCCACAGCGTAAATCACGTCTGTGGGTTTTTCTTTTCATCAAGTTTTATCTGTGTTTAAGCATCTGGATGCATGCGCACATTTAAGTCATCGATAACCTCGACCCATGCCGCATCTTTTTTCCATTCTTCTTGCAAAAACATACGCTGACTGTCAGTCCAAACATCAGACTCTGTTAACTTTTCTTCTTTTGCCAATTGATTATTTTCGATAAAGCTATCGATAGCCTCATCAGAATTATCAAGACCCAACTGAGCAAATAATTCATTCATGTTATATTCTGGCTCACCCAACATACTCTTTCTCCTTAAATGGTGCAGATTTAATTGTGATTATTATTTCAACGAACATATTTATTGTAGCAAGCTTTATAATAATAGCTGTTAACCAACGTTTATCTAACGTTATCAATTGTGTTAATAGCCAGTCGTCTACGATATTTAGAGACAAAGAAGCCCTCTATATAAGAGGGCTTCTTCTATACTACTGTTTATAACAGCATTAACAGAATGTCTGCTTATGGAAGCAGATGAGCAACTGCATCACGCTCTTCGCTAAGCTCTTGCTCAGTGGCTGCCATTTTCTCTTTTGAGAAATCTGATGATACATCAACGCCATCTACGATAGACCAGTCGCCGTTTGCGCAAGTCACTGGGAATGAGTAAATTAAGCCTTCAGCAATACCGTATTCGCCGTTTGAGTAAACGCCCATAGATACCCAGTCGTTCTCATCAGTACCTAGTGCCCACGTGCGCATATGTGCAATGGCAGCGTTGGCAGCAGAAGCGGCAGATGAAGCACCGCGAGCTTTAATAATCGCAGCACCGCGCTGTTGTACTTCTGGGATATAAGTATTTTCGTACCAGTCACGATCAACCAAATCTAGCGCAGGCTTACCGTTTACCGTACAAGCTGTTAAGTCTGGATACTGAGTTGATGAGTGATTGCCCCAGATAGTCATGTTTTTGATGTCATTAACAGTGCTGTCTGTCTTGTCAGCCAACTGTGCCATTGCACGGTTGTGATCTAGGCGAGTCATGGCAGTAAAGTTGCGTGGATCAAGATCTGGCGCATTACGTTGAGCGATAAGCGCGTTGGTGTTTGCAGGGTTACCCACGACCAATACTTTTACATCACGGCTTGCAACATCGTTCAATGCTTTACCTTGTGCTGAGAAAATCGCAGCATTGGCTTCTAGCAAATCTTTACGCTCCATACCTGGGCCACGCGGACGTGCGCCAACAAGTAATGCATAGTCGATATCTTTGAATGCAACGTTAGCATCATCAGTTTGGACGATACCGGCCAATAATGGGAATGCACAATCTTCTAATTCCATGACCACACCCTTTAGGGCGTCAAGAGCTGGCGTAATTTCAAGCAGTTGTAAAATAACTGGCTGATCTTTACCTAGCATCTCGCCAGATGCAATACGAAATAGCATCGCGTAGCTGATATTACCAGCGGCACCAGTGACGGCAACACGTAAAGGCTGTTTCATTGACATTGAATACTCCCTAATTGATGATTAGATAATTCATGATTGTAATAGATGATTATCATTTTAGATATCGACTGATTTGCTGCCTAATAGCAGCCATAAACCGAGGGTTAGTGTAGCACTTCATGCTATAAACCGTCTAGACGCTACAAGACGCCCATTAATATTATATTGTTACATTTTATACGAGAGCGTTTTAATATGGCGTAAAACGTAGGTGAGTAAAGAGATAAAGGACTATGAAAAGTGACGAGCAACAGCATTGGTCAGTGCTCTATCTGGCGTGTACTATCATTCATTGTAAAATGAATTGAAGACACGCCCTAGTAGAACTTGAGACAATTAAAGCAATTGAGTGCCTATAAATAAACTATTTACCACCTGAAATGACAAACTTGCTGCCACAGTTATCGACGACATTATGACAAGTACCAAATTCGCTACCTTCATAACAGACATGCACATCAGTCAATGTTAATTGGCGACGACTACCCGCTTGGCAAATCAAATCAATACTGCTTGAAGTCATACCACTATTCAGACGGGTCATCTGACTGATAAAACGCGATTTAGAAACGGTATAACTATTACCAGTATTCAACTCATTTGGTAGCTTTAGCGCTCCGGCATAATTAGTAATTTGACGGAAGTAGCTACCATCACTGAGCGGACTACAAGCTCCGTAACGCTGCCACGCTTGGCTACGCACGGTAGTATCAGGCATGACACGGTTGACGACTTTTAGCTGTAACGGTGTTAAACGCGGCTCACTACCAACACCGCAGCGCTCACCATAGCCCATATCCAAACCTGATACAGTTAACGAATAGCCTTCTAAGCATTGACGCATACGAGCACGTGTCGGCTGTATGCTGCATAGTGCGGGAGTCATCTCAATCATTAACACGCGCTGTCCTGTTTTGGCCGCGCTTGCAGCATGCACAGGCAGCAGTATCACACCTTGCAACATCACCAATGCAGCCAGCTTCTTAGCTGTATTTATGGTTGCTTGTCGATTTAATGATGCTTTGTTCGGTCTCAGTTTTGCTGAGAGAAAGCTCAACGTTAGAGCTTGTGACGTAACAACTTTTGAAGTAGTCATCAATGGCAGGCGCATCTGCATCTTAGCAGATGACTGATGCCTAGTTTTAGATAATAGAGACAGATTAAAATATTTTTTGATCATAGGGGCTGCAGGCATCTAGCAATGACAAAACATGGGCTATTACTTAGATTAGGCGTTCAAAATATCAATAAATGTGATATACCAATATTCATAAAACTAAGAATAGAACTCGCAAAAAATATGGGTGCCAATTAGACACACTAATTTATGTAATGGTAGCAAAACGCTTTTATTAATCTATAGCAGAAACGTAAACATAAGGGAGATACTGCAGAAGTAACACAGCAATGTTGTCAGATTATTCGTAAGGATTGCAGACCATCAATAGACAAAAACCATTAACGATTGCTCATTAATGGTTTTTTAATGGATGAATAATCCTACTAGAATGCGGGAGGTACTGTACCCATACGCTGACTAATTGGCTGGCTACGACCTAGCAGGCTGCTATAGATAGTCGCGTTTTCCATGACATGCTTCACATAATTACGCGTCTCAGGAAAGGCGATTGACTCAACGTATTGGTCAGCAGCAATCGAGCCATATACTGGCTGCCAGCGCTTGGCATTATTAGGGCCAGCGTTATATCCTGCGGTGGCCAATACTGGCTGATAATTGAGCTTACCCAAGATATCGCCCATATACCAAGTACCATAACGAATGTTGGTATCACCACTATTGGCGCGACTGGCACTATAGGTTTCACCCAAATTACGAGCAATATACTTTGCAGTATCAGGCATGACTTGCATCAGTCCACTGGCACCTACGTTCGAGCGCGCCGAGGTGACAAAGCGGCTCTCTTGACGCATAATGCCATACGCCCAAGCGGGATCGATACCTGCTGATTGACTATAGCGCACCACAGCATCTTGGTGCGGCATCGGATGCGATAACGCCAAGCTGTCTACTCTATCGGTATTATCAACTGCATAAATCGCGCGATCGAGCCAGCCCATGTCATAGGCTTGACGAGCGGCAGCAATAATCAAATTATCATCACGATTGTCACGAGCTTGCTTTACTGCCCAATTCCACTCACGGTTGGCATAGGCACGGCTAGCATCAGCGTTGTATAGCGCAAAAGCACGAGCAAAATGTGGGTTTTGCATGACGCGTGCGCGATCAGCGGCACTGACATTGGGTAAGTTGTTGCCACCTAAACGGCTGGCATCAAAACGCTGTCCGATTTTATCTTTTGCCATCAGACCATAGTAGTCATTACTTTTGGCGATGTTCTGATACATTTTTTTGGCTAAGTTGCGTTTATTGGCATCACTCGATTGCTCATAAGCACGAGCCAACCAATACTGCCACTGGCTACCTTTTTGGGTTTCGCCATCCATTTTTGAGATGGCTTCGACCACATCGTCCCAACGACCAAAACGAATCGCCGCCATGGCATAATCTTCGGCTTCTTCAAAGTTAAAGTCGTCATCTAGACTATTGCGGAACCAATCCACTGCCTCAGCATTAAAACCATCATCCGTATTATGATTCATACGTTGCACACCAAGAATACGATACGCATAGCGACGAGTGTCGTCGTTCAATAGTTTGACCGCACGCTGGTTGTCTTGCTTAACGTCAAAATCTAATTGCAACGCCGCCTCACGATAGGATTTATCAGCGACACGTCCCATCGCATATAGATATAGATATTGATTGGTCTGGCTAACAGGCTCGCGACTAAAACGACTAAAGAAGGCAGATGGATTCAGCTGAATCTCGCTCAATGCTGAATAAGCAATAGGTGTTCCTAAACGCGATGACAATGCCATAATATCGCCAGTTTTACCTTTACGAAGCATACGTTTAAGACGAGCAGCTCGGTCTTGATTACTAATCAGCGCGTTATTATTCATCTCCATCGCGAGCTGATCACATAAGGCTGGCTGCTTTTTGGTGGTCAACCAAACATCAGATTTTGCTGCCATTGCGCGCATGGTATCACCGCCATTGTTGAATCCAAGCGCAATCGCGCAGCGCTCACTCGCATCAGCATTGGTAATCAAGTTCGCCACTTGGCGTACTGAGGCATAATCGTTGGAGCCTGCTTTGGTTTCAGCAAAATCAGCGACTAATTTTTCGGCCATCACTGTATTGGGATACTGGCGTACAAACTGTGATACTGCAGCCGAGCTTTGTGAATTTAAATCCAAATTCATGCGCCAGTAAGTCGGATACATGGCAAACAAACCACCACTCATGACCTGCTCATAGTTATAAAGTGCGCTGACATCACCGCGGTCGGCAGCGATTGCCGCTGCCGTAAATGAGTTAACACTGCTGTCTTGTTGATAGTTAGTGTCTTGCTCATAGCTATTATTGTCACCCCAAGTCAGCTCTGCACAAGCAACTTGTGATAAACCAAGCGCACTCAAAGCAGTCGCTAGGCTTATAGCGCTCACTCGTAGCGTTCCTGCTTTCAATCGATTTGAGCGCTTTAAGCCCTCATTGCTATGGGTAGCTTCTCTATCCTTGATGCTCTGAGCGACACGCAACTTTGTCATACTGACTCTCTTTATCATATATCTACCAATGTGTGAACAGCAGTTTAGCAAATGCTGCTGAGGTTATGGCGCTTATCATACTATATCCGTTGCACTTTCAACCATCACCTTTACCTTTTGTTAATAAATAGGACAGCACGGTGTAACATAGAAGTGATAGTAATTTGCGGTTTTTAGCAAAACTGCTGCTAATACCAGTAAATAATTGATACTGTTATAAATAATATATAATAATGACCATCAATTGCCCATGCTAATTTTTCACTTTGGCAAAGGGTTGTGATAAAATATGCCACCTGTTAATCGGCTACCCTGCTATATTTTTAGTCAATCATGGACTTATCCTTATGAGTGTTACTGTATTTAATCCCCGCATTGATGACGCTGCTGTTGCTAATACCATCGCTAGCACGCCTACCGTTACTGCACTCAACGAAGCAAGTTCAGCCCAATCGCCTGTCAATAAGGCGGCAACTAAAAAGGTGTTTGTGACCACTCAGGGCTGTCAGATGAACGTCTATGACTCTGGCAAAATGCTTGATGTGTTGGGTGACTCGCATGGTATGGAAGTTACACACGATATCGATGAAGCCGATGTACTATTAATGAATACCTGCTCTATTCGCGAAAAAGCACAAGAAAAAGTGTTTTCAGAGTTGGGTCGCTGGCGCAAACTAAAAGAAAAACGCCCTGATTTGGTCATCGGTGTCGGTGGCTGCGTGGCCTCGCAAGAAGGCGATAACATTCAAAAACGTGCGCCTTATGTCGATATGGTATTTGGCCCGCAAACCTTGCACCGTTTGCCTGAGCTCTACGATCAATCAAACGAGCAGCGTGAAATCGCGCCTAAGAATCGCATTGGTACGATTGACGTGTCATTCCCGAGTATCGAGAAGTTTGATTTCTTACCTGAGCCAAGAGTTGAAGGTTATAAGGCTTTTGTGTCTATTATGGAAGGCTGCTCAAAATATTGCTCATTTTGCGTCGTTCCCTATACGCGCGGCGAAGAATTATCACGTCCACTTGACGATGTATTGGCAGAGATTGATAGCTTGGCTGAACAAGGCGTGCGCGAAATCAATCTGTTGGGTCAAAACGTCAATGGCTATCGCGGCGAAAAAGACGATGGCAGTATTTGCCGCTTCGCTGAGCTATTGCACTATGTATCGCACGTCGATGGTGTCGAGCGTATCCGTTATACCACCAGCCATCCACTAGAGTTTACTGATGATATCATTGATGCTTATGCGCAATTGCCAGAGCTGGTATCACATTTGCATTTGCCGGTTCAAAGTGGTTCAAACGCTATCTTGGCAGCGATGAAACGCAACCATACCATTGATGTTTATATCAATCAGATTAATAAACTAAAAGCCATTCGCCCTGATATTCACTTGTCGAGCGACTTTATCATTGGCTTCCCAGGTGAGACTGAGCAAGACTTCCAAGATACGTTGAACTTGGCGAAAGAGTTAAATTTCGATCATTCTTATAGCTTTATTTATTCGAAGCGTCCAGGCACGCCAGCGGCAGAGTTACCTGACGATGTGAGCTTCAAAACTAAAAAAGAGCGCTTGGCAGAATTCCAAAAAGTTATTATCGACTCAACACTCGCTAAAACGCATGAAATGGTCGGTACCACCACTCGCGTCTTGGTCGAACAAGTTGCCAATCGTCATCCAGACTACTTAATCGGCACGGCTGATAATACCCGCACCGTTATGTTCCCTTATGACGTTGATAAAATGGATGAGCTACTTGGCAAAATCGTTAGCGTGCGCGTGACTGACTTTGTGAGTCCACATATGGTGAAGGGTGAGCTAATCGAAATGTTGGCGTAACCGTTAGCAAGCAATCTTGAATAAATAAATGAGCCGTTCGCTATCAAATAGTGAACGGCTCTTTTGTAATTAATATTAATCTTAAATAGTATTTGTCTTTTATATCAAAAAACCATTCAACACTTCAGCCAATAAAGCTGCCGCAATTAGTATAAATATCACCCCGCACGCTCGATTTAACCACGCTAAGCGACTGCCAACATCTAGCCAGCTTGCTAGCTTTGTACCACCTAGCGTATAAACAATCTGCCAAATTGTCTCGCTTAAAAACAATCCTGCCGTTAATAAAATATATTGTGGCCATAGCGGCGCACTGAAATTAATGAATTTGGGGAAAAATGCGGCAAAGAATAAAATCGCTTTCGGATTGGACAATGACACCCAAATACCAGTACGAAACAAGGTCGTGTTGCTCGGAGAGACCTTAACTGCTGCGCTAGATAGCGAGCGCGGTCTGGGCATATCAGCCGTAGGTTGCATAGTAGTGGGATAGTCAGCTCCCACCTCCTCGCTTATCTCACGGGCGTCGCTCATCAAGCTACCATCACCAGCATCGCGCCATGAACTGATGCCCAAATAGATTAGATATGCTGCGCCTACTGCTTTAATAACAGTGAGCAGCCAAGGTGATTGGCGGCTAATCACATCCAATCCAAGCAAGGTTGAAAGCAATAGAATGAACAAACCAAGGCTTAATCCTGCTAACGTCCATAGCGTCCGCCTCACCCCATAGTTCATGCCATACTGGAATGCGAGTAGCATATTAGGACCAGGAGTCGCTGAGATAAAAAACGTACTTGCAAAAAACACCGCAAACAGATGCCAAGACATCAACCAACCCCTAATTCTTAGTTATAGAAAACTTAAATACCTAATGCTAAGCTGCTAAAAAACAAACACCGCCATAAAGACGGTGTATTTTATGCTCATTCATATCAAATATAAATGGTCTGCTAGCTAATAAACTAATTAACCGTACAGCTATCTAACAACTTCTGCAAAAACCCATCACAACGCTCAATTTCACTTAGCTCGACATATTCATCGGCTTTATGAGCCTGCTCAATACTACCGGGACCACAGATAATCGTTGGTATGCCAGCATTGGTAAATTGCCCGCCCTCAGTGGCATAAGCTACTTTATGCCGTTTGTCATCGCCCGTCAGAGCAGCTATTAACGCTTGTAGCTCAGCGCTGTCGCTATCGGTCATTGCTGGTACGCTTTCTTCTTGCATCAGCTCAATACCGGTATCGGCAGCGCGTGCTTGCATTTGGGCGCTGAGCTCTGCAACCTTCGCCTGAATCGGTGCGATGATATCATCTTGCGTCATATGCGGCAGATTGCGATAGTCAAAGGTAAACTCACATAGATTGGGGACAATATTGGTCGCCGTGCCACCTTTTATCGTGCCTACAGACAATGTCGAATAAGGCACATCAAACAGCGCGTCATTATCACTGCGATAACTTATCTCTTCTGCCAACTCATCAACATAACCAATCAAACGGCTGGCATAGCTAATGGCGTTGACGCCTTGCGCAGTCAATGATGAATGCGCAGATTTGCCATGGACACGGCAACGATACACAGCGATGCCTTTATGTGCCACCACCATCGTCATATTAGTCGGCTCCCCAACGATACAATAATCAGGCGTAATACCGCGTGCCTTTAAATCTGCCAATATTAAGGGCGCGCCTAAGCAACCAACTTCTTCATCAAATGATAAAGCCAAATGCAGCGGACGTCGCAGTTGGCCTGCATTAGATAGCTTTACCGCTTGTGGCAATAACGTCAATGCACAGGCGATAAAGCCTTTCATATCACAAGCACCGCGTCCATATAGCTTGTCACCACGAATGGTCGCGGTGAACGGCTCTGACGTCCAGTCTTGACCATCAACTGGTACGACATCGGTATGACCAGATAGCACGAGACCGTGATTGACTTCGTCAGCGTTTGCCCCTGCTGGCACAGTAACGAACAGATTGGCTTTATTTTTGGCTTCATTAAAGGTCAAATCTACCGTTAAACCTAACTGCTCACAGTAAGCTTGCACATCTTCAATTAATGCTAAGTTTGAATACCGACTGACCGTATCGAAACCAATCAAGCGCGTTAGCCAATCGATACTCTGCGCGGGGTAAGACGTGTTTTTGAGCTGATTATTATTGTTCGAAGTCATGAAATATCCTTATCACGATACAAGATAAAAAGGCTAATATTTTTGCAATGAATGTCGTTGTAACTCTTTTACTTCTTCATCCAAGCCTGCAATCGGACCATCTACTGGTATGTTCGGCGCCACTTCTTGGATTGACAAAGTATTGATAGGAGATGAGGATTTAACGCCCATCTCCGCCATCCATTCGCCTAACTGTTTTGAAGAGCTAACGTAAACAATACGCTCCAGTCCTGCCCAAGCGTGGGCAGCAGAGCACATGGCACAATGCTCACCTGAAGTATAAACCACCGACTTTGCGCGCGCTTCAGGGGTCATATTTTCTGCCGCCCATTTGGCGACGGCAATTTCAGGATGGTAAGTCGCATCGACCGTATTGGCACGGTTACGATCTTCCCTCATCATATTGCCATCCGCATCGACCAGTACACTACCAAATGGCTCATCGCCCGCCTCTAAAGCTTCAGCAGCAAGCTCAACGCAGCGACGCAAGTGTTGCATGTCTTTGTCCGTTATCATCACAGTCTCCTTTTGAATCGCTTAGAACTTATAAGCTTACTGTAAATCAGCACTCCTATCACACTGCTCATTATAGCGATTCAATTATGACGGATTGTTTTGATTCATGATATCTATCACTGGTGGCATCGGTTTTGGCAGCTTACCTTCTGCTTGTAACTCTTTGGTCGTCTTAGCATCAATAGCCAGTCCAGAAATCAGAGCGATATCTTTGACAGGTTTACGCTTGCGAGTCGCAAAGCTGACTGGCACCATACGCGCAAACTCATAGATATACAGGTAAGACTCTTCCCCACCTTCAAAGTCTTCATCGTCTTCTAATCGAATCGCGCCAATTTTAGCCAAATCCGACAACATTTCATTCTCTTCAGCAGTGAGACCACAATCGGTAATACCAAAGCCTGTCATAAAGCCATTGGCCCACTGTTTCAACGCCATCACGCGCTCGTATAAATCATGTTCATCATCTGGCACTAACGGCGTATAAGAATAAGCATCGTCTTTGTCTTTCAGCTGAAAAACGGTGTCCTCCGCCTCTTCAGTTAATAAAGTCAACGCCTCATCAGGTAATGGTGCAAAGCTCAGCTCCTCGAACACCTTTGCCCATACTGGCTCATCAGGCGCATTACAAGCGGTCATCAGCCCCGTCATCAAGCCATGTACCTCACTGATAGACACGTCCGTCCAATCGTCAAATGCAGTGAGCCATGTGTTCCAGCCAGAGATATTATCATTCATAATAGAAGTCCTAGTGATTGGTTATAAGTTATACAAAAAAGCAGATAAATAAAATAATTGATAGACATGGCTAAATATAATCAATCAAGCCACGAACAATATAAATAAACGAACAACGTCTAATATAGGTAATTACTTTGTTGATATAGATATTATGCGGTCACCTATGGCATTATTAAACGCACAGAACAAAATTCATTCACGCTTACTTGTTAAGGATAAAAACTGACTATGTATGATCAACTTAGAATATTAGAAAAAATGATACTCGACATCAAAAAACAGTATCAGCTTGTCAGTGCTGAACTTAGCAGCCTCAAACAGCATCCCGTTACCGATCCAAAGGAGCTAGCTGCTTTGCAGAGCAAGCTCGATACCAGCCACACAGAACGTGACGGTGCTAAAAAACAATTGAACGATTTAGACAAACGCTATCAAAACTTAGCAGAAGCGCATCATATGATTGGCGAAGAACAAGACAAACTACACAAGCAAATTGGCCAATTACAACAACAGAATAGCGAGCTGCAACAGCATAATAATGAATTGAAACAGCAGTATAGCGATATCAAACAGCAAAACAGCGAGTTGCAGAAAAAGAACCAATTGGCAGCTGAGCGCACACAAGTGGTATTAAAGCGCTTAACTCGTATCGATCAAGCTGAGGGTTAGTAAAGAACTACCAATGATAATAATAGATAGCTGTCTTAATAGATTTTATCTTTATTAGATGGCCTATTTATCATAAAACTTATCCCTCTCTAAGCTGCTAATTAGCTGCCAGACATATACTTGTAATAGCTTATATTACTCATTTTAATGACATATATTGTAGGATTTATCATGACCGATGACCACACTAAATCTGCTGACAAACAGTCTCAAAGTAATCAGCTGCAGAGTACCAGCTCTAAAACACAACAGGTAACATCAACTGCCACAAACGCCTCAAGCACTGTAGCCAAACCTGCTGAACCGCAAATTAAGAAGGTCGATGTTGCCATTGCTGGCGTGACCTATCCCATCTACTGCCCAGTCCATGAGCAAGAAGAGCTACACTCAGCCGTCTCTTATATCAACAACTACGCGTTAGATCTCAAACGCGATGCGCCAAGTCTCAGTCAAGAAAGCATTTTAGTGCTTTGCTGCTTGAATTTGTATGAGAAAATCCATGCCAATCAAAGAAATGAAGAAGATCGATTGCAACAAGATAAGCAGTCTGAGGCGCTTATTAATAAAATTATGAAGGATGCTCAGTCTATTCTGTAAGCTGATAATTCTCCATGAAATATAGCCCCATAAATTATGGTTTCATAAGATATTGAATCATAAATAAGAAGCGCCTAGCCCATTGAAGCTAAGCGCTTTTTTATATTAAAAATGGAATGGTGATTGGAACGGTGTTAAATATTCATCGATTTTTTAGGTTTGGTATTACTTATGCATGAGGGTTATAGACTTTGCCGGCATGAAAATCCGCTTGATGCTCATAGTTGCAAAAGAACCATTCTTTATGACTCTCACCCTCATTACGGTTGTCATTCTCTACGTTGTCATTCTCTACTATTAAGCCTGATTCTGCAGAAACTGGTTTGGCTTCAAGTACACCGCGGTACTCAGCCAAACTGTTACCACAAAAATTGCAAAAACGCGGCGTAATGACATCGCCTTTTTTTGGCATCATACTTTTGGGTGGGCGTGGGTACATAAATCTGTAAAACGCCCACATCACAGCCCAGATAATAAGAATCACAATGATAACGGCTAACACAGCAGTGCTCCTTCAAGTATGGGTTAAGACATTATAAACATAGCACTTCAACATAATCACATAAAAAACTGGCTCAATATTGCCAGTTTTTTACGCGATAAGTAAGCGAGTAGCATGCAGGCTCAGATTGTCGTTCGGCTATAACTATCAAGTTATAACTGTAGCTCACTGATATCAGCCACGGTTAAGAATAAGGCACGAACTTGCTTGAGCAATGCTAAGCGATTGTTCTTTAGTGCTGCGTCTTCACTATTAACCATGACATCGGCAAAGAACTGCGTCAATGGCGCATCTAAACTGACCAGTGTTTGCAATATTCGCGTATAGTCAGCTGTTTCAAGCAAAGGTTTCACTGCAGTCTGCGCTTGCTGGACAGCCTGATACAATGCCTGCTCAGCAGACTCATGTAACAATGACTCATCGACTTTATCAGCAACCGCGCTTTCTGACTTGGCTAAAATATTGGCAACTCGTTTGTTTGATTCAGCTAGCATTGATGCTTGTGGCAACTCGCTAAAGGCTTGAACAGCACGGATACGCTGATCAAAATCAAGCGGCATATGCGGATTAATCGCTTGCACTGCCTGAATGGTGTCGACGCTAACGCCTTGCTCAGTATACATGGCACGATAGCGTGAGTTTAAGAACGCCATCACTTGGGTAAAGGTATCGCCCATCTTAGCAATCTTGCTACCATCGCTCGTGCTATAACCTTTAATCGCTTGCTCAACGAGCGCCACCAGATTAATCGGTAATTGTTTTTCAATCAAAATACGTAAAACACCAATCGCTGAACGACGCAAGCTAAACGGATCTTTCGAACCTGTTGGGGCTTGATCAATGGCAAAAATACCAACCAAAGTATCCAAGCGATCTGCCAATGCTAAGGAAATACCAATCGGCGTCTGCGGTAATACGTCACCACTGAACTTAGGCAAATACTGCTCTTCTAAACTTGCAGCAACAGCAGCAGGTTCGCCATTTAAGCGCGCATAATAAGTCCCAGCGATACCTTGCAACTCAGGATACTCACCAACCAGTGAGCTGGCCAAATCTGCTTTTGCCAACATCGCAGCACGTACCGTTTCCTCGATATCAATTTTTGTGCCTTGTTGCTGCATAAGTGTGGCAATAAAGGCGGCAAGCTTGGCAATACGCTCAGACTTTTCCCAAATCGTACCCAATTTGTCTTGGAAGACGCGAGTTTTTAGGCTCTCAGTCAATGCAAATAGTGGCTGCTTTTGATCTTGTAAGAAGAAAAACTCTGCATCAGCCAAACGTGGACGCACAACTTTTTCATTACCTTCGATAATTTGGTTAGGATCTTTTGACTCAATATTGGTGATAAAGATAAAGTACGGCTGCAATTTGCCAGTTTTATCGGTTAAGCAGAAATACTTTTGATCCGCTTGCATAGTCGAAATAAGCGCTTCTTGCGGTACTTGTAAAAAGCGTGCTTCAAAGCTTGCGCGTAGCGCAATTGGAAAATCGACCAATGCGGTGACTTCGTCTAATAAATCTTGCGGTACGATGGCATCAGAATTAACCTCATCTGCCAATGCTTTGACTTGGTTTTTGATGAGCATTTGTCGCTTATCAAAATCAGCGACAACTTTTAATCCATCAAGCAGTTTCTCATAGTCATTGGCATGCGCAATATTGTGATAATCAGGACTATGGAAGCGATGACCGCGAGTTTGCGTGCCGGTTTGATGTCCTTGGATAGTAGCGTCAATGACAGCGTCATCTTGCATCAATACTGCCCACTGTACCGGACGCACAAACTCATTGCGACTGCTACCCGCGCGCATACGTTTGGCAATCGGTAGATTATCAAGCGCGGTTTGGAAAATGGTAGGTAGTAGCTCAGTCGTCGCTTGACCCTGAATAGTTTGCTCATAACCAACATAGTCACCTTTATCGGTGTTAATCGTTATCAGCTCGCTTGCTTCTATACCCAAACCCTTGGCAAAGCCCATCGCTGCACGCGTTGGATTGCCATCGCTATCAAATGCCGCTTTAATCGCCGGTCCACGCTTTTGCTCGCTACGGTCCGGCTGCTTATCGCTGATACCCTGAATCTGTATCGCTAAACGACGCGGTGCAGCAAAGGATTTAATACTATCGAAACTGATATCAGCTTCATTTAACTGTTCAGTGACACTTGCTTGTAGCGCATCACGTAAAGGCTTTAGGCTTTTTGGAGGTAGCTCTTCACACCCCAGTTCAAATAGAATAGTACTCATGGGATGCTCCTATTTATTATTGTTAGTAGTTTGATTGTTTTCAGTAGATTGACTAGCATCTGCAACCTCATCAGTTACCGATTCTTCTTTTGGTAAATACTTATCAAGCGCCGCTTGACGATGCGCTTCATCTGCCAATGGGAAGCCTAATTTCGCGCGTGCTTCGACGTAACCAACAGCAACTTTACGAGCCAGCGTACGTACACGTAAAATGAAACGCTGACGTTCTGTCACCGAAATCGCACCGCGAGCATCAAGTAAGTTAAAGGCATGCGAGGCTTTTAGCACCATCTCATAGGCTGGCAGCGGCAGACCTTCAGCAACCAGCTTATCCGCTTGCTGCTCATAAAAGTCGAACATCTGACCCATCATTGGCACATCGGCATGCTCAAAGTTATAGGTAGATTGCTCAACTTCGTTTTGATGAAAGACATCGCCATAAGTCACGCGACCAAACTCGCCATCTGCCCAGACCAAATCATAAACGCTATCGACGCCTTGTACATACATTGCCAAGCGCTCAAGACCGTAAGTAATCTCACCTGTTACTGGGAAACATTCAATACCGCCAACTTGCTGGAAATAAGTGAACTGAGTGACTTCCATACCATTGAGCCAAATCTCCCAGCCAAGCCCCCACGCACCTAGCGTTGGCGACTCCCAATTGTCTTCCACAAAACGCACATCGTGCACCAGCGGATCGATACCAATCGCTCTTAATGAATCCAAATACAGCTCTTGGATATTGGGTGGATTGGGCTTGAGCACTACTTGAAACTGATAGTAATGCTGCAAACGGTTCGGGTTATCACCGTAGCGTCCATCGGTTGGACGACGTGATGGCTGCACATAAGCGGCATTCCAACGCTCGGGGCCTAAAGAACGTAAAAATGTCGCGGTGTGAAAGGTACCCGCACCGACTTCCATATCATAAGGCTGCAAGATGACGCAGCCCTTGTCAGCCCAATAATTTTGCAAGGTTAGGATGAGATCTTGAAACGTCATCGGTTGAGAATCTTTCGCTTGTGATGTCATAGTTTGGATTATCATAGTTTGGGGCATCTTAATAAAGCCACTGTGGAATGAGTATTATGAAATATTGATAGCGCTCGTATTGCCTATTCGGCAACGACGCTATTTGCCTGCTCACCTTACTAAAAATTGACGATTTTATCCATATTTACCGCAACTAAATTTATAATATATGGTGATGCATTTAGCATGTGGGCTCATTTACTGGTCAATTTTGCCGTATAAGCAATTGGTAAGCGCAACCACTGACGCAAAAAAAATACCCAAATGCGTGAGCATCTGGGCAGGAGGAAAAGTATGTCGCTGGTATCCTGATGAGTCAGGCTTTTTGTTTTTTAATTAAACTGCTTTTTTATTAAACACTTGCTTGAGTTACTACTTAAGTTTACTTCCTTTAGTCAGGAAGTTTGATGGTTATATTTATTTATAAAAACATATTCTACTACCAAAGTACCAATATAGAATCTAACCTTCATAGCTAATATCTAAGCTTATTGATAAGACTCACTAGTCGCCTTTGGCATAATTATCCATAAGATAATATAAATTAAAATACCTGGTACAGCTGCACTCAGTGATGAAACGATAACGAAGAGCAATCTAACCCAAGTTGGTGACCAACCGACATACTCTGCAATGCCGCCCATCACACCTGCTATCATGCGACTATTCTGTGAGCGATGTAATTTTGCTAACTTAGCCAAATCGAATACCTCTCTATTTAATATTTACTAATCAGTATTTGCTAATTATTTTTATATATTTCTTTTGGTTTTTACGTGCGTTTGACTTACTGAATTCAAGATTTGTCTTTAGATCTATTAATCTTTCTAACTTACAAATAAGTATATCAACTATTAAGGCTTTATCTGTTGAAGATGTAGCAGTGCTTTGTGAGTTTATGCTACCTAAACTTGCCCTAACCTGTCCTAATACCGTGTAAACCCCTGATTTTAAATAATTATTTCAAAATGTTTCATAAATAGCTTTGTTGCGCTTATCTTACACTTCTTGTTACAAACCCACTTTTCGGTATTTATAATAGACAAGTAAATTTTATATATTTAATGTGTGATATCTAAAAAATGACAAGCAAATTAATAACTTGGTTACATCCTTATCAAGAGAAAACTCATAAACCATTACCAATTTACAATAACCTACCTGTAAATCTGTTTAAACCTTTATACCATGCTGATAAACAACTAAAACAACGACTGACGATGAATGATTTTTAGAATATAAGGATAGTTATGTACAATACTGGTTTAATGATTGGGCATTTTGAACCCTTACATTTGGGTCAAATGCGCAGTATCTTGGATGCAGCAGGACAAGCAAAGAACCTGCATATTGTTATTATGGCACACCCTTCACCGCATCCGGATTTTACCATTACGTTGCAAGACAAGGCACGTTGGTTACAGATGGCATGTGCCGACTTGCCATTCATTCACATTCACACCACTCATGAGATTGAGCTGCCTTTGCATGACAGCTTTGATGACGTGACTATCGACATTCCTGCCAGCAATGCCAAGTTGCAACGGCTGAGTGATGCACTGGCATTGCCAGCAGAGACCGTATTATTTGTCGCAGAGAATCACCCCTTAGCGCAGAGCAGCATTCGAGACCAACTGCAGATGTCAGTCATCACGACTCCGCTACAACCTGAATTTGACTCTTATGCTATCGCTCGCAATCCTGTCGCGCATTGGTCAGCGATTCATCCTCAAGCGCGCGGCGACTATACTAAAACCGTGGCCATCGTTGGCGGAGAGAGTTCAGGCAAGACCACCTTAGTCCATAAGCTTGCTAACTATTATGGTGCCAGTTTTGCGCTAGAGATGGGTCGACTGTATGTTGGAACAGATTTGGGTGGTAGTGAAATTGGCTTACAGTATAATGATTATGGGCCCATTGCACTCAATCATGCACAAGCTATCCGTGACGCGGCTGCAGTAGCAACTGCGCCTATCACTATCGTTGATACAGATTTTGTGACCACTCAGGCTTTCTGTGAAGAGTATGAAGGTCGAGCTCACCCATTTGTAGCCGCTTGTATTGATGAGTTTCGCTTAGACCATACTATCATGCTAGATAATAATACACCGTGGGTAGATGACGGCATGCGCTCATTAGGCACACCTGAGGCACGTGGACGCTTTGAGCAGCGCCTCGTTGATATTTTTGCCCGTCATAACATCGAGCCTCATTTGATTGATGAGCCTGATTATGATGCTCGTTATCAGCAAGCATTACTGTTTATCAATCAGCATATCTATGGCAAAAAAGCCTAAGACAAAAAATGCGACAACACCAAAAGTATTAATATACATTGTCAATCGTATTCATTTTCAGGGAAAAACTTATGCGCATTCAGCTACTAGACAACATCACCGGAAAATGGGCGATGCAATGGATTATCACGTGGTTCATTTGTGGTGTGATTGCCTTGTCCGCAGGTTTTTGGCTAACCACAGACCACACCACCCTTGATTGGTTTTATTTGGCGGTATCATTTATCGGATTGATTTGCGTGGTATCGTTGTCTTTTCGCAAAAATGTTATGGGTAATGGATTCGGCATGGGTGCGACCGCTGGTGAAGTGGTGGTTCAGGCAACCTCTGGTGCAGTCGGCTTAATGCTCGCACCGCTTTTCAACTTTTTTACCCACGTCTATGGTATTTTTTATTGGTCAAAGCACACCGACCCTGACGGGGATATGATACCTAAGTCTGCCAGCAAAGCCGTTTGGCTGATTACCGCAGCATTCATCGTGATTGGTCTTGCATTATTCCCTACCGTCAACAACTTGTTGGCAAGCTATGGTTATGCCGTTGTAGAAGACGACAACAGTCTTTTTCTAGGTTTTATCTCATTTTTCTGGATTAACGTCATTGCCTTTGTACTATCCATCACCGCACAGGCTGCCATGATTCTGCGCTATTCATTCAACTGGTGGTTATGGATTATCGTCAATTTCGTTTGGCTCATCGTCAACCTGATGTCTGGTAACTATATCTTTGCCATCCAAACCATGATTTATCAAGTCAACTCTTTTATTGGTCTCTATGAATGGCATCGCAGTGAACAAGGCTAGAGCATAACCTCAATTCAATCGATGAGCACTCAAAAAAAGGGCTACAGCCGGTTTTGACTGAGCCGTCTATCAGACAATATGGTAGATTGGCTTAATTAGTGCTACAACTGGTATTAAGAACACTATGAGCAAGCAGCTACGCTCATCTTTTTTCACTTACTAACAGGGAGGTTAGTATGTCTCGTAATCGTCAACCACGCATGTCTAAACGCACACTTGAGCAGTGGCTCAGTGAGTATTCTGTCAGTCACCAAAACCTTATCAACAAACAAATCCATTGGCTATGCGTTCCTACCATTTTTGTCAGTTTATTAGGGATGGGTATGTCGCTATCCGTCTGGTTTACCTTGGTCCTTAGCGCCTTAGTTTTGCTATTTTATATGCGTTTGTCCACGCCACTATTTTTAGCAATGGGTATGTTTATTTTAATATGTTTGTCAGTCATGACCCTGTTACCATGGGGCTTCAAAGTCTGGGCAGGTATTTTTATCGTTGCTTGGATTGGACAGTTTATCGGTCATAAGATTGAAGGCAAAAAACCTTCGTTTTTTGAAGATTTACAGTTCTTATTAATTGGTCCAGCGTGGGTCGCCAACAGCTTGATGGGTCGTAAAAAGAGTTAGTACGTACGATGTAATGCCGCCACGTTCTAAAAAGTTATACCATTTCCAAAAATGAGAGTAACGCGGAAAGCTTGCGCAAGTACGACACTTCGTAGGTTTAGCAAGTTCGACAAAGCTAATTGGGCTTTTTGGGTTTGGTATTATTTAAAAACTTCTGCTTTAGAAGCATGTCTACTGATGACGTACCATACAAAAAGCGCCACCCGACTGTTAGTTGGGTGGCGCTTTTTTGGCTTTAATACTTATTCGCTTTAATCATCAAACAGGTCCATTACTCAGCACGCATTTGATACTTTAAACGAATAGAAAGTCATTTATTTGCCAAATACTTTCATACGATCTTCAACTGGCTGAAACTCTTTATCACCTGCTGGCTGCTCAATACCGCCGAATACCATCTGTGCGATAAGATCCCAATGATCATCGATACCCCAAGTTTCAGAAACTTTATTGTCAATGACAGGATTATAATGCTGTAGGTTGGCACCAACATTTGCACTCGCAAGACCAGTCCACAATACATACTGATGCATTGCGCTAGTGTGATCAGCCCAAATTGGGAACCTATCAGCATATAGCGGTGCCGCTTCTTGTAAGTTTCTAACCACTCTCTGATCTTCAAAGAATAGAATCGTACCTGCCGCTGCTCTAAAACCACCAATCTTCTGCTTGGTTGATGCAAACTGCTCGTCATTGTTGACGATATCACGTAAAGTCTCTTCGGTTATATCCCAAAGCTTGTTGTGGTCTTGATCGAATAGCACAACGATACGCGTTGATTGTGAGTTGAACGCAGACGGCGTATGCAAGATAGCATGTTCAACCATCTTAACGATTTCGTCTTTTGATACAGGTAAATTATCGTTTAACGCATAAACAGAACGACGGTTTTCAGCCAGTTGCTGCAGATCTTGTAAATTTGACATTAATGTCTCCAAATTATAAAAAATTAGTGAATTTATGAATACAGTTATCAAAGATTGCTGGTTTTATTAGTTACCTGTTGTCGCACTTATCAGGTTCTACTCTAGAACTCCAAGCTCTACCGATGTATTTATTTTTCAACATACTCATTATAAGAAAATGAGCATCGAATCACCACTTATCAATTGTAAAAAAACTTAATAGATCTGTATTTATAACAATAAAAACTAACAAAATCGGTGGGAAAAAGTATCCAAAACTAGCCTTTAAAGCCTTCTGGTAACTCTGGTGCAGGCAGACGCTTCATATCTGAGTCGACATTGCCAAAGCGCTCATGACCGTTATTCCAGTCTTTGATTGCAAGCTCAATCTCTTCTTTATTGTCTGCAACAAAGTTCCACCATAGTAATACTTGGTTATTCAACGGCTCACCACCGATGAACATCACGCGTGTGCCTTTTTTGGCGACCAGTTTGATGCTCTCGTTATTGGCAACATCATGATCATGAAAGCGCAGTAGTTGATCTTGCGGGCAGACTTTGCCCTCAGACTCAACCTCACCCTCATTGACTAAGATACCGTACTCAAAACCTGGCTCTAGCGTCAGTGTCACTTCGCCGTCTTCCTGCCAGTACACGTCGATACCAACCATTTTTGAATATTGAATGGTTGGCGCTTGATAGTGCTCACCGGTCACTGACGTATAGCTACCAGTGGTCAGTATCATCTCGACGCTATCTTCCGTCCACGTCGGTAGCTCTGGATAATGATGGAAGCCTGGCTCAATCTCTTGATCGGTAGGCAATGCAATCCACAACTGTACCATGCTCAGCGCGCGTGCCGCATCTAGCGAGCCACCAGTATCTGGAAAGACACTTTGTTCGGTATGGCTGATGCCGCGAGTCGGCCCTGTACCCGCCGTCATGACGTTAACTTGGTTTTTGGTGATGACTTGCTCATTACCTAAGCTGTCTTTGTGCAGCACTTCGCCATCCAACATCCAGCTAAAAGTTTGCAAATTGGTGTGCGGATGACGACCAACCTGCATACCTGTTTCATCTGGACCAAACTCAGCAGGACCTGCATGATCTAAAAAGCACCATGGGCCAATAGGCTTTTTACCGGTATTGGGTAAAAGACGAGCAATTGGAATGCCGCCAACATCTGCTAAACGTGGTTCTAGGATATTGATACTCATGGTTCACCTCTTATTATCAATTATGTGATATTCAATACGGTATAAATGACGCTATAAAAAACACAGGTGGTGTATCAAAAAGTATGCTGAGGAAATAAAAGGAGGAGTGACAGCCGAAGCAAGATGATATATTTGAGGTTATGAAGACACAAATACAGATCAGTTGCCCCGACTGTCACAGTCCCAGTTTTTCGATACATGGCATAAAAAGCTATGGCAAGCAGAACTACCAATGTAAGGACTGCAAACGTCAGTTTATTGGCGACCATGCCTTAAGCTACCAAGGCTGTCACTCTCAAATAGAAGACATCATACGGCTAATGACGGTTAGAGGCTGCGGTGTTAGAGACATAGCCATCATTACCTCGGTGAGTATTGGTAAAGTGCTCAGCACCATAGGCTCATCTGTTTATAAGATCGCGCCTAAGAAGCGATATTATGAACGCTTAGAGGTTGATGAGTTCTGGACTTACGTGTATCGCAAGAAGCGTAAAGTCTGGCTTATTTATGCTTATGACCGTGCTACTAATGAGATTGTCGCTTATGTCTGGGGCAAACGTGACCTAAAAACGGCTCAGAAACTAAGAGCCCGTCTTAAGCAACTTAAAGTGAGCTATGACTCTATTAGTATGGACAATTGGGACAGTTTCATAACGGCCTTTAAACCAGATAACAAACAAGTTGGCAAACAACATACCGTAGGCATTGAAGGTAATAACTGCCGTCTTAGACACCGACTAAAACGAGCCGTTAGAAGAACCTGTTGTTTCTCTAAGAAGCTCGATAATCACTTTAAGGTGTTTGATTTGGTGTTCTTTTATATCAATTATGGCTATGTCTGATGCCAGCATACTTTTTAGAACACCACCAGCTTTTTAACCCCTAAACCTATGAAAATAGGGTGGGGATGATTTTTTTGTCGTGTGCAGAGAAATCATTGATAAAATAGGCGACCAATTGGGGCACTGATTTCTTGTAATTTGTCCATGTTTATTCTCCAATAATATGAAAGTTCATTTAAAAGACTTTTGTTTATTTAGGTAATGGCAATATTGTAGTCGTTGCTTGTAAATAGTTAAACAGTGTTAATTACAATTGTAAGTTCTTTATTTGAGAACAGTCTATGAGTGTTTTAAGTGATAAGATCACCATAAGGTGCTGTAAATATCGAGCCCTACCAATCAAGACTTAATAATTGGGATTTTTCGATTGCACAAAAAATACAAAAAGCAACGGAAAGACACATTTTTTGATGGTTTTTAGCATCAAACACCCTATTTTTTTGCTAAACTTAGCATTCTGATAGATAAGCCATACTTAACAAGAATACTTAAAAAGTACTTTGAACTACCATCACTCTTTGAGCTGATATATAAATGGCGTTATATTTGCCTCTATCCACCTATTGAATTCAATTACCTAAAAAAGGATGATTTATAATGACTTTAAAATCTATTAAACAAGCAAATCGCGCGCTTGCTTTTGCTGCTATCGGTGCACTTGGCATGGTTAGTACACTAGGTAACGCTGCCACTTACCAGCTTGACCCGCATCATACTGCGGTACGCTTTTCTGTCGATCACTTTGGTACTTCTACCAACGCTGGTGGTTTTTATAATCTTTCTGGCATTCTTGAGTATGCCCCTGAAAAGAAAAAAGGCTTTGTGGGCATCACCATTCCTATGGGTAGCTTGAGCACTGGCCTCAAAACCTTTGACGGCCATTTAAAATCTGCTGACTTTTTTAATGTAGAAAAATACCCAACGGCATATTTTAAATCTACCGAATGGCAGTTTGATGGCGATAAAGTTAAGGCCATCAAAGGTGACTTGACTCTGCTTGATAAAACTCACCCAGTGACGTTAACGGCTACTAAGTTTAACTGCTATGAAAACCCGCTTTTGAAGGCTGAAGCTTGTGGTGGCGATTTTGAAACCACTATTGACAGAACCAAATGGGGTATCAATACCTTTACAGATGGCGGTATGATGAAAAACATCAAACTGGTCGTTCAGGTAGAAGGCAGCAAAAAGGCTGCTCTTAAATAAGGGTCAGTCATCCGCTTAAGACAGTTTGAATATCCTATTATTCAATAGAAGCAGGCTAGGTTTTATAACCTAGCCTGCTTTTTATATTTATGCCTCATCAGAAATGCTATAAATAGAAAACTGGGCAAATAAAAGCAGTAAATAGAGCATTTGGCAAATGATAGTCTTATATAATGCTCAAAACACCCTATATCAGAACGTCAATAATAAGGTAGCTAGGATGGGACAACTAGAAGACATGGCAATGTTTGTACGCATTGTCGAAGCCGGTAGTATCACCAAAGCTGCGGAGCAACTAAATATTGCCAAGTCAGCGGTCAGCCGTCGCCTTAAGGAGCTTGAAACACGTTTGGGCAGCCAATTAATTAGCCGCACCACACGCCAATCTAACTTGACCCAAGCTGGTGAGCAGTATTATCAGCAAGTCACTCATATACTGAGCGAAGTAGATGCCTTGAATGAGCAAGCCAGTGGCGCACCTACACGTATAGAAGGTACGCTGAAGATGACGGCACCGCTGTCATTTGGTTTGATGCATCTCAACGACGTCATCGATGAGTATGCCAATCAGCATCCCAACTTGAACTTTGAGCTCGATTTTTCTGATCGGCATGTTGATTTGATAGAAGAAGGATATGAGCTTGCCATTCGTATCAGAGAGCTACAAGACTCCAGTTATCAAGCCAAACGCTTGGCTCTCATTCGTTATGCACTTTGTGCCAGCCCCGAGTATTTAAAAAAAACAGGAACACCTGAAACCTTAGAAGACTTAACAGAACATGAGTTCTTGCAATATGGTCTCGGCAAAACAAGCACGCTGACTCTAACGGATGCGCAAGGGAAAAAACACAGCCATACTATTGATGCCAAAATCAAAGCGACCAATGGGGAGTTCTTGGTGGACTTAGCTGTAAAAGGTCAAGGTATTGTTTTTATTCCAACCTTTATCGCTTATAAAAGACTGGCAAAAGGTGAGCTGGTGCCTATTCTTCAGCAGTATCAATTACCCACACTCAATGCCTATGCGGTGTATCCAAAAAACCGATTTTTATCGCAGCGCTGCCGTTATCTAATTGACTTTATCGCTGAGCGCTTTGGTGATAACCCTTATTGGGATGAGTTTTGATATGCCCTAATTTATAAAGCTGAGCAGTTTTTTAAAGTCGCTATAAACCTTAAAACAATACTGTTAGTATTATTTTAAAACATCCATCAGTCATAAGGAAATGCATCATGGATTTATCATCGTTAGGTATGAAGGCCATCAAAGAGTTCGATGACATTCGTCAAAGCCCATTACCTCAAGAGCGTCTAAAAGCGGCGCGCAAACAAGCAAGCGCCTTCAGAGAACGCTTTATGGACGAGCCGCCTGTACAGTTTTACCAAAGTGCAGATATGGTGCGCGTGCCCTACCCAACGTGGTACGCTTATAGTGGCGTCTATACGCAAAGTACCTATAAATTTCCTTATATCCACATTCTCAATCGCATTTTTATCATCCAATACCATGATTATTTGGGTGAATTAAAAACCTTGCTGTTCTCTCCCTCTGATATCGAAGCAGACCGAGAAACACCTTTTTTTAAACGCTTAACGGATAAGATGCCTAACTGGTCGCCTCTTGAAAATGTAGTCGCCCCCATCATTCGTGATGTGGCTGGCGCATTAGCCGAAGTTGGATTGGCGCCAGAAGATGTTGACTATATCAGCTACGACCATCTACATACCCAAGATATACGCCGCTGGCTTGGCACTAAAAATACAGGCGGTAAAGATACCGCTGCCTACTTTCCTAATGCCAAAATCTTGGTTCATGAACAAGAATGGTTAAGCACCACTGCTCTACTGCCCGTTCAAGCGGATTGGTATTGCCCCAACGGAATTGAAGGTGTCGACCCTGGAAAAGTGATTAAATTTACTGGCAGTATCCAGTTAGGCGAAGGTTTGGCACTGGTACATACCCCAGGTCATACCGAGGGCAACCACTCACTAGTCGCGCGCGTACCAGATGGCATACGGGTCACTTCAGAGAATGGCGTGGGCGCAGATGCTTATGCACCGATGAATTCGAAAGTAAACGCAATCCGCCGCTATGCCAAAGACACAGGTATGGAAGTTATCCTAAACGGCAACACACTAGAAGGCAGCAATGAGCAATATATCTCGATGGTCGTTGAAAAAACCATCGCCGGCCCTTCTAAAAATCCTGATTTTCCTAACTGTGCCTCAAGCAGTGAAGCAACCCCTTACTGGTTAATTCCTGGTCATAAAGTCAGCCATCTCATCGGTGAAGCCAAGTTTGGCAGCTTACAGAAAAAATCGGCAAAAAGCCGCTCATTGCAGAAGGAAGGTGCCTAATGGATTATTTTAGCAATAAGACGGTTTACATCACTGGCGCAGCTTCTGGCATCGGGTTTGAAACTGCCAAGCAGCTCATCAAACAAGGTTCAAACCTGGTACTGTTTGATGTGCAATCGCTTGCTGAGGTGCTATCAACCTTGCAAGATATGAATAAAAATGACGCTTCAATTGCAACCTATCAGTTAGATGTGACCGATGCTGATATGACCAGCCAGCAGATGGCGACAGCTGCTGAAAGTCTATCGCCTGACATCTTGATGCATTTTGTAGGAATTACAGGACCTTGGACATTCGATGATATGAGCCAAGAGCAGTTTGAGCGTGTTATGAATATCAATTTATTCGGCACTCGCAACGTATTGGCCGCCGTACGTCCGTTTTTATCACGTGGCGATCAGGTCATGGTCACCGCTTCCATGGCCTCTTTTACAGGCAGTTATGGTTACAGCTCTTATAGTGCGTCGAAGTTTGCCATCTGGGGCATGATGCAGTCGATAAGCTTTGAATGGAAACCATTGGGTATCGATATCACTGTCTTTGCGCCGCCGCCGATAGATACCCCCCTGACACAAGCTGAGGTCGGTGTCATGGCAGATGCAGGCATCGGTATGAAAAAGCTAGCAGGCGAGCTCAAAATTGAAGATGCGGTTAAATCCATGCTAAAAGGCGTGGAAAACCGAGAGTTCCTAGTGGTACCAGGCGTAATGGCAAATTTAATTAGATTACAGCTGCGTTTTTTCCCCGTCAGTTGGGTCAATTGGATAGGCAATAAGACTGTAGCACTATCCATGAAGAAGTAATTTGCCAATAAACTTGTTTGCTGGTCATTGTATAGAAAAAAGCCAAGCATATTGCTCGGCTTTTTTTGTGAGAATATTCTTATAATAGAAAACCATTAGCTAGTCAAAGGTCAGATGATGGTTTGATTTTAATACTTTGAACTTCACTACTTTTATCTGATTAATATTAATCTAAAGTTTGCACACCGCCGCCATTTACAAACAACGTTTGACCACTCACCCAATTCGATACTGGCGAGGCGAAATACAACATTGCACCAGCGATATCATCGGCTTCACCTAAACGCTTAATAGGCGTATGTGCTAGCATCTTCTCTTCAATCTCAAGCGTCAATACACTCTCTAGCGCAGCCGTGCGCGTTGCGCCAGGACCAACTGCATTGATACGTACTTCAGGGCCAAAGTCATGTGCCAAGTTTGCCACCATGTGATTAACAGCTGCTTTTGATCCTGCATAACCACTCATATTTGGGCTTTTATTAATACTCGACATGGAAGTGGTAAACACAATGGAGCCATAACCTGACTCTTTCATGTATGGCACGCACAACTGACAAAGACGCCAGCCACTAAAAACGTTCAATTCAAAATCACGGCGGATATCGTCAACTGATATCTTCGAAGGGTTTTCACGACCACCGCCCCCGCCGCCAGCATTATTAATCAATATGTTGATAGTGCCGAATTCAGCAACCACCTTTTCTACCATGCCGACTAGGTCGTCATCTTTTAAAATATTACACTCAACCGCTAGTGCCTGCACACCATGTTTTTTGATATCTTTAACGGCTGTCTCAGCATCCTCTAGTTTTAGATCAGCAATGACGATGTTTGCGCCCGCTTGTGCTAGGCGCAGTGCTGTTGCTTTACCAATACCATTGGCACCACCCGTCACGACCGCTACTTTGCCAGACAAATCAAACAACTCATTAAATGCTTTAGGTTTAAATTCAGGCATACTCATTCCTTATAATAGTTATTTATACTCGCTATAAACCGTTCGTCGATTCTATATCAACAGTTTAATAAGTATGCGTGGTTTGGCGTATTTTGATGTGACAAATTGACCGTCATTTGTAATCGCTAATTTACAACCAGTGCAGTCATTATAAGGACATCGCCTTGTTCCAACAGCTAAGAATGTTATAAATTAGCGTTATAAATTTTAGGCATAAAAAAAGCCCCACAATGAAGTGAGGCTTTAGTGCTCTTAGAGAGCCATATTTGGAGCGGGAAAAGAGATTCGAACTCTCGACCCCAACCTTGGCAAGGTTATGCTCTACCACTGAGCTATTCCCGCTAAATATCAAATCGCAATGTTGTTAACAACTACTACGTCTCGATAGGCTGGCTATTTTAGCAAATATTCTGCGTGTGTCAATATCTTTTTTCACATTTATTGCCAAATTATTTGTATTATCCCTCTAAATACTGCGAGTATGAGTATAAGCGATTGATTTGACAACAACTATTACTGTTAAAAACCTGCTAACTATTTATAGTAAAATTCAGATTTTAAGACTGCTGTTACCTTTAAGCAGTCAGTACATCAATATTTGGAGCCAATCATTCAGGTTTAATGATGACTAAGTCATGACTCAACGACTCTTTAATAGCACAACCACTAGCGAACGTCATATTTATGCATAATATTCGCTAGATAAACGTCACTTTATGCTGAGTTCAAACTGCTCACTTACAATCATAGGGTGTATTGTTACTTTTTCTACCTTTGTTTTGACGTGGTAACATTATTATACTTATGCCTAATAATAGTTCGAGTAGAATTCTATTTATTGGTTACAGCTGAATATTTTGGTACAACTTATTTGAAGGAACTGGGTAGTTATAACCGATGAAATAGTAGATATACAGGTAACATAAAAACATAAATAACGACTCACCCTGTTCTCTATCATGTGTCGGCTACTTTTTTAAATGGACACATTATAAGTGGATTTTTTATAAGCCACTTACCTTTGAGATAATTACGGCTATAAACCACCAATTTGTTCAACTTCACTTTTTATCATTTACAGCGAGGATGTTTATTATGAAAAAATTACTGACCACTACCGTGATGGCTGCTTCATTGTCGGCACTTGCATTGACTGGCTGCACAAGCACTACGAGTACTGGCGCCGTTGGTGTTGACCGTCAGCAGCTATTACTGGTATCAAACGAGCAAGTATTACAACTGTCAGCGCAAAGTTATGCGAAGACAATGCAAGAAGCAAAAGCTCGCGGATTGCTTGATACCAATAAAGCCCAGCTTAATCGCTTAAAAAACATCTCCAATCGCTTAATCGGTCAAGTGGGCGTCTATCGTCCAGATGCTGCGAAGTGGCAATGGGAAGTACATACCATCAAGTCCGACCAGCTGAACGCTTTTGTCATGCCAGGCGGTAAGATTATGTTTTACTCAGGCATTATCGATCGCTTGAACCTAACCGACGATGAGATTGCTGCCATTATGGGTCATGAGATGTCACACGCGCTGCGCGAGCATTCACGTGAACGCATCTCACGTGAATACGCGACCCAAACGGGTATCGGTGTGGCAGCTAGTATCTTCGGTCTATCACAAGGTCAGGCGCAGCTAGCAAACATGGCTGGTGACTTAGGTCTAAGTCGTCCGCACAGTCGTACACAAGAAGCGGAAGCCGATCAAATTGGTCTTGAGCTGATGGCACGCGCAGGCTACAACCCACAAGCCTCTATTAGCTTGTGGCAAAAAATGCAACGCGCCAGCCAAGGTGAGCCACCACAGTTCTTAAGTACTCACCCAACCAGTAGCAATCGTATCGCTGAGTTGCAGGCATTGATGCCTAAAGTAATGCCGCTATATCAAAAGTCACGTCGTTAAACAGGTGTTTTTGAACGTTGTCTTTTGAATAGGCCTTATGAAATATAAAGCAGAGTGCAAACCAAGTGTTGCGCTCTGCTTTTTTTATTCTCAGTGTAAAAGCCTCTGGTCAATAGACTTTTACACTGAGAAATGATCGCATTTATAAGTTATAGCCGTTAGAAATTGTGTGCTTCAGAAGCGGTATTTCTTAGTAAACATATCTAGTTTAATAGCGCTCTGTACTGCTAGCAGCGTCTGCTATAATGAGTACCATATATTATTTCTGATTAAAGGATTGTTATGAGTACCACACCTACTGCTGATGCTCTGAACGCTGAGCTACAGGCTTTACAACCGCAGCATATCGAACTGATTAATGAATCAATGAATCATGCAGGTTATTTTGAAGGTAAAGAGAGCCACTTTAAACTGACCATCGTGAGTGATGCCTTTGAAGGCAAGCGCTTGGTTGGACGCCATCAAGTAATATATGGGCTGGTTACACCGCTACTGACCTCACAAGGCGGTCAAGTGCATGCTCTGGCTATTCATGCCTATACACCAATAGAGTGGCAAGGTCAAAGCCCTGATAGCCCCTTATGTGCTGGACAAAACAAGTAATCAGCAATCTCAATAATAATTAGACGAAATAAATACGCTTTATGGCTATAACTTTAGAGGGAACGATATTCAATGAAACATTTACATATGCTGATGGCAGTGCTAACCATTGTACTGTTTTTATATCAAAGCTATCTGGTATTAAGTGCCAATAGAAGAGCGCCACGTGCAGTAAAGATAGCCACACATGTTATATACGCCTTGGTCATTGTATCAGGGGCAATCATGCTGATGCAGCTGATGAGTGCAAACGCCCCTGTGCAGTGGGTATTTGCCAAAATAATCCTACTGGTTGCTGCTATCAGCTCTAGTATAAAAGCCTTTAATAACCATGCAACGCTTGTCCAGAGAAAGGCCGGTGTTCTTATCGCGGCGATTGCATACATTGGTATCGTAATACTCGCCTTTGCCAAGCCTGCAAACTTATTCTGATAGACATTTAACGTTGACTGAAGACTAAGTAAATGTCAGCCAGTTATTGATTAATACTCAATAACCAACATATTTTTCAATATCTTAATATTATCGTTTTTGCTATCTTAAATCGTACAGTACTTAAAGTGATAATCATTGAAAGTATGTCTATTAAGAGTACAATAACTGCAAATACAATCACTTAGCCTTATGGAGCCACTATGAAAACTCTTACTGCAGCGACACTACTAGCATCAGCTGGCATTTTTGGTCTCTCAGGCTGCGCCTCTACCGGCAATATCACGCCGCAGTATGTACCGCCAAGCACCTATCAGAACTATGACTGCCAAGCTCTCAGCCAAGAATACACTCGTGTAAACCGTTATGTTGAAGCGGCTCGTAATCAACAATCATCTTTGTCTGCTTCAGGTGTGGGTGTTGGCATTTCTGCTGGACGCTGGGGCATCTCTCCTAATATCAGCTTTGGGGTTGGCAAAAGCAACAATACCAAAGCCCGTGACGCGAAATTATCACGGCTTTACGGCGAGCGTGACGCGATTGTTCAATCTGCCCGTATCCAACGCTGTAGCTTCGTCAATGGCGTGAAGATTTATGGTGAATAAGATTAAGTAAGAAGCTACTTTAATTATCAAAGTATTATCGACACCCAAAAAAAGCCAATACGCGATTAACGTATTGGCTTTTTGTTATCTAATCATAATGAGCAATAGCTCAATCTGACATTAAGAATTTAAGCTTTGCACCCACTGAACGATTTGATGGCTTGGTAATGCGCCTGACTGACGCGCGATTTCTTTACCATTTTTAAAAGCCACCATCGTCGGCAAGCTGCGAATATTGTAAGGTGCTGCCGCTTGCTCATATTTGTCAGTCTGTAATTTGGCAAACACGACTTGCGGCAACTGGCTAGCAGCGGTCTTAAACTCTGGCGCCATCATAATACAAGGCTGACACCAGCTCGCCCAAAAATCAACGATGGTTAGTACGTCGTTTTTTTGAATGACTTTACTGGCTGTTTGCGTGGTTAGCTCATGAGGATTAGCAGTCAATAACGGCTGACTACATTTACCGCATTTTGGTGCAGCACTCAGTCTTTCAGCTGGCACGCGATTGGTCGCTTGGCAATGCGGACATACCAGATGAGAGTTTTGCTCACTCATTATAGAATTCCTATCCAAAAGGACACTCGTTAATAGCAGTGTCTATACGTATACTTGTTTATTACTTGCTCATTTTATGTTTCTTCATTTGTTTATGATGCAGTAGCCGTTTAACGCTTGCAAGTGTTCATGCCAAGCATTTTATACAAGGGGCAAAAGCGAAACAACCCTGTCAATAGAGGTATCAAACCAACCACACCCCACCAGCTGCCATAATACATACCTAGGGCGATAATTACGATACCAGCCATAACACGTAGTAATCTTTCAGTACTTCCGATATTTGTTTTCATGGTTAGCTCCTTAAGCGCTATCGCTTAATAGTAGATAAACGAGCTAGTCAGGTAGTTACCGTACAGACTAGCATTTTTATAGATTGTGCTCATACTGTCCTTGCGTAATGCTGTAACTAATTCCAGCTGCTACTTACTCTAGCTTTCACTTTTTCCAGTTGCTGTCTCAACGGACGCCGTATCCAAGTGCGTTAATTGGTACTTTCAGATAACGAATACCGTTGTCTTCTGGCTGTGGAAAGTGACCAGCATCGATATTGACTTGGACTGATGGAATAATTAGGCGCGGCATCTGAAGCGTGGCATCACGACGTTCACGCATTTGCACAAACTCTGCTTCATTGATACCGTCTTTCACATGGATATTGCCCATCTTTTGTGCCGCAACCGTAGTCGTCGGGCAATGCTTACGACCCTTACTCGGATAGTCATGACACAGATACATGATCGTATCCTCAGGGAGCGCCAACAGTTTTTGGATTGAGTGATACAGTGTTTTGGCATCACCACCTGGGAAGTCACAACGCGCTGTACCCACATCAGGTGCAAACAATGTATCTCCAACGAAGACGACTGTTTTTTCTTCATCAGCAGCGATATAAGCCATGTCCGCACGCGTATGACCCGGCACATACATCGCAGTAATGGTAATACTACCAAGCGCTAATGTCTCACCGTCATCTGTCAAAATATCAAACTGACTGGCATCAGTGCGAAAACTGGTATTGAAGTTAAAAATCTGCTTAAATATTTTTTGTACTTCGGTGATATGCTGACCGATGACTAATTGTCCACCAAGTGTTTCTTTGGCATGGATAGCAGCCGATAAATGATCCGCATGCGCATGGGTCTCGATGATATAGACCAGCTCCCAACCATGCTCACGTACAAACTCAATGACTTCATCAATGCTGTTGGTACCCGTGCTGCCAGATTTGGAATCAAAATCCAATACCGGATCGATAATGGCACACAACTTTTGCTGAACGTCTGCGAGTACGTGCGTATAAGTCTCGGTGTCGCTATGTAAGAAAGAATGAACTTGCATGGCTGCCTCTCTGCTCTTATATGAATGTTTTAATACGGATTTTTTAGTTATATAAATACTTAATTATATGAGCGTTCTATAATCAGAACGTTTTAATCCTTAAATAACCCTAAAGTATAATATTCAGTCGTATATAATATTTAAATATATTGACGACTTGTCCATGACAACCAATATAGCAACTACCATACAATTTATCAATTTATATAATGTAATTAATGATAACTTGCTATAATTTACAATATCATTGATAATTAACTATATTTTTAATCATATTTCGAACTCTATCGCCCTATTACATAAGGAGCTCACTCTGACTACCTCTACTTCAGCATTGGGTACATCTACCCACAACACTAGCGATGATATTCCAGCTAACTCAGCCGACTTTGCACCGATAGACCTTGCTAAGCAAATGCAACAAGCATCCATGCAAGCCAGCCAATTATTAAAATCGCTCTCGCATCCCGATCGCTTATTACTCCTCTGTCAGCTGACTCAAGGTGAATACTGTGTCGGTGAGCTTGAAAGCTTGGTCGGTGTTGGACAGCCTAGCTTATCGCAGCAGCTGGGCATCCTACGTAAGGATGAGCTGGTCACGACACGCCGCGAAGGCAAGCAAATTTACTACAGTATCGCAAGCGACGATGCCTTAGCCGTACTAGAGCTACTGTATCAACGCTTTTGTGCCAAAGCAGACTAATACAGTGCTCGCCTAACTCTTACACGTAATAATACCCTCTATTGTGATGACGTATTGATATGCCCTCTATCGCCGCTCGTCTGATTCCTACTTGGCTGCGCCAATACCGGCTGGCTGCATTACCGACTGATGTCATAGCGGGGCTTGTAGTCGGCGTATTGGTGATACCGCAAAGCTTAGGCTACGCCGTGCTCGCAGGGTTACCACCTGTTTATGGCTTATATGCAGCCATCGTGCCTGTCATCGTTTACGCATGGCTTGGCTCTAGTAATGTACAAGCTGTCGGACCCGTCGCTATCACCGCTATCATGACTGCCAGTAGCCTGCTGCCTTACGCTGAGCAAGGGACTGAGCAGTACGCGTTGATGGCAAGTCTATTGGCGCTGATGGTAGGAGCGCTGCTCTGGATTGCGGGGCGATTAAAGCTCGGCTGGATTATGCAGTTTATCAGTCGCGGGGTTTCGGCTGGATTTGTGAGCGGTGCCGCCGTTCTAATCTTCGTCAGCCAGCTTAAGTACTTAACTCACATTCCAATCGCTGGCAGCAGCTTAATCGGTTATCTGACGACCATGCAGATGTATGCGCGCCAACTGCATCCACTGACCTTGCTCATCGGTATTATTGCCTTTGCGCTCTTGGTTGCGAACCGCTACGCGAGCAAATGGGTATGGCGCACTTGGCTGTCATCGTCTTATGCCAAATGGGCGGAGCGCTTATTCCCACTTATCTTACTTGGTATCGCGATTGTACTCAGTATGGCATTGAATTGGAGTGCGCTTGGAGTCGCGACCATCGGTAGTATTCCGCAAGGGCTACCGAGCTTTACACTACCTCATGTGCCAGATGTTCAAGAGGCGCTCAAGCTGTTACCGACCGCAGGACTGATGGCGCTTATTATCTTTGTGTCCAGTAGCTCGGTCGCTAGCACTTATGCTCGGCTACGTGGTGAGAGTTTTGATGCCAATCGAGAGCTGACCGGACTTGGACTGGCAAACCTCTCTGGTGGACTGTTTCAGAGTTTTGCGGTCGCAGGTGGCTTTTCGCGCACCGCTATCAATGTCGATTCAGGTGCCAAAACCCCAGTGGCCAGTCTTGTGACGGTGCTGGTGATGATTGCTGCGCTGATCGCATTTGGCAATGCGCTTGCCCCACTACCCTATGCGCTACTTGGCGCCACTATCATGGCCTCAATCATTGGGCTAATCGATATTGACACGTTAAAGTCTGCTTGGCAGCGTGATCGCTTAGATGGTGCAAGCTTTATGGCGGCGTTTGCAGGTGTGCTGATATTTGGGTTAAATACGGGATTGGTCATCGGCCTGATGGTGTCATTCGCCAGCCTTATTTGGCAATCGAGTAAGCCACATGTCGCCATCGTCGGACAGCTGGGCGGTACGGGGCACTTTCGCAATATTAATCGTCATGACGTAGTGACCTTTAATAATTTATTATTATTGCGTATCGATGAGAGTCTATTCTTTGGTAATAGTGAGTCAGTGCACCTGCGTATTTTAAATGCTTTGCAGCAGTATCCAGATGCGAATGAACTTATCCTAATTATGTCAGCAGTCAATCATATCGACCTGACTGCGCAAGAGATGTTGAGCACACTCAATCAAGAGCTAGCGCTGCAAGACAAGCGTTTACACTTTAGCTTCGTGAAAGGCCCAGTCATGGATGTCATTGGACACACCCCTTTAATTACCGAGCTATCAGGACAGGTCTACCTCAGCACTTTAGATGCCGTCAATGCATTAAATTAATGCATTAAAACATAGCTAACGAATGCTTTGTTAGTACGCTAAACCGTCAATCACTGTTGTTGTCTATAACAAAATATCGCTATGATAGAGCCTGTGTTATGCTAGCTTATTGTATTGATAAACCTTCTTTAATAAATGCACTTTAACAAACTCAATTGAATCTATTTATGACCGATGATATAACGATCTATAAGCAAATTTATCCAAGCCAATGTATCAAAATTGCAGAGCTTGGCTATCGCTCAGTGCTCAATATTCGTCCTGACGCTGAAATTGACACCCAACCTAACAGCTGTGATTTTGCCACGGCTACCGAGCAAGCGAACCTAACTTATCGTCATCTCCCTTTTGACGATGAGCGCCTAAGCATGATGACTGTGCAACAATTTGCTGATTTTTATCGCACTGCACCCAAACCTATATTAATGTTTTGTGGTACCGGTGCACGCGCTAAACTGCTGTATCAAAGTGCGTTGATGCAAGGCTTGTTATAACGTTTATATATTTAGCTTAAAACAATGGGTGTCAAAAACCGTTTCTGTTAAGAAATAGCGTATCTCAAGAACAGTATCTGTTAAGAAACAATGTGTCTCAAAAAATAATGTATCCGAGAAAGTAACATCTTAAACAGACACCAACTACATTCAATAAATCATTCTAAAAAAGGAGCTCCTATGAGCCATCAAGTTAGCATCACTGGACAAATCACCCCTGATCAAGTACCTATGATTGCCGAAAACGGCTTTAAAACCATCATCAACAATCGTCCTGATGGTGAAGAGCCTGGACAGCCAACCAGCGCTGATATCGAAGCGGCTGCTAAAGAAGCAGGCCTTGCTTATAAAGAAATATCATTTGCAGGTAGCGAGCTCAATCAAAATCACGTCGAAGAATTCGCGGATTTCTTTAATCAAGCCGAGCAGCCAATGCTCATATTTTGCCGTACGGGCAATCGCTCAACGGGTATCTATGAAGCGGCGAAGCGCATGGATTTGCTAGACGACTGATATTTTTGAGACGTAAAGTAATTTAAGATATTGTTTAATAGTTTAGCCCATATCAATATATGGGCTTTGTGATGTTTAAGAACACCTGCTGAGCACCACTAAGACCCTACCATCACAAGGAATGTGATCGATTTGAAAAGTCATTCTAATCTGACTTTCTTTTTTACAAGGAATGTTTCATGAGTAATACTGCGCTGGCTTTACTCCCACTGGCTCTCGCCTACATTATGTTTACCTTAGGGACGGGGCTAAAACCCAGTGACTTCAAGGTAATCGTCAATCATCCCAAAGCTTTTTTTATAGGCTTAGTAAACCAGGTACTTTTTGTGCCTTTGGTGGCACTCGCCGTTGTCATGCTTATGTCGCCACCACCGGTGATTGCTTTTGGCATCATGCTGATCAGTTTTTGCCCAGGTGGCGTGACCAGTAATATGCTCACCTATTACGCCAAAGGTAATGTGGCACTGTCAGTCGCGCTTACTGGTGTGGTCAGTTTATTGTCAGTCGTTACTTTGCCCATCTTAATCACGTTAGCTTTTAACCACTTTATGCAAGACCAAGCCGGCTCTATTAGCGCGGTAAAAATTGGGGTTGTAATGTTTTTATTAACGACTTTACCCGTTACTCTTGGTATGCTTGCTCGCTACAAATTCACTGATTTTATGGTACGTAGAAGCAGTATCCTAAATGGTTTAGCCAGCGTATTTTTCGTATTGATTGTTTTTGCAGCCATCGCATCTAACTGGTCGTTAGTACAGTCGCAAATCGCAGATATTGGACTTTATCTCGTCGTCATTATCCTGGTTTTATTTGCGATCAGTATCGTAATATCCAGAGTATTAAGGCTCAGTTGGTTTGATACCAAAACCATTTCGATCGAGACCAGCATTCAAAATAGCACCACAGCAATTACCTTAGCACCGATTATTATGGGCACGACGGCTTCCCTGCCTGCCATTGCATTACCTGCTGCTATCTATGGCGTGCTGATGTATATTATTGCCATTCCAGTTATTGCTTTGATTCGAAATAAGAGCTGATGATATCTGACAAAAAAGCCACCTCAAAAGAGGTGGCTTTTAGCTAAAATAAAGAGCGGCTTATTGCATAACTAAATATTCAAACGCTGATAATGCGGCTTTCGAACCTTCCCCCATCGCAATATTAATCTGCTTAAAGGGTACCGTCGTCACGTCACCACAAGCAAAGATACCTTGTCGATCGGTACGGCAACGCTCATCAATCTCAATCTCACCAAAACGGTTTAAATCTACAAAGCCTTTGATAAACTCAGTATTTGGTACTAGACCAATCTGTACGAATACCCCTGCCAAGTCACGCTCATGAGTCTTACCTGTGCTGCGATCTTGATAAACGATAGAAGTCACTTTACCATCAGTGGCTTTAATCTCTTGCGTCGCTGCACTGGTAATAAATTCGATATTGGCTTTTTCTTTGGCTTTGTTAATCAATACCTGATCCGCTTTTAACTCATCTGCGAACTCAAGCACAGTCACGTGCTTGACGATACCTGCTAGGTCTAATGCTGCTTCGACGCCTGAGTTACCGCCACCGATGACTGAAATTTCTTTATCTTTAAAGAAAGGACCGTCACAGTGCGCACAGTAGGCCACACCTTTACCGACGTTTTCTTCTTCGCCCGGCACACCAAGCTTACGCCACTGCGCACCAGTCGCCAAGATAATACTGCGAGTCTCAAATGTCTCACCTGTGTTTAGATGGATGGCATAGTTCTCTTCTTCAGTCTCGCTGATTTCCTTGACACTGACGTGCTCTTTGAGCGTGATATTGTACTCGTGCAAGTGTTTTTCAAAGTTAGCAGACAGTTCAGTACCTGTCGTCAATGGCACAGAAATTAAGTTTTCGATATCTTGCGTATCTTTAACCTGTCCGCCAATGCGGTCAGCAACCATCGTCACTTTTAGGCCTTTACGTGCGGTATAAATCGCCGCAGCAACCCCAGCAGGACCAGCGCCGATGATAGTCACATCTTGCTGCTCCAACTGCTCAGCGTCATCGTCCGTTTCTGCTAACAAATCAGGGAATTGTTCTTGTAGCTTTTCGATGAGCTTGGCGGTATCAATCAGACCATTAGCAAATGGCTTACCGTTTAAAAATACAGCTGGTACCCCTTGAATCTTATTAGCCTCTACTTGCTCTTGAAACAAGGCACCATCAATCATCTCGTTACTGATGTCATCGTTTAGTAGCGCAAACTGGTTCAACGCTTGAACAACTTCTGGGCAACTGTGACAAGAGAGCGACACGTAAGTTTGGAACTGCAGTGGCTTATTGAAACGCTTAATGAGTTTTTGAATACCCTCATCCAGTTTTAGCGTATGACCACCTGCTTGCAATATTGCCAAGATAAGTGAGGTAAACTCATGACCACCTGGGATACCGCTAAAGACGATACCCGTATCGGTCAATTCGTCATCGATGTGGCTTAATACTGCAAAGCTAATCGGACTTGGTAAGCTGTCATCGTTCGCTGTTGCATCAAAATTAATCTTATCCGTCGTGCCAGCGATTTTGGATAAGAAATCAATCAGCTCTGCACGTTTTTGATGCTCACCGCTACCCAATACGAAGCTAATTGGACGAGTCATATTTTCGCTATAGCTCTTAACAGCATCTAATAAACTTTGATCTATCATGTTTGTTCCCCATCATTATTGGATATGTAACGGCAACTATCATATTGCGCGTTCAAATATGGATTATTTAATAATAATAATTTTATCTAAAACAGTATAAGTAGTAGGCTTCTGCCCTTTGATGTCCCTATTATCATAGCTTTCGTGGGCTTCAGCAAGCTGATAAACCCAAACTTTACGTTTTATAAAACCAATCATTAATCAACTTAATAAATTAAATACAAATCAATGAAGTGGTAATAGTCCTATTATAAACATAGTATAGAGGGTGTTTTTTCGCTACAATCGAATGAGGTGAATAGGAAGTAGTCTTATTTACCTATCGGTAGATTGACTTTTAAAAGTGTTTGTTAAAGTTCTTTCTGCTGCAATTGAGCCTTATCACTATTAAGTTAACCAGCGGTTTGGCTCAATAAAATCTAAGTCTCACAATCATAGCAATTCATCACAGCAATCTTAACGACAATGCGCTGATGCTTATTGTAAGCTTGCGCTTCATAACAAGGATGACAACATGAGAAAGACGGATACGTTGCAAGATAACAGAGAGATTATTGCCGAACTTAAGCAAAAAGACAGCCATTTTGCCAGTATTTTTGACGAGCACACTCAGCTCGATCAGCAAATCAATCAACTGGACAAAGACCTGGTCAAGCATGCCAGCCGTGACGACGAAATAGAGCAGATGAAGCGACGAAAGCTGCACTTAAAAGATGAAATTTATAAGATAATCGATAAAAACAAACTAGAATCTCAGGCTTAGCATTTCATTGGTTATTGCTTCATTTGTTATTAAGATATAAAAATAAAAACACTTCTTATTTAGCAGTATAAAAAGACCCCATCAACTTATGCTGATGGGGTCTTCATTTGTAGTGTTTATCCAAATGAAACTTTGTGTGCAACACTACAAGTATCTAAACATTCAATCGAAGTAATACTTAGATCTTACCTACTAGGTCTAGGCTTGGCTTAAGTGTTTCTTGACCTTGTTCCCAAGCTGCTGGGCAAACTTCGCCGTCGTTATCACGTACATACTGTGCTGCTTTAACCTTACGAACCATATCTTTTGCACTACGGCCGATACCACCAGCATGTATTTCAGCAACTTGAATCTTGCCGTCTGGGTCTACAACGAAAGTACCACGCTCAGCTAGACCTGCTTCTTCGATCATGACATTGAAACCGCGAGTGATACGACCAGTTGGATCACCAATCATTGGGAAAGTTACTTTGCCAATCGCTTCTGAAGAATCATGCCATGCTTTGTGCGTGAAATGAGTGTCAGTAGATACTGAGTATACTTCTACGCCTAAGCCTTTAAGCTCTTCGTACTGAGCTGCCATGTCTTCTAGCTCAGTTGGGCAAACAAACGTGAAATCTGCTGGGTAGAACATAAAGATAGCCCAGCCGCCTTTAACGTCGTCTGAAGTGATGGTTTTAAACTCACCGTTTACAAACGCTTCTGCTGAAAACTCTGGGATTTCTTGATTGATAATAGACGCCATGATTGGCTCCTTATTTAATTGATTGTTGTTGAGGTAGTTGATGTTTATTATTAAATTTTTCTATTAACCCTTTAACTATCTGGGTTACAAGACAAACTATACGCGAATCCTATGGTTAATCCAGTTAAAAGTTTTTAATGTGATGTTTTGTTTTATTAAACTTGTTAAACTATTCTCTCTAATTTTAATCATCAGTGTACTATCGGTAAACTGCTATCGTATACTCATTGAACAAGCATAAAACTGCGTTAAAAACCTAATGAAAGAGAGACTCTATGATTACCTTACGTCAGCTTGAATTTGCCTTAGCCGTTGCTAAACACCGTCATTTCAAACGTGCTGCTGAAGATTGTAATATTTCACAGTCTGCATTGAGCTTGGGTATCGCAGAGTTAGAGAAGCAGCTTGATACACAGATTTTTGAGCGTAATAACAAACAGGTACTCATTACCCCTATCGGGCAAGATATCTTGACGCGAGCGCAGCGGATATTTTCTGAAGTGAGCGATTTGACCACGCGCGCGCACAGCCATCAAACGCCGCTTGCTTACCCAATGACGGTAGGCATCATTCCAACGATTGCGCCTTACCTATTGCCTAAAGTACTGCCTGCGCTACGAAAGCACTATCCAGAATTTCGTATGACCATCGTTGAGCAACAAACTGAACGCCTGCTTGAACAAGTGCGCTACGGTCATATTGATACTGCCATCATTGCGCTACCCTATGCAGTAGATGGCTTACATAGCTTTGAGTTTTGGAGCGAGGATTTCTTTGCAGTATTCCCAAAAGATGATGTGCATGCCAAGCTTGAAACCATTAATTCCGATGAGCTAGCGACTGCCAATCTTATGCTGCTGGGTGAAGGACATTGCCTAACTGATCAGACATTATCTGTCTGTCACTTTGATCGTGCAGAGATGAAATCAAGTTTTTCTGATGCCAGCTTAAACACGCTTATCCAGATGGCACTTGCCAATATGGGTACGACGTTAGTGCCAGAGATGGCGTTAGATCAGCTGCATCTAGAGAATCAAAATGCAGTCGCTGTACCGCTAGCAGAGAAAGGACCACATCGTCATATCGCCTTCGTTACGCGTTTAAATTACGCTCGTGTCGATGATGTAAATTTACTCGGCAAGGTGTTTAAACAGGCATTTGAAGATGCTGCTAATAAATTCTGATCTTGGCAATCGTTTTGCCCTGCACTTATCTGCTATTAATAGCGATATCGAGCCAGCGAAAGTTAATGCGCTCTGGCAAGATATCGCTGTTCGTTATAACGAAACGCAGCGCGCTTATCATACCTTAAGCCACCTTCAGCAATTGTTTGAGCAGTTCGAACAGATTAAGCGTGAGCTTAGTGAGCCACATATTATCGCCTTGGCACTGTACTATCATGATGTGATATACGAGCCAACACGTGCGGATAATGAGCTAAAAAGTGCAGAGTATGCCGCTGAAGCGCTAGGCCATTATCTGAGCGCTGAACAATGCCAGTATATCTATGCGCTTATCATGATGACCGCCAATCATCAGCTTGATAAGTTGGCGAACCCTGACAAAAGCAATGATGCCGCTTATTTGCTAGACATGGACCTGAGTATTTTGGGTGCGTCTTGGCCTGAGTATGAACATTATGCAAAAGTCATACGTCAAGAATACATGCATGTTCCGCTTGCAGATTACCGTATTGGACGAATGGCGGTATTAAATGGACTCTTAGCGCATCCTAGACTGTATCTTACTAACTATTACTATGAGCAGTTAGAAGCACAAGCTCGGGATAACATTAAGCTCGAAGTTAATTTGCTACTTTGCTAAGAGCTTAATAAACAACTCACTTCCCTGCCGTGCAGGATGCGAGTTGTAGCTCGTCTCCATTATTTCAATATCAAAATGAGTTTCAAAACGTTGTTGATACTCATCTCTCGTGCCACCAAAAGGTGGTTCTTGGCGTCCAAAATCAACATTAAACAACAGACCCATTAATTTACCTTGAGGCTTTAGCAGTGTTGCCATCTGCTTTACATACTCATTACGGCGTGACGGATTTATCGCACAAAAAAACGTCTGCTCGAGTATCCAGTCAAACTGATATTGCTCAGGGGATAAGTTAAAAAAGTCCGCGCAAATTAAATGCTCATCAGGAAAGTCAGGATAGCGCTCAGAGAAATCCTTAATCGGCGCAGGGGCAAAATCAACCAAAGTGACATTGGTAAAACCCTGCTCATGCAGGTAGCCAACTTCGTAAGCATTACCTGCACCTGGCACCAAAATGGCTTGGTCTTTAGCCGATTCAGGCAATTGGTCAATATAGGCTTTGAGCGGTGGCGATACCTGTCCCATATCCCATTGTATGCTTCCAGCCTCATAACGCTGCTGCCAAAATTCGGCTTGATTGACGTTTTCCATATGACATCCTTGTATATGATACCAAGCCCAAAAAGTACGATTAGCGGTGTCAAACTCGATTAGTCTACTGGATGTAGTACTTGCACTCGTTTTCCTTGCTACTCATACTTTTGGAAATGGTATAGTTTCATTTTAAACGACACGGTTTGTACCGTTATGAATTATCATATCAGTCTTATTACAATTATTTATATTATTTACGTGATACGTTCAATCTAACTTTCCGGTCTTATTTGCCAGCATATTATGCCAATGTTGATAATCCGGCATTGCTGTCGCCACCGTTTGCCAAAACGCATGGCTATGATTGGCATGATGCAAATGACACAGCTCGTGGACGATGACGTATTCTGTGCATTCAATAGGGTAAGCAGGTAGATATACGGATAGCCAAATCCGTCGCGCGCGCGTGTTACAACTGCCCCAACGCGTATGCATTTTTTTCAGGCGTATCTCATTGGCCTCAGCGCCGACAACTGGTTGCCATTTTTCAAACAGAGAAGGCATGACTTCAGAGAGCTGTTGCCGATAATAAGCAATTTTTTCATCATTGTTTAGAGTGATTGATTGCTCTACACCCCATAGCAAAATAGGACTATCGACAGCTGAAGTTTCTGGTGAAGAGGTTTGTTTACGCTTATATTGCTCCAAGACTTGCGCGTGATTAGCGATCGCCCAAGGTACGCGGTGGTCGATAGCCTGCGCCATTTGCACAGCGCTAATGGTTTTAGGTACTGACACTTTAAGAAGATGTGGCTGCAAGCGAAAATTGATATTTTTAACGCGCTTTTTGGTCACGTGTAGCTCAATGCCCGCCTGCGCAAGTTGTGCTCTAACAGTATGTAAACTGATGTCGTATCCCCTTGCTTAGCCGTCATTAGAGTTGAGCCACTATAAAATAAATATAGTGCTACTAGAATAAATTTTTCGTAGCCTTTGTCCACTAGCTACAGCAAGCAAGCAAAACTTATCTCAGCAGCATTTTATAATGGTTATTCTTTTTTATTTACACTCACCACAGTTACAGTGCTTGCAGATGATTGTCAAAAGACATCTTATGCACCTTACTGTCTTTAATAATGCGCTGAGTTTTCTCAATCTTATCCTGGTTAATTGACCCTGTCGCTGATGTATCATTCACCTCTAACGTCGTTAACTGACCTTGTCCATCACTAACGATAAAACCTGAACGCTCACTATTATCTTTTACGTTGCTAGTACGCTGATTAAATAACACTGCTGCTCCTGCACAATCTGGCAAACTGACATCATCAATCAATTCTCGAGTGTTTAAGTCATAAATCGCTGCACAGCCGCCAATCGGTGTAGTCACACATAATAGGTTACGTTCGCTATCGACCGCCACACTGGCAATATATTGATGAAAGCGTTGCCATTGATTATTGGGCATAATCAATGGTTTAAAGTCAGAATTACCGCGCTTATGCGTCAATACCAACGGCACATTGACATGCTTCTCACCTTGAAACTGAATGCCAATCATTACAGTTCCATCATTATGCATTGCCAAATGACGTACGCTCATTTGATTGTGTTCAGGAACAATCTGCTCAAGCAATGAGCCATCATGACGATTCAAGTAAACCAGTGAGGGACGCATGCTGTCTAGGTTTAGCTCTTCACGAGAAGCTTGCTCGGTCTTAATACCACCATTAGCGATAACCAACGTTTCACTATCTGGGTGCATGATTAGCTCATGCGGACCGATGCCATACGAATCATATTCAGCAACTTTTTTATAACCGTCATGAGTATCATAGATACCAATTTTACCGTCTAAATTTATGGTATCATTCTCGGTCACATAGAGCAATTTACCATCTAAGCTATAGCAAGCATGACCATAAAAATGGCGATGGTTTGAAGCTTTGATAGCGAACTTTACTTGCCCAGTCGCTGTATCTAGCACCCAAAACTTCTCGCTTGGACGCCGACCCATCACTACAACATCACGGTTATGATCATTATCGCTCAGCTCATTTAGAACGTTAAAGATAGGCTGTACAACAATATCATGCACACGTTCAGACATGGTGGTCTGCCAAACGACTTCCCTATCCGCATCGATACCAACCACACCGAAGTCATTTTCAGGATTACCATCATCATTCATTGATGAAATATTTTTTGGCATAGAGGCCACACCACTCACCCAGCAAACTGGGTGCGTTAGCATGGTCGTAGTATGAACGGCGCTGAAGTCGGTAGTGTTACTATCGCTACCTTTATCCTCTATAGCGTTATGATACGACTGTTGCCACGCAGCAGCGGCTTGCTGACAGGCATAGCGAAATCGCGTTAACTGCGGCTTAGATGCTGAGGGCAAATGAGAGCGAATACCAGTCGCATAATCTAACAATCTTGCATCAGGCTGACGCTGCTTACGATACCGATGATGGATACCGACAAGTGCCGCTGTACCTACTACAGTAGAAAGCGCTGTCAGTGCTGAGGTTGTCAACATCTCATGGCCTAATCGAGTATTGTTTCGATTATTAGACTGTTTGCGTGTTAGATCTTGTGTCTCAAAAGAATCTTCATTCACTAGCGCTACTGTCTTAGCTTCGGTATTCTGCATGATTTAATCGCCATCAGTACTATTAAAGCCCACACGGAGACCGAGTGTCGGAATCAATTGGCGCTTAATGACACGAGTAATGGTGGTTAGATGATCATGTAATTCTTGCTGTGTGGCTTTATCCGCAGTCGCTAAGTCTTCTGGCATTTGTGCCAGCAGCGTGGTGGCATCAGCAAGTGCGGTGGATAAACTATCAGCCACTTCATTTTTATTATTGCTGCCCAAGATAGCGGTTAGTTCTGGATCAGTCAGCGCTTGGTTTAGTGTGGCCAATTTGGCATTGATAATATCTCGGCTTTGCCCAGCGGTAGCGGCCGGCAGATGACCTTTGGCCTTACCCGTTAGGCCCAAAGGCTGGTCTATGGCATTAGACTTCATGGTCTCAACCAACGATAGTAAAGAGTTAAACCATTGGTTCAAACCTCGATCGCTTTCAGCTGTTTTATCAATCGCTAATAACTCAGTGGCATTCTGCTGCCAGTTGTCTTCGATATTTTTTAGGCGTGTACTTAAGGCGCTACTTGCGCTTATCACATAAGCGCATTGCCCAGCATCCAAGCTGTCATTGGCATATAAAGCTTCTTCTAATCCTGGTACCCCTTGCACGATAGCGCTTTCGTTAGCCAGCTGCTCAGCGGTCAATGTTGGATTAGCAGCGATTAAATTTGCAACGCCGCTGTGTACCAATCCGCGCTCGTCAGGATAATAATTGATATATAAATTGCTCATACTGGCAGTTGCAGGGCCGAAATTAATCATTTCTGCATTTGCCCATGCTTGTGCTAACACGAGCCATTGATCGCGCAGCGCTTGTAGTTCATCACCGCTTAATGGCGCTTGCTGACAATGCTTTTGCGCCAAGTCGTACAATAAACCACTCTGCTTCGCTGCATCCGCATACGCTGGAATCACAATGTCATTTGCTACATGAGTCAGATAGGCCTTTTCGGTATCTGGGCTAATATCGACGGCGACAATTTTATCTGCACTTACGCTACTACTATCTGCCGCATTAGTAGTTGCGCCATTTTGCGCAACCTTTTGGCTATCAACCTCTGACGCTTTATTCTCGTCAGCAGGTTTGACGCAGCTGATGAGTAGTCCAGCGCTTAAAGCAGATAGCGCCATTGCTAAAGCATGATTTATTTTCATAAGGTTCTCGGTATTTATATGAGTAATTATTTTAGTGTTTTGACTGGTCACTTGCTAAGAAGAACAACCTTATTACTACCAGTTCATTTAACCATTAAGAAATAGATGAATAGCATCGCTTTTATAATGATTTTAAGAACGCATTCAATTCAGTACGCCCTTGTTTATCTAACTTTAATACTTTTTGTTTCTGCTTTTCAGCTTCACCACCGTGCCACAATACCGCTTCCATCAACGTACGTGCTCGACCATCGTGTAAAAACGTTGCTTGCGAATCGACGGTTTGCGCAAGGCCAATACCCCACAATGCCGGCGTGCGCCATTCATAGGAGTTGGCTAAAAACTCAACTTGCGCATCTTTCGGTGGCAATTTTCCTGCAATCGTCCGATCGGCAAGGTCATCGCCCATGTCATGCAATAGCAAATCCGTATAAGGATAAATCACTTGCCCATGCTGCTCAAGATGGTCATCGTCTGTTTTTGGCAACTGATATCTTGGCGTGTGGCAACTTTGACAGCCTATATCATAAAAACGTTTTTTGCCCGCCAGTACCAGTTTGTCATCAGCATTGCGCCGATGCGGTACCGCTAAATTACGCGTATAGAACTCTACAAACTTCGCCACTTCATCATTGACTTCAACGGGCGGTTTGCCATTGCCTTGTTCATCAGCGCCAGTCGTCGCATTCAAGCAAGCCGTTTGCGTCGGCATGCACGATTCATGAGGACGGATGTTTGAGGTCAGTCCCATATCTTCATTAAAAGCACTTTGGTTTTGGGTGATAAGCTTGGTTTGCCCTGCTTTCCAGCCAAAACGACCTAAAGCTGTCTCTCCTGTCTGCGGATCCATCACCCAGTTAAATTTACCGCTAATATCGTCATTATTTTCGTCATCGCTATCTGCTTGTTTCTTAATAGCTTCATCTGGAATTTGTTCAAGCAAACCAAGCCCAATCATCGGTAATGCCACTCGCGGTGATACCATCAGCTCATCATCAAATGCACCATAACCAGGTTTCGTTAAGTGAAAGGTTGGCGCACGCAATGTCTCAACATGACCATCGGCAAAGGTGACTGGTTTCTCTGTCCAATGCACCGCAATTCTTGCTTCGGCAGGTACGCCTTGAATACCGCGATCTTGCAGCTGACCACCATACATAGGATGAACGACTTTTTCGATAAGTGAGTTTTTTAATTGCTCTCGCTGCTCATCCGTGGGCGCTGGCATCGCCAGTCGTATCAGCAAGCTGTCGGCATCGTCCTCACTATTCATTGGCGCGTGACCACGGCCATCTTTTATATGACAGGATTGACAAGCAGCGACGTTAAATAACGCTCCTAGACCATCACGACTATCGGTACTAGCAGGGGCGACCACCCACGGCTGGCGAAAGAAAGCATTACCAATAAAGAAGTTGCCTTTACGCGAGGCAGATACGTTTGAGGAAGGTTTAGAATAACTCTCGGCGCTGGTAATACTAATGCCAGTGTCGCCACCTTGCTTAATCTCTTGTGGATCAAATGTGGCCAGCTGCTGCATGGGCACGCCAGCGAGCGCTTCAATGGTTTGCGCACGTTCAGGCGCTAACGTTTGGGACTTTTCATTATCCGTTACAACGTTCTCGTTATCAGAAGTTCCATCAGCAACATTGTCCGTTGGTTGACAAGCACTGATAGTTATTGCACCTATAATGGTTAATGCAAGTTTAAACGTTGTACTTTGTAAGCTTAAAGAAATGAAAGGGAAAGCAGAGGATTTGGTATGAATGGAGCTCATAGGAGTTGCCTTAGTTCTAGAGTAGAACCATTAAAATGGCTTGCTATAACAGTATTTATTTCTTATCAATATAGAGGTATAAAAATTTATCAACGCTATAACTTAGCGCATTGACCTATTTTATTAAACGTAAAAATACGTTGCTAACTGTCGTTAACAACGCATGTATTATATATAACTTGCACTTCTACAAATATATCTCTCATCAGCTTGTAGTGATTTATCAGACATTATTGATAGCATTAAATGGTTCTACCTAAACAGAAACCAGCTTAGAACTGAGAACCTGCGTCCGCATCTAGATTATCAATACCGACCGCTTTTGCCGCGTTTTCGATACCATCAGTCAGCTGCTGTAAGCTGTTAATACCAGCTTCAATCCAGCCACGACGCGTGTTTTGCTCTTCAGCAGAGATACCTTCTTTGCTTGCTTGACCAACGGTTGCAATCATCTCATCAATCTTAATATCTTCTTTCTCACCTTTCTCAACGAGCACGTTAAAGGCATCTTCCACCTTTTTAAAGTCAGCAGCTAACTTATCAGCAGCTTCTTTATGACCTCTATCAACGAGATAGTTTTTGATACCATAGCCACCGACTGTTTTACCAGCGACCGTCTTATAACTGCCGTTAAAGACATTCTGAATACCGCGTGCATTGTTAGCATAGCTAAGGTGCGTCAAATCGCTAAAGCATTCATGCTCATCTTCAGTAGAGCCAGTGACAAAAGCGACTTGCATACGCTCAGAAGCCAGCTCACCAAGTGCCAAGCTGCCCATCTGGTACATGATTTGACGCAGGCCATTGTCATATTTACGCGCTATCAGATCACTACGTAAGGTGTTTTCACTTTCAGGCTGCCACTGGGCTTCCATCGCCGTTAAGTCATCTACCAATAACTGAGTAGCAGCTGTTAAAAAATCGCCGCGACGCTCGCAAATACTAGCATCTTCATTGACTGTATCACCGCTGGTACATTGTCCTGCTTCGGTTACATAATCAGTCACTGGGCGGTTTCCTGCCCCCGCGCTTACGCCATTGGTATCTTGACCCCATAGCATAAACTCAATCGCATGATAGCCAGTGGTCACATTAGCCTCACTTCCACCAATCTCATTCATCTCTGCTAGTAGCTCAGGTGTAATCTTGCTGGTGTCTTGTTTGATACTACCGACCGTGATGCTATCACTATTGATGATATTGTCTTGACTGTTGTACTCGCCTTCATAGCTATCGCTGACATAATCAATCAGCGCTTCATCAAGTGGCCACGCGTTCACCTGCCCTTCCCAGCCATCAACACTACCGATGGCACGCTCATCGTTGGCAGTAACAAAGCCTTCATCAAAACGGAAAATCTCGGTCTGCGAGTATGGATGACGCGCCGCTTTATAAGCCGCTTTTGCCGCATCAAGATTAGCTTGCGTTGGCGTTGCTACATAGGTTTCTACTGCTGTTTGCAGTGCTTTAGCCGTCTCTAACGAGTCTTTATAAGCGGCATGTGCCATGTTTGCATAGCTAATAATTAGTCTGTCAGTATGAGCCTGTTCGGTCGCTGAAAGCTTCGTAGTATCAGTCGCTTCGGTGTTTTGCACTTCTGCCTGTGTGTCAACGTTAGTGTCAGTATTTTCTTCAGTTTGCTTAGTACAACCTGATACCATCAGCAACCCTGCAAGCGCAGCAGCTAAAGTAGTTGGTAAAATCTTACGGCTCGTCACTGTAGTAATCGTCATACACATCCTCAAAAGATATCGCAAAATAAACAGCAGTCGTCAGTTTCAATTAAAAAACACTGCAGTAGTAGAATTATTTTTAAATTATAGAGTTATTGATAATCATTATCAATATTTAATTTTAATTTAATGTCACTTTTTAGGTGCTTTTACTGCTATAGAATTGAGTTATTTGAAAATTTTACAAAGCTATTGAGCTTAATCTATAACATAGCGATATGGTTAATTTAAGACATAAAAAAAAGCCAGCATATCGCTGACTCTTCTTTAAAAAATGCTTAATGCATTTAACTATATAGAGCTATAGATTAGTTTACGCTCTGTGGTGAGTTGATGGTTAGCTCAACACGGCGGTTTTGCTGACGACCATAGTCAGTATTATTATCAGCTACTGGGCGTGATTCGCCGTAAGCGACAACGTTGATACGGTTAGAAGCAACACCGCGAGCAGTCAGATAGTTAGCAACTGAGTAAGCACGGTCACGTGATAGACCCATGTTGTAAGATGCTGCACCTTTGCTATCCGTATGACCTGCAATGTTTACAGTAGTCTGGTTGTACTGATTCATGGTTGATGCAAGCTTATCAAGCGTTGGCTTGAAAGATGAGCTTAATGTTGCATCATCAAACGAGAAAGTAATATTACCAGGCATGACTAGGTCAATGTTACCTGTCGTTGGGTTTTGCTCAACAGTTACGCCAGTACCAGCCATTTGTTGCTCAAGTTGACGAGCTTGACGCTCCATGTAATAACCAACGCCAGCACCTAGCGCCGCACCAATAGCAGCATCACGACCAGTTTTGTCGCCACCAGTTGCTTTAGAAATCGTTGCACCACTAGCTGCACCAACCAAACCACCTAATGCGGCTTTGTTTAGACGTTGCTGTCCAGTGTTAGGATCTGTTGCACAACCACTAAGTGCTAGACCTGATGCTACTGCTGCAATCATTAATTTGTTACGCATAATATTTCCTCTTAAATTTAAAATTTATAGATAAATTGTACTTTTTATAAAGATTTTCCATTAATCTTCTTTGGGTGCTTATCTACACTCTTTATTAGTATGGCAATTACAATCTAACTATGTGTAATATTTTGTCACACCTATGTATGAAAAGTGCAGAATGATTTTAGAGTGTTGTATAGCGATAATAATGACTTTTTTGATCATTATAAAACACCCACAACGACTCAAAGTCCTCGTAATCAAATATTCTCATACTAAGTCATGCCTCATAAGCAATACATCGCGAAACTTAATTACAAGCATGTATATTTATGCACTTACTGGCTTTAATCATGTAGTACAGGACAACGATTTTTCGACTTGTTATGACAAGTCACGTTTACACTCGTACACTATGGTCGGTTTCTGCTAAAATTATGCAATTAATATCGGCAGAAGTAAGCTGCATCAGCAGCTTTCATGATAGACAGCTATTTTTATAGGATTCTTAATATTGTCTTAAGAGGTCTTTGATATCTGCCATTAAGTGGTTATTGTCTACTAAAAACACCAATATACTCATAAAACATATCAATAATATTTGAAGACATCAGCTCCAGTAATGGATAACTTATATACTCATAAGATTGACTGAAAGGATTGAGCATGCGACTGACCTCTACTATTAAAAAAATACACGAACGTACTCCTAAGTTGGGAAAGGCGGTCTCGCTAGCGACTGCAACTGGCGTCATCGCAGCCAATAGTTTCGGTGGTAGTATTCCTTTGTGGCTGATGGGCGTGGGAAAAATCGTGACAGGTGCTCCTATCGCAGATAAAACCGTTATTAAGATTGCCAATCATTGGATCAGTAGTAACAATGCCTTAATAGACAATATGCTCCCGCGTAAAGACTGGCGCATCAGCTTGCCAGAGGACGTTCATAGTAACGGCAAATACCTTTTGGTCAGCAACCATCAGTCTTGGGTCGATACCAGTATTGTGCAGTACATTAGCGAAAATCGGCTGCCCCTCACGCGATTTTTCACCAAGTTTGAATTAATCTATATTCCTATTGTTGGTCAAGCTTTTTATTTCCTAGACTTCCCAATGATGCGTCGACATTCAAAAGAAGCCGTGGCAAAAAACCCTGCATTAAAGGGTAAAGACATCGAAGAAGCCAAACGTGCCTGTGCTCTTTTAAAAGACAAGCCTTTTACCTTGTTAAATTACCTCGAAGGCACACGCTTCACTAAGGGCAAACATGCTCAGCAAAAGTCACCTTATACGCATTTGCTCAAGCCAAGAGCTGGTGGTTTATCGCTAGCGATTAATGCTCTCGGTGCAGAGATGGATGGTATATTGGATATGACCATCGTCTATCCTGATGGTGTGCCAAGCTACGGCGACTTATGGAAAGGTAATATCAAGCGCTTAGGCGTTGATGTCAGATATATTGAGATACCTGACTCATTATTTGCCGGCATCCAAAGTGGCGGCTACGAAAATGACGAGGATGTAAAAGCGCAAATGTTCGACTGGGTCGAAAAAATCTGGCGTGAAAAAGACCAGCGCATCACAGACATGCTGGCTGAGTTTGAGAGCAATCCTAAAAATTATGATGCTTAGTGTCAGAGATTAATTGAATAGAGGCGAGAATCAACTTAACCGAGTTATATACACATAGGATATTGCAAGTGAGAGACTGACACGATTTGATGATGAGTTAAACCGGTAATGAAAAATGGGTTGTTTTTTAACCCTATTCATTGATAATGTGAACAGTCAGTTATGCATGGTTTTTGGTGGGTATTTAGTCAAATCGCCTACTATGCGGTTAACTGCTTAATTCTTCACGCCATTATTATCTATAAGGTCTGACTGTGTCCGCCTCTCCCACTACTCGTCCGTATGCAGACTCTACGCCCGTGCCAAATCAGTCTTCTGATCTAGCAGATGGTCAACTGCCACCACCCAATCGTCCGACCCCAAACCGCTTAAAACTCACTTACGATATCGTGATGATTATCGTCATCAGTATCGATCTGTTATTTATCAGTATCGATGCTATTTTGATGAGCAATTTTAGCAGTCATGTCGCAGAATGGCTAAGCATCAGCGAGGCACTCAACTGGTATCAGAATGCTTTACATGACCCTCTACGTACTGCTGGTGGATTTTTTACCATATTTTTAATACTGGAGTTGTTGGTACGCTGGGCCATTGCCATTAAAGAACAAGTTTACTATCGATGGTTCTTTTTTCCTTTTGTGCATTGGTATGAGGTGTTAGGCTGTTTTCCGCAGCTACGCGCATTACGGTTATTTCGAGCAGTGATTATTGGGCGCAGGTTATATCAACTTGGTTATCAGGTGCTCCCACAACCGTGGATTAATAGGATTAAGTTTTACATAAATCTGCTGCTAGAAGAGTTGTCCGACCGAGTCATACTGACGACTATACAGAATTTCCGTCAGCAGCTGACCAACCCTGAAACGCATAAATCTTTTATCGAATCAACGATAGCTCGAAATCGTCATGAGATTGAGGCAGCAGTGCTTTCTGTCCTACGCTCAGAGCTGGCACCAAAGCTGCAGGCGTTGACGGCATCATCAGGTGGTGGCAGCATATTGGCGACTGAGATGGGGAACGCTATCGAAGAAGGCTTGGCCAATACCCATGAGTTACGCCGCTACTTACGTATGATACCCATCGCTGGCAGCTTGATTGAATCGCAACTGCAACATGTGGGGCATAATATAGGTGAAAACGTCGTTTACGCACTGAACAAACGACTGCTTGACCCCGAGCGCTTGGATGTCTTGATGGTGGCTATTGCCAGTGGTATTGCACAAATAGATACCGATAATACCGCGCTGGATACGTTGATTTCTAGTATCATTGATGACAGTTTGACTGAGTTTGAAGCACAGGTAAAAGTACAACAGTGGAAGCATCAAGACATGCTTAACCTATGAGCCATATTTTTAAGCTACTAGCCTAGGGTGTGTCAATCACTTATGGCTTAATAGTTATTTGCAATCACTGTTTGGCAATGGCTCGGTAATAAAAACAGCACCGTGAAGACATCGATACGTTTATCTCTTGAGGATTTAGGATTTATATATGACAGTTTCAGATAATGACAATCAGGCCTCGAGCGCCACGCCAGCATTAGCATTTTTCGGTAAAATGCTGACCTTTTCACGTTTGCAGTTCAGTACGGACGATTTAGTGGCTATCGAAGCCCAGCTTGCGCAAACGCTTAGCAACAAATCGAGCAATATCCCTGTCCTTATCGATAGTGAAGTAGAGCAAGACCTATCAGCGCTAGTAGAGCTATTATGGTCATGGGGCTTACAGCCTATCGGTGTAGTGACAGGTACGTTGGATGCACAAGCGCGCGAGTTACGTTTGGCTATATTCCCTGCTGATGGCAAACGTATCGAGCGTATTTTACCGACCAAGAAGGTCACGACTCAAATTCGTAAGCTCTCAGACGACGAAAGTGCTGATTCAGCAGCTTCAGATAGTAAAACAGATAACAGTGGAGACAACGCTCCCGTAACCAGCGAACCCAACACTGAAACCACGATAGCGGATGTTACCGCTGAGACATTGGTCAGCGCTGAGCATATCACCAGCCTCATTTATGACCAAATGCTACGTTCTGGTCAAAGCCTCAACCATGTCGGTGGTGATTTGATTTTGACCAATAGTGTCAATAGTGGTGCCGAAGCCATCACTGATAATAGTTTACACGTGTATGGCCGTGCGCAAGGACGTTTGGTAGCAGGTGCGACTGGCGACAAAGATGCTCGTATTTTCTGTCAAGTTTTCAATCCTTCATTGGTATCGGTTGCTGGTACGTACTGCCTACGTGATAACTTACCTGAGCATGTGATTGATCGGTCTGTCCAAGTGCGGTTTGTAGAAGGGGAAGGCTTAGTATTTACCGTGATGGATGATGCTTAAGCGACTGGCTGAATCAGTCTATAATTGATATTTTCTTATACGACCGCTTCCAATTAGCTGTCCTTAATTGAGAGAATAAAACTGTTTAGAAATGATTTATAAGAGAGTGTCACTCAGTCAGAATATAGCTGGATTGTTTTATTAATATTGCTGTAAGTTTATTTAACAAAACTGTCCTATGATGTATTGCTGGCTCTGCCACTATTTACCCTATTCATCAGCGCATACTGAGTTATTCTTAAGCATCAATATTCACGAGCAATCGTTAGATAGCGTAGCCTTACAGCATAAACATAAGTAGATTTTTTACTTTAGTATAGACTTGCTATAAATCTTCGTTTATTTATGCTAGGCTACCTTCGCAGGTAGTGCATATATTTTATATGATTAATATAAATGTGCGCTATTTTATATAATAGATATCCCATTGATTCATAGGAGTGTGCCATTGTGGCGAAGATAGTTGTAATCACTTCAGGTAAAGGCGGTGTGGGAAAAACCACGACAAGTGCCTCTTTTGCCGCCGGTTTAGCATTGCGTGGCTATAAGACGGTCGTTATCGATTTTGATGTGGGTCTACGTAATCTAGACTTGATCATGGGTTGTGAAAACCGAATTGTTTACGACTTTGTTGATGTTATTAACGGCAATGCGCGCTTGTCTCAAGCATTGGTTAAAGACAAGCAGCTTGAAAACTTGTATATCCTACCCGCCAGTCAGACACGTGATAAAGACGCTCTGACAGACGAAGGTGTCGCAGAAGTTATGGATGAGCTGTCTAAACAGTTCGACTATATTATCTGTGATTCTCCTGCTGGCATCGAACGCGGTGCACAATTAGCGATGTATCATGCTGATGAAGCAATCATCGTCACCAACCCTGAGATTTCATCAGTACGTGACTCAGATCGCATTATCGGTATTTTGCAAAGCCAGACCAAGAAGGTCGAAGAAAACCAAGGTTCTGTACGTGAGCATTTGGTCATCACTCGTTATAACGCCGAGCGTGCAGCGGCGAACGAAATGATGGATATTGACACCATTTCTAACGACATCCTAAAAGTGCCATTATTAGGCGTTGTGCCTGAAAGCCATTCAGTGCTCGAAGCGTCTAACCATGGTGAGCCAGTGATTCACTATGGCGACTCTGTTGCTGGTCAATGTTATGATGACATCGTTGCCCGTTTCTTAGGTGAAGAGCGTCCGTTGCGTCATATCGATGTGAAGAAAAAGAGTCTACTACAGCGCTGGTTTGGGGGTTAATAATGAGTAAGAAAAAAGGATTTTGGAGTAGCCTATTTGGTACTGACGACAGTAGTAGTGCGGGCAGCGCTAACTTAGCCACTGAACGTCTTAAGGTGATTGTTGCGAGCGAAAATCGCTTAAACAATCGCCTAACAGTTGATCGCATCGAAAAAATGAAACGCGAAATATTAGAAGTGGTCAATAAATATGTCAATGGTGTGCAGATTGATGATGTTAATATCAATCACCGCTCTGAAGACAGCTTAGATGTGTTAGAAATGAATATCAATTTACCTGAGCATAAAAAGTAAACTGGTAAGCTATTCTGCAAAATAGCAGTTTATGACTCATACGAAAAAGCCCTAAGCATCTACTTAGGGCTTTTCTTTGTGCTTATTATGGCAAAGAAGAAGGCATTTTTAAACGCAGCGGTCTTTTTCACAGTAGATTTTCAAGTAGCTATAGTCAAGATATCCTAAATAAGCTACGGTACTGCTGATATCAATATTACTTTTCACTGACTATATTAAGCTGATTTTTTAACACCTATTACTCCTAAGCCAACTACTTAATACGTGCCATTACATTGTCTTTTTTGACAAATTGGTGATACAGAGCAGCACCAACATGTAATACCGTAAAAGCAATAATCATTGGCCAAATAATATCAGTATGTACATCGTTATAAAAACGTGCCAACCCTCTGTCTGGCGTGACAAAAACAGGAATCTGAAAAAGACCAAAAATATCAATCGGTCGACCGCCATATACTGACATTAATACCCCAGCCAGTGGCATCGCAATCAAGATAGCATAGAGAGCAAAATGCGACAATTGAGAGATGATTAACTGCCATTTTGGCATTGCTAACGGTGCCGGTGCTTTGGTAAATATGCGGTTTATCACCCGCGCTATCATCCAAAATAACAAGCTGACGCCAAACGCTTTATGCAGTCCGATATATAGATTGCTATCGAGATTATCGTATAACAGTATCATTATCCAAGTGACTAATAATAAAACCGCACTAACCCAATGAAACAAGCGGCTAGTGACTGACCACTTTGACAAGTTTGAATTCGTATTGTTCATGAGCTGCCCTATTACCCTTATCGCTATTTATAACCAACCAATATACGGATAAGACAGACGCTTATCTAGTAGCAAAAGGAGCTGTTAGGCAATATGTTAACGCCCTACTTTTTACTAGAAGCTAGCTGTCTAAGTCAACCAATTGATGCGCAATTTTTTCCAAATCAGGCACCAAATAGACGGTATCATCGATCATAACCGTTTGAAAAAGGTAGGATAGCACAACATTTTCTGTAAAGCCTGCTTCATTAGCAAGTTCACTATCAGTATCTAATCCTGCTAAGTGCGCAGGAAGGTCAACGTCTTTGACATCAGAGATACGTGCCTGTAGCTGCTGCAGCTCGCCGGCAGTCTGCAACGCCACACGATGCTCTGAGGTGTTGCCTTCTAACACAATCATCTTATCAGGCGTTTGCTCCTGTGATAGCAAATGAAATACAGGAACATCCTGCTGCTGCCAGGCGTACGTTGAAACATTCACACTGTCTCTATATTCATCCACGCTCAAAACCAAGCTGCTCGGAATAATCCAATCAGGCTGGTTAGAGGCTGGAACGATGGTTACCTCAAGCATACCGTTGTTTGTGGTCAGTAAGCTTACTGCCTCAAACGAATGTTTTAAAATCTGTTTCATACATTGCTCGCAATAAGTTAACGCGAAGAGGCAGTCGCTGCCCTTTCACCAATATAATCGGTAAGTTTTTGTGCTAATTCTGCAGGGCTACCCACAAATCCACAATACCCTGAATCCACAATTGCCTGCGGCTGACTCGGACAAGCGCTTAGACTCGGGTCTTGTGCCCACAGTTGGCTGTCATTATCCTGGATAAGATGTAAATATTGAGAGCCATCATTGCCCATGCCTGAAAATATAATATTTATCAGCTCACTACCATAAACGTCACTCGTATTTTTTAGAATCTCGCCAATAGCAGGCTTGTATTCTCCGCTCCATGGCTGATCTAACAATATTACTCGGCCAGTCGAATCACAGACAATCTGCTTGTCAATCGGTGCTATCAGACACTGACCTGCTCGCAGGCGCTGCGATGATGTAATCACCTGACAACGCCATTCATTATGGCGATTCAAAATACGAGGCAACGTTCCAATCATGGTCTGGTTAAAATGATGGGCCAATAAAATACAAATCGGTAGCGTGGGCGATAAGTTATCCAAGAACTCTTTTACCGCACTAGGTCCGCCCATAGACGCACCCAAAAACACTACATAGCGCCACTCTGTATCTACTGTATCGCTCTTATAGACTGGCGTATGTACCAAGGTTGGTAAGGCGAGCATTTGTGCAAGCTTGCGCTTCAACTTGCGCTGCCATTTAGCATAGGGCTGAGCTTCGTTAAGATAAGGTGCTTGGCTAAAACCTACTAAAACCGCAGCAGGTTTGGACGCTGCTGTGACGGTCGCCATATCATCATCGTAATCACTGTCTATCAGCCAAATATCTATGTCTATATCAGAGAGCTCAGGCTTTTGTTTTAGCTGTGCTCGTGACACACAGTCGATTAGAGTAAAGCCGCAACTGCGTACCGTATCTGAAAACGCCATACGCTGATGATGCTCTTCTGCAACGACCAGCACCTTGATACCTTCTTTTGCTATCCCTCTCAGTGCCAAAACACGTGCATTATCCTTCATGAGTCAGGCTGACCTCTTTACCCAGTAGCTTCTGGATTTTATTAAGCAGCTCTGTTTCTTGGAATGGCTTACCCATATAGTCATTTACCCCAATCTCTAGTGCACGCTGACGATGCTTTTCACCAGTTCGTGACGTAATCATAATGATTGGAATATGATGTAAGCGCTGATTGTTTCTGACTTGAGTCGCGACTTCGAAACCATCCATACGCGGCATCTCGATGTCTAGTAATATCATATCCGGCGTGGTCTCTTGCAGGATTTCAATCGCATCGATACCATCTTTTGCGACAGCGACATTGAAGCCTTGACGCTCTAAGAAGCGCGACGTTACTTTACGCACGGTTACTGAGTCATCGACGACCAGTACCGTCGGCTTAGATTGCATACCACCAGATTTTGATACGTCTTTCACCAGTGGTGCATTACGCATCAATGCAATCAGATCCAAGATAGGCATGACCGAACCATCACCCATAATGGTCGCTGCTGAAACGCCTGATAGATTAGACAGTTGCTGACCCAAAGGTTTTACCACAACCTCAATACGTGACCCTGCAATCTGATCGACCTGCAGAGCAATATTCTGTCCGGCACGGTTTTTAATAATAATGAGTGGCAAGCTGGTATTGGTGTTCACCACCAATTCATTCAGCTTATTGCCCGATAAAATTTCGTTTAAATAGCGTACTCGGTAATCGGTATCTTCAAAGTTTAATGTGGCATCACCAGACTGATAGTAATCATACAGCTTTTCTGGGTTGATACGAACCACACGCTCAATCTGTACCAATGGAATCGCATAGTAACGATCTGCTGCACGAACCACCAAGGCATCAGATACTGCCACCGTCAATGGTAGACGCATGGTAAAGGTTGACCCTTTACCGAGCTCTGAAACGACGGATACCGCGCCACCCAACTGACGAACCTCACTAATCACCACGTCCATGCCAACGCCACGGCCGGAGATTTGTGTCACCTGGTTACTGGTACTCAGTCCAGCGTTAAAGATATATTGCATGATATCGAGGTCAGTGAGACTACTGTCATTGGCGTCGATAAGCCCTTGAGAGATAGCTTTATTACGTACAGCATCGACATCGATACCACGTCCATCATCCGCTAACTCAATAACGATTTCGCTACCTTCACGGCGAACATCTAATGTGATACGCCCACTACGCTCTTTGCCAGCTTTTAAACGTGTTGAGGTGTTTTCAATACCATGGTCAACCGCATTACGTAGCATGTGCTCGAGCGGCGAGGTAATACGCTCTAGAATGGTTCTATCCATCTCATCGTCAGCATTGACAATCGTCAAGTCCACCGACTTATTAAGCTCATTCGCTGTCTGACGTACGATACGCTCGAGACGTGGCGTCAAGCGGGTAAACGGTACCATCCTTGAGTTCATCAGACCATCTTGCAGCTCGTTCTGTGTACGCGCAAGTTGTAGCAGCAGGCTCTCGCTATCTCTGGTCTTTTCTAATAAGGTGTGATTAATGTCTACCAAATCCGACGCCGACTCTGATAGGGACTTTGACAGCTGATTTAAGGAGGAGTATTGATCCATCTCTAATGGGTCAAATCCTTCATGGTTAATCAACTCATCATCGATTTGCGATAGAATTTGTGCTTCAAGCTCAGTTTCCATCCGGCGTAGCTGATCGGCTAAACGCTGTACCGTAATACCCATCTCTTCAATACTGTTGGTCAAGCTGCTCATACCCATATCGATACGGGCGCGGTTAATAGCAGACTCACCAGACAGGTTAATCATATGCTCAATCAAACCACCTGAGATACGAATCATCTCGTTATTACTGGTATTCTCTTCTTCCTCACCACTACTCGCTAGCATAGGCGGCATTTGACTGATGTCTTTTTCTAGATACTGAGCGTCTTGTGCTTCTTTAGCGATTAATATTGCTTTGCGCTGTGATTGTAGCGTCTCTTTTGGCACTTGTTTTAGTGCACTTGGGTTTTTAGCAAACTGTTGTAGCGCCTCAATCAACAATGTCGGTGTTGGTGGATTGACATGGTGACTCAACATAAAGGCTGCATCTGCCAACCAGTCATGACAAGCAACTATCAACTCTAAAACTTTTTTGTTGGCTGGACGACGGTTACTGACAAAGTCTTTATAAGTCGCTTCCATCTCATAGGCTAGGTCTGCGATACCATCGGCTGCGACCATTCTCGCCCCACCTTTAATAGTATGCAAATCACGCTGAAGTGCTTGTAGCGCTACCTTGTTGTTTACATCTTTTAAGAATACATGCAGATATCTATTACGGTTAGTAAGTTCTTCAGCCTCCTCTAAAAAGACCTCTAAGATATCAGGATCAGGTAAGCCGTTGGCCCATGATTGCTGAATCATTCTATCTAGAGTGACAGCATCTGTAGACTCATCAGTGCTTTGAGTGCTTTCAATAGTCGTGTTTTGAGTTTGAGCTTCAAAATGATTTTTTGGTACAGGTATAATGAGCTCAACCGCTTCTGGTATTACTTTAGATTTTTCAAGCTGCTGCAACTGCTCAATCAGCTCTGTGGCAAAAAATGATTTTTGATAGCGAACAATGTGTGTGATTTGCAATGACATGGTGTCTTGTACCATTTGCATAATCTTAAGCCACTGTTCTGTTGGCGCTTTTCTGTTGTCTACAAAGGCTTCATAAACACTTTCAGCTTCATGAGTCAAATCGCCAATACTGCGTATACCTGCCATCCGCGCCCCACCTTTGATGGTGTGCAGATGACGTTGTAATACTTTTAGTGCATTGATATTGGTGATGTCAGCGCGCCATTTGTTAAAGCTTTCATCAAGCGCAACGTCAAGCTCTTGGGCTTCTTCCAAGAATATCTCTAACAGCTCTTCATCGGTATCAATAGACTCAAGCTGCAGATCAGGTGCTGCGATAGCAGTGACAGTCCATACTGCTTCATCAGCCGCATCGTCATTCTCAGCAAGTATAGAGATAACTTGCAAGTCTTTAAGGACTTGCGTATCTACTTTTAACGAGGTACTGCCAGCCAAAGCATCGAACAAGCCCACTAATTGCGCATGACCAGCAAGCAATACAGACTGAACGTCCTTGTCTCTCGCTGACTCAGGGTGAGTATTCAAGTAGCGATAAGCACCGCCCAACGCCTCAAGAATTGAGGTGAATTTTGGAAATTCTTGTGCTTTATTGCCAAGGTAATGGATTTGGGTAAGCTGCTGATTTATATAATGCAGAACAGAGTCGATATCAGAATCACTGAGCGCTTCATCCAGCTCCCATTCAGCATCTAACAACTCGTCAATACTGTCATCCAATAACTGCTCTATCGTCGGCTTGTTATCAGGTACAGTATTGGCATCGCTGATGACATACTGCTCACCAAGCATGGCTTGTAGTGATGCTATATCTTGCTGACTTTGCGTATCTACTAGCGAGGTATCTTGTTGCTGCGCACTCTGCTTGTAGTTGTTTAAATAACCGTTGATGAGCGTCGCAGATTGGGCCAATGCCTCTAAATGCTGAGCTGTCATCGCTGTATCTTGCTGTTGTAGAAACTCTAAACTGTGTTCTATCGTTGCACTGACATCGCTAATTGCTGCCAAAGCACTAGAACCAGACGCGCCCCGCAAGGTATGGAATGCTCTTACAATGTCATCAGTGACTTCAACCTGAGACTCACCTCGATGGGCAAGCACAAATTGATCAATATCCTGTAGTAGCGTTTCTGCTTCATCAATAAAGATATCGCAAAATGCTTTTTCTTCTTCAGTTTGAGGCATCAGTATTACTGGCGCCTCTGCCATCATCTCGTTCACAGATTGAATTGAATGCAATGTGCTATCCATCTCAACCATGCCACTGTCATCTAGAGCAGATGCGTCAGATGGTAATACAATATTCTCAATATTTTCAGGCTCAGACGTATTTACTGCTTGCTGATATAAATCAGAGTAGCTAAATTCTTGACCTAACTGCTTACTATAGGCATTGGCACAGGCAACCCATAAGGGGATCATCGCTGAGTAATCTTGACTGTCATTTTCAAACGTCGTTAGCATCGCAGGATAGGCTGCTAATACATCTGAGACAAGCTGGCGTATGTCTGCCGAAGCCACAACCGTATTATCTAGGATACGATTCAGCATGTTTTCGATAGCCCATGCGAGCTCAGCACTGTAGTGAGCACCAACCATACGACCTGAACCTTTTAAGGTATGGAATCCGCGGCGAATATCCGTCAGTCCATTAAGGTCAGTTGGTGATAGTCGCCAATCTTCATATAAAGGCACAATTTCACTCAGTACCTCATCCGCTTCTTCTATAAAGATTTCTTTTATATCAGGATCTGCATCATTAGCATCCGCTGATAGCTGCTCAGTCTCTTGTATAAAGGGCACAAGTACTGTTGGAATATCAAGGTTGGTTAAGGAAATTGATTGAGCACCTACCTCATTATATCTATCAGAACCATCGCTCATCTCTACACTTTCTTGTGGTTCAATTTCTGATAGCTCAATTTCTGACAGTTCTAGGTCATCGGCAGTTGACTGTAAGTGGTTTGACTCTATAGCCGAGAGACTTTCACCAGCTGATTTTTCGTCTGTCACATTATTTTTAACATCAGTCACCGCCGGTTTAACGATAGCGAGCCCAGAATCAACTGGCTGTTTTGTCATCAAATTATGAGTTTGGAGAATGGTAATAGCAGGATCAAAACTTGGCGGCTGTTGTGCGTTAAAATCTTCAACCAACGCTGGTAAGTGCTTTGCGGTGTCCATTACTAGATTGACGACCTCGTCAGTCACTGGCAAGGTTTTATCCAATAGACGATTCATTAGGTTTTCAATCGACCATGCCATTTCACTGATACTAAATGCGCCAACCATTCGGCCTGAGCCTTTGAGCGTATGAAACCCTCTACGAACCTCTGTCAGAGGGGTCAAATCTTGTGAATCTTGTTGCCAGATAGGTAAGAAGTCTTCGAGATCAGCGATCACTTCCGTGACCTCTTCGACAAAGATATCACGAATATCTGAATCCATCTCAAAGTTATCAGGTTTTACTTGCTCACGAGCACGCGCCAATGCGTCACTCTCCGTGTACTCATTTACCATCGGCACATTCTCAATATGTAAATCATCAAGTGCTTGCTCACCAGCCGCTTGGTCGGCCACAGGCGCAATTTCACCACTATCATCATAGCGAACGACATCAGTCGCTACGGGCTTTTGAGTCAGAAAAGTCGCATTGACGGTTTCTGGTGCTTCGATATAAGTATCAAGTAGCATCGCTGCTTGTGCAGTATGCTCATTTGCTAGCGCCAAAAGCTGCTGATCAAAAACCTGCTGCGCCAGATAATCGAGCAATAACTCGATAGAAGTAAGTGCTTTGGCCAATGCTTGAGTCACATCCCAACTCAAAGTGTCAATCTCATGAGTGGCCAATCGTGTGAATATACTGGCGACATTCTCTATCGCTTGGCTAATTGTAGGTAGCCCCATCTCATCAAAAGCTTGAGCAACCTTGGCAAACTCAGCAGCAGCGGGCAGCGACTGGATATTTTGACGCTGTATATACTCATTAAAACTTTGTTTGACATCCTCTACTGTGATGCGAAGCTCACGTAAACCATCACCTGTAACAATCGTCTCATCACTATCTACTGGCTGTTTATCCGCATTTTCCAACATCTCGGATAAGGTTACAAAAGAAGAAGCATCGCCAATCTTTTGAGCAATCGCCTGTTCAGTGTTATAAATAGCGTTATATAGCTCTTGAAGCTTACGCTCAATCTGCCACTGCTCTTGGGTAAATGCCGTCTCTGATAAAAGTGCTTGCTGTATATCTGTCAGTATTAATGCAACCTGTGAGGCATAATAAGTCCAGCCTCGACCCTCAAGCTGACTTTTAATCGTTTGTAACGGTGGTAAAAGCATCTCAGGCTTGTCTAAATTAAAGATAAGCGCTTCAATCTCAGTGAGTATGCGCGGTAAAAACCGTGGTGTCGTCGTCGTATTCTGAGGTAGGTTGTTTAGTATCGATTGCGTACTCTCGCTACTCTGCGAAAGACCGCTTAATTCAATATAAAGGGTGGTAATTAAGTTTTTGACAACACTAGATGAGAGTTCATCTTGCTGCGCACAAGATTCTATTACCTGCTCAAGTTCGCTTAGAATGGGTGCGTAGTTTTCAGGTAAGGGCAAGTCATTATGAGACAAATCGTTTAACCATAGCTCGGTCAAATACCAAAGGCGTTGTACATCACTTTCTTGGGTAGTTTGCCATAGGTATTGACTGACTTTTTCTAGGGTCGCGAGTAAAGAAGGTTGATTGCTATTAGCAACCAATAATTCCTGCACTTGTTGTCGCCACACTACTAACAACTGCTGATACTGATCATCAGCCAAATGAGTCGTCGACCGACTTGCCGGTACTGCTATATCAATGCTGTTGACACTGCTGCCTTCAGCGATTTCTTGGTTTGAGCTAGGATGCTTATCGGCAGATGTTGTAGGAGTTGATAATGAGCCTGTCGCCACACCCAACCGTGATAATGCATTAACAAGCTCTTCTGCTGCTTTATTGATTAGGGCGGCATGATGGCTACCAGTATGCGCATACTGCGTCAGCTCACGCTGTAATAATCGATGTGCGAACTGCCCAATACGGCGATCATCAGCAGAAAAGTCATCGTCAGTTCTGACTTCTGATAGCTTACTAAGTTTGTAGGCTAAGTTGGCCAATAGAGGAAGATTGCTCATAATGAGCGCACCACCAAGTTGATGATACTCCTGTACCATCTGCTCGTAATTAGTGCGGTCAGCGCCTAATTGCCAGCCATCAGATACCTGTGATAATTGCTGATTAAATAGTGGCAATAACCACTCAAGCGTCACTATGTCATTGGGCTGGTTTTTCATAGGTTTATCCTAACTCGTCTAGGCAATAATTCGGCAATAATTTAGGCACTGGTTTTTAGGTTTTTATTTTTTGCCACACATTCACTTGTGGGTGTGCAATACGGCGCATATTTGCAGGACGCCAAAATAACGCCTCACCTGGAGCCAATATAATATATCCACCTACCGCACATTGCTCGGATAGCCGTGCCAAAATATCTCGCTGGTCAAACTTGCGAAAATATAACAGCATATTTTGGCAGATAATGACCTGTTGAAGATGCGCTGTCGGTGGTTGTTGTTCAATAATATTATGTAAAGCAAAGCTGACATACTGCTGCAAATGCGGCGCAACCTGCCAATGTTGCTTAGTCGTTGTGGTTGATGGTTCTACATTCGTTGTCTCAAAAGTAGCTGATTCATCGTTTGTTTTATTTGCTGGCAAAGGATAAATAAACGGCTGGCAACTCTGCGGGATGAGGGACTGTTGCCGTTTTCCGTATTGAGCCAAGGTTGCTTTTTTCAAAGCTTGTTCGCTGACATCGGTACCGAGTATGGCAAAGTCAGTCAACAGCTTGGATGCCAAACTCATGGCAATTGACCAAGTTTCTTGACCACTGGCACAGCCCACGCTCCAAATCCGGAATAAGCCATCATTATGGCAGTTAGCATCATTAGCGTGTTCAAAATGGTGAGCTTTTTCAACAGAGTCAGGTCTTTCAACAGCAGTAGCTGTCATCTGCAGGCGCTGATGCTGATGTTGTAAGGCACATTCTGTCACAAAATCTATAGAGGGCTTATGACGAAAAAAACGACTTTCATGAATGAGCACTTTATCCAGTAATTGCTGACGCAGTTCATCATTTTTTGGTAATTGATACCACAGCTTTTTGGCTGTCAGACCACGTGACATTGCGGTATGATCAATCGCATTTATCAGCCATTGTAGCTGGACATCTGGTAGAACAAATCCAATTTCTTGCTCTATGTATCGCTGCCACTGCTTGGCGTCAAGACTATCATCATGCATCACAGCATTGGCCGACGTCGGAGTGATTGTCTTAACTAGATTGCTGTCTGGTTGAGTACGATTGTCCACGTGACCTACTATGATTGCTGCTGTACGTTTTACTTGTACAGCCATTAATTTTTCTCAATAATGCGCTGACCTTTAGCACCTACTGCGCCAAACACAATTCACTGCAGTAGGTACTAAAAGTGCTTACGAAACGCTTTCTGAGTACGCTTCTTCGTTATCTAGCACTTCTTCTTCTAACATCTCATCTCATCATCATTTGAGATTTTAAAACCTGTTACTGACTCTTGCAGTGCTGCAGCCATCTCACTCAACTCACCAATCGAGCGTGCTGTTGCCATGGTACCTGAAGAGGTCTGTGAGGTAATATCCTGAATGACGTTCATGGTATGTGAGATGTGACCTGCAGACTCAGCCTGCTGCAATGCAGCGTTTGAGATGTTTTGAATCAAGTCAGCCAAGGTGTTTGAAACGCTCTGCACTTCTTCTAGTGCTTCACCAGCATCTTTCGCCAATCGAGCACCACGTACTACTTCGGAAGTCGTTGATTCCATTGAAACAACGGCTTCGTTGGTATCAGCCTGAATGGTTTTAACCAGTGTTTCAATCTGTTTGGTCGCATTGGCTGAACGCTCAGCAAGACGCTGAACCTCATCAGCAACGACCGCAAAGCCTCGACCGGCTTCACCAGCCATCGATGCCTGAATGGCGGCGTTCAATGCCAAAACGTTGGTCTGGTCAGCAATATCGTTAATCAAACCAACGATATCACCAATCTCTTGCGAAGACTCACCAAGACGCTTAATACGTTTTGAGGTTTCTTGAATCTGATCACGAATAACGTTCATACCCTCAATAGAGCGTTGTACGACTTCTGCCCCATTGTGCGCAATAGCAACTGAACGCTGGGCAACGGTTGCAGATTCTGCAGCGTTATTCGAAACCTGGTCAATTGAAACCGTCATCTCATTAATAGCTGCGGACACACCTGCAATCTCTTGCGCTTGATTTTCAGAGGCTTCTGCTAACTCAACGGCATTCATCTGCGTTTGCTCTGATGACTGCGAGACTCGATCAGCGGTACTGTTAATAACCAATACCAACTGACGTAGTTGGTCAATTGCAAAGTTTACTGAGTCAGCAATGGCACCGGTAAAGTCCTCTGATACTGTCGCATTAACGGTCAAATCACCATCTGCCAAATCACCCAGCTCATCAAGTAGACGCAAAATGGCAATCTGGTTACGCTCGTTCTCTTCTTGAATTTGACGAGCACGCTCAGACTCTGCTTCTGCTTCTTGACGACGACGTAAGGTTTCTTTCTCGATTAGCAAACGCTCTGAGCCACCACGTTGCTTGAGTAGCTTATATAGGGCAAAGAAAATGCCTAACATACCTATTACAAGTACAATCACTGGTAAAATTACTGATTGATTAAAGTCAGAGAAATACTGACTCACTGAAGATAAGGAGTTGCCTAGCCAAAACAGACAAGCCACACTTATCACCGCAAAAAGTCCTAGTAATAAGTTCCACTCACTATGAGAATCTCCGCCACCCACTGTTGTATTAGGTGTACCAGCTACAGGTTTTTTTATAACATCACTCATCTTACGTATTCCTTTCAAACAATCATCAAAGTCTTATCGTGACTGACTTTGACAATCTTATTGTTATAAAACAATGATTAACAAAGCCTGTATGAATGCTGACATCCAACCGCATTGTGTCAGTCGCTATTACTCTGCCGTGGTCTAACAGGCAGAGATTCTATTATCGACAGCTATATGGCAGCATCCGTATAGTTCAGATCCTGCGCGAGCAAACTTGGCATAAACACATACCAATCTTGGTCATTTTTATAAAACTTACCATGATTATAGGGAGCAAAGGGCGAGCTTGGCTCGATGGCCTCTGCACGATATTGCTCGTTGGTAAACTGTTCAATACCAATGACTTGATCCACCAGCAACCCTGAAAAGAGATTATCATGATCGATGACAATAACTTTGCGTTGACTCATCTGCGTCAACCGGCTCGGTACTCCTAGAAACTTGGACAAATCCGTCAATGGTAATAAGCGTCCACGAATATTGGCAATACCTAGCATCCAAGGCTTTACTAAAGGCAAGCTTGTATACTCTGGCATGGCCAAGACCTCTGATACTTGCCCCATTGGAGCAACTAAGCGTTGTCCACCAATCTCAAATACCACGCCTTGCCAGTCATACTCTTGCCCACCGCGGCGACCACTTTTACGCGCGCGTGCCAAATCTGCTAATCGCAGAAGCTCAATAAACCCCTTGGATGCCACAAGCTACCCCACTACTCTACGAATGATATCAACCAATCCACGCTCATCAATGGGTTTGGTCATATACTCTTTAGCGCCTTGACGCTTGCCCCAGACTCTATCTGTTTCTTGGTTTTTGGTACTGATCATAATCACTGGAATATGGGCGGTAGTCTTGCCACGGGTAATTTTGCGCGTGGCCTGAAAACCATTCATTTCAGGCATCACCACATCCATCAATATGACATCAGGCAAATGATCAGCGGCCATCTGACAGCCTTGCTCACCGTTGGTCGCCTCTAAAACTTGAAAGTTGTTTTTAGAAAGCATGTCGCGAAATTTCGCCATTTCAGATGGCGAGTCGTCAATGACTAAGACGGTAGTCATAGGTATTTCCTTTTTCAAATATATTATAAAGACCAATTAATACCCCACTCTCAACTTCGAAAGTGATTGAAAAAAGAAGAGCACCTCACTAATCTATTGTTTTCGACCAAGAATACAATGGAGTTGTGAGATGCCCATAGACGAATTTATCATCAATATCTATTTAAT
>NZ_JASDCF010000010.1 GCF_030408035.1 Psychrobacter sp. APC 3426
GATGGCACCACCTGATCCCTTCCCGAACTCAGAAGTGAAACATCATCGCGCCAATGGTAGTGTGGCCCCGGCCATGTGAGAGTAGGTCATCGTCAGCTCTCTATTCTAAAAGTAAAACCCCCTTGGCTTAATTGCTAAGGGGGTTTTCTTTTGTCTTTCATTTTCGTATATAAAAAAACCATCACTCGTAAGAATGATGGTTTTTGTCGTTTTGATTTAGACTATTACCATGAACAGCATAGTTATACCAAACCCAAAAAGTGCAATTAACGTTGTCAAATTTGCTAAGCCTACTAGGTGTAGTACTTGCACAATTTTTCTGCGTTACTCTAATTTTTGGGAATGGTATTATTTAGTAGTTGATTTATCAAACACTTCTTTTAAACTACTAGGCTCTTTACGTCTTATACCGTTTAGTTTATGACGGGTATCAGAAGACGTCTTATAGGCTTGCAGACGTGAGGTTTGAATGACTCCTATAGGGCGATTCTCTTCTAAGCATCTAAAGGTCGTAAAGCTCAGGTTCTCTATCGCTTCTATATTGCGATCGTCTGGCACCTCCTGACAAGGTACGGTTAGGGTCGCTACTGTGACGAAAGGTGCATCAGATTCGTCCCATTCTTTAGTCAGTGTCTCGATAGGTTGCTTTTTAAGATTACGACATAACTGAATTTGTACATTGAACTGATAATCGTGTTCTTGAATCTCTTTAATAATAACAGGACGAATAGCCTCATCTTCTGTGAATAAATGAATGTCACGACGTTTGATCTTGGCAGCGGACGCTTTAGTAGGGGTTATTCTAATTTTTGCCATGTAGTCGCCATGACGACACGCGCCTTGTGAGAAGTAATCATATAGCCAAGCGTTCTTTGGTGGAATGGTAGCGAGCTTTCTAAAGGCATTTAAGGTCCTTACAGCTTCTACATTGGGAAACGCTTTGCCGTATTTGGTTAGCCAATCAAAGACTAGTTTACCTTTACCTAGCAAGCCATCGCCTAAATAGCTGTTTAACTCAAAGTTCAGTTTAGATAGATAGGCGTAATCTTTTAGGCTGTTGGTAAAAAAGATAGGCCCATTCACTAGCGCATAATCAAAGGTGGTACAGTCCTCTTCACCAGGAGTCAGCTTTTTGCCCGGTACATCGAATATTTTGATCGCTAAGCCTTGTCCTAAGCCCAACCTTCTATCCGCATCCACACCTGCCGCCGCGTTAGAGAACCGAATCACCGCATCGTGAATACCTGCTTTTGCATACAGTCCTTGCGCGTACTCTTTGGGCAAATTATCCAAAATCTCAAACTTTGCTTTGAGTCCGCAATAGCTCTTGGCATGGACAGCGCGGGTATGGTGGTCAAGATCGTTGGCTTCTTTACTTTTTTCAACATATTCGCGTATGTCAGCGGTGATCATCTCCATCGTCTGCTGATCTTCTGGACTTAGCGTGGTATATTTGTCATCGAACTTAACGTACTTGGGTTTGAATAATTTTTTTAGCATAATCAGCTACCTACTTTTAATAAATTAAAATTTGAAATCTCAATTATTCTATAAAATTTTAGGCGCTGTTATTTATTATAAATATTGGTGATGTGTAAAGGGTTGTTGAGTTCTCTTTATGATTAAACTGAGAATGAAGCGTTGTAGCGTTAATGTTAGAGTAGCTTCAGACTTAGAAAGTATTTTATAATTTAATACCTATATTATAGTGAATGAAAGCTCCACCACCCAGCCCTGTTGTTGTTGAGACTCACGCCAAAACAGTCCAAGAGGTAGAACAGGTTTGCGAACAAGAGAATGGCTTTGCGAGTACGGTTTCACTCATGAACGCGATGTTAATGCGGCCAAAAATACTCTTATGCTTATGCTTGGGCTTGAGCGTCTAGCGGTAGGAATCCCCTCGGTTTAAGGAGGGGAGGGTGGAGGGTATAAGGTCTTAATCAAGCGTTATGCGGGTTCCATTGTTGGTTAGATTTAAAAAGATCTTGATATATTACATCTCTTATAGATTCTATATTGAATTTACTTTTATCCTCATTCAAGCGCAGTATCCTTGGCAAACGAGTTATTCCTAGCTTACCGTCTGCAATGGCATAATGCCTATAGTGCTCATTAATGATGCGATTACATTCAAATTCGACGTAAATCATACTTTCATTTTGTATTTTAGCCAAACGAACGGTTGACATAAAAAAATCTTCTTGCAAGCTTTGCTCCATTTCATATATATCTTCTAATGAGTATTCAGGAGCTTTTCGAGATATCAGTTTTTGCCAGAATCTACCGTTTTCTTTTATATATCTATAATCGTCTATACTATCCTTTAAAGATTTCAAGTTTTCTATGGAATCCTCAGTTTCTTCAAGATTTGCTTTTATGATTTCTAATGTTGCTTTCATAGTTTCGGTATGATCACCTACTGTTTTCTCTTGAGAGCAAAGTAGGCTACGTGATTTATTTAATAATTGTGCCATAGAGGTTAACTTTACAGCCATTATTTCACTACTGGTTGAGTACATAGAAAAAGGCTGTAATCGAAAATCTTCAACATTTTCACTCATTTTTTTTATCAACTGATCTAGATGATAAAATAAATAGTCTTGATCATTTACATCGTGAAGTGCTACTTCGATCATTCCAGGTAGTTTTTGCAGTATCAGTATAGATAACTGCTTTTCAAATTTGATCAAGCGCTCTCTAATTACAATCTCTGGGTTGCTGCCATCTTGTTCAAGAGGTGCTCTTAGTAAAGGTTGTAGGTAGTTTTGATATAACTGTTGAATCTCATGCACAGATCTCAGCAGTGTGTCCGAGACACCTACATCAAGTGTATATAGCCTTGTCATACAGTAGGCAGCATGCTCCATATATTGATGATCATGCATTTGGTTTTTTTTAAGAACTATATGAGTTAAGTAGATATACTTTTTGATGTTATTACCACTTTCATCTTCGTAAAGAAATCGACGGAAAGAATAAGCATTTTTGTCAACTTTATTTGCACTACCAATTAAAAACCAATAATCCTGTCCTTCCACAATAAAGAATTTTCTGTCTTTCCCTTCTTTTTTGATAAAGGAGGGAAGATGTGTGAGCTCTTGAAAGCTAAGATCTGATGAGTCCCAATTACGAAAGTCGCGTCCTTGTATTTGTTGTTTAATAAAAACTTCTTTGAAGTAGGACTTGATGATATTAGTATCCAGTTTACGTAGACCTGGTTTAATTTCTAGAGCAATACTATCTATCCATATAGCCAAATCATACAGAAATGCTATCCGTATTCTTTGCCTATATTTCTGATCAGAGATGATATTATTTATGTCTAAACTATCAAGATAGCTAAGAACTGCTTCGACTTCATCAGCCAGCTTGATAGCGTTGTAAGCGTTAATGCTTGGGTCGATAATTTTTAACATATGCCGTGAAATAGCAGTTAGTTCTTGATTGTTTGTATAAAAATTTTCTAAAGTTTGTCTCAATGTATCAGGGCTTTTATGAACTAGATTGTTTTCAGAGTTAAGAAAAATACCTCGTGGTTTTAATATATTTTCATAAACTGTGTCTTGACCTTGCTGATTTAGTTTTGGAACGATGCTGTTTACAACTTCAGACCAGTCTAAACTGAGAGTAGGATCTATAGACTTCAGTTTATATAACTGATATTCAGATAGGTCATGAATATTCATTAAATTTACCCCTTCGAGGTTTGGCTGTATCACAATATATTAATTCAACAATTATAGTGGGCAAATGTAGGATATCAAGTTATTACTTTCGAATTCGTACAAATAAGTGTGATATTTCTCTATAATCATTACTTATCGCACATCTATTAAAATGGTTCGAGGTATGAATAGTGAAGAATACAAAAATTTCAACTAAATTAATTACAAAGAAGTCAATTTAAAAGTAGGGTAATAATATGACAACTTCAAAAGTAACGTATCAAGGTGACTTACGCACTAGCGCCATTCATTTACAGTCAAACAATGAAATCATCACCGATGCACCAACTGACAATCAAGGAAAGGGTGAAGCTTTTTCGCCGACTGATTTATTGGCGACGAGCTTAGCCAGTTGTATGCTGACCATTGTTGGTATCAAAGCTCGTGATATGAAGATTAATATCGCAGGTACTACTGCTGAAGTGACTAAAGTCATGCTAGCTGATCCCAGACGTGTCAGTGAAGTACATATCGCTATTACTTTTAATCAACAGCTAGACGATAAAACGCAAAAAATATTCTATAACACTGCGCTTACGTGCCCTGTCGCTCAAAGCATACATCCTGACATCATACAGAACGTGACGCTTAACCATACGGGCGGTAATTGATATGGCTACCAAAACTTTACTTATTGTAGCGCATGCACCATCGCCTAATACAAAAAAATTAGCACAAGCGGCTTATGACGGGGCTAATCATCCTGATATAGATATTAATGTCATCCTAAAGTCGCCACAGGACACACAGCCTGAAGATGTACTGGCAGCAGATGCGCTATTGCTAGGGACGACAGAAAACTTGGCTTATATGGCGGGGCTAACCAAGGATTTCTTTGATCGTTGCTATTATCCTGTATTGGAAGAGAAACAGGGTATGCCGTTTGCCTTATATATTCGAGCAGGACATGATGGTACAGGTACCAAACTTGCTATGAAGACCATTACCACTGGACTGCGCTGGGAGTGGATTCAAGAAGCATTGATCTTACAAGGTGATTGGCAAGACAGCTTTACTGAGCAAGTGGAAGAGCTTGCCATGACGCTTGCCGCTGGATTAGAAGCAGGTATTTATTAATATGACAGCTAACTTACCCTTTTCACAAGCTTGTGAGAACAATAAGCAGCCAATCCTATCTGTTTTGCAAAAAGAGCTAAAAGACTCCCTGCATGTGTTAGAGATTGGCTCAGGTACTGGCCAACATAGCGTCTATTTTGCACCCAGAATAGCGCATTTGACATGGCAAACTAGTGATGTTGTCAATAATCATGCAAGTATCAATGCGTGGCATGCTGCTCATCCTGCCGCTAACTTATATGCACCGCTTGCTTTTAATTTAGCTCATGATCCCGTGCCAGTGAATAAGGCTGTTGCTGCACCTTATGATGCGGTATTTATGGCCAATACTCTGCATATAATCTCTTGGCCTTTGGTTGAGCAATTATTTAACTTGGTTGGAGGCGTACTACCTGCACACGGAAAGCTGATCGTATACGGGCCATTTAACGAAAACGGACACTATACCAGTGGGAGTAACCAGCAGTTTGATATTAGCTTACGGCAGCGTGATGTAAACAGTGGCATTCGCAATTTTGAAGACATCATAGAATTAGCAGAACAACATCGTTTAATATTAAATGAGAGATATGCGATGCCTGCAAACAATCAAATACTAGTCTTTCAAAAGTTATTATCAGATTAAAAGTTATTTTCAAACTATGAATAAAAAACTGAGTTGACATACTGCAATAGAGTGAGTTCGATATAAAAGAAACATATCTTTATTAGCGTGCTGCTGGTATAAATTTTTTTCGCTTGCTGTGCGCTTCGCACTCCAGAGGCTTCAAAAAATTCATTCCAGCAGTACTGTACTATTTTTAAACTGAATCAACTCAGTTAGGAAGCTGGTTCAAACCGTTAAGGATATTGCTATTCTTAATCCTAGCCTGTATTGCGTAATCCTGCGGCTAAGGCGTTGATACTACGAATTAAAGGGTCTTCTACAGCGAGTTTATCCTCTGTTGTATCTTTTTGGCGCATGCGTTTGAGTAGCTCGATTTGAATATAATTAATCGGGTCTAAGTAGGCATTACGCCACTCCAAGGAATGGGCCAAGTCTTGTTGGTTTGCAAGTAAAGACTCTTGATCTAGCAATGAGTTAAGACCTGCGTTGGTAAGTTCATGCTCATCAATGACTGCCTGCATTATTTGCTCGCGTAAGGTTTCATCCTCACATAATTGGCTGTATGCACGGGCAATACTCATCTCAGATTTGGTAAAGGCCATTTCAATATTGCTGATAAAGGCACTGAAAAATGGCCAGTTTTTATTCATCTCCTTCATCAGGCTTTCATCTTGTTTGACACTATCCAAAGCGCTGCCCACTCCGTACCAAGCAGGTAGGGTAAAGCGAGCCAATGACCAGCCAAATACCCAAGGTATCGCCCTAATGGTAGACTTACTTGGCAGTCCTTTTTTACGATGGGCAGGGCGTGAGCCAATATTCAGCAATGAGATTTCTTGTACAGGTGTGGCTTCAGAATAAAATTTATAGAAGCCTTCTGTGTTATCAGTCAGGGCACGGTATTGCTGTTCACCAGCATCTGCCAAACGAGCAAATAGGGTTTCATAGCTATCAAGCTGTGTTGGTTGTGCCACAAATCGTGATGAGCTGGCTTTTAGCGCACCAGTGATTCCCATGGTTAATTCAAAGACCGCCGTATCTGGATTGGCATACTTAGCGTAAAGCACTTCGCCTTGCTCAGTGAACTTGATTTGACCGTTTAAGGTGCCCGCAGGTTGGGCGGCGATGGCTTGGTGGGTGGAGCCGCCCCCGCGACTGACAGAGCCACCGCGGCCATGAAACAGCCTTGTACTGATGCCATATTTATTGGCAATATTGGTAATGGTTTGCTGAGCGCTATACAGCTGCCAAGCAGAGGTAATAATGCCGCCATCTTTTGAAGAATCTGAGTAGCCAAGCATGATTTCTTGCAGGTTACCTGAGTGCTCGAGTAGCTCACGATATAGCGGGTTTTCTAAAATCGTTGGCATGATCTTGTCAATATTTTTAAGATCTTCAATGGTTTCAAATAAGGGGGCAACAGGTAAGGCAGCAAATAAATGACCTTCATTATTGATGCCAGATAAGCCCGCAAAACGCATCAGTAGAAGCACTTCTAACAGTTGACTGGCGTTATTGGTCATGGAGATAACATAGCTACCAAAAGTATCTTCACCAACCAGTTTGCGCAGTTTCGCCACAGAGTTCATCAAGTTAAGCTGTTCACGCGTCTGCTCGCTTAAATTATCGTTATAAATAAGCGGTGTGCCAGGGTTTTTCAATAAACGCGTCAGCCACTGTTGGCGCTCTGTTTCGCTGAGTGATTGATAGTCTGGTAAGTTGGAAGCACTGGCAAAAATGTCAGCAATGACTTCGCCGTGATACCCTGAATCTTGGCGGATATCGAGAGACGCCAAATGAAACCCGCAGGTTTTTACCAAGCGAATGGTATCAAGCAGCAAGCCTTCTCCATGTGCCTTATCATGTTTATTGACACTTTTACGGATGATGCGCAAGTCATCTAACAAGGCCTGTGGCGCCACATAAGCATCTTGTGCAGCCTCTACGTCCGTCCCTTGACTCTGTATATGCTGGTTGGTTGCCTTTATTTTGGCAAGAATGATGGATAGTAACCTTCTATACGGCTCGTTGTTGTAATCGTCAGGATTATAGTAAAAGACTTTTTGATCAAGCTCGCTGTAGTCTTTGATGCGGGCGTATATATCTGATGAAATGTCAACAATGGTGTCGCTATGGATAAGCTCGCGGCGCAGTTTTCTGACTAAGACCTGGTAATGGCGGAGCACCGCGTTGGCATGCATCAATACTGCCATCTCGGTAGTTTCGTGAGTGACGAAGGGATTACCATCTCTATCACCACCAATCCAAGAGCCAAAGCTGACAAAGGCGGGTAGAGGATAGTCAGTGAGTTCAGGATAAATATCGATAATGGCGGCTTTGGTATTGCGATATACCTTTGGAATGGCGGTGAATAAGCTGGCATTGAAATAGTGTAAGCCATTGTTTATTTCATCGTAGACCAATGGTTTGCGAGTACGGACTTCGTCTGACGACCAAAGCAAGTCGATGGTTTCGGCGGTTTTTTGCTTCGCTTGCTCAAAGGCTACGCTGCCTTCGGGATAATCGCTCATGGCATCTGTATGCTCATATAGCGTTTGCAAGATATTCATGGTGGTGCGTCTACGAGCTTCGGTAGGGTGCGCCGTAAAGACGGGAATAAATTTAAGGTGATCGATGAGCTCTTTTATTTGATTAGGTTCAATATTACGTTCACGGCACTCTAATAAGGTGCGGCGAAAGGAGCCTTCCCAGCTTTGGTTAGACTCGGCACGCATGGTACGGCGCTGCTCACGTAGATAGTTTTCTTCAGTCAAATTTGCGAGGAAAAAGTATATAGAGAACGCACGAATGACGTTTTTTAACGTTTGATTGTCTAACGAGGCGATGAGGTCGATGAGTTGCTGTTTGTGCGCTTCATTATGCTCACGGCGCTCCTGAATAAAGCCTTTACGCAAGGTTTCAATGGTATTTAGCGTGTCTTCTCCAGATTGGCGAGAAATTGCCTCACCTAAGAATGATCCTAATAATCTAATGCGCTCACGTAATAATTCGTTCTTTAGTAACATGAATGACTTCCTTGTCTTCTAACAGACTGGTTAATAAATAAGGTTCGCTCTTCTTATAGGGTACAAACTAAAGTTATTTATATGCATTAGCTAAAAAATCTGTATAACGTCTCCAAGAGCGCTCATCGGCACGAGCATCGTATCTATCAGGATTATTGAAGTCAGTGAAGGCATGGACTGCACCGCTATAAGTCAGTATCTCATGAGGTACTTTACTGGCTTCTAACGTCTTACCAAGAGCGGTAAAGTCCTCTAACGGCACGGCTTCGTCGGCACTGCCATGAAAGACTAAAATCTGGCCCTTCGTTTTATCATAAGTTTGACCCGCTGGCAGCTCAAGCCCCCCATGAAAAGGCACAAACGCTTTTTGCGGAAATCCTGAACGCGCAAGCTCTAAGGCCACACTACCACCAAAACAATAGCCCATCGTCACGCCTTCACGGACGTTATTACCTTGCTCTTGCCCTGCATTTAATGCCCCTTGCAGTAAACGGCGCATTTTGCTGCGGTCATCATATAGCGCTGCGGTTAGGCGCTTCTTATCTGCCAACTCAGTGGGACGAACACCAGTGCCAAACATATCTGCTGCGAACACGTTGTAGCCTTGCTTAGCCAACATGTCGGCACGTTTGCGCTCATAGTCTGTTAGCCCATCCCAATCATGAATGAGCAAGATAAAAGGCGCATTGGCTTTATCTGCTTTTGCATAATAGCCTTGGTAAGGCTGCTCGTCCACCGTATAGGTAATATCTTTGGTAATAATGGCGGCTGCCGTTTGGCTAACGCTCAGTGCTATCAAACCCATCGAGGTTGCAAGCATTAATGAGCAGATTCGCTTAGGTGAAGAGTTGGATGAAGAATCGGATGATAAGTTAGATGTGGTCAACGATGTAAGTAACATAATAGATAGCCTCATAATTTAATAGAAGAGAGATAAATATGTGGCTAAAGACACTGTCCATTTATTTATCATCGATGTGTAAGCCTTTATCAAAGCATACCTGAAAGAATGTCTGCATGACAATAACTCATTATTAATACCTACAATTTCAAAGACGGCTACAGACTCGATGTTAAGTGTATAGAATTTAACCAAATATCAACACGCTTAACGATATATGTGACATAACTGATTGGTTTTTTTAAGTAATATAATTGATGAGCATGTTTTTCAAATCAAACAGTGCTAATACACAGATAAGCAATTGACAGTTGAAGTCACTATGAAGCTCCAAGGATAAAAATACTGTGTAATGGCTTTTTGATGGTCTCAAAAGAGACCATTTTACTCATTAGCTAGGATATATTATGAATAAGAATCTAGATCATACCGACCCCGCTAACAATATGAATACTGAACGTGGTAACGGGGGCGAGACTCATCAGCGCGCAGGTGATGACACTAAAGTTTTAACGACCCAGCAGGGCGTCGCTATTTCTGATAACCAAAACTCTCTAAAAGTAGGTGCGCGTGGGCCGACTCTATTAGAAGATTTTGTACTGCGTGAAAAGATTCATCATTTTGACCATGAACGTATTCCTGAGCGTATTGTTCATGCGCGTGGTAGTGCTGCGCACGGGTATTTTGAACTGACAGAGACATTAGAAGAATATACTACGGCGAAAATTTTGACCGAAACTGGTAAACAGACGCCATTGTTTACGCGCTTTTCTACGGTTGCTGGTAATAAAGGCTCTAAAGATACGCCACGTGATGTACGCGGTTTTGCCGTGAAGATCTATACCGAAGAAGGTAACTGGGATATCGTTGGTAACAACATGCCAATCTTCTTTATTCAAGATGCGATGAAATTCCCAGACCTTATCCATGCGGTAAAACCAGAGCCTGATCGCGGCTTCCCGCAAGCAGCATCTGCCCATGATACGTTCTGGGATTTTGTGTCGTTAAGTCCTGAGACCATGCATAATCTAATCTGGCTGATGAGTGATCGCGCTCTGCCACGTAGCTTACGCATGATGGAAGGTTTTGGCATTCACAGCTATCGTTTGATTAATAAAGATGGTAAGAGTACCTTTGTGCGTTTCCATTGGAAGCCAGTATTGGGCGTACAGTCAACTACGTGGGATGAGGCAGTAAAAATCTCAGGCGCTGATCCTGACTATCATCGTCGTGATTTGTTTGAATCAATTAATAACGGCGACTATCCTGAATGGGAGTTTGGCGTCCAGTTATTTACCGAAGAAGAAGCCAATGAATTCCCATTTGACCATTTAGACGCTACTAAACTGATTCCAGAAGAAATGGTACCAGTGAAAGTAGTCGGTAAAATGGTACTCAATCGTTATCCTGATAATTTCTTTGCGGAAACGGAGCAAGTCGCGTTCTGTCCATCACACTTGCCACCTGGTATCGACTTTAGTAATGACCCATTATTACAAGGTCGTTTATTTAGTTATTTAGATACGCAGCTGTCACGTTTAGGCTCGCCAAACTTTGCCCAAATTCCTATCAATGCACCAAAGTGTCCGTTTGCTAACAATCAGCAAGACGGTCATATGCAGATGCAAGTGCCTAAAACACGTACTCTTTATGAGCCGCAAAGCTTAGATCCAACCAGACCACGTGAAAGTGTTAAGCATGGTTTTGAGTCATTCCATGAGCAGTTAGATGATGGCGTGAAAGGGCGCGTGCGTGCAGAGAGCTTCGCGGATCATTATAGTCAACCGCGTATGTTCTATCGCAGTCAAACGCCGGCTGAGCAAGCACATATTGCTTCTGCTTACGCGTTTGAGCTTGGTAAAGTGGATACGGCACATGTACGTACTCGTATGCTAAGTCATTTGCCACATATCGATGAAGACTTGGCAAATCGTGTGGCCAAAGCGCTTGGTATGGAATTGCCAGAACCCGCTGACGCAGCCGCTCCAGTACAAGATATGGCGACTTCCGATGCAGTACAAACAATTGGTCTGACTCCTAAGAGTTTAAAAGGGCGTTTGATTGGTATCTTGGTCGCTGATGGCTCCAAACACAGTGAAATCAAAAAGTTTGAAGATGCGGCAAAAGAGCAGGGCGCTAGTGTAAAAATCGTTGCACCTAATAAAGAAGTTGTGTTGGATGACGATACACGCATACAAGCAGATGAGCGTCTTGCTGGTGGGCCTTCAGTGATGTTTGATGCAGTCGTTAGTATCATCATGCCTGATCAAGCTAAGAAGCTTGCCAAAGACAGCTCAGCATTAGATTGGTTTAACGATGCTTATGGACATTGTAAAGCGATTGCTTATTGCGGTGCCACCGATGAATTTATCTTAAGTAAGTTACCTATCGAAAAAGATAGCTTTGTCACGCCATTGGTTGAGTTAGATACCTTTATTGAAAATGCCAAATCGCGTCTGTGGGAGCGTGAGCCAAAGGTTCGAGATCTCGCATAGTTAACCTAGCAAAGGTCAGCTTTGTTTAAACAATCCTGACTACAATCTCAATAATCAAATGCTTTATCCTAAACTCAGCCTCTGTGCTGAGTTTTTGCTTTTTTCGATAATAAGTTTATAAGTTTTTCGTTCAAATACTATACAAGGCTAACTATTTATAGTCACAAGCGTTCACTCAAAGTTATTTAATTAAGATTCATGGGAGCTATACTAAAGTTGCCTCTTCTAAAAAATAAAAGGAAGCCTCATAACAATAATGATTGATGAGGCAAGGAATACAAATGAGTTTATGTGAAATTGTACGCCTAGACGGATATATTCAGAGCATCTATTTAGCCGTGTATCCTGATAAATTGATGCTGTTAGACGGCTGTTGCCGTGCTGATGTTTCTATGGTTCTTGACTATATTCAGAAAAACTTGAAGCGTCCAATAACCGATCTAAAAGTAGTCGTAGTCACTCATATGCATCCAGATCATGCCGGTGGGGCGCATAAATTCAGAGAAGCGACAGGCTGCATGATTGTATCTGCTGATAAACCGAAACAGTGGTATGCAGGTATTATTGGAAAAGCGATGCTTTTAACAGATATTGGACTGGCGTATTATGTTGCTCACCTTAAAGGACGTCCGCGTAAGAAGTTATGGTATTCCGCTTATTTATATCCTGACATGACCGTAAAAGACGGTGATAAAATAATAGGGTTTGAGGATTGGCAGGTGTTAGAAACTCCCGGTCATACCGATAGAGATTTATCACTATTGCATGTGTCTACTCAGCAAGTATATACGGCTGACTTAATCATTAAGCTCAAGCATAAATTTGTGGCGCCATTCCCTGTTCATTATCCAAAAGCCTATAAGTCCTCTTTAAAAAAGATAAAAGACTTAAACCCGTCGAACGTTATGATGGCACACGGTTGTGAGTTGGCTATTGATGCAGCAACTTTTGATATGCTTATAGCACAAGCTCCAAAAGAGCCTCGTACTATAACGGATACCATTAAGCATAAGCTGATGGGAGGGAAAAGAAAACTTAAGGATTATTAAAAGAAAGTTAATGCTGTTATATGAACCAACCAAATTTAAGCCATAAAAAAGCCCAGTCATCATAGTTAATGACTGGGCTTTTGGAATATGGTGGACCGACCGCGACTCGAACGCGGGACCAATTGATTAAAAGTCAACTGCTCTACCAACTGAGCTATCGGTCCTGAGAAGCGTATAAAAAAAGCACTGCTTTTTTAGCTTCGCAAGAGAAAATCCTTTAAATAGGATTTTCTAATACTTATGCATATAATCAATGTATCTGATTGTATGCAAGAGAATTTTCCTTAAAGGGGAAATTCTAAAAACTAAACATCATAATGATGTCTTTTAAACTTATTAAACAACTACCGGATAGGGCAGAACGAATAACAAGAACTAAACTAAATATGGTGGACCGACCGCGACTCGAACGCGGGACCAATTGATTAAAAGTCAACTGCTCTACCAACTGAGCTATCGGTCCTGAGAAGCTTATAAAAAAAGCACTGCTTTTTAACTTCGCAAGCGAACTTACATTTTCGTAAATTCTAAAACTTAATTTCTCTATATAACGACTTTTCAGTACAACAGAGACATCAAGTTTGTTATCTCGTTTAAAGAATTTGTATCCCTAAACGTGAGAGCACATTATATATATTATTATGACAATTACAACCCCGCATTTTAAAAAAAGTGCAAATCTGGCATAAAAATTCATATTTCTTCGGTTTTTAACATTTCAGCGCAGAATTCCTCTACTTCTAAAGTAGAGGGATGAATGCGTCAGACTTTTGGTATGGTACAATAGCTTCATGCCAAAACAAATCCTAAAAGCCTATAAAGTAAGATTATACCCTAATGAGGGTCAGCAAATATTCTTTGCCAAATCATTCGGCTGTACACGCTTTATCTGGAATAGGATGCTTAGTGACAAGATTGAGCATTACAACGAGCATAAGACCGAGCTTAAAAACACTCCTGCTCACTATAAAAAAGAATTTGAATGGCTTAAAGAAGTCGATAGCCTAGCACTGGCGAATGTGCAGCAGAACCTAAGAGCTGCCTATAACAAGTTTTTCAAGCAAGGCGCAGGCTTCCCAAAATTCAAGAAAAAAGGCCATCGTGACAGCTACACCACCAATAACCAAAAGGGCACAGTGGCGATCACAGACAGCACTGTCAAACTGCCTAAAATTGGTCATATCCCCGCTAAGTTCCCAAGTAAGGTAAGTGGCTTAATCAAGTCAGCGACAGTATCCAAGACCACATCAGGCAAATACTACGTCAGCCTATTGGTTGAAACTATCGTAGAGCCGTTGCTAAAAACCCACTCTAACATCGGCATTGATTTAGGACTGACCGACTTTATCGTCTTATCGGACGGTACAAAAGTTGCCAATCCTACCTTTTTATCGAAGCTGCAACATAAGCTTGCGCGAGAACAGAAAATACTGGCCAAGCGTAGAGCAGTGGCCAAAGCGGATCAGCGCAAACTCAGTGACAGCCGCAACTATCAAAAGCAAAAAATTAAAGTCGCCAAAGTCTACGAGCGTATCACGAATTGCCGAAAAGACTTTCTACACAAACTCTCATTCAATCTCATCAAAAACCACGATGTGATTGCCATTGAGGACTTAAACATCAAAGGCATGGTTAAGAATAGAAAGTTATCTAAAGCCATATCAGATAGCTCATGGTCAACCTTCACCACCATGCTGAACTACAAGGCTGAATGGTACGGCAAAACGCTTGTCAAAATAGACCGATGGTATCCATCGTCTAAGACCTGCTCAGGCTGTGGTCACTTACTCACTAAGGCTGAGCTACCATTACAGGTGAGATCATGGAATTGCCCCAGCTGCTTGCAATCCAACGATAGAGACATAAATGCCAGTATCAATATCCTAAACGAAGGATTGAAGTTGGCAACACTCAAAACCGTCGGTGCGACGGGGTTAGCTTAGTCCATTTGCCTAACCGCTGATACAAAACATCGTATCAAGTATGGGTATTACCTAAGAAACCCCTACCTCTTTAGGTGGTGGGTAGTTCATCCGTTTTATCTGTTTTTAGTCCTTTCTGCCTCATACATTTTACTAATAATGCAGTACTAGTCTCTAGACAGTGCTTCAACAGGATCAAGTTTGGCAGCATTACGCGCCGGTAAGAAACCAAAGACTACTCCAATGAGCGTTGAGCAAACAAATGCTGCGATAATAGAGGTCGATGAGTAGATAACTTTGAAACTGTCACCGCCGACACGGTTTATTAGCTCGCCAATAGCAAATGCCAGTCCAATACCAATCAGTCCCCCTAAGATACAGACTAGAACGGCCTCGATGAGGAACTGCTGCATGATATCGCTCTGACGCGCGCCCACTGCCATACGTACACCAATCTCGTTGGTGCGCTCGGTGACAGAGACTAGCATAATGTTCATGACCCCAATACCGCCAACTATCAACGAAATGACTGCGACCGATGAGATAAGTAGCGTCATCGTGCCTGTCGTTGATTCAATGGTTTGACGGATAGAGTCGGAATTACGCAACTCAAAGTCATCTGTACCATGGCGACTCTCTATCAAGTCAGAGATGGCAGTCTCTGCTGCACTAGAAGAGATACTGTCATCTAACAACGCCACAAAACGATCGATATTGGTGCTACCAGTGACACGCGACATCACCGTCGTATAAGGCATATAGATGGTAGGCGTCGTCACACTAGGACCAAAGCCACCATCGCTCTCTTCGAGGACGCCAATCACGCGTCCAGGCACACTACCAACCAGTATCACTTCACCAATAGGATTATCAATATCTGAGAAAAACGTCTGTTTGGCATTGTCATCGATGATGATATCTTGACTACGTAATGTGATGCTTTTTGCATCAAACCCTTGGCCCAATGCCAACGTCTCACCAGTGACAGTTAGGTAGTCTTCGCCAACGCCGTTGACGGTAGCATCCTCTTGTATACTACGATAGCGCACGCTAGAGTTGGCATTTACTTGAGGGCTGACGCTGATAATATATGGCTGATTGCCGACCGCTTCTGCGTCTTCTGGTGTCAAGTTGTCATCGTTATAGCGGCGTCTAGGGTCGCCTCTAGGGTAGCCATCATTGACGGTGATGGTATTGGTACCTAACGAGCTAATATTGGCAAGGATTTGCTGCTGAGAGCCTTGTCCAAGGCCTACGATAGATACGACCGCAGCGATACCGATGATAATGCCGAGCATAGTGAGTAGGGTACGCATCTTATGCGCACGCATGGCAAGTAAAGACATTTTAAACGCTTCAAGCAATCGATCTATAAAGCTACCAAAGGCACTTTTACGATGCTCACCAAGGATGGATTCTGGTTTCTTGTCTGTATGCTTATAATGTTCAGTTTGATAGTCAGCGATGACATAGCCATCTTTTAGCTCAATCACACGCTCCGCTTGTGCCGCTAATTTTGGATCATGAGTGACCATGATAATGGTATGACCTTTTACACTGAGGTCATGCAAAATCGCCATGACGTCTTCGCCAGATTTACTGTCTAGGGCACCCGTTGGCTCATCGGCCAAGATCACGTCACCACCATTCATCAGTGCACGAGCAACAGAAACACGCTGCTGCTGTCCACCTGAAAGCTGATTGGGACGGTTATTGACCTTATTGCCAAGGCCGAGGTCGGTTAATAGTTTCTCAGCACGGTTGGTACGAGCTTCGGTATCCATGCCCGCATATACTGCAGGGACGGCGACGTTATCTTTGGCACTGATATCGCCAAGCAAGTGATAGCGCTGAAAAATAAAACCAAAATGCTCACGGCGCAGTTCTGCCAGCTGATCGGCATCAAGCTTACGGGCGGATTGACCATAAATTTTATAATCGCCAGCAGTGGCTTGATCTAAGCAGCCCAAGATATTCATCAAGGTGGACTTACCAGAGCCTGATTGTCCAATGATAGCGACCATCTCACCTTGGTGAATCGTCAGATTGATATCATGTAACACACGAATGGTTTGCTCACCAGCGGGGAACTCTCTGATAATCCCAGACAATTCCATAATGGGCTTGCCTGATACAGGATGGTTAGCGGTATTGGTTTTTAATGAGTTATCTAAACTATCTAAACTATCTAAACTATCTAAACTATCTAAACTATCTAAACTATCTAAACTATCTAAGTTATCTAAGTTATCTGGGTTGTTTGAATGATTATCAGAAGTGTGTGACCCTGAGTTTTGAGCCGTGCTACTTCCAGAGCTATCTTCAGTCGACGGTTTGGGAGGTTGATGTATAGTCATAGCAGTGTCTTTAATAAAGGCTAAAAAGCGTGATAGTGTTGTTATGAAAGGGCTGCTACATTTAACAAACCCTTTTTTATTCAACATAGTCAAAGAACAAGTTACATTCGAGGTCCACCAGGGATACGGCCGCTACCTGATTTCTTACCGCTTTCTTCACTGATGATTACTTCTTCCCCTTCTTTCAAACCACTTAAGATTTGCGCGTTTACTCGGTTATCGATACCGACTTCTACAGTACGCTCTTCTACGGTTCCATCCTCTTTTAATACACGTACAAACTTACCAGTGGCTGCTTTGCCTTTTTCTTTACCTTTAGAGCGTTTTTCTTGTATCACTGTTGACGGTACTAATAGAGCGTCTTTAGCTTCATTGACAATGATATAAATCTGCGCGGTCATATCAATGCGGAACAAGCGGTCAGGGTTTGGCACTTCTACGTAACCGACGTAATAGATAGCAGCGTCTGTTGAGCTAGTACTACTGATTTGCTCTGGAGCAGGCTCGATAGCAGTCAGTGTCGCATCATACTGCTGGTCTGGATTACCGATGATATTGAAATAGGCGGGCATACCAGCACTGACATTGATAACGTCAGCTTCGGAGATTTGCGCGTTGATACGTACAGTCGATAAATCCGCTAGCGTCACTAGTGTTGGCGCGGTTTGGTTGGCATTGACGGTGGTACCTTGCTCAGTTGTAATAGACACAACAGTACCTGATATCGGGGCGCGGATGGTGGTATAGCTCAAATCTTCTTCAGCGGTACTGACGTTGGTTCGTGATTTGCGTAACGCCGCCTGCTGGCTATTGATATTGGCTTCGGTGGTCGCAATCGCGGCTTTTGCTGTATCGATAGCCGCTTGTGCATTGGCAACGGCTGCTTTTGCCGTCTCAACACTGGTCGCTTGTGTGTCGTATTCTTGCTGTGAGATAGCATCGATAGCGACTAAGTCTTGCAAACGCGCAAAATCAGACTGTGCTTGTTTGAGCTCAGACTGACGGCTGGCAAGGTCAGCATACGCACTTTTTAGGCTGGCTTGTTTGCTCAATGATTCTGCTTGCGCACTTTGTAGCGCGGCTTCGCTTTGTTCAAGACTGGCTTGTTCATTGCTCAGACTGTTTTTTTGCGTGACTTGATCAATCTGCGCAATCAAATCGCCTTGTTTCACTTCGTCACCGACTTCGACGTACAGGCGTTTGACTTCACCAGATACCTGTGCCCCTACATCGACCGTATTTAACGCTTTTACTTTACCGGATGCCATGACATTGTTTTCAATATCACCGACTTCAACGGTTGCAGTTAGGTAGTTAGGTGTGGTTTCTTCTGGTTTTAAAAAAGTATAGGCCAAAGCCCCTAATGCTACGATAATTAAGGCGATAACCGCCCATTTAATAGCAGACTTTTTGCTTATTTTGCGCATGACAACTATCCAATCACAATGAAATCAAGTGTAGCTATAGTAGAGCCTTCATGAGTAAAAGGGAATGGCAATTAGTTTAAGAAAGGTTAAGGTGGTTTTACAATGGGTGAAGGCTCAGTTTCAAAGTTGATGAAGACAATTCATTCTGGCACTGATGAAAAAGCCAACGTTGGATAGGATGGATTATTAGAATAACTGAATGAAGTATAGCGTTTATAAAGCGTAGAGAATAAAAATAATGGAGAGTTAGCGAGCGGTAAACAAGCGCTTTCCAGATAACTCTAATGCTGCCTGTAGTAAGAGCTCCCAAGCGGGCTGACGAACGAGACCTTTGATGGCTTGGTCACAGCGATAAAGCAGGGCAGGCCATTCGGCAGTTTGCGCCTTTGACTGACGGCGGCAAGCTTGCTGATATAAGCCTTGCTTGCTCCGCCATATGCCAAGTGCTTGCGGGTCTTGTCCATCCATCAATTGCATAATCTGACGCATGTCTTTGCTGATTGCCCATAGTACTAAAGTCGTCGGCTCGTCAGTCGCCTTAAGCTGGAATATGATTTTCGCCACTTGCGCGCTATTACCTGCAAGCATCGCATCCGATAAATCAAACACGCTAAATTGGGCATCACTGACTAAGGCTGCTTGTAAATCTTTGACGTCTAAGGCGACGTTGGTAGCAGGCTTGGTAGAGAGGTTGTTTTCTTTAGCATCATCGCTATTTGCCATCAATTGCGGTGCAAACAGATAAGACAATCGCCATAACGTTTGATACGCACTTAAGAGATGATGTTCGGTGTGCGACATGAGCAGTTGCCATGCCTCTTGCGACAGCTTGAGACCAAACTGCTGAGCTTGTATTTGCAGCAGCTGCTGACGTTGTTGCTCGTTATACAAGTTGCAATCGATGACGTGACCGTATTGAGCAAACGGTGTAAACCATTTACTGCTTTGAGAACGCTTGTCTTGTTTGGGCGTTAACCATAATAAGCTATGACTGTGTGCACCCGTCTGCGCATCCTGTGCGAAGCGTTCTAGCTCAGCGATAACGGCTTTGTCAGGTTTATGATTGCCAGTCACGATGAGCGCGCTTGCATCATCAAACAAAGACTGGCTACCCAGCTCTGACAAAACCTCTTGCCAGCTTTTAACGGATATCAGCTCAATACGCTTGATGGCATAATTCTGCGCGCGCCAATGCGGGCGCATGGCATCGATAAGCCATTGACTCAATAATGGCTCATCACCGTGCGCTAGCCACAAGCCTGCTACTGCAATGGAAGGCTGCAGTAGTTTTGGGTAGGCTTGAATAAAGGTATCTTGCATGGATTAGAGGTACGCCAGTTAATGAGAGTAAATATCGGAGTTAATGGGTATCTATACGTAATAGTCAACAGTTAAGGATTTGGCACGACCACTGCTGTCGAGGCTGAGCCTTTGCCGATTTTCTGCACGGGTGTTTTAATACCAGCAAGACTGACTTTTGGTAATGAGATAGCAACGAATTGATCAGTGATACGGCGTGCCAAGCTGTCATATAACCAGTCACGAATCTGATCACCCTGTTGGTCATCGGTACTGACAGAGGCTTCGTTATATTGATAGCTACGGTCAACTTGGATAGGATTGGTGAGCGTGACAGGTTTGCCGTTTTCCATGACTTGATAGCTGACATCTGCTGATAGTACCAAACGGATTTCTGTGAGGACACCGACCAGCTCATAGCGCTTAAAACGAACATTGCTGATGCTAATAGCAGCAACAGGCTCAGCGCTCGATTGTTGATTGTTATTAATAACATCGGTCGCAGTCATATTGTCAATAACATCAACCCCTAAGGTTTTTAGGCGCCGTGTCAATGGTAGTTTCAGCGGAAATGAGGTGCGATTATCTTCGACAATCACTGCTGTTTTGGCCACATCAAGTAACATTGGTGCATCATAGCCACGCAATTGAAAACCGCAGCCACTAAGCGCTGTGGTAGCACCGAGTACGGCAAACATTGGCAAGCTGGCGAGTAACGCGGTGGCGAGCTTCTGTCTACGCGACGTTTTGATAGTGCTGTGCTCATTTAGTATGGCTTGATATGACTGACCAGCTCGATGCTTATACGACATAATCGCTATCCTCAAATGATAAGAAGGCTTAGGGCAATAGAATCACTAAGCCTAAGAATGCTAGCCTACAACCACAATATTAACCAACTTGTTAGGGACGACAATTTCTTTTTTAATGTCGCCCGTTAAGAATTTTGCCACACCTTCAATTTCCTTCGCCTGTGCTTTAAGCTGCTCAGGATCACTGTTAGGGGCGACATCCATCTTACCGCGCATTTTACCATTGACCTGCACGACCATCGTAATCATGTCTTGCACCAGTGCGCTTTCATCAACCGCTGGATAATTTAGCGTCACTGTATCAAGTCCTAGCTGCTCAATCAGGTACTCACCGACGTGCGGGGCATAGACTGATAACATAATCAGCAAGTCAATCAGTGCCTCATGCTGTACTTGCAGGTCTTGCTCATTGGTTGCTTTAAAGCTCGCAAGCTCGTTGGCAAGTTCCATTAAGCTTGAAACAGGGGTGTTCAGTGCCAGACGATCTCCCAAGTCACTATCAATCTTAGCAATTGTTTCATGCGTTTTACGGCGTAAATTTTTCGCCTCTTTGCTCAGACCGTCAGTGTTGAGTGCGTCATTATTCAGCGACTCGAGACTTAAGTTCGCTGCCGCAATTGCCTGCATGTGTTCGGTCGCAATACGCCATACTTTTTTGACAAAGTTATAAGGGCCTTTTAGGGCGTCATCTGACCATTCTAGCGTTTGATCGGCAGGAGCGGTAAATAACGTATAGAGACGAACGGTATCAGCGCCATACTTATCAATGGTGATTTGTGGATCGACACCATTATTCTTTGACTTAGACATTTTTTCGATTTTACCAATCGTGACTGGCTGTCCATCAGATTTTAAAATCGCTTTAATCGGCTGACCACGTTCGTTATAGTCAATATCGACGTCTTCAGTGAAATAATATGTCGTACTGCCATCGGCATTGACGCGGTAGAAAGTACCCGCAAGCACCATACCTTGGGTCATTAAATTAGCAAAGGGCTCATCACCTGATACTAGAGACTCATCGCGCATCAATTTATGGAAGAAGCGCGCATAAAGTAGATGCATCACCGCATGCTCTACACCGCCGATATATTGGTCAACCGGCAGCCATTTATTGGCAGCAGATTTGTTGACCATATTTTGCGTATCGTTCGGGCTAGCAAAGCGTGCATAGTACCAGCTTGACTCAACGAAGGTATCAAAGGTATCCGTCTCACGCTCAGCAGGGTTGCCACACTTAGGACAAGTGGTATTGACAAACTCTGGCATGTTTTTCAACGGATTACCGCGACCATCAGGTACGACATCAGTCGGTAGGATGACTGGCAAATCCTGCTCTTCAACCGGTACCGTACCGCAATGCTCACAGTTGACCATCGGGATAGGGCAGCCCCAATAACGCTGGCGAGAAACACCCCAGTCACGTAGACGATATTGGATTTTTTTCTTCGCCAGTGCTTGTGGTTCAAGCTTAGCAAGCATGGCTTCAAACGCTTGATCAAAATCCATGCCGTCAAATTCAGCTGAATTGACTAGGATGTTGCGCTCAGTATATGCAAGGTTTGGCTCAGAACCATCAGCTTGGGCTTCGGCGATAGCAGACTCAGCATAACCATCAGGAGACTGGATAACTTGTTTGATAGGCAGATTGTATTTGGTCGCAAACTCGTAATCGCGCTCATCATGGGCAGGAACCGCCATCACCGCACCTGAGCCATAGCTCATCAGTACATAGTTGGCGACCCAAACGGGCACTTCTTCACCGGTCAATGGGTGCGTCACGGTAAGACCAGTATCCATACCGATTTTTTCAGCTTTGGCCAAGTCCGCTTCTGCGACTGAACCTTTTTTACACAGCGCGTTGAATTGTGCGATGACGTCATCTTTTTCAGCGGCATATTGTGCCAATGGATGCTCGGCCGCAACTGCCACATAAGTCACACCCATCAAGGTGTCAGGGCGAGTAGTGAAGACATCTAAGGTGTTGGTTTCACCTTCCAACTCATAAGGAAAGTGTACTTCCATACCGGCACTACGACCAATCCAATTGCGCTGCATGGTCAGCACTTCAGATGGCCAGTGACCTTCTAATTGGTCCAAATCATCAAGCAGCTCATCAGCATAATCGGTGATGTTAAAATAATACATCGGGATATCGCGCTTTTCGACCGCAGCGCCACTACGCCAGCCTTTACCGTCAATGACTTGCTCATTGGCTAAGACGGTATTGTCGACCGGATCCCAGTTAACGGTGGCAAGCTTTTTATAAACCAAGCCTTTTTTGTATAACTGTAAAAACAACCACTGCTCCCACTGATAATACTCAGGGCTACAAGTGGCAAACTCACGTGACCAGTCAATAGATAAACCAAGCAGTTTGAGCTGCGCGCGCATGTTGTCAATGTTGGCAAACGTCCATTCAGCAGGCGGCGTTTGATTGGCAATGGCGGCGTTCTCAGCTGGCAGACCAAAACCATCCCAACCCATTGGTTGCATGACTTCATAGCCTTTAAGACGGTAATAACGGCTTAATACATCAGAGATGGTATAGTTACGCACGTGACCCATATGCAGCTTGCCGCTTGGATAAGGGAACATCGACAGCATATAACGGCTTGGCTTGTCGCTTGGCTCATTGCTTACTTCAAAGCGCTTGTCGCTCGCCCATTTGGCTTGCTGCTGTGCTTCAATGAGTTGCGGCTGATACTGGGCGTTGTCGATAAAAGTGTTATTGGTATGGTTAGTATTAGCAGTTTCTGCTGTCACGGCGTTGCTCATAGTTGGCTCGGAATTGGTGGTTACAGATAAATTGAGTGAAATTTAATAATGCCATAGCATAGCGTAATTTGGCGAAAATTGCGATGATATGATGGGTGGTTTGCTCACGATAAAGGTGACAAATTCGAAAAAACTGGTACAGCTGTGATTGTTTTGTCGCCATAAACCAAATAGGGATGCGCTTAGGTATAATAATGCGCGTTAGGTATAGTAAATACCATAATGATAATTGACTAGGAGCTTCTATGACCATCACTGTTTACGGTATTAAATCATGCAGCACAATGAAAAAGGCTTTTACTAAGCTTGATGAATTAGGCGTTAGTTATGATTTTCATGATTATAAAAAACAAGGTATCGATAAGCAAAGCGTACAGCGTTGGGTCGACGCTCTAGGTATTGATAAAGTGTTTAATAAGCGCGGGACCACATGGCGCAAGCTAACCGATGAGCAAAAACAAGCGGCTGATGCCGATGTAGAGAGTGTCATTGATTTGCTCATAGAAAATACCAGTATGATTAAACGACCTATTATTGAGGGCATCTATAAAGATAAGCCAATATTGCTTTGTGGCTTTGACGAAGCTGTTTTTAATAAAATATTTGATTAATCACACAATTTTTTCATCAATCTATATTTTATTTGGTGTATTCTAAGTTATATCATCTAATAAAATTTATTTAACTACAAACTTATCATTATTCAAAAGGATCTAGCTATGAAAAAAATACTGTTAATCGCGGCGTTAACTATGGCACCCTTACTGACTATGACTGCCCAAGCAGCAGACACCGCTACTAAAATTACCTTCGCCAAGGATAGCTACTGCGGTAGCTTTTCAGGTAATATCAAAAATGGTAAAGAGTTTCGCTTATGGCTATTACCAGAGCAAAACTTAGTCATCCGTAACGTTGGTGATGATCAGATTAACGTCGCTTATGTGGCAGGGCCAAACGGTCGCTTGACAGGGGATCGCTACGACAATGAGACCTCGTATTTTACCGAGCGCAAAGGCAATCATAAGATGAAAGTCTATGGTAATAGTAGTCATAGCTCCGTCGAGTTCTGTGCGTATTAATAAGCCTGTATGTACTAGGATTATCTATAAAAAACAGAGTAGGCGTAGGGTGCATTTTATGCATCATTTAAGGGTGATAAATCACAATCGGTGAATAAAACGTACCCTACAAAAGCTCAATCTATCAACTCATCGCTGAATCTATATCACGACTGATAAGTGTACCAACGCCTTCATTGGTAAAGATTTCAAGCAAGGTCGCATGGGGCACACGACCATCAACGATGACCGCACTTTTTACACCGCTACGAACGGCATCAAGCGCACATTGAATCTTAGGAATCATGCCGCCCGATATCGTACCATCTTCAATTAAACTATCGACTTTCTGTGGGGTCAATCCGGTGACCACTTCACCGTCACGACCTAATACGCCTTTGATATTGGTCAGTAGCATGAGCTTTTCTGCTTGTAAAAATTCCGCGACTTTACCCGCGACTAGGTCAGCGTTGATATTGTAAGTATTGCCTTCTTCGTCGACGCCAAGTGGGGCGATGACAGGAATGAAGTCAGAAGCGATAAGCATGTTAATGACGTCTTTATTGACGCTAACCACGTCACCGACAAATCCTAAATCCACAGGTACCGCAACACCATCTGTGCCGACTTTTTCCATCATCAGTTTTTTCGCTTGGATTAAGTTGGCATCTTTACCAGTCAACCCAATGGCGCGTCCGCCATGCTTATTGATTAAGCTAACAATAGATTTATTGACGCTACCGCCGAGTACCATCTCGACGATATCCATGGTGCTTTTGTCAGTGACACGCATGCCATCGATACGGTCAGATTGACGCCCCAGCTCTTTGAGCAGGCTATCCACTTGTGGACCGCCGCCATGTACGACCACGGGATGCATGCCAACGGTTTTTAGTAAGACGATATCACGGGCAAAGGAGCTTTCAAGCGCAGGGTCGGTCATGGCATTGCCGCCGTATTTAACCACAATTAATTTATCAACAAAGCGTTGAATATAAGGCAGCGCTGTGGTTAATACTTCTGCGGTAATTTTAGCTTCATCTAGGTTAAGCGTCATTACAAACTCCTAAGGTACGGTTTTAAAATACAAAATTGTGCTCGCCATCATAATGAAAAAGTGGATTGGTGAATAAGACGAGTATTACTCAGCAGGAATAGCAGCAATCTGCTCTGCCAGATTTTTATCAAACGGACGGCATAAGGCGGCAAACTTTTTTTGAATGTCTTTTAAGTCTTCAATGCTATCACCGGCAAAGCGTGCTGTCAGATTATTGCTGGTATTGGATTGACGTATGACGCCAAAGCCATGGGCAAAATCTAAGCGCACACCATCGATACAGCTTAATCTGGTGCCAACGGGTAACAGATGGCGCGCTTGCTCTGCCGTAATAAGCTCTCTGCTGGCATGGCAAGTACAGCGCGATGATTCACAAGGGATCGGTTGTTGATTAGCAGACTTTGAGCAGTTAGTTTCATTTTGCTCTTTAGCAACATTGCTCAAAGAGTCGTTGGCCACTGCTGTATGACATGAGGCATCAACCAGTTGCTGTAGATACTGACAAAACTTGGTAAGCTGTTTGACGATTGAGCAGTCTGTAGCTATGGTTTGCGGAATCGGTAAATAGTGGTCAGCGGTACTGACCAGTGCCGGCAAGCTTTGGGTAATGGCCGTTAATGATTTTTTACTACGATGATTGCCAACAGCCGCCAACCAGTGTAGCAATCTCAGGGCGGCATACATGGCATCGTCATAAATGATAAAGCGGTTGTCATTGAAAATAAAGTGTCCTGACAGCTCGCCAGCAAAGACGATTGGACTATCAGAGTGCTGCATCTGTTGACGCATAAGACTACTGCCCGTTTTGCTAATGATTGGCATAGCACCAAGCTCGGTCAATAGTTTTGGTAAATGGTGAGAGCACTTAATATCAAATAACACCTGAGAGACAGGTGCTTTCGCTGATATTGAATGGTTTGACAAACGGGCTGTGTCGCTCAGTGCAGCATTTGCTAATAAGTATAACAGGTGGTCTGGCATGACTACCTTGCCAATCTCATTGACCACCATCAGTCTATCGCCATCACCATCGAACGCCAATCCTATATCCGCCTTATTCTCAGTGACAGCTTGCTGCAACTGTCTCAGTCGATTGGGCTCGGTAGGGTCGGGATTACCCAAGGGGAAATATCCATCTGGAGTATCATTAATCATGATGATGCGTTGGCAAAAATGCTCAAATAAAGGCTGAGCGATGTTGCTGGTTGCCCCATGCATACAATCTATCACCACGACCAAATCAAGTTTGGGCGGTGTTAAGCTGGGCGCTATTAACAAAGCATCTAGCGGTGTTTGATGGCTGCGCTGATTTCGCTGAGACAGTCGAGTAAATACTTGGCTAATTGCCTCGATATAGGCAATAGCGACCTGTTTGGTAGATGGGGGATTAATTGAGTGACTGAATCGATCCGTGTCAATATTGCTTTGACTATCAATTTTGTTTTCTTCTTGGCTCGATAGTTGCTGATAAAGCGCTTGAATATCGGCGCTGCTAGGAGAGAGGTGAGCCACCAACCACTTGACGCCTAAGATATCTTTGGCAGAATGACTGGCGGTCACAATAATGCCGTGACCATGATATTGCTCAGCCCAAAACGCCATCATAGGGGTGGTTACCAAACCGAGCTGAATAACTTGTAACCCTTGCTCAGTCAATATAGTGGCGAGCATACGAGCGATAGTGTCACTGCTGCAGCGCACATCATGGCCAATGACGACAATGCTTTTGAAAATATTTTTTTTGTTAATAGGTTGGGTGTTGCTTTGACTATTGTGTTGACTATTAATGTCACTGGCAATGTTTTGCTGAGCTTGATAAAGATGAGCAAAAGCATGGCCTAATGCGTGAATAAAGTCATCGGTGAAATGCTGGCGCGGCCCGCGAATATCATAAGCACGAAATAAGGATTGCTGCGCAGCAAAAGACGGCATCGCTTACTCTCCTTATTATCGTGATAGATATGGTAATGGGGTGATGAATAAATCGCTTAGAGTTTTTGATACAAATTAGGTTATGCGATTTAGACTATATAGTTTAGAGCAAATGATAATGACTATTGACGACCTGAATGGCCAAATCCGCCCGCACCGCGCGCGCTTTCATCACTAAATTCTGCTACCACTTCAAACTCTGGACGGGCAACTGGCACAACGACATATTGGGCCATACGCTCGGCAGGGTTTAAGACAAAGTCTTCATTGCTACGATTCCAAATGCTGACCATCAGCTCACCTTGATAATCCGCGTCAATCAAGCCGACCAAGTTACCTAAAACAATACCATGTTTATGGCCAAGACCTGAGCGCGGTAAAATCATCCCAGCATAATTAGGGTCTTGGATATAAACAGCGAGACCAGTACCAATCAAATGCGTCGCACCGGCTTTAATCGTTAAAGGCTCATCAATACAAGCACGCAAGTCGATACCTGCGCTGCCATCAGTGGCACGCGTTGGTAAAGAGAAGGCTTGGTCTTCAGTGATTTTAGGGTTTAATACTTTAACTTGTACAGCTTGCATAACGCACTCACTTAACGATTTAATGGTTTTATAAATAGGGTCAATTCACTATGAAAAAGTTACATCGTTAACCTCGCTTGACGTATTACATATACATCTGCACTCAGTTGCCTTGTACCTTTTTAAATGGAATCAACTATAGAATGAATCACATTTTTAACTTCTGGTTTTTAACATTTTCAGCGCAGAATTCCCCTGCTTCTAAAGTAGAGGGATGAATGCGTCAGACTTTTGATATGGTACAATAGCTTCATGCCAAAACAAATCCTAAAAGCCCATAAAGTAAGATTATACCCTAATGAGGGTCAGCAAATATTCTTTGCCAAATCATTCGGCTGTACACGCTTTATCTGGAATAGGATGCTTAGTGACAAGATTGAGTATTACAACGAGCATAAGACCGAGCTTAAAAATACTCCTGCTCACTATAAGAAAGAGTTTGAGTGGCTCAAAGAAGTCGATAGCCTGGCACTGGCGAATGTGCAGCAGAACCTAAGAGCTGCCTATAACAAGTTTTTCAAGCAAGGCGCAGGCTTCCCAAAATTCAAGAAAAAAGGAATTAAGGATAGTTATACGACCAACAATCAAAAAGGCACAGTAGCGGTCACAAACAACACCGTCAAACTGCCTAAAATAGGTCACATCAAGGCTAGACTCCCAAGTAAAATAAACGGCCTAATAAAATCAGCGACCATCAGCCGCACCCCATCAGGCAAGTACTATGTCAGTCTATTGGTTGAAACCATCGTTAATGAATTACCAAAAACACACTCTAACATCGGCATTGATTTAGGACTGACCGACTTTATCGTCTTATCGGACGGTACAAAAGTTGCCAATCCTACCTTTTTATCGAAGCTGCAACATAAGCTTGCGCGAGAACAGAAAATACTGGCCAAGCGTAGAGCAGTGGCCAAAGCGGATCAGCGCAAACTCAGTGACAGCCGCAACTATCAAAAGCAAAAAATTAAAGTCGCCAAAGTCTACGAGCGTATCACGAATTGCCGAAAAGACTTTCTACACAAACTCTCATTCAATCTCATCAAAAACCACGATGTGATTGCGATTGAGGACTTAAACGTCAAAGGCATGGTTAAGAACAAAAAGCTTGCTAAAGCCATATCAGACAGCTCATGGTCAACCTTCACCACCATGCTGAACTACAAGGCTGAATGGTACGGTAAAAAGCTAGTCAAAATAGACCGATGGTATCCATCGTCTAAGACCTGCTCAGGCTGTGGTCACTTACTGACTAAGGCTGAGCTACCATTACAGGTGAGATCATGGAATTGCCCCAGCTGCTTGCAATCCAACGATAGAGACATAAACGCCAGTATCAACATCCTCAACGAAGGATTGAAGTTGGCAACAATCAAAACCGTCGGTGCGACGGGGTTAGCTTAGTCCATTTGCCTAACAGCTGATACAAAACATCGTATCAAGTATGGGTATTACCTAAGAAACCGCCACCTCTTTAGGTGGTCGGTAGTTCATTAACTGATTTACTAAAGAATCAGCACGCTCGCCAAGCCTAAGAACGACATAAAGCCGACGATATCAGTCACGGTCGTTAAAATCACTGAAGCTGATAGCGCAGGGTCGATATTCATGCGTTTGAGCAGCAGCGGAATACTGATGCCTGAAACGTTAGCGGCGGTCATGTTAATTGCAATTGCAAAACCAATCACCGCACTAATCTTAATATCATGAAACCACAATTGGGCAATAAACGCCATGATTATCGCCCATATGATACCGTTTATCGCGCCAACCCACAGCTCTTTATTGAGTAGCCATAAGCGGTTAGAACCACCGATTTGACCCATTGCCATACCACGAATCACAACAGTCAGCGTCTGCGACCCTGCAATACCGCCCATACTGGCAACCACCGGCATGAGTATCGCTAGCGCCACGACTTTTGCCAATACCGCTTCGAACTGACCGATGACAGCGGCTGCTAGTAGTGCTGTGCACAAGTTAATGCCGAGCCAAATACTACGGCTTTTGGCACTGGTCAAGATAGGCGCAAACAGCTCCTCGTCTTGACTGACACCGGCTAGGTTTTTCATGGTGCTATCGACATCATCTTGGATAATCTCCATGATGTCCTCGCCATTTAGTTGACCAACCAGCTCGCCATAGCTGTTAATCACCGGCGCAAAGCGGATGTCCTCTGAGCGGAAAATAGCGGCTGCATCTTGAATGTCGAGCCGATCATTAATCGTAACTGCCGCATCAATCAGCTCTGCAACTAGCATGCTTTGGTCATGTTTAATCAAATCGACCAAACTCAGCAGCCCAAGTAACTGCTGGCTTTGATCGACCACCAGCAGCTCTTGACTCTCATCATCGAGCAAATCATCATTTTCTCGGAGCCAATTTTGTACTTCAGCCAACGTGATGTTGTCTTTTACCTGAATAAGGTCAGGATCCATGTAGCTACCGACTTCCCAGTCGGCATAGGTGTCAAGCTTGTTGACCTGAACACGAATATCCTCATCCAACGTCGCCATCACCGAGGTACGTACACTCTCGGTTACGGTATCCAAAATCTCAGAGATGTCCTGCGCATCGAGGTCTTGGGTAAAGAGGGAGATCTCTTTTGAGGAGATATTTTCCATGAGTGGTTGGCGGGTATCAACTTCTAGCTCAGCGAGTACTTCCCCTTTAATATTTTCTGGAACTTGTGCCCAAATCAACAGACGCGTTGACGGCGGAAAAGACTCTAGTAGGTTGGCAATCTCATATTCTGACTGCTTTTCTAAAAACTCAGTAATGGCCTCATAGGCTTTATCCGCAACCAACCCCTGCAGATACAGCAGCTTATATTCGGCACTGTATTCTGCTGGATTATAGTCACCCTGTAGCGTAGACGGTCTTTCTTGATCAGGCATAGGGGTAGGCATAAAGATTCCAATGTTGTTAAAGGTGTAAAGATAAAGGCAACAACCAAAATGATACTTTCAAAACAATGCTTTTCAGCACCGTTTAAGGCGTGTTTTGGTAATCGTTTTTATTAAGCACTGTTATTGAGCTTAGCGATTACCCAGTAACGCACGAATATTGGCCAAATATTCATCAGCGACTTTTTCAGGGTCTTTGCTGGCTTTTTTCTTTTTGGCTTTGGCAGGCCAGTCGATATGATCCTCCGGCAGCTCATCTAAAAATCTTGATTCCGATGTTACGCGCATTTGACCACCGGCGCGGCGCTGGGTGGCGAGCGTCAATGTCAGCTCACGACGAGCACGAGTGATACCCACGTACATCAGACGACGTTCTTCTTCGATGGTCTCACTCAGGATAGAGTTGCGATGCGGTAGCATCTCCTCCTCAAGTCCCATGATATACACAAAGTCAAACTCCAAGCCTTTTGCCGCATGTAAGGTCATGAGGTTCACTTTATTGGTATTCTCTTCTTCTTGCTGCTGTTCAAGCATATCAAGCAACACCAGCTTACGAATGATGGTATCAATGGTGCGGTCTTCATCTTCTTCAGCACGGTTAATCAAAGACTGAATACTGGTATAGAGCATATCGATATTATCGATGCGGTTTTTTTCTTGTTGCGGGGTTTTAGAGTCGCTACGGACAAAATCAATATAACCCGTTTCATCAATCATTTGACGGACGATAGGGACTGGGTCAGGATGTTGGTCTAACTCACGCGTATAGTGCTCAATAAAATCCCCAAACTCTTTAATCGTGCCATAGGCCTTTGATGGCAACACATGGGTCAAACCGGCGTGCGTACAAGACGCCAATAACGAGATGCTGTGCTCTTGGGCAAACAAGCCGAGTTTCTCAAGCGTCGCAGGTCCCATACCGCGCTTGGGCGTATTAATAATACGCAAGAACGCGCTGTCATCTTCAGGGTTCAAAATCAGGCGCAGATAGCCCATGATGTCTTTGATTTCACTGCGTGCAAAGAATGACTGACCGCCAGACAATTTATAAGGCACTTGCAACTGACGCAACTGCGCCTCTAGCATGCGCGCCTGAAAGTTACTGCGATAGAGAACCGCATACTGCTCCCACTCATTACCAAAGCGCAGTTTGTGCGTGACAATCTCTTTTGCCACGCGCTCAGATTCATCATCGTCATTACGGCAGTTTATAATGCGGATTTTCTCGCCTTGACCTTTATCAGACCACAGCTTCTTTTCAAATAAATGCTCATTATTGGTAATAACGGCGTTGGCCGAAGTTAAGATACGCGTGGTAGAGCGGTAGTTTTGCTCAAGCATGACGATTTTTAATTTTGGGAAATCTTCTTTGAGGAGTCCCATGTTTTCAGGCTTAGCACCACGCCAGGCATAGATAGATTGGTCATCATCACCAACGACCGTAAAGCGCCCTTGCGGTCCGACCAAATACTTAATCATTTCATACTGGGCTGTGTTGGTATCTTGATATTCATCGACCAATAGATAGCGAATTCGGTTTTGCCATTTATCACGCAGCTCTCTATTTTCACGCAGTATTTTGGTCGGCAATACAATCAAGTCATCAAAATCAACCGCGTTATAAGCACGCAAGTTACGCTCGTAAAGCGCATATAAGGTGGCAAAAATCATATCTTCTGGATCTTCTAAGGTTTCCATCGCCTTATCAGGTTCAATCAGATCGTTTTTCCAGTCAGAAATCATTTTAATGGCTTTACCCACCAGCTCACGACTTTCTGCACCACTTAGGTTGTCGCGCATCATCAGCTCCATCAGCAGGCGCTTACTGTCATCGCTGTCCATGATAGAGAAGTTGCCCTTTAGCGGGGTATGAATGAGCTCGTAGCGCAAGAACTGTAGGCCAAATTGGTGAAAGGTTGAGACGGTCAGGCCGCGCATTTTTTCACTGGGCAGCAGTTTACTGACACGGGCTTTCATCTCACGGGCGGCTTTATTGGTAAACGTCACTGCCGTGATGCGCTCAGCTGGCATGTCACACTCTTCGATAAGGTAAGCGATTTTACGAGTAATCACTGATGTCTTACCGGAGCCAGCACCAGCTAGTACAAGCAGGGGGCCTGAGACGTAGAGCATGGCTTCTTGTTGTTTGGGATTGAGTTGACTCATAACGTGACCTGTAAGACAAAAGCAAAAAAGAGGGTAGCGCTGAGATGTGCCGTCGCAAAAATGACAAGGCAGCGGCGCAATAACGGCAATAAAATGTAGAAGATAGCGTCAAGGCGCCATGAAAATCAGGTGGGCTATTATAAAGCAAAAACAAGGACTTTGGGTGAGGAGTTGGGCACTAAGATGGGTGTGTCAAAGTAGAAACATCTTGGCAGATATAGTGAAGATATTGGCTCATGTTAAAAGTACTGAATTTGGGGTTAATATAAGGTAACGTATATATCATAATTTATGGTAAAAAAAACATATTTTTTTTGCACATAAAGTGACCGTTCAATACAGTTAAAAACTAGCTTTTAGATACTGATATGCGTATAGTACGTAAATAATTTATGCCAGTTGTCACGTCATTATTGACCACGTGTAATGAGCTATTAAATCAATTAAGTAAACCATCGAATATGATATTGATTTAATACGTTGATCTTACGTTGTTAGAAGATGCGTTAGGCGACCAGCCTTTTTTGTCCGTGCGCATACCGGAGTCTATACAGTTGGTCATGTCTGACATCGTCGTCGATAATCTTGATAATTGGTTGTTACCAGCAAAATACCTAACATGTGACTCAATGACAGTTACTTAAATACAGTGACAGTTACTTAAGTACAGTGACGGTCGCTTTGTGTTTTCGTCTGCGTTATGCCTGTCGCTAGATGACTTTTAACAAGTCAGTACTCGCGCTGCGCTTAACACTCGATTGGGTGAGGAGCACGTATTATCATGTCTGCTTTTAATTGGTCAGCAATTGCTTTTATCCTAGCCGCCATTGGGCTGGTTGTCTTTATGCTGGTCGTGCCGCGTTTGCTTGGCGGTCGCTCTCAGGGTTCACAAAAAGAAGAAGTATTTGAAGCGGGTGTTGTCGGAGCTGGCAACGCCCGTATTCGTTTGTCTGCCAAATTCTATTTGGTGGCGATTTTCTTTGTGATTTTTGATCTAGAAGCGTTATACCTATACGCTTATGCCGTCTCTGTTCGTGAAGCGGGCTGGCTTGGTTTTGCTGCCGCCGCTACCTTTATTACCATTCTTATCATCGGTTTGATTTACGAGCTGAGCTTGGGTGCGATGAACTGGGCACCGGCCGACAAACGCCGCAAAAAAGCCCGTCTACATGCAGCGCCTGCAGGCTTTAATTTGGCAGACATCACCAAGTTTGATGGTGTCGATGAGCTGATGGTTGACCCAACGGGTAAAATACCGGCACAGTCGTCAGGACAGATTAATGTCTCAAATAACATTGAGACCAATCGCCGTCATCTACAAAATATTGATCACATTAATACCACAGGTAATATTACCTCTGTGGATTTTGCGACGTCTGCGCAACAGGATACTGTCAAACGCTAATCACCTTTGACAGCCTTGCGGCACTTCATTGCAAAATGGTCATCTATTAATAATAGAAGTTAAGGCGACAATAATGGCAAGACGATTGCCACGCTGCGCCAAATATAAAGGTTGTATGTTATGAAATACACATTAACTAAAGCCAACCCTGATGCAGATACCTATCCTGCACAGACGAGTCAAACAGTCAATGACCCGCTCGAAGACGAAGTCAATAAAAATGTCTTTATGGGTCGTCTTGAAGACCTTGTTCATTCAACAGCAAACTGGGGGCGCAAGCACTCACTATGGCCATTTAACTTTGGTACTTCTTGCTGTTATGTCGAATATGCCACCACCTTAACAGCCGTTCATGACTTGTCACGCTTTGGTGCGGAAGTCATTCGTGCGTCGCCACGTCAGGCGGATGTGATGATCGTTGCTGGTACTTGTTTTGTGAAAATGGCGCCTGTTATTCAGCGTCTTTATGAGCAAATGCTTGAGCCGAAATGGGTCATCTCAATGGGTGCCTGTGCCAACTCGGGCGGTATGTATGACATCTACTCAGTGGTACAAGGTGTAGACAAAATCATACCTGTCGATGTTTATGTACCTGGTTGTCCACCGCGTCCAGAAGCCTTGATTCAGGGTTTGATGCTGCTGCAAGAGTCTATTACCAAAGAGCGTCGTCCGTTAGGTATTCATGTCAATGAGCAGGGCATCTACCAGCCACAAATGACGCCTGAACGTGACCGTAAGCAAGCAGATCGTATCGCTGTCAAAAACTTACGTAGCCCAGATGGTATTTAAGTTACAGAAAGCATTTAAGTTCTAGACAGTATTTAGATTCACAGCAAAAAAACTCAAAATTTTATGCGCTTATCATAGTTCGGTTATGATTAACATAGCTCAGTTATGGTTGACATAGCTCAGTTATGGTTGACATAGTTCGGTTATGACTAACATAGTTCAGTTATGATTAATGAAGGAATACATCATTCATGGTCACGGTAGTCGAAAACATAGATCCTAAGATTAAGCCTGTCCCAGCAGTTATCAAAGAGCTGGAGCATAAATATGCCGGCAAATTTGTGGTGCAGCACACTGTTGATGAGATTCCAACGGTTTGGGTGGCGCGTGCTGATTTGTTAGACGTTCTCTTATTCCTGCGTAAGTTGCCAAAACCTTATGTCATGCTGTTTGACTTGTCAGCGATAGATGAGCGTTTGCGTCAACATCGCCAAGGTTTGCCTGACAGTGACTTTACGGTGTTTTATCATTTGATGTCGCTTGAGCGTAATAGTGATGTCCGTATCAAAGTCGCGCTAGACGAAGATGATCTCAATGTACCGAGTGCCACCCAAATTTGGCCAAATGCCAACTGGTACGAGCGTGAAGTGTGGGACATGTTTGGTATTGTCTTTAGTGGGCATCCGCATTTGACTCGCATTTTATTACCAAAATACTGGGAAGGTCATCCACTGCGTAAAGAGTATCATGCGCGTGCGACTGAATTTACCCCTTACTTCTTGAATACCGCCAAACAACAATACGAGCAAGAAAACCTGCGTTTTGTCCCAGAAGAGTGGGGCATGAAGCGCTCAGGTCGCGATGAAGACTTTATGTTCTTGAACATTGGTCCTAACCATCCATCGGCTCATGGTGCTTTTCGTTTGGTGTTGCAGCTTGACGGTGAAGAAGTTGTTGATTGTATCCCTGATATTGGCTATCACCATCGCGGCGCCGAAAAAATGGCGGAGCGTCAAACGTGGCACTCATTTATTCCTTATACCGACCGTATCGACTATCTTGGCGGCGTAATGAACGAGCTGCCGTACATCATGTCGGTTGAAAAGCTTGCCGGTATTACTATCCCTCCGCGCGCTGAAACCATTCGCGTGATGATGAGTGAGTTTTTCCGTATCACCAATAACTTGCTGTTCGTCGGTACCTTTATTCAGGATGCGGGTGGTATGACGCCGGTATTCTATATGTTTACCGATCGCCAAAAAGCCTATGATGTCATCGAAGCCGTCACTGGCTATCGTATGCACCCAGCGTGGTTCCGTATCGGCGGTACTGCTGCTGACCTGCCGCGTGGCTGGCAGCGTTTGGTTCGTGAGTTCTTAGAGTGGATGCCAAAACGCTTGGACGAATACGTCAAAGCGGCATTGCAAAACAGTGTGCTAAAAGGTCGTACTCAAGGTGTTGCACAATATAACACCAAGCAAGCATTGGCTTGGGGTGTGACAGGCGCAGGCTTACGTGCAACAGGTTTGGATTTTGATTTACGTAAAGCGCGTCCGTACATGGGCTATGAGAACTACGACTTTGAAGTACCGGTTGGCTATAACGGTGATGCTTATGACCGCTGTATGGTGAAAGTTGAAGAGATGCGTCAGTCATTGCGCATCATCCGCCAATGTATGGATAATATGCCACAAGGTCCATACAAGGCTGATCATCCGCTAGCAGTACCGCCGCCAAAAGATCGTACCTTAAATGATATTGAGACGTTGATTAACCACTTTATCTCTGTGTCTTGGGGTCCTGTGATGCCAGCCGGTGAGTGCGCCACGATTGTGGAAGCGACCAAAGGTCTGAACAGTTATTACATCACCTCAGATAAAGCGACGATGAGCTATCGTACTCGTATTCGTACGCCAACATTTGCGCATTTGCAGCAGATGCCATCAGTGATTAATGGATCCTTGGTATCTGATGCCATTATGTATCTGGCATCGATTGATATTGTGATGGCCGATTGTGATCGTTAGTGCTTTGGTTTGAGAGTAGCGCTTTAATCAGAAATGATGGTTTTGAAAAAAGATAAGTTAATCAATATATTACTGCCAGATGGCACACCAAAATGCTGTAATTTTTCAGTGCAATGACAGTCAGTATTTAGACAGTTATGGTATTGTGATAAAGCGTGATGAGTGAGGAAAGATAGAAGATTATGAAAATTGTTTCCGACAAAATGCCAAAAGTAGATGTGGCAAGTATCCTCACTGCTGAGGAAATTGCTGCCATTCACGAGTTTATGCATCATTACCCACAGGCGCGCGCCGCCTCGCTAGACGCGCTAAAAATCGTGCAAAAGCGCAACGGTTGGGTCGATGATGCGCAAGTGAATGCCATTGCCAATATCTTAGATGTTCCGATGTCAGATATGGACGGTGTTGCCACGTTCTTTAACCGTATCTATCGTCAGCCTGTTGGTCGCCATGTGATTCTTATTTGTGATTCAGTGGCGTGTTATCTAACAGGTTATGAGACGCTATCGGCTGAGATTAGATCGCAGTTGGGTATCGAGTATGGACAGACGACTGCTGATGGTCGTTTTACGCTATTACCGATTTGCTGCTTGGGTAACTGTGACAAAGGTCCTGCCGTGCTGATAGACGAAGACACTTATGGTCCTGTCCAGCCTGAAGAGGTTGCGCAATTATTGGAGCTATACGCATGAGTTTAACGATTTCAGAGCAGATTGCTCGTCGCGGTCAAGGCCAAGCGCCAAGTCAGCTAAACGCACAGCGTGTTCCAATTTATGGTGATAAGGCCACAGCCACTAGCGAAACCAAACCGCTGACATGGCGTTTGGCACATCATGATGCTGTACTCGATTTAGCCACTTATGAATCTCTAAAAGGTTTTACGGGCCTAAAAGAAGCATTGTCTCAGTCGCCTAAAGACGTCGGCAATATGATTAAAGCAGCCAACGTCAGAGGTCGTGGCGGTGCAGGTTTTAACGCCGGTCTTAAATGGTCATTTATGTCACCACCAGACGGCTTGCCACGCTACCTCATCTGTAATGCTGATGAAATGGAGCCGGGTACCTTTAAAGACCGTCTATTGATGGAGCGTCTGCCGTTTCAGTTGATTGAAGGCATGCTCATTACTGCGCACGCTATCGGCGCGACTGACGGCTATATCTTTATCCGCGGTGAATATATATTGGCTGCTGAGCGTTTGGTTGCGGCTATTGAAGAATGTCTGGCCAATAATCTAATGGGCGACAATATTCTTGGCTCAGACTTTAGCTTCAATCTGCATGTGCATACTGGCGCTGGGCGTTATATCTGCGGTGAAGAAACCGCATTGATTAACTGCTTAGAAGGTCGCCGTGCTAACCCACGTACCAAACCCCCTTTCCCGCAAATCTCTGGTGCATGGGGCAGACCAACGGTTGTCAATAACGTTGAGACCTTATGCAATATGCCAGCCATCTTGAATCACGGCGTAGAGTGGTATCAATCACTATCCGAGATTAAAGGTAAAAGTAAAACGCCAGGCACCAAACTGTTTGGTTGCTCAGGATTAGTCAATGACCCAGGTCTGTGGGAATTGCCATTTGGTTATACGGCTCGCGAGATTATCGAAGAGTTGGCTGGCGGCATGAAAGAAGGTAAGACGTTAAAAGCATGGCTACCAGGCGGTGCATCGACTGACTTTTTGACTGCCAATCACTTAGATGTGGTCATGGATTTCGACACCATTCAAGAAGCCGGTAGCCGTATGGGTACTGGGTTGATTATGGTCGTTGACGAAGCACAGGACATGGTGCCACTGCTGCGCAACCTTGAGATTTTCTTTCAACGCGAATCTTGCGGATTCTGTACCCCGTGCCGTGATGGATTGCCTTGGGGCGTTAAACTGCTTACCGCCATCAATGATGGTGAAGGGCAAGTCGGCGATGTGGAAAAACTAGAAGGTCTGACGCGTGACTTATGGATTGGTAAAACATTCTGTGCGCATGCTCCGGGTGCGATGGAACCACTGATGAGTGCGATTAAATATTTCCGTCCAGAGTTTGATCAAAAAATCGCGCAGGCGGTTGGTGTAGATGTCATTGATGCTGCAGCCAATCAACAGCCAGAAGTGAAATAAGGAGAGCGGCATGGCAGTCATACATATTGATGGGACCACTGTCGAAGTAGATAGCGCAGATAACTTGCTACAAGCCTGCTTATCACTCGGCATTGATGTGCCGTATTTTTGTTATCATCCAGCCCTTGGCTCAGTCGGTTCTTGCCGTCAGTGCGCGGTCAAGCAATTCCAAAATAAAGAAGATATGGAAGCCGGTCGTGGTCGCCTCGTGATGTCATGTATGGTTGCCCCTGGCGACGACATGTATATCTCGGTCACTGACGATGAAGCCAAAGCATTCCGCAAGTCGATGGTTGAGCTACTGATGACCAACCATCCGCATGACTGTCCAACCTGTGAAGAGGGTGGACATTGTCATTTGCAGGACATGACGTATATGTCAGGTCATAGCCGTCGTCGTTATCGCTTTACCAAACGTACCCATCATAACCAAGAGCTTGGTCCGTTTATCGCGCATGAGATGAACCGCTGTATCGCTTGCTATCGCTGTGTACGTTTTTATAAGGACTATGCAGGCGGCGAAGATTTGGGTGTTTATGGCTCAAACAATCGCGTTTATTTTGGTCGTGATAAAGATGGTCAGTTTGAAAGCGAATTTTCAGGCAACTTAACGGAAGTTTGCCCAACCGGTGTGTTTACTGACAAAACGCATTCTGAGCGTTATAACCGTAAATGGGACATGCAGTATGCGCCAAGTATCTGTCATGGCTGCTCAGCAGGTTGTAACATCTCTCCAGGTGAGCGTTATGGCGAATTGCGCCGTATCGAAAACCGCTATAACGGCGAAGTAAACCGTTACTTCTTATGTGACCGTGGCCGTTTTGGTTACGGCTATGTCAATCGTGACGATCGTCCAACTCAAGCGCTTGAGCGTATCAACGATAAGCATGTCAAAATCAATATCGATTATGCATTGGATGAAACCATCAAACGCATCAAAGATAAAAAAGTCATCGGCATTGGCTCGCCGCGCGCCAGCCTTGAGACCAACTTTGCCCTTAAGAATTTGGTTGGTTTTGATAGTTTCTCAACCGGTCTTAATCATCAGCAGCAAGCACTGGTCAATAAATGTATCGAAGTACTCAGCACCGAGGGTATTTATAACCCAGGTATGACGGATATTGAAAGTCATGATGCGGTGTTGGTATTGGGTGAAGATATCACGCAAACCTCATCACGAGTAGCGCTATCAGTACGCCAAGCGGCAAAGAACGAAGGCCTAAAAATGGCGGCGGCATTACAGACGCAGCATTGGCTTGCTGAACCGGTTAAGCGTATCGCGCAAGATGCGTTAAGTCCAGTCTATGTCATCGATGTGACCCAAACCAAGCTAGAAGACATCAGTAAAGTCAGCGTGGTTGCCACACCTGAAGATATCATTAAACTGGGTTTTAAAGTGGCTGATGAGATTGCTAACTTTGCTGATGACTTGGCAGAAATAGCAGATCCACAATCGACTGAACAAGGTGTCGATACTGATGCGATGCAGGCACTCGCTCAGCAAATTGCTTATGACTTGGTTCAAGCAGATAAGCCGCTAGTCATCTCGGGTAGCAGCTTGTCATCGACTGCTTTAATAGAAGCAGCCGCGCAAATCACTCAGGTACTCACGCAAAAACGCACAGCAATTAAAGCGACTGAGCAACAGCAGGTTGAGGCACATAATGCCAAAGTACAGGCAGCCCAAGCAAAAGCGGCTAATGACCAGCCTGAAGAAGACCAAGACTTATCTGCTAAGCCAAACAAACCTGAAACGGGCGTGAATACAGAAGCACAAGATGACGTCGAGCGCGAGCCTGCGAAAAAACTTGAGCTAAAAGAAGTCAATAAAAAATATCATGCACAAGCAGGTATTTACTTAACGGTGCCTGATGCCAACAGCATGGGTGTCTGTATGCTTGGTGGTCAGTCAGTTGAAGAAGTATTAGCCACTGACTTTGATGTGGTTATCGTCGCTGAAAATCAGCTGACTGATGCCATCGACGCCAATAAGCTAACACAACTATTGGCAGACAAGACCGTCATTGCACTGGATCATCAACTGCTTGATTGGCACAAAGACGTCGACATCGTCTTACCTGCCGCCAGTTTCGCTGAAGCAGATGGTACGCTTATCTCTGCTGAAGGTCGTGCTCAGCGCTTCTTCCAAGTTTATGATAACGAATACTACCATCCGATGAGCAGCATCAAAGAAGGCTGGCGCTGGTTACATGCCGTACATAGCAGCATTGAAGGTCGTGATGTTGACTGGACACAGCTTGATGATGTTATCAATGCGTTGATTGCCACACACCCTAAACTTGCTGGTATCAAAGGCGCTGCGCCTGATGCTGATTACCGTATCACGGGTCTAAAAATTGCTCGTCAGCCGCGCCGCTATTCAGGTCGTACCGCCATGCGTGCTCCAATCTCAGTACATGAGCCGATGCAGCCAAAAGATTTGGATACGGGCTTAACTTTCTCAATGGAAGGCTATAGTGGTAAACAAACGCCAAGCTCGATGATTCCTTTTGCCAATGCGGCAGGTTGGAACTCACCGCAAGCATGGAATAAGTATCAAGACAAAGTCGGCGGCAGTCTGAAAAACGGTGACCCAGGCGTGCGCTTGTTCGATCAACTAGAGCGTCTGGCCACGCGTCAATATGTGGCACCAGAAGCCATGTCTGCAACCACGACTGACTTGCAGCAGGGACAAGCAAAGCTTGTGCCTATCTATAATATTTATGCCAGCTCAATGATGGCATCACGTAGCCCAATTGTTGCCGAGCAACTGCCTGTTGCGGCATGGCATATCGGTATGGACGATGCCAAAGACTGGAACATTGCGGCTGGTGATTACTTAGCCATCGAGATTGATAAGCAACAAATTACCTTGCCCGTTCAGCTCGTCGGCTATTTAGCGGAAGGCTGTATCGGCTATCCCGTTGGACAGGTGAGTATCATTCACCCCTCAATGCCAGCATCAGTCCGCAAAATTGATGCACCAGTAACGATGATGGGCAGCATGGCTAATGACAGCGATTTAACTGCGAATACTAACGATACAGCGCCCGTAAATAGCGCGCCGACCACCACACAGGAGGTGTAATATGCAAGTTACCCGTATTATCCCTGATGTGCCAAGCTTTTTGGCCGGCAGTATGAGCTTTGATACTTGGTCCATTTTATTTATGGTAGGGCAATCACTGGTTATTTTCTTAGTGGTGGTCATGGTTGCCGCGATGATGATTGTCTATGAGCGCCGCATGTTGGCCTTGTGGCAAGACCGCTATGGTCCAAACCGTGTCGGGCCATTTGGTTCATTACAACTGGTTGCTGATATGCTAAAAATCTTCTTTAAAGAAGATTGGACGCCAAACTTTACCGATAAGTTTATGTTTACTTTGGCACCTGCGGTCGCCATGTTTACCGCATTGGCCTCATTTGCCATTATTCCTATCTCGCCAACCCTTGGGGTGGCTGATTGGGATATCGGTATTTTGTTCTTTTTTGCCATGGCAGGTATTGCAGTCTATGCAGTGATGTTCGGCGGTTGGGCGTCTGCGAACAAATTCTCACTATTGGGTGGTCTTCGTTCTGCAGCACAAACCATCAGTTACGAAGTGTTCTTAGGCTTATCATTAATGGGCGTAGTCGCATTGACTGGCTCATTTAACTTGCGCGAAATCGTTGAGTCACAGATTGACGGCTGGTATATCATTCCGCAGTTTTTTGGCTTTTTGACCTTTGTTGTCGCTGGTGTTGCGGTTACTCATAGGCACCCATTCGATCAGCCAGAGGCAGAGCAAGAATTGGCCGAAGGCTATCATGTTGAATATTCTGGCATGAAGTTCGGTATGTTCTTCATCGGAGAATATGTCAACGTCGTCCTGATTTCTGCATTGATGACCTGTCTGTTCTTCGGCGGTTGGCTGGCGCCCTTTAATTTAGATATTCCATTTATTCCACCAGCTTTTTGGTTCATGATTAAGACGCTGTTCTTTATGACCATGTTTATTTTGGCTCGAGGCTCACTCATGCGTCCGCGCTATGATCAGGTGATGAACTTTGGCTGGAAAGTCTGCCTGCCAGTAACGCTGATTAATTTAATTGTTACTGCTGCGGTCATTTTGATCTTTTCCCCAACGTTGTAATCATTACTAGCCATCATTGATGAACTAGGGTAAAGCTGATAAGGATAATAATCCCATGTTTACTACCATAAAAAAGACCGTCATTGGTATATTTACCATTGTCCGCAGCATGTGGATGGTCAATAGTCATGCGCTCAGGCCACGCGACACTATTTTGTATCCTGAAGAGCCGGTACCCGTACCGCCGCGTTTTCGTGGACGCATTATCTTGTCTCGTGACCCTGATGGTGATGAGCGCTGTGTTGCCTGTAACTTATGTGCGGTGGCATGTCCAGTGGGTTGTATCTCATTGCAAAAAGCAGAACGTGAAGACGGACGTTGGTATCCAGAGTTCTTCCGTATTAACTTTTCGCGCTGTATCTTTTGCGGATTGTGTGAGGAAGCCTGTCCGACGACAGCCATTCAAATGACCCCAGATTTTGAGTTGGGTGAATATAAGCGCCAAGATTTGGTCTACGAAAAAGAGCACCTGCTCATTTCAGGACCAGGTAAGTATCCTGATTATAACTATTATCGTGTGACGGGTATGGCGGTAGCGGACAAACCAAAAGGCGCATCACAAAACGAAGCTGCACCGATTGATCTAAGGAGCTTGCTGCCATGATGAGTATTTTAAACAGTCCTGAATTGGCAGGGTTTTACTCACTCGCTGCTGTGGCTATATTTGCCAGCTTGCGAGTGGTGACTCAGGCCAATCCAGTGCATGCTATTTTATCGATGATTGTGTCGTTATTGGCCATATCGGGCATATTCTTTGTATTGGGTGCGCCCTTCGCTGGTGCGCTAGAAATCGTTGTCTACGCTGGTGCCATTATGGTGCTGTTCGTCTTTGTCATTATGATGCTCAATTTGGGCATGAGTAATGATGAGCGTGAAGAGCGTTGGTTGGATGCGGGTACGTGGGCGCTACCGACAGGGCTGACGATTATTATCGCCGTTGTGCTGTATGCGATGATTGGTCTTAATCATGACGATGCGGCGATGATTGGTGGCACGACCATCTCTGCCAAAACGGTCGGTACGGTGTTATTTACTAAGTATGTCATGTTGGTTGAAGTGGCTGCATTGCTGCTATTGGCTGCATTGGTTGCGGCTTATCATTTGGGTAAAGAAACAAAGGATGATGAGATTATCGGCAACGATAGTCAAGACATTCAGGCAGATGTCGGCAGCATCGTACAATATGATAACCGCCACACAGACAGCAGCTATCCAGATAGTGATGCGGTAAAAATGGCGAAACCATACGAATATAAAGATGTTGACCCGCATGACTATGTCGGTAAGCAGGTAGGTGTACAACGAGTCACGCGCAAGGAGTCAGACTGATGGTACTAGCAGCAAGCGTGGCACAAGATGTGTCAAACGTGCCGTTTGCCCATGAGGTAGCAGGCTTTGTACAGCCAGCTGCTGAGGCGCAACAGGTACTGGGCATGATTCCCATGAGTCACGGATTGATTTTGGCAGGTATTTTATTTGCCATCGGTCTGTGCGGCGTCATGGTACGACGTAATTTTCTATTTATGCTGATGAGTCTTGAGATCATGATGAACGCGACAGCATTAGCATTTGTGGTAGCAGGCAGTCGCTGGGTCGATCCGGATGGACAAATCATGTTTATCTTTATTTTGACTTTGGCAGCTGCTGAAGCCTCAATCGGTCTGGCAATATTATTGCGGTTTTATCATAAGCGTGGGCATCTCGATGTCGATAGCGCCAATGAGATGAAAGGATGATGTCATGAGTTTATTACCATTAACCTTTATATTCCCGCTCATTGGCTTTTTGATTTTAGCCTTTATGCGCGATAAATTAACAGAGCAAGTGGCGATGATAGTCGGTGTCGGTAGCATGTTGCTATCAGCCCTCTGTACGCTCGTCGTAAGCTATACTTTTTTGACCAGTAATCCAGCTGGAACGGTAGTAGAGATTCCGCTATGGACTTGGTTTCAGGTCGGTGATTTTGCACCGAGCTTCGGTCTCAGCTTTGATGGCTTGGCATTGACCATGACAGGTGTTATTACTGGTATCGGCTTTTTGATTCATATGTTTGCCGCTTGGTACATGAAAGGCGATACTGGCTTTGCCCGTTTCTTTAGCTATATGAACTTGTTCGTCGCCAGTATGTTGTTGCTAGTGCTAGCAGATAACTTGTTTTTGCTTTATCTCGGTTGGGAAGGCGTGGGTATCTGTTCGTACTTGCTGATTGGTTATTACTATCATGACAGAGCCAACGGTCTTGCGGCAATGAAAGCCTTTACCGTGACTCGCGTGGGTGATGTGTTCTTAGCCTTTGGTTTGTTCTTATTGTTCCGTGAGTTCGGTACACTGAATATTCAAGAGATTATCACTCGCGCGCCAGAAGTCTTTGATATCAACAATCCAACGATGATGCTGACCACCATGATGCTCGTTGGCGGTGCCATGGGTAAATCAGCTCAGCTACCATTACATACGTGGCTTGCTGATGCAATGGCAGGCCCAACGCCAGTATCGGCATTGATTCACGCCGCAACGATGGTCACGGCAGGGGTTTATTTAATCGCCCGTCTGCATCCATTGTTTGAGCTGACCCCAGGTATTTTATTGTATTGGGTTGGTGGCGTCGGGGCGCTGACGCTGGTCGTTGCTGGATTCTGTGCGCTCGCACAAACCGATATCAAGCGTATCCTTGCTTATTCGACCATGAGCCAGATTGGCTATATGTTCTTAGCATTGGGCGTTGGCGCATGGCAAGGGGCTATCTTCCACTTGATGACCCATGCTTTCTTTAAAGCACTATTATTCTTATCATCAGGTGCGGTCATCCTAGCGGTACACCATGAGCAAAACATCTTTAAGATGGGCGGCTTACGTAAAAAGATACCCTTGGTATTTTGGTGTTATATCGTTGGTGGCGGTGCACTGGCTGCCATACCTTGGGTCACCGTTGGTTTCTACTCTAAAGAAGCGATTCTATGGGAGACTTATGCCACCGGTCATCTGGTATTGTTCTACATGGGTGTGTTTGGCGCTTTCTTAACCGCACTTTATACCTTCCGTATGATTTGGATTATCTTCTTTGGTGAAGAAAAAACGCCTGCGCACAAGCTATCAGGGGTGTCATATTGGCTACCACTTACCGTGCTACTGGTGTTATCAACTGCCGTCGGTGCGTGGATTACACCGCCATTGCAAGGTGTGTTGCCAGAGAGTGTTGGGCATCTATTAGAAGTGGCCGGTCAAGCAGAAGCGAAACATACAGCAGAATACATAGCGATGGGCGCCATGCTCGCCGGTTTGGTATTGGCTGCATTATTATATGTGGTGAATAAAGGTCGTTTGCTAACGAGCTTTAAGCGTACCCGTATCGGCGGCGCGTTGTATCACTGGTGCTACCATGGCCTAGGCTTCGATGCGCTATACGATATAATTTTTGTAAAACCCTTTTTGTTCATCGGCCGCTTATTTAAAGCCGACCCTATCGATAAAACGTGGCTGTTGTTACCTAAGCTGGCTTCAGCGGGTAATAAAGTATTGTCTGCGACGCAAACAGGGTCACTTCGAGGCTACGCCGCAAGCTTTGGCTTGGGTGTTGCTGTATTGCTAGTGCTGGTAATGATGACGGTGGTATAAGATGATTGAGTTACAACAAACGTGGATGCTACCAGCATTAATCGCAATTCCTTTTATTGCAGGGTTGCTGTGTTGGTTGGTAGAGCGGTTTAATAAACGTCTGCCGCGCTGGATTGCCTTAATTGGTATGACGTTGACCTTTGCATTGTCACTAGTGCTGTGGCAATACGGCGACTATAGCGGCATGAGTAAGCAAGTGATTGCGCCGGATGCAAACGTGCCATGGGTCGCTGAGTTCAGTGTGCCATGGATACCAAGCTTCGGTATCAGCTTTCACTTGGCATTAGATGGTTTGTCTTTATTGATGGTGGGATTGACAGGACTGCTCGGTATAGCTGCGGTTGCCTGTTCGTGGAATGAGATTCAGCGTCGTGTTGGTTTCTTCCATCTAAACCTGCTGTGGAGTTTGGGCGGTGTCATCGGTGTTTTCTTAGCGATTGATCTGTTCTTATTCTTCTTCTTTTGGGAGATGATGCTGGTTCCTATCTACTTCTTGATCGCTATCTGGGGTCATGATGTCGTTGGCAAAACCAAAGAGTATGCAGCAACCAAGTTCTTTATTTATACCCAAGCGTCTGGGCTTATCATGCTCATCGGTATCTTGGTGTTGGTCATTATCAGCTATGCCCAAAAAGGGGTGGTGAGCTTTAATTATAATGACTTACTCGGCACCTCACTTGGTGGTTGGGAATATCCCATCATGCTGTGCTTCTTTATTGGCTTTGCGGTGAAGCTACCAATCATTCCTTTCCATGGCTGGTTGCCAGATGCGCACGCACAGGCACCTACCGCAGGTTCGGTGGATTTGGCCGGTGTTCTAATTAAAACAGCTGCTTATGGTTTGATTCGTTTTGTCTTGCCATTGTTTCCAGCCGCCTCACAAGAGTTTGCGCCGATCGCCATGACTTTGGGTACCATTGGTATCTTCTATGGTGCGTGGCTAGCCTTTATGCAAACCGACATGAAGCGTCTATTGGCTTATACCAGTATCTCGCACATGGGCTTTGTGGTATTGGCCATTTATGCTGGAACATTACTCAGCTTGCAAGGGTTGATGATTCAGATGCTCGCGCACGGGCTTAGCTCAGCGGCATTGTTCATCATGGCAGGGCAATTATATGAGCGTCTGCACACGCGTGATTTGACGCTGATGGGCGGTATGTGGGGTCAGTTCCGCTACTATGCGCCGATATTAATGTTCTTTTGTGCCGCTTTACTTGGTATTCCAGGGACCGGTAACTTCATTGGCGAGTTTATGATTTTATTTGGCTCATTTGCTCAGTATCCAGTGTTTGTGGTATTTGCCACTTTCAGCTTGGTACTCGCAGGCCTATACTCGCTCATTTTAATTCATCGTGCATTGTTTGGTAAAAACAACATCGAAGCATTGGCTGCGCATGAGACCAAGTCACATGGTTTACCACCCCGTAAGCTAAAAGATTTGGGCAAACGTGAGCTGTCGCTATTATTGATGTTGGCTGCTGGTTTGGTATGGCTCGGATTATATCCACAGCCGTTCCTTGATACCTCAAGTCATGCGATGCAGTGGATTAATAATGCTTATATATACAGTCAAGTAACACAGGTAGATGCGTCGCAACTGCTTGATGCAATGGAGGCACGTTAAGTCATGAATGATATTACGATAAATGATTTGATGGGATTGCTACCTTACGCACCAATCATTGCCGTGGTGATTACGGTGTTGCTGGTAATGATTGCCATCACCGTTAAACGCTCGCATATGGTTACCGGTACTGTCACGGTAATCGGTTTAAATATTGGCCTGTTTACCTTAATCGGTCAGATGACTGGTGTCATCGAAAGCGGTACGATGGTACCAAACGCTGAGCAGTTATTTATTATTGATAACTTTGCTCAGTTCAATATGGTGGTGATTTTAATCTGTGCCTTGGCTTGCTGTACGTTATCTTATGCGTACCTAGCTGACCTAAAAGACAATAAAGATGAGCTGTATCTGCTCATGTTGCTATCGACGGTTGGTGCGCTACTGATGGTCAGTGCTCAGCATATGGCGTCGTTCTTTATGAGCTTAGAGATGCTTTCAGTGCCGCTCTATGGTCTATTGTCTTATACCTATATGCGCAACCGTTCACTAGAGTCGGGACTCAAGTACTTAGTGTTGTCAGCGACGGCATCGGCTACCTTGTTGATGGGTATGGCCTTTATCTACGCTGAAGTAGGCTCCTTGGCCTTTAAACCAATCAGCATGGTATTAGGCAATCTGTTTGAGTCACCACTATTGATACTTGGCGCGGCGCTGATGATGTTTGGTATTGCCTTTAAACTGTCGGCTGCTCCTTTTCACATGTGGACACCAGACGTTTACGAAGGCGCACCAGCACCTATTGCGACTTTCCTAGCATCGGTATCAAAAGTTGCGATGATGGCATTGGCCGTTCGTTTCTTAATCGATACCGCGCTATTGGCACTACCATCGGTACAAATGTTATTGATGGTGATGGCAACCTTGTCTATTTTAGTTGGTAACTTACTGGCGGTGCGTCAGACCAGTCTCAAACGTCTATTGGGTTATTCATCCATTGCTCATATGGGTTATGTGCTGATTGTAATCGTGAGTATCGGTACGGCAGCGGACAGTATCTCTAGTATGTATATGGCGGTTTATGCCTTTACGTCTATCGGTGCCTTTGGTGTGGTGACGTTGATGTCGAGCCCTTATCGTTTGGCTGGTGAAGCCGATGAGCTGACCCATTACCAAGGATTGTTCTGGCGTCGTCCAGTACTGACTGCTGTCATGACCATTATGATGTTGTCACTGGCAGGTATTCCACTGACGGCCGGCTTTATCACCAAGCTATTTGCGATATTGGCAGCGGTACAAGGTACCAACTGGTTCCTAGCTGCGATGATTATCCTAGGTAGTGCGATTGGTCTGTTCTATTACTTACGTGTGTTGCTCACATTGTTCAAACGTCCTAAGCAATTCATCGAGTTTGATGTGGCTGGGCAGTGGGGCATTCGTACCGGTGGTATTATGGTCATCGCCGTCACAGCGATTATCCTGTTCTTTGGTATCTTGCCAAACAGTATGATTGAATGGGCAAGCTTGGCACGTATCTGGTAATGCTGTTACAGATATGGATTAAGTAAGTATTAGCATAAGATAAGTCGCTGCATTTTTATTCCACGGCTTATCTGCGACTACGGTTAGAAAGCCAAGATGCGCCAGCTTTATGATAAGCTTGGCGCATCTTTTGGTTTGACCCCTTTAAAAACAAATAAACACAACCATCAATAGAAGTATTAAAAGAAAACGACTAATAAAAACGAGAGTGATTAACTATTATGAGTGACAATATTCAAAAAGTAACGGTACTCAGTAAGACCACTTGGACGCCCAATCTATTTAGTTTTACGGTCAGCCGTCCAGACAGCTTTAAATTTACCGCAGGGCAATTTGTACGCTTAGGTGTCAATCCCAGTCAATTAAAATACTATCAGCAGCAAAGTGCAGCAGGTAATGATGCCGCTAGTGAAGAGATGAATGAGGCAGTTAACGAAGATATCTATCGTGCCTATTCAATTGTCTCTTCACCCTTTGATGAGATATTAGAGTTTTTCTCTATTGTCATTCCTGAAGGTGCGTTTACCTCACAGCTGCAACACCTAGAAGTGGGTGATGAGCTGCTGCTCAATAGCATGCCGTTTGGCTTTTTGACATTGGCACGTTACCAAAAGCCATTGCCAAAAGACTTATGGCTACTAGCGACAGGTACTGGATTGGCACCCTTCTTGTCTATGCTACAAGATATGCAAACATGGCAAGACTACGAGCATATCGTCTTGGCCTACAGCGCGCGCTCGACAGAGGAGTTGGCTTATATCGAACTGATTGAGCGCTTACAAGAAGACTTTGGCTCGTTGGTTGATAATCCTGCCAAATTAATTTTTATACCCATCGTTACTCGTGAGCCTGTCGAAGGTGCCTTGACAGAGCGTCTACCGAAACTGCTATTGGACGGTACATTGCAAGAGCGGGCAGGGATTGCGCTCGATATCGATACTACACACGTCATGCTATGTGGCAACCCAGAGATGGTCGACGATACCAAAGAAGCATTAAAGACCTTAGGTCTAGTGATGAATCGTCGCGGTGAAGGCAATATCGCAGTAGAGAACTACTGGTAGACCAAGTCTAACCACTCTATATAAGCGCTCATATATAAACGGCCACAAAAAAACGCCGCTACTTTACTGAAGTAAAGTAGCGGCGTTTTGATGGGCTATTACGGACGATTGATAGCCCATATACTTGGATATTAAACCTGACTTGGTTCGGTAGCATCATCGATCGGATTGATAGGTCCTTGCATCAGTTCGGGCTTGTCATCAGCACCGATGATGTCTTCGTTGCTGCTGGCCGCCAACAAGTCACGATAATTAATCTGCGTCTTTAAAATCATCTGTTCTTCTTCAAGCTCGCCATAATTGACTTGCACCTTATGCAAAGTACTCATGATTTTTTTGTTCTTTTTTAGCCAGCGATTGATATCAAGATAGATGACTTCGTCTTTTGCACGCGCAATATTGATATAAGACAGTATAAAGCCCAATGGATCCTTTTTTAGGATGCTGTGATAGAACCAAATAAAGAGTTTGATGCCTTGGCGCTTTAAAAAAGACTCGCAGCGTAGGTTTAGGACATCGGTATAAGTTTGCTGACCAAAGACAAAACGCTGTACATTACGATCAAGCTGAACGTGAATCAAACTAAAGTTACTGGCGATTTCAACATAAATCCCCGAAATATCGATGGTACAGTACAAGCGAAACCAGTCATCATGCATCTCAACACGCAGCTCTAAGATGGCTTTTACATTGTCCGTCACAAACTTTTGCAGCGCGTCATTGACGTATTTTTGTGCGACGGGTAACGACAGTTCATCCTCGAACTTATCCGTCGTTTTGGTGTACATTTTTTTGATAGACTGGGTCAGGCGCTCCCAACCACCGCTAAATGACTCATCAAAACGGTAGCCGATATTTTCAAAAAACTCATCAAAACTGTCTGAACTATCCACGTTATCAAAATCACTCAAACTGATTATCCTTATAATTATAGGGGTCGCTACTGCATCGATAATATAAAGCTACTGATTTAAAGGCAATGAATGGAAATATATGGTCATAGTGCCAATAAAGCACTTGATTCAACCAATGTCCGCTCATGGACCACCACCATAAAACACTATATATGGCTGTATTTATTTGAATTTTACCATCAATAGGGTGGTTATGTTTTGGACTGGATAGGCTAAAACCAGCCCTTTAATAATGTGAAACTTATCAAACAGTATATAACAAATATGATGCCTTCAAAATGCACATACGCGTTTTGTAGCAAATGAGTTACTACTGTTCGCGCTGATAATTTGTTTGACGATGGCTAAATTATTGGTTAGCTGTGATATACCACACCGGTTTATAGCATTTTTAGTGTCTTGCCTTGTCGATAAAGTGACCAAAGGTTGCATCGTCTACTTGAGTGGCATCCATTGATGAACGATAGGTGGACGCTCGGCAATAGTGATTATGCTAGCGACGCAATTCTACGTCATGTTATGATAGCGCCGGCATTGCATATATAGTCAATCCCATATAAATCAGAAAAATTCATAAAGCGAAGGCGACGATACATAACTGTCGTTAATGATAAGCTTGTACCCCTAATTTGAGACCTACTGTGACCTATATCAAAGACTCACAAAGCTACCATTTTTCAGCGCAAGCGCCCAAGCGTGACGTAAGCTTGCCTGTTGCCGTCATTATTGCAGTAGGCGTACATGCCCTGATTATATTTGGTATCAGTTTTTCTATGGGACAAGACCCTGCTGCGATGATGCAGGATGTGGCAAAAGCATTGACCGATAATATGCAGCCAAATGAAGATGCCCAGTTTATTGCCAATGCCTCTCAAGTGGGTGGCGGCACGGTACATGAGCAATTAAGGCAAGAGACGGACCAAACCAGTCCACTATCAGCAGAGCAAATGAGTGAGACGCAGGATGTGATTACCTTGCAGCGCCAAGTTCGCCAGCAGCGTTATCAAGAGAGCTATCTGCGCACCACCTTAAGCTGGCGTCAGGCAAGTGTAGAGTCTGACAACGACAGCAAGCAGCCACAAGACGATATCATGGCGCAAGAAGAGCGCCTGCGTAAGCAAATCGCTACCTTGGAGGCGCAGTTGTCTCAGCGTCAGCAAGTCTATGCCACCAAATCAAAAGTGGTGACAGTTGATAGTAACTCGACGACGAAAGGGGCTGCTGCTGACTATATCAATACGTTTCGTGAACATGTCGAGCGGGTTGGTAACTTACAATATCCAGCACAAGCGCGCGCACAAGGTATCACCGGTGACGTGCGCCTCATGGTGATTATCAGTAGTGATGGTAATATCAAAGCCATTCGTCTGTTAGAAAGCTCAGGCTCAACGATATTGGACGAAGCTGCAAAACAGTCCGTTCGCCAAGCTGCGCCTTTCGGTAAATTTACCAAAGACATGAGCGATATCGTCGAGCTGCGCTTGATACGTACCTACCGTTACAGTGACAAAGTAGATGTCACTTATTGATGGGTAATGGTGGTTGTCGATATGGTTAAGCAAATAAACAGCGTTCAAGATGCCTGCCATTCAGAAGAGCAGCATTAACGTCGCTAAGTACAATTTATCAGAATATTACTATTAGCATATTCTTACAGAATACATTTACCAATACATTTTTATAGTATAAAGAGTCAGTATGGAATTTTTAGGTTTTACAGTAGATATTGCATCCCTTACTAGCAACGCATTGAGCTTAGCCATTAAGATTGCGTTAGCCATAATCATATTCGTGGTAGGGCGTTGGCTTGCTAAAAAGGCAGTCACATTTGCTCACGGTATTATGTTGCGTAGCCATTTGGATGATACTGTTGCTAATTTTTTAGGTCGCTTGTTATATGGCGTGTTATTAGTGGTGGTTGCTCTAGCGGCGTTGAGTAAGGTTGGCGTGCAAACGACCTCAGTCGTTGCCATATTGGGTGGTGCAGCGGTAGCGATTGGTCTGTCATTAAAAGATCAGCTGTCGAACTTCGCCGCTGGTATTATGATTGTGACTTTCCGTCCGTTTGTACGCGGTGATTATGTACAAATCAGTAGCTACACAGGCACGGTAACCGAGATTACTTTAATCAATACCCACCTGACGACGATTAACAATCACGACATCATCATTCCTAATAGTGATATCACCACCTCAGCGGTGACTAACTACACGGCGCTGCCAAATCGCCGCGTCGATATCACCGTTGGTATTGGCTATGATGCTGATATTAAGACTGCTAAAAACGTCATGCTGAGCTTGGCTAAAAATAACCCGATGGCATTTACCGACCCTGAGCCTGTGGTACGTGTGACCAATCTGGGTGATAACTCGGTAGATTTGACCTTAAACGTTTGGACAACGAACGATGATTGGTGGTCAATGCAGTGCGACTTGCTAGAGCAGTTTAAACATGCGCTGGATGACGAGAAGATTGAGATTCCATTCCCGCAGCGTAGCGTCCATGTTAAAGGGCTGGATCAGATGATTAATCAGATGGGTCAATCACAAAAACTGCCTATGACCAAAGATTAACCAAAGAATGACCAAAGACGAATCACCTCAAAAAAACTAGCCATCTTAAAAAAGCTGGCTATCTTAAATGATTGGCTAGGTAAAAATGACCACCTCAAACTTATACCATTTCCAAAAATTAGAGTAACGCGGAAAACTTGCGCAAGTACTACACCTAGTAGGCTGAGCAAGTTTGACAACGTTAATTGCACTTTTTGGGTTTGGTATTAAGCATTGGGAAGATAAGGGTTTGGTAGATGTAAATCTGCCAAAATCTCAATCTCAAAGCCTTCCATCTCATCCTGCTCAGCCTGTCCAAGCTCATGATCGAACCCCAGTAGATGCAACATGCCATGTACCAGTAAATGGCTAATATGCTGCGCTACCGTTTTATCTTGTTCTGCAGCTTCACGCACCATCACCTCATGACAAATAATAAGCTCACCAAGGGGCAGCGTTGGCATCAGCTCAATGATGGCGGCAGGCAGATCGCTTGGGTAAGATAAAATGTTGGTCGCATAATCCTTACCACGCGCCTCCAGATTTAACTCTCGCCCTTCAACGCTATCAGTAATATAGATGTCTAATGCTTTGGATTTCTCTTGCCACAATTCAGGATTGATATCGTCAAAGTAGGGCAGCGTCAGACCATTTTTAACCCGCTCAGAGATATAATCCAAAGTCGCCATCATGACCTTTAGTAAGTTTTCGCGATGATAAAACGTATCAAGCGTAGCGTCGTCGATGCTATCAGTCGCGCTAATATCAAGGGCTGCGAAACTGGCATCATAATTATTTGTATTAATATCGACGCTATTGTTCATGCTGCCATCCTGTACATCAGCGATTACTTTATTATTAGAGGGAGTCATTGCTTTATCCTATTCAGAAATAGTGGGCTGCTTACGCCTCATCATCTCATATATTTTAGTCGTTTCATTCAGGCTATGGTAGCAGCGCGAACCACATCCACCCTAAGTTTGCGCAACACTTAGCAGTAAAAAACCGGACTACAATCAGTAATCCGGTTTGATGCTTTAGAATGCGAAAGTTAACCGCTGCAATTATAGCTTCGCCGCCGCATCAGCAACGGCTTGTTTGCGCTCTTGTTCTTTCATGCGCTCAAACTTACGTTTTTCTTGTAGTGCGACTTGTTCTTCATCGAACACATCATAAGCTTCGACGATTTTTTGTACCAGTTGATGGCGTACCACGTCTTTTGAGTCAAACTTGGTGATATGAATCTCTTCAATGTTACTGAGGATTTCCATTGCCTGTGCCAAACCTGATTTGTGTCCACGCGGCAAATCAACCTGAGTGATGTCACCAGTAATGACCGCTCGTGAGCCAAAGCCCAGACGTGTCAAAAACATTTTCATCTGTTCAGGTGTGGTATTTTGCGCTTCATCTAGGATGACAAATGAGTTGTTTAATGTACGACCGCGCATGTAAGCAAGCGGTGCAATCTCAATGATTTGACGCTCAATCAATTTACCAACTTTTTCAAAACCTAGCATCTCATAGAGTGCATCGTATAACGGACGTAGATAGGGATCGATTTTTTGCGTTAAATCACCCGGTAAGAAGCCTAACTTTTCGCCAGCTTCTACCGCTGGACGCACCAGTAATATACGCTCAATCTCATTGCGCTCTAACATATCAACTGCACAAGCGACTGCTAGGTAGGTCTTACCAGTACCGGCAGGACCAATACCGAATGACACATCAGAGCTTAGTACGTTTTTTACGTAACGTTGTTGATTACCGCCACGTGGCGTAATTCTACCATTGCGAGTACGCAAGCTAATGGGCGTAAACTCATCGGCTGCATCCAAGTTATCGGCATCTTCCTCGTCAGCGAGCTGTTCATCGGCTGCTATATCTTCATCACGAGAGATACTCGATTGAATAATCAGATGTAACTCTTCTGCGCTGATGTCTTTGGTATTTTGTGCTTCATCTACCATCTTGTAGATAATGCGTTCGCCGCGTTCGACAGCCGTCACATCACCGCTCAGACAGAAGTCACCGTGGCGCTGCATGATTTTGATGTCGAGGCGATCTTGGATATATTTCATGTGATTATTATATTCGCCGAGCACGGTTTTGAGCTGTGCTGGCGTTAATGATTCGAACTTTATACGGCGGCTCATGGAATCAGTCAAGCGATTATCCTTGTATTTGGTTGCCCGCGGCTATTATGGCCAATCTTCTATTATGGTTTGGTTAATAAATGGCGATAGATTAACGGGCTTCAGAGATAAAATAATTAATTGTGTGTTATTGCTTTTAAATGATTTTTATAACGTTTGTTGCTTTTATAACGGTTATTTGGCTGATAGAAATTAAAATGACGGTAAATGGCTGATAAAAATGGTTATTCGTAAAATGACTGGTAATAAGTAACTCTCCTGCCTTCATTATGGTAGATAGATTTGAAAATTCAAGCGATATAAGGGAGGTAGTGCTTTGTTTTTGTATGGCGATTGCAACTACTACCTATATTTTGCTGTTCTCAATGTTGAGTCATTTTAAAAGCGAGTGTTTTGTAGGTTTGAGCTTTCTAAGATACAAGCCGTTTTTAGATAATAGGTGAAAATCAGAAATCCTATACACTCGCTGAGGATACTGTCAAGAGCACGGCATGCGCGGTAATTTGTGGTAATCTATTGCTTAGATAAGACAGCTATAAAAGCCAAGCTGAAAAGTGTCAAAAAACGATAAATCTTCTAAAAAAATAACATTTTTGAGTGCGTGTTCATCACGTCTAAACGCGTGTTAAAAGGATCATATTAGGAATAATAACCATGCAAAATACTGAAGCAAATTTGTCAAAATCTAATCATATTAAATCTAGTCATATTCATAAAGCGGCTATGACTGAGCAGCAAGTGCTTATCGCAGGCGGCGGCCATGTCGGTTTGTCCTTTGCATTATTGCTTGCTCATCATGGTATCGCCAGTACGCTACTTGAAAAGAATAGCTATCCAACCATCAGCCCTAATGATGATGCTAAGCGTAGCCATTATTTGGACAGTCGTAATACCGCACTGTCACGGCGCACGGTGCAGATTTATCAAGAGATTGGGCTATGGGATGAGCTACAAAGCCATGCTTGTCGCATTGATGCGGTACAGATCAGTGAGCAAGGCAGCTTTGGACGCGCACAATTAAACAAAGCTGAAGAGCAGGTGGAGTCGTTTGGGCAAGTGATGGAAAACGCGTGGCTTGGACGTAAGCTATTGCTCGCGGCTCAGCAAGAGCCGCTGATTACTTTAATTGATAATGCCAATGTGATAGCCGTTGACCAACAAAGCGATGGCGTGACGCTAAGCTTTAGCTATTACGGTGAAGAAGAGCATGAGCAGCAATTGCAAGCCAGCGTATTAGTCGCTTGTGATGGTCGTGACTCTACCGTACGTCAGCTATTAGGTATCAGCACCACGACTTATGATTATCAGCAGACTGCTATCGTCGGCGTGGTAGAAACAGACAAGCCACATGAACATATCGCTATTGAGCGTTTTAGTCCGGCAGGGCCGCTTGCGGTGTTGCCATTGACCGATCCAGCAGGTGATGGCAATGATGAGTACCAAGAGGGTTATAGACGCTCGGTCGTCTGGGTCTGCCCAACGGGTGAGGAAGATAAATACCTAGAAGATGATGTGCATTTCTTAGCGACCTTGCAGCAAGCCTTTGGCGAGCGCGCTGGCACGTTCAAAAAAGCCGGTCGCCGCGGTGCTTATCCATTGACACGGGTACTGGCAGATAAGCAGGTAGATGGTCGCTGCGTCATCATGGGTAATGCGGCCCACACCTTACATCCGGTCGCTGGACAAGGTTTTAACCTCTGTATGCGTGATGCCCATGTACTGGCACAAATGATGAGTCGGCAGGTGCTAAAAGGCGAAGATATCGGCGATCCGACTTTGCTAAAGCGCTATGAAAAAGCCCGTCAAACCGATCAAAAACGCGTCATCCGCTTTTGTGATGCCGTCGTACATGGTTTTACGCATCCGAACCCAGCGGTAAAGCTGGCACGTAACGTGGCTTTGGTTGCCTTTGACAAACTGCCGAATATTAAGCCATTGATTGCCAACTATGCGATGGGCTTAAAATCTTAGTTCAACATACTGGTAAGTTATTAAGCAAATAAAATCTATCATTTCAGCTGCTGCCAAGTTTCATAAACATGAGCGGATAGCATGAATAACGCGACAAAGGATGTTTTATGAAAAATAACCATACGCTCATTATCGGCGGCGGTATCGTCGGTGCAACCCTTGCGCTGAAACTGGCACAAGCTGAAATGCCAGTGACCATCATTGATGCGCGTCCTGAACGTAGCGAGGCAGATTGGCAACAGGTGCTTGGCAAGCGGGATGCGCGTGTTTATGCATTAAGCCTTGCCAGTATTAACTTACTCAAAGATGTGGGCGCTTGGCAAAAGATAGCGGCATCAGAGCGCAAAGCCGATTATTCGCAAATGCAGGTTTGGCAGCTAAACGGTCGCGGCGAGTTACTGTTTGGCGATAGTGGCGATAGTGGCGATAGTGGCGATAATAGTAATGGCAATAATAGTAGTAATGACAGCAATCAAAACTCTGAGCCAAAGATGCTCGGTAGTATGGTTGAGCCCGCCGTTATCGAATATGCATTATGGCAGCGTTTAACTGCCGCTGATGTCAGCCAGTATTTAACTGTTATCGATGGGCAAAAGGTTGTCGATATGGACTGGCTTGGTAGCGCACAAGGTTACCGTGTGACGCTAGATGATGGCAGTGTGATTGACGCACGTTTATTGGTTGGTGCTGACGGTCGCGGCTCGTTTGTACGTAAGCAGGCGGCAATTGAGCTGGATGTGCTTGATTATAAGCAAACGGCGATTTGTTGTGCCATTCAAACCGACAAGCCGCACCGAGCGACTGCCCGTCAAGCCATGCTACCGACTGGTACATTAGCCTTATTGCCACTTGCTGATATTACTGATGAAGATAAAGCCAATCCGCAACATTGGCAGTCGATTGTATGGACATTGCCACGCAATCAAGCATTGGCATTGTTAGAAGAGGCGCCGCGCTATATCGCTGATAAATTGGCTGCTGCCAGTAATTATGAGCTGGGTGCTATCCGCGAGATTGAATCCATCGCCAGCTTTCCGTTAGCCGCGCAGCAAGCAAAAAGCTACGTCGCCGATAATTTAGTTTTAATCGGTGATGCGGCACATGGTGTACATCCGCTGGCAGGTCAGGGGCTGAATTTGGGCATGCTCGATGTGAAGGCATTAAGTGAACAACTCACCCATGACTATGCGCGTAGCGGAAATAAGCTGTGGGGCACGAACCAAACCTTGCGTAGCTATGAGCGTCTGCGTCGTCCACATAATAGTCTGATGATGCATAGCTTTTCGGCGCTTAATTGGCTGTTTGCCGGCTCGCTTGCGCAGATGCGTCCGATTCAACAACTTCGTAATGAAGGCATGTATCGCGTCAGCAAAATCAAACCCTTGATGCGACTATTTGCTAAGCAGGCGAGTGGGGTTTAGACAGTTAATAATCATATTGTCACATACCTTTGGAGCAAACAGGTATAATTTCAAAAGTTTTTAATTTAACAGTTGATATCACATGAACTTAACTGATTATAAAGTATCATCCTATAGATATGATATACAAGGCGTAAGAGCAATAGGTGCCTTACTAATCATGGTCTATCATATCTGGTTTAGTAAGGTTTCAGGAGGTGTGGATGTCTTTTTTGTTGTTTCCGGATACTTTATGGCAGGTATGCTTGCGAGATCATATTTAAAAAATGGTAAAGTGAACCCTTTTGAGTTTTGGGGTAGGATTATCAGGAGAATTGCACCTCTAGCTTATACAGTAATAGCATTTACGTTGATACTTGGATATTTTTTTATGCCTGCTAATTTCTGGCGGCATGATATGCAAGGGGTTTTAGCGAGCATCGCACATTTAGAAAACTGGTACCTCATATTTAGGAATACAGATTACCTTGCTAGTAGCAATCCTCCAAGCCCTGTACAACAGTTTTGGGCATTATCACTTCAAATGCAGTTTTACTTAGTACTACCGCTAATCTTTTATGTAGGAATAGTACTATCGAAAATATTTAACTCTTATAAAGTTTTGCTTTACTTTATTTGTGCCCTCATAGTTATATCTTTTTCATACTCTCTGTATTACACCCATACAAACCCATCTGCTGCATATTTTCATCCAGGTACAAGAGCTTGGGAGTTTTTGGCTGGAGCTGTGATATTTTTAATATTACCTTTTATTAAGTTTTCCTTGAAGGTATCTCGTATATTGCTATGGGTTGGTTTTTTATTGATTCTAGCTGTAGGAATTATCGTACCTCAAAACATCTCATATCCAGGCAGTATTGCAATACTACCTGTAGCTGCTGCAAGCTTTATGATGATAGGAGGAGCAAATGCTAGCTCAGGTCTAGTGTATAAATTACTTTCATCAAAACCACTTGTATATATAGGAGGCTTATCATTCGCTATATACCTTTGGCATTGGCCAATACTTATTTATTTCCAGCACTATTTTGATGTGGCACCAGGTAAAGTTAGCTTAATCGAAGGTATTATTATAATTTTATTAGCTTTTGTTCTATCGATCGTTTCCAAGAAAGTAATCGAAGATCCTGTTGCAAATATAAGAAAAACTAATACATTTGCTTCTTATGTTATAGGTGCTTTGTGCTTTTTGTCTATCTTACTGCCTAGTTTATATATATATATAAAAATTGATAAAATTCATAATAGTTTTAAGGCACATGAAGTCCTTAGTAATGATTTTTATGAAGGTAGAAGCGCCTACGCACAAAACGGTTATCCAAACATTAGTTTGCCTAGTTTTATTGGTAATAAAGGAGATATTAACACCCCTGGTTTGGACGGCACTTCTGAGGGCTTAAAGAATGGAGAGATAATAACGTCTGAATATGGTGACATACACAGCAATAAATCTGTCTTATTAGTTGGAGGTAGTACGAATGCACATTGGGAACCTTTTTTTAGCTACTTAGGTAAGAAGCACAGTTTCAAAGTAATAGTTTTTAATAGAACAGACTGTTCTATTGGTTATAATCCAGGCTCAGGCTCAAACTACCAAATCTGCAAGGATTGGAATGATAAACTTATTGACTCCATATCCAATATAAAACCACAGCCTAAGGTTGTGGTTGTTAATACTTCTAGACATTCAGGAAATAGAAAAGAATTCACACCCACTGGGTCTGTCGATAATATTGAAAAAGTTTTGGCTCTTGGAATTCCAGTCATAGGCTTAAGGATAAATCCATTGCAAAAGAATCCTAATAGATGTTTATGGAAAAGCGAAGATGCCTTTGAGTGTGCGACTGACTTCTATTCATCTATGGAAAGAACTAATCCTATGATCCAATTTAAAAACGATCAAGACCTATCAGGTTTATATCTCGTCGACTTCAAAGATGTTCTTTGTACAGACAACTTATGCCCAGCTGCTTTTAATGGCTACTTAGCTATGACAGATGATGCGCATTTAACTTATAGTTATATCAATTATCTTGCTCCAGCATTGGAGGATTCGCTTAATACTCAAGTTCCAGACTTCATGACATTAATTAATGATTAATGTCATAAAGTAAAGTTTATCGATTGCTTATAATTAAAAAACTCTAGGGCATGTCTTCAATTGGATAAGCCCTAAATAATAGTTACAATACCGCATCTATTGAGTCGATGCGAGAAATACAAGTTATGGCAAGAAAAGCATTAACAGATACGCTTTGGGATCAATTGCAATCGACGATGATAAAGTACGGCTGCTATCAAACTCAAAACAGCCGAGAGATCATGGAAGCCATACTGTGGAAGCTACGCACAGGTGCGCCTTGGCGAGACATACCTGAAGAATTATGTTTGTGGAAAACAGCCTATAGTCGTTTCAACCGCTGGTCGAAAACTGGCTTATGGGCGGATTTTTTTTTGGCTTACGAAAAGAAGTTGATACGGAATGGGTATTCACAGACGGAAGCTATGTTCGCTGTCATCAGCATGCAAGTGGAGCTCGGCTTGGTGAAGATCGAGCAATTGGACAAAGCTGTGGCGGCGCAACTACAAAGATACACCTATCCTGTGATGCCGATGGATATCCGCTCAATTTTAAAATTACTGGGGGTGAAGTCCACGACAGTCAAGTTGCAGGTGAATTGATTGAAATGATTGGACAAGCTGATTACTTTATCGCTGATAAAGGCTATGACTCAGAGTCTATCAGAGACAAAGCTCGAAGCCATAATATGATACCCATCGTTCCTAAAAGGAAAAATGCCAAACAGCCTAATCCAGAGTTTGATAGCTATTTGTACAAGCTGCGTCATCTTGTTGAAAATATGTTTGCAAGGCTTAAGCATTTTCGTAGTATCGCTACTCGCTATGAGAAGTTGGCTCGTAATTTTAAGTCAATGCTCTATCTAGCGTGTACTATCATTCATTGTAAAATGAATTGAAGACACGCCCTAGTCTTGCAGCATAATATTGATGCTGAGTGTATCCATACTTACGAGTGTTCAAAAAAATTATTGGTTAAAGAGACAGCGTATATAATAGGTGATAGTTTTGAAGCGCTCAATCTGAAAGGTCTTGAGGCAAAACAACGCCGCGCAACTTTAATGGCAAGTAGTGAAGTGCATGACTTAGAGAGTCTTGAATATGTGTCTTATATAAGAAGATACGGTAAGTACGCTAAGCATTGTGAACTGTTCGAATAATAACGACTGATTTTCATCAATCTTTAAAACTTAACCTTACCCCAACGCCGAAAACAGCACCATTAGCACTGGCGAGACAATATTAATAATAAAGCCAAAACTAATCGCCAGTGGCACGACTTTTAGACCACCAGATTGTTGGATAATAGGCAGCGTAAAGTCTAAACTGGTCGCGCCGCCAAGACCGACCGCTGCTGATGGATATTTGCGCATAAAGACGGGAATAAATAATAGCGCAAAGAACTCACGTATTAAGTCGTTAAATAGCGCCACACTGCCCCAAACGGCGCCATAAGCATCAGTCATGATGATCGCTGATAGCGAATACCAACCAAACCCAGATGCCAGTGCCAAGCCTTTTGTCCATGATACATCGGTAAACATCAGCGCGAAGATAAGCCCGCCAACCAATATCGAGAGGGTAAAGATAATACTCATCTCGACGCCACGTTTATTGAGCAGTACTTCTTTAAGGGTAATCCCTGAGCCTTTTAGACCAATACCGACCAGTAAGATTAATACCATCAACATTGCGGTCATGGTGTTTTCAGGTGGCATATAATCAGCCGGCAAGAAATAGCCGATGACCATGCCAATCACCACACAAATTACTTGCGCCAAGCTACCACGAATACTAACGCGATGCTCTTTGGATTTGACGTTGGGTTTCTTTGCCTGCCACGGTCGCAGATGATCAAATAACATCAGGGCAAATAAGCCAGTGCCAATTGTCAGTATCGATAGGATGGTGACGTATAGGGCGATTTCGCCTATTTGACTGCCCAGCCCCTCGACTTGCGACAGCTCAATACCGATGAGGGCTAAGATGACATAAACCAAGTACGACAAGCCTTTATCAGCAAGCTTGGTCATTTTAGGATTAGAGGGGATGGCAAAACCAATAAACATTGGCATTAAGACCAAAACAAGGGTAATCAGGCTTTGCATGTCGGCAGACTCGTCAGTTTTAAACAAGGCGTTTTTGGGAGGGCGTTTCTAAGAAGTTGGGGATTGTATCATATTAGCTTGTAAATACGGTTATCAGCACATCATATTCATCGCAAAATGTGACGGTTGTTTGAGTGGTAAATGACCCCTAAATGGCTGGTTATTCTTTACCTGATAAACTTTTGTTGTTACATTGAAGGCATCAAAGGTTTTGGCACGTATTATGTCGCTATATCAACTCAAGTCTCAATTCCAAGACCAACTGCGTCCTATAAGCGATACTCTAGCTGGGCAAGGTGTTACCGCCAACCAAGTGACGGTGTCAGCAGTATTGCTGAGTGTGGGAACGGCCTATGTGATAGCTAAGCCAGCAGCCAAAAATCAAGCGCTATGGCTGTTAATGCCGTCATCATTGTTTGTGCGTATGGCGCTCAATGCTATTGATGGCATGATGGCGCGCGAGCACGGGCAGGCATCCAAACTTGGTGCAGTGCTTAATGAAGTGGGTGATATTGTTGCCGATACAGCATTATTGGCCAGTCTGTTGCCGCATGTTGATAATCAAGCAACGCCAGTTGGGCTGATAAATACCGCAGAAAATCTATCTCACAGTCAGCGCCATATTGTTGGTTTAATTGGTCTTAGTATTGGTACCGAGCTACTGGGTATAGCCAGTCATACAGCGCTAGGTACTCGAGCCAATCATGGGCCTTTGGGCAAAAGTGACCGTGCTTTTTTGCTGGGTGTGCTTGGCACCTTGGTTGGCGTCAAAGTACCGTTATCGCTATCACCTATTAGAATAGGGCAACTATGCATACTGACAGAAGCAATGCTCTTAAAGACTTGCCTCAATCGCTTGCGTTATATGGCGAATTTATACGTAATGCGTAAACCACCAGTGCCGAAATCAACACTGAGCGCATTAAATACTTGTCATCATTCAAACATTTCCAACCATGTTGAATTTTCTCCTAGCGTCATTGATAGTTTCATCGCTCATAACGCTTTACCTCATTCTTCTACTAATGCTTCTCTTTTGGAATCCAATATTATGTCAGCGACCTCTAATAATGCAGAAAATAAAATAAACCTGCTTAACGATAGTAACCATAAAGACCCATCCCAAAAGACATCATCAAAGCAGTCCTCACCCAAAACTATTCATGGTGAAAGCAGTTATAACGCTTATGATGGCACGGCAATATATTATCGTTACTGGCTGACAATGCCTTTAGAGGCTATAAAACAAGCCAGTCAGCAACACACACAACAGCGTCAAGTCATTCTGTTACATCGTGGTCATGAGCATTCAGGCCGATTGGAAGAGTTAGGACAGCAGTTTGCAGCGTCTGGCTATCAGGTATTTGCTTGGGATGCACGCGGTAATGGGCGCTCAGGCGGTATCAAAGATCATGCCGAGAGCGTCACTGAGCTAGAGCGCGATTTAAACGACTTTGTGCAATTGGTCGTTGCTCAAACTGGCATTGCCATTGACGATACTTTACTCATCGCGAGTAGTATCGGTGCGGTACTCGCGGCAGCATGGGTACATGATTACGCGCCCAATATCCGCGGGATGATTTTGGGTACACCTGCATTGAAGATTCGTTTGTATCTACCCTTTGCCATACCGTCGTTAAAGGTGGCACGCGCACTTGGTTTGATGTCACGCGTGAGCAGCTACGTCAAAGCACAAGTATTGACCCATGATAAAGACGCACAGCAGGCCTACAATGCCGACCCGCTTATCTCCAATAGCATCTCGACTGACTTGCTCATTGATACTCATGCGACGGGTCAACGCTTGCTCGATGATGCCGGTGCTATTACAGTACCGACGTTTGTATTGTGTGCAGGCAAGGATTATGTGGTCGACAAGCAGGCTGAACGTGAGTTTTATGAGGCGATTAATACGACCAATAAGCGTTGGCAACTGTACCCTGACAGCTATCATGCGATCTTTCATGAGACCAGTAAAGCAGACGTCTTCGCGGATTGTATCGAGTTCGCTGAGCAGGTATTCAGTACCGATGTTAAAGCGCCTGATTTAAGCGCCGCTCATCTAAGCAGTGCCAGTAAGGATAAGGTTGACCGTTTAGCGATTAAACCTTTCAACCCAAGCTTTGCCATTACCCGATTTGCCATGCAAAAATTTGGTCATGTCAGCGATGCCATTGCCACTGGACTTGTGCATGGCTTTGATTCGGGTCATTCGCTCGATCATGTCTATTATAATCAGCCGAGTGGTCAGAATAAATTTGGTCAGGCAGTCGATAAATTTTACTTAAGCAATATTGGTTGGCAAGGTATTCGTATTCGCCGTGAGCATATATTAGAGCTAGCACGTCAAGCTTTAGCAGATATTAAAGATAAGAACCAAAGTAGCGCTAAATCATACCAACCAAGATTGCTAGATATCGCTAGTGGGCATGGCTTTTATGCGTTTGATTTGTTGACAGAGTTTACAGACTTGCATGCTGAGCTACGTGATTATGAGCAGCATAATATTCAAGCGTTACAGTCGAAAGCGCAGCAGCTAGAAATTGCTGATCGCGTGATTGCCTGTCAAAAAGATGCTTTTAACCCTGCCAGTTATATTAATGAGCAGAAAGAGACTGGCAGTGCCGATGAAACAAAATTCGATATCGCCATTGCCTCTGGTGTTTTTGAATTGTTTTCTGACAATACGCTACCAACGACGGCTTTGGCAGGCATTTACGATAGTTTAAAATCTGGTGGTTATTTACTTTATACCAATCAGCCTTGGCATCCTGAACAAGAATTTATCAGTAAAACCTTAAACAATCATCGTGGCAGCGATTGGGTGATGCGTTGTCGTTCACAAGCAGAGATGGATCAGTTGGTTGAGAATGCTGGCTTTCAAAAAATAGCGATGCGTATCGATCGCTTTGGTATCTTTACCGTGTCACTAGCGATTAAAGTCGCCTCAACCAATCATGAATAATACGCATGCCAAACCCTATGAGCGTGTGCAGCTTTTTTCAGGGGGCGGTTCACGCTTTGGCTATTATTTAGGTAGCTATGCGGCATTGGTGGCTCATGATTTGACGCCGGATATGATTGTTGGCACCTGCGGTGGTAGTCTATCGGCTTATTTGGTTAATTTAGCGCCCGATCCCAAGGATTTGCAGGAGCTCATGTGCAGTCGTGAGTTGTATCATGTCATTGCTGCCATCAGACATGTCGCGCCAGACGAAGCCAGTAAACGTTTAAAAATACGTTATATGACTCAGGCTTTCAAGCGCTGGCGACTCACAAAACAAAAAGCTAACGGACAAAGACAGCCGCAAGCAGATAACTATGAGCAGATTTTGGATGAATTGCAGCAGCTAGCGATGTTTCGAGTTGATAATGAAGAACAATGGCTTGACGGGTTGTCTGGTTTTTCTCTCAAGCACAATAATAATTCGTTTAATCCTACCGCGCCAGAGATAGCCATTATCGCCAGTCGGCTGTATCCAACAGCTAATCAAGGGATTACTGCTAGTAATTCTGTTCACAATGATTTTAGGCTACAAGAATTATTATTTGCCCCGCCGCGATTGGCAGCATTAGATCTCATTGCAGAAAAACTGAATTCACCGGCTCATACATTTGCTAATGGACGTATAAATCAGTCTGTCAAAACGCTGACCAAATGGGATTTTTCCCCTGCGATTCGTGCTTCTATGGCAGATATGTATTACCTACCACCGACGCATATCGCAGCCCTTGGTTGGTGTTTAGGCGGAGTGATTAATCTCACACCCATTGAGCTGGCGTGTCAATTGGGTCATAGCGTATTTGCAGAAACCAAGGCAGGTTATGATTCATGGCTTGCCGCACCAGCCATTCAACGTGTTTTTGGTTTTGACCCCAACGAGCGTTTGGCACAGGTGCAGGGTTTGGATTCAACAGAAACGTTAACCCGCGCTGATTCTGTTGAAACCAGTCCTCGAGTGAATCAACTACATTGGTTACCTTTTGCAGATAATGCTCAGCAGTTGGCAAGGCAGCATGTACAAAAGCGTTTTAAGATCAGACAAATGACCGTTGAGCTCATTCACAGTGACTATGACGGTTTTGTGCAGCAAATGCAGGCGCAATGGCGGTATGGCTATCAGCGTACCACTGACTATATACAACAGCACGGGCTATGAGTTTGCAAATGAAAGACCTTACACAATCTACTTCAGCTCATAAGTCATCGCATATCATCGTTTTCGGCGGTACGAGTGGTCTTGGTTTGGCGTTGGCACTGCATCATCAGGCGCTTGGCTGGCAAGTGAGCGTGATTGGTCATAGTATGGAGAAGATAGATAATATCAATAGTCAGCACCCCGATATTGTTACTTATTGCTGTGATTTGACTGATAACGCGCAAACACAAAGTTTGTTAGAGAGCTTGTCAAATATCAGTTTTCAAAGAGTGATTTATAGTGCGGGTAGTTATACCAATGAGCGTGTTCACCATCTGAGTCAAGCGGACAGCGATCAAATGCTAGCGATTAACCTGCAAGCGTTTGAGCAAGTTTTTAGATGGGCAAGTGAGCAATTAAGGCGGCAAAGCTGTGCGTTGTATTTCAATGAAAACAGCAACCTAAGCCTAATTTGTATTGCTTCTATCGCCGGCACAATGGATTATCCTTACGCCAGTCTATATGCCAAAAGTAAACGTGCGATGATTGCCAATGCTAGCGCCTATCGTGCAGCACTTGCGCCTTATCATATCCAAGTAAACTGCATCGCCTCAGGCTATATCGACACCCAAGCATTACGTGATTTAAATAATGGGGATGCTAGCCATAAGCCATTTATAATAAAGGCACAAACGGCGGTTGAGAAGATTATGCGGGCAGTTGATAAAGATATTGAGCTGGCCATATTTCCACGCTCTATGCGCTATATCACTCGGGCGCTAAACCATTTACCTAAGCCTTTGCTTAACTGGATATTGCGTAGTAAATTGGATAAAACCATTTGATAACAGCTTAGCCGAGCAGCCAATAAAATAAGGTAAATAATGGCACGCCTATGAGCAAACTATCTATTCTGTCCAATACGCCGCCATGTCCGGCAAGCATCGTACCCGTGTCTTTTACGCCGTGCTGACGTTTAAAGGCAGATTCTAATAAGTCTCCAGCGATACCACTTACCGCTAAACCATAGGCGGCCAATAAGCAAACCCACCAGCTAAAAGAAGTGAGCCAGATGCCTAATAGTGTGGCCAATATCGCTGCTAACACACTGCCAAAGAGAGCACCTTCGATACTTTTATTTGGGCTGATGGTGGGAGCAAGACCGCGCTTAAAGATTTTGTGACCCAGCAATCGTCCGCATAGATACTGGGCAATATCATTAAATTGGCTGGCGAATAATACAAAAAACAAAATGCCGTATTGTTCGCGCTGCCATGCTAATTGCTGTAAGGCAATCAAGCTGATAATCAATGCAATAAAGACAGAACTAAACAGCAAGTCTAAAAGATTTAAACGTGTATAGGTTTGCTTAGAATCAGAAGGCGTTTTTATAAAAGGCTGAGTATTTGGTTGCAAGCCACACGCTTGAAGCTTACTAATAAGCCTAGCTTTGCTAGGTAGGTGCCATAATCGTTTAATCTCGTAGCCGCCACGCACACCAATCAACAAGAAAAAAGCGATCAGCAACCACTGATAGGGGTATGTGCGAGAGTGTAGGTGTTGACTGTTATCAGTTATCTTAGCGATAACATAACAAGCGCAAAGTGCTGCTAACATGAGCCACCATGAGCGTGCTATAAGATAGATTTTCGGTAAGCGCTGACGCAAGCGAGGGAGGGCAAGCATAGCCCAAACCGAACTCACGACTAGCATTAGGGCCATCACAAACCGTAAGTCAGAAGCCATGTTTTTAGCACTTTGAGGTCGTTAGAGAACGGTAATCTACCGTTTTTTTATGGCTGAAGTGGCAACGCTTAACTGCTGTTAGGCGTTAGCAACTGTATATACCGATCCAGCCTCTGTATCATCAATTATAGGCTGAATCAACCAATCAATACCACCCTCTTTCAACTTTGATAATGGCTCAATCACACTCGTCCGAGGTGTGCTCGTTAAGTCAGGATAGTCTTTTCGGTAATGGCCACCGCGGCTCTCATGACGCTGATAAGCAGATTGTATAATCAAGGTCGCTAATTGCAACTGTCTTGCTAATTGAAAGTAGGGCAGCTCATTTAGAATAGCAGCGTTATCTTTATGATCGATAGCTAGTTGATTAGAGTCGTAGCTATTAATTTTCTCTTGCCATTGTTGTATTTGTAAAAGTGCTTGTTCTAATTGCTGAGCATCACGGGTAATGCCCATATGAGAGGTCATCAAAGCCTTTAGTTCTGCGGTTATTGCAGTGATATCAGCATTTATAATGACGTTGATGTTGTGATTGTCATTTTCATTACACCTGCTTTCATATTCAGCAGACGATGGCAAAGTAATGCGCTGACTATTTTTAAGCGTTGGCGCTATCCACATATCATGAATTGCTTGGTTTGCATTAAGATGAGGTAAAGTTGTTTCTAACGTTTCTATTGCTGCTAAATAGCGCGGTAAGTCCGTAGCGATATTGCGCCCAACGACCACACATTCTAATAGAGAGTTACTCGCTAAGCGGTTTGCTCCATGCAGACCTGTATAAGTAACCTCACCAGCAGCATAAAGCCCTGTTACATCGGTCAAACCATTGGCAGACGTCACTACACCTCCGCAACTATAGTGAGCGGTAGGGGCAACTGGAATAGGGTCAGTAGTAATATCAATGCCGAGATCTAGTAGTGTTTGATAAATTTGCGGAAAATGCTCTTGTAAAAACGCCGCTGTCAAGTGACTGACATCAAGATGTACATAGCCAAGTCCATTCTTATTAATTTGCTCAGCGATGGCACGGGCGACGATATCTCTTGGCGCCAGTTCTGCACGGTTATCAACATCGAGCATAAAACGCTTGCCCGTTTGTGGGCAATATAGCCGCCCACCTTCACCACGCAGTGCTTCGGATATTAGAAAGCTGCTGTCATTTAAGGCTAAGCCAGTCGGGTGAAATTGAATAAATTCTAGATTGGCTAAGCGGCAACCTGCTTGCCACGCCATCATCACGCCATCGCCGACACAGACATTCGGCGCACTGGCACGCTTAAATAGTTGTCCTAAACCGCCACTCGCCAATACGAGAGCGCGACTATGAAAGGTGAGTTTACGTTGATTGACATGATCAAAAACACGCGCACCTTGGCATTGGTTATTGTGATTAGCGTTATTTTTTAAAAGGCTCAGTGCTTCATGGTAGGGCAAGATAGTAATATTGGATGCAGCTTGCACTTTTAGAGTCAAGGCTTCCATGATATGCCGACCAGTTGCATCATCGGCATGTGCAACTCGCCGACAGCCATGACCGCCTTCTTTGGTCAGATGTAAGTGAGAGAGGTCGAAACCCGATTCTATATGACTTTCTGATTCTTGCTGGGGGATCTGAGTAAAAGGTACGCCTTGCTCACACAGCCATTGTACGGCTTGTTGCCCGGCACTGAGGATATTAGTGGTGTTATCAGTCTCACATAATCCTGCGCCAGCGACGAGTGTATCAGCGATATGATCAGCGACACGGTCATTCTTATCTAGACTGGCGGCGATACCGCCTTGCGCATAATGGCTTGAGCAAACATCTATTGCTGCTTTACTTAATATCGTCACACTTAGCGATGTTGGTAAGGCGAGAGCAGTACTTAGTCCTGCAAGGCCAGCACCAATGATAAGGACGTCTGTCTGGACAGTATCCTCAGCATTATTAGTCTTTATCTTATCAGCTGACCATGCCTCGTTCATATTACGCCGCTCCAACATTGGCAAATAATTCGCGGTCTTTGACAATGTCACCACTTGCAGCCACACGCTGCTTTTGCGCTTCAGCAAAATCAAGCATACGTTGGAGTGGTTTTTTGGCAGCTGTCGCCAGCTCAGGCGTCATGAGCACTTCACCGCTGCGCTGAGACAGACATTGCTCAATCCCTTTTAGGCCATTCATCGCCATCCACGGGCAAAACGCACAGCTTTTACAACTGGCGCTCTCACCAGCGGTAGGCGCAGCTAAGAAACGTTTGTGTGGCGAGCGCTTTTGCATCTCGTGCAAGATACCCAAGTCGGTAGCGACAATAAAGGTATCGGCATCCATCTCATAAGTCGATTGCAACAGCTTACTGGTTGAGCCAACCACGTCGGCAAGTGCGACGACACTATCAGGTGACTCAGGATGTACCAACACCTTAGCGTCTGGATATTCTTCTTTTAATTGCAGAAGCTCAGTCGCTTTAAACTCGTTATGAACCAAGCATGACCCTTGCCAGAGCAGCATATCCGCGCCAGTCTCCTGCGCGATGTACTTACCCAAATGACGGTCAGGGCCCCAAATGATAGGTTCGCCTTGCGCATGCAGATGACGAACGATATCGATACCAACGGATGAGGTCACGACCCAATCAGCACGAGCTTTGACCGCCGCGCTAGTATTGGCATAAACCACTACAGTACGCTCAGGATGGGCAGCACAAAATGAGGAAAACTCATCAGCAGGGCAACCCAAATCAAGCGAACACTCAGCCTCCAAGTCTGGCATCAGTACTGTTTTTTCCATGCTTAGTATCTTTGCTGATTCGCCCATAAAGCGTACGCCAGCGACGACCAAGGTTTGCGCACTATGCGCTTGTCCAAAGCGTGCCATCTCAAGCGAATCCCCAACACAGCCGCCTGTTGCTAACGCCAAGTCTTGAATAAAAGGGTCGACGTAGTAATGAGCAACCAGAACTGCGTTATTGTCTGTTAATAGCTGTCTAATATTATCTTCAACTGCGAGACGTTCCGCACGTGGCAGGTCTGCAGGCATTTTAGCCTTGGCATATTCGATATTCATTTGAGTCGCAATGCGATTGTCATTGCTCATGATGGGCGCGTCGTAGGGATAAGTTTTCATAAGTGCAACCTTTAGTGCATTAACTAGTGCATTAACGACAAATAAGGTGTCGTTAGAAATAGAACAGTTAAATATGGTGAATAAATGAAGTGTTTTAATTATGCTCATTTTGAGCATAAATACAAGTATTTTTTATAATTAACTTTAAAATTGAACTAAATATGTTTGGATTTCTTCTAAATAGCGCCGTTTCTTATACTGTTGTTCTCGCACTTATTTTCTAGTATTTATCACAGTGCCATTGGTATATTTACAACGGCAGGCTATGATAGTTTTAGATTCACGCTATACTAAGCCGTGTTATAAAAGTCATAATTTATAGCTTTTTCACTGCATTCTTCAAGATAAAGGATATTTACTAAAGCCATGATGTTGTCTTACTCACATGCACATCAACAGGGTAGTGGCACCACAGAAGTGGTCGCCGTGTTGGTGGCGATTACTGAGCATACCGCTCGGGTCTTAACCGTTGATCAAGGTAAGCTATTGCCCAATGGACCCTTGATGCCATTGCACCGCTCGTTGCAAGCTGGCGTGCGCCAGTGGGTTGAAGAACAAACCCAGCAGCCGCTCGGTTATTTAGAGCAGCTATATACCTTTGTCGATACCAATAGACGCAATGTCGATGGCCATGCGTTGGTGTATGTCAGCTACTTGGGGTTGGTGCAAGAGATACAAATGCAGCAGCTACAAAGCCAAGCCTCATGGCGAGATTGGTATGATTATTTTCCTTGGGAAAATCACTTGGAGGGTAGGCCAAGTATCATCATGGATTTCATTGTGCCAGCACTATTAGAGTGGGCGAATGACACAAAAGATGTCATCGTTCAGCAGCGTCGTCGTCAGCGCATTGGCTTGTGCTGGGGACTGAGTGAATCTTTCTTAGCGGGCAATGATTTTGGGAATTGCGAAAATAAAAATGCTGGTCTTGATATAGTGAGTGATAACAATCAGGACAATCGAGAGTGGGTTGCCGAACACGTACTGCTACGCTATGAGATGCTATATGAAGCGGGGCTGATACCTGAAGCGCCGACCTATCCACCTATCTATTCAGCCAACAGTCAAATCAGCGCCCCAAGCATTGATCAAAGCAGTCCTTTGCCGGAAAATTGGTCGCAGCTGATAGGTGTGCCCATGTATTATGATCATCGCCGAGTGATTGCTACCGCCATTTCACGACTGCGTGCCAAGATTGAATATCGACCGCTTATCTTTGGTTTGATGCCAGATGTTTTCACCTTATCGCAATTACAGAAAAGTGTTGAGGCGTTGTCAGGCGTGCGTTTGCATAAGCAAAACTTCCGTCGTTTGCTTGATTCACAGAATTTAGTGATGGAAACAGGGCAGAGCAGCAGCGCCCAACGCGGTCGACCTGCCAAGCTCTATCGCTTTCGCCACGACATTGAGCTACAAAGCTTGCTGATGGACAGTAAATTGCCCAAACGGAAATAGTGCCGATAGCATTAATTTCTGTATAATTTTTCCTTAATTAGGCTTAAATGTAATTTGTGAAATAAATAAAATAACGCCCTTTTCTTGCGAGACTCAACGCTTTACGCTATATTTATGCTCATTTTGAGCTTAATGTAGTTGTAATAGAGCTTGTATCAATCGCGCGCAGATAGCATGTACAAGCCATCACGCAATAATAAGGGTAAAATATGACAGTTGAACGAGAGCCAGCATTGGATGAAGTGTTACTTAAACCCTTAGTAGAAGCTGCTTTAACTGAGGATTTGAGTAGACGTGGTGATGTCACCTCGCAAGCGACTATTCCAGTGGATATGCAGGCGCAATTACAAATCAAAGCGCGCCAAGCAGGTGTGGTTTGCGGGATGGATTTAGCACGTTTGTCTTTTGCTTTGGTTGATGCGCAGATAGAGTTCGCTGCTCAGGTTGTTGATGGTGAAACGGTTGCTGCGGGTACGGTATTGGCGATTGTCAGCGGCAATGCACGTCATTTACTGACAGCCGAGCGTACTGCACTGAACTTCATGACTCATCTTAGTGGTATTGCAACGGCAACTCGTCAGATTGTTGACAGTGTGGCAGAGTATCCTGCACAAATTACTTGTACGCGTAAGACTATTCCAGGTCTACGCACGGTACAAAAGTATGCGGTACGCTGCGGCGGTGGGCGCAATCATCGTTTAGGGTTGGACGATGCAATTTTAATCAAAGACAATCACATTGCCATTGCAGGCGATATAAAGACTGCGATTAAGCAAGCGCAAGACTTTGCAGGTCACTTGATTCCGATAGAGGTTGAAGTTGATACGTTAGCACAGTTAGAGCAAGCCTTGGATGCTGGCGTGAGTTTGGTGCTGTTAGATAATATGTCACCTGAAACGTTATCGAAAGCGGTCGCCATGTGTAAAGGTCGCGCCAAGACCGAGGCATCAGGTGGTATCACTCCTGAAACTGTGCAAGCCGTAGCAGAAACAGGTGTCGATTTTATTGCGATGGGTTATTTGACGCATAGTACGACGGCGCTTGATATCGGGCTTGATTTTAGCGCTTAGTCTTTAAACGTCTCATGTTTTTTGAATAGAGACCGATAACTGCAGTCTTTATTGAGAGTTTTATCAAAGATTATCGCAATATTTTCTGAAGAGAATAGCCTGTGTGAAATTAAGCAAAGTTAATGATTTTATTAGGTTATCTGCCTATGCTACAATGCCATTTTTAACCGCTTATTGGGTCATCGCTGCGCTCGCACGATGGCCTTATCTTTTTGCCTGATGTTTACCCATAGACAAGCGAGGCTCAGTGAATACTGAAATCATCAAAATAATCTTAGCCTTTTTGGTATTGATTAATCCCTTTAGTGCTTTGACATTATTTTTGGATTTGACCCGCGGTTATTCAATGAATAATCGACGCAAAGTGGCGCGTGTTGCTTGTTTGACCATTTTTATTACCATCAGTTTTTTTACCGTAGCAGGTGAGACGTTACTTAAACTGCTTGGTATCTCGATTGGCTCGTTCCAGTTGGCAGGTGGTATTTTGGTGTTTTTGATTGCCCTGAATATGATGAATGGTGATGGTAACCCTGTTAAGCCTGACCAAGAAAACTTCGATGTAGAATATGACAAACATGCTGCACCCAGTACCGCCTCTGCTGTCGTGCCATTGGCCATTCCTATGATGATTGGACCGGGTGGTATCTCAACGGTTATTATCTACTCATCACAAGTCTCTGGTATTTTGCAGGTTTCGGCCATCCTTATCGCTGGATTATTCATCAGTTTGTTCTGCTATTTGGCGTTGATGGCGGCAGGTCGCATCAGTCGCTTATTGGGTGATACTGGGCTAAACATCATGAGCCGAATCATGGGTATGCTCTTAGCCGCTGTTTCTATCGAGATTATCGTCAATGGCTTACGTACACTATTTCCTAGTTTGATATAGTCAAGTTTCTAGTAAGTGGCAGACGCTATCAGGCTATATCCGCCTACTATAAACAACTTATAGATAGCCAACGATATAAGTTGTTTACTCTCCTTAATACACTGATTTTTACTGTCAAAAACCGTCTGTCACATCGCTCGCTATCACTTTGTATCTCATCCTTATTACTCGATAAATTGCTACTTTAAAAGCGGTTTATCGTCTATAAACACATTTCTGTAAAATGGACTGTAATGCTGTAAATGACAGTCATTCTAGCTCAATATTTAAAGCCCGTAAGCTTTTTCTAATAAGCATTTCAAATGATTTTGCATCGATTCGGTTGCTACTATCAATTACCAAAAGTAGCGCCAAAAAACGTCAAATATGAAATTATGTTATAATAGGGGTACAATGATTTTATAGGAGCTAGTTTTGAGCAAGAAAAGAATTGCTATTTTAGGTGCAGGTCCAAGTGGTTTGGCGCAGTTGCGTGCTTTTGAAGCAGCTCGTTTGGCTGGTGCAGAAAACTTGCCTGAGATAGTTTGTTATGAAAAGCAAAATGCTATCGGCGGCATGTGGAATTACAGCTGGCGCACAGGTCTAGATAGAAATGGTGAGCCTGTCCACGGTAGTATGTATCGCTATTTATGGTCAAATGGTCCTAAAGAGTGTTTAGAGTTTGCTGATTATTCATTCGATGAGCATTTTGGTGAACCTATCCCATCATACCCGCCACGTGAAGTCCTAAAAGACTACATCATGGGTCGTATCGATAAGCAAGATATTCAAAAGTACATCCGCTTTGAATGCCCAGTACGTTGGGTGTCATTTGATGATGAAACGCAAAAATTCACCGTGACGGTGATGAATCATAAAAGTGGTGAGCAAGAAGTTGAAGAGTTTGATTATGTCGTGGTTGCGACCGGTCATTTCTCCACACCAAACATGCCATACTTTGAAGGGTTAGAAGCGTTCCCCGGTCGTATTCTACATGCGCATGATTTCCGTGATGCACTAGAGTTTAAAGACGAAGATATCTTACTTATCGGTAGCAGTTATTCTGCCGAAGACATTGGCACGCAGTGCTACAAGTATGGCACCAAATCAGTCACCATTAGCTATCGCACACAAGCGCTAGGTTATGACTGGCCAGAAGGTATTAAAGAAGTACCTTTAGTGACACATTTTGAAGATGATGTGGCACACTTTGCTGATGGAACGAGTCAAACCTTCGATGCCATTATTATGTGTACCGGTTACTTGTTCCACTTCCCATTTATGCCTGATGAGCTGCGTTTGCAGACGCATAATTGCTTGTATCCAGCTAACTTATATAAAGGTATCTTTTGGCAACCTAATCCAAAACTGATTTATTTGGGGATGCAGGATCAGTATTTCACCTTTAATATGTTTGATGCGCAAGCATGGTACGCACGTGATGTGATACTGGGTGATATCGAATTGCCTGATTTGGCGACTCGTGAAGCAGATGAGCAAAAGTGGTTGGCGACTTATGCTAAGTGTGCAACGGTCAGTGATTCTATTGATTTTCAAGCGGCTTATATCCGTGATTTGACCAATGGCACCGATTATCCAGAGTTTGCAGTAGAAGAGCAGGGCGAAATTTTAAAAGAATGGCAAAAAGATAAAGCTGAGAACATCATGACCTTTAGAGAAAAGGCCTATCGTTCTACTTTGACTGGAACGCTATCTCCTGAATTACCAGAACCATGGTTAGATATTCTTGATGATTCGCTAGAGCATTTTTTAAACTTGACCTTTGTTAAGCCTAAAAAGCGCAAAAAAGCATCTTAATAAGCATTGTTCATTTCAAAACAAGAAAACCAAACACGTTATGTGTTTGGTTTTCTTGTTTCTATACGCAGCGTTTATTTCTTACGTTGCATTAACTTTGATAAAGATGCCAAGCCAAATACAGCATCAGAATACCCACTAAGGCATCCAGTATATTCCAGGCTTTTGGTTTGGCAAATAAGGGTCGAAGTAGTCGCGCACCATAACCAAGTGCAAAGAAGAAAAAGAACGAGGCGCTTACCGCACCAGCAGCAAATACGACTTTGCTAGTTGCGCCTGTTGAAACCATGCCGACGAGCACCAATGTATCTAGATAGACGTGCGGGTTAAGCCAAGTAAAGCCAAAACATAATAACAGCGCTTTTTTTAAGCTGGTGACGACTTGTCCTTCAACGGTAAGTGCATGCGATAGGCGCATACTGGCATATAAGCTTTGCAGGCCATAGCCAAGTAAAAATAAAACGCCTGCAAATTTGGCAATGTCTACAACTTGTGGGTAGCGTGCTGTCACTGCGCCAAAACCGCCAACGCCAGCAGAGATTAGCAGCGCATCACTGATCGCACAAAACAAGCAGACGAAAAATATGTGCTCGCGTTTCAGTCCTTGTTTAAGGACAAAGGCATTCTGTGAGCCGATTGCAATGATGAGTGACAGCCCAAGTAAGAAGCCAGAAATATAGTCGGGAGCATTCATAATAGTGCGCTTATGGTTTTTTAAGGTTTGATATTTTACGCGCTTTGTCTTTCACATGATTTGAGAGGTTGCTAAATGAGAATCTTGACATTTTGCTTACTGGCAGTGCCGTAAAAAGCTGTTAAGATACGCTATTGAATAAATCGATGCAATATGAAAAAACGCAATATTAATAAATGCAGTACGAGCGAAATGTGAGTGCACGAGAAGAGAGGCAGAGTCGGTCATGGTGGTAAGTTTGACAAGAATGCTACAGTCATTTGGGCAAGCTCAAGATGACCTGCCGACGTTAGCTGCGAAAAATGCTCAGGAACTGGCAAGTAGTGATGACGTAATGGCTAATGCTACGGCGGCTGATAATGAGCAGAGTCAGGTGCGCAGCCAACGTTCTACGCTTACGCCGCCTGAGCGTGCCGACCGTATTTGCGCTGCGTTAGCACAAGTAAATGATATCCGCTCTGCAACACCATTAACCGATCGCTATTTGTCTAATCGTGCTCAGATGCCCCCGACCAATAGACCACCTTTTGACCCTGATACGTTATGGTATCTCAAACATGGACGCTGTCCGATTATGACTGAGCTTATTGATGTGGTCGATGAGGCCACCCTAAATGCCATGCCTATTGAGGCCGTTGCGATACTAGACCGGATTAATGGTAAGTTAAAGCGCTACCGTGAGTGGAGTAGCGAGCTCAACGCTGAGCAACAACAGCAACATAATGAGCGCCAGTTTGTCATTGATAAGCTGGTGTCTGAAAGTATTCCCGAAGCGCTACATCACTACGAGCAGCTGCAACGTTTTAGTCCGCATCGTACCAAAAATAATATGGTGCAAGGAAAAATGACCGCAGGCGATATGTTGACGGATTTGTTTTTAGAGATAGATTACGAGCTTGATGAATTATTAGATGAGCTACATCAAACGGTAATGAATAAACTCGCTTCAACGCACCGCTATGTTAAGAGCCGAACCCAAAGCTAGTGTTTGCTTGTCTTTTAATCGTGGCTTTAACTCATGGGTTTTGAATTGGCATTATTAAAGTTATATAAATCAGCATGATTAAACACAATCGATTCAATGTATAACAATATAGGGCTTTTATAGAGCCTTATTTTTTTGTTTAATGATAGCTACCGATTTTTATTAAAAATAATAAGAAACTTGCCAAACAATTTTGCTAAGCAATAAGGACAACCTAATGACCCAAATTACTGCGATGTTTGTAATGTTCGTTTTATATGGCGTGCTACCAGCAGCTGGGTTGTACCTAGGGTATCGTGGTATTAAAAAAGTGACAGCGCCCAAAATGCTTGAATATAAAGCGATGCCACAACTGGGTTATATCCCTGAAAAAAGCTTACCAGTTGATGTCAAAACCGCCCTTGATCAAATCAATGACAAAGGCGAAAAGCTGCGCGTTATTTATGGCGATACCAATAATGATGGAAAAATCGATGATAAAGATACTGTTAACGAAACCTATATCATGATTCAAAACTTAATGGATAGGCATGTGCCAATGGCCGTAGCAGACTATCGCCGCTTGCATGATTTAGATGTGGGGGATGGTGCGCGTGCTGACACTACCAAGATTAAGCACTCTAATGTCACTGGTAAAGAAGCATTGCTAGATGTATTAAGCACAATTAATACCCAGTTTGATGATTTGCTCAATGCCTCCTATCATCAAGATGGGCAGAAGTTACTTGCGACCAATCGATACCTACAAAAACGTTTTAACAATCCCGCGGATAATCAAGAGCTTCAAAAACTTACCAACGGTGAGGATGCTGCTAATAGCAGTGTAGATATTGAAGCGATTGATCGTCCAACTGATGCCAATGCTGACAGGGCAAAAGCTGAGGATATCAAATTATAAATGCCAGAGTCGTATGATAAAGAGTAAGCGTATATGAGTGTTTTAATAGGCGTTGGCATTGTGACGACGGTCACTGCTATCTATTTGGGGAGAAAAGGTTGGCAAGCACTGCATAAAGCGGTTGGCATCACCCCGGGCGCGCTCACGTATCAGGATTACGATGCACCATTGTCATTATCTGCTATTAATTGGCAACGGCTAAACTTAAACAAACAACACCTAAAAAGCTTGCCAGATAACCAGCTACGTCAATTGCAACGTATTGATAAAAAGCTCTGCAACTACCAAGCTTATCAAAAAACGCTACAAGCTCAGAAGAAAACGTCTGCAGTCACAGAGCAGCAGTTTGTCTTGAACAAGCTATTGCACACTCGCTTACCTGAAATGCTGGCAAGCTATTATCATCTGGCAAATATCAGTAGCAGCACTAACGATTTGAACAACCAAAATAATGCAGAAGCCAGTGAATTATTGCAGCAAGTCTTAGATAGTATCGAACAACGTCTAGATAGGCTATTAGAGCAAATGGAGATTCAGCAGTTGCAGGAATTAAGAGTCATGAAGAACTATATTAATAGTCATGATAGCTAAGCCTTCGGCTAGGACGTTATTTCCAGTTAATAGCGCTAAGATAAAAATACATAAAAAAGCTGCCAATGATTATTCGTCATTGGCAGCTTTTTATATGGCTTACTCTACATCCATAAGAGGTTTAGAGTATCGTGAAATAAATGCAATTAACGCTTATCATTGCGGTCACGAGTGTTGCGTGTACCTCGGCTGGCAGGGCTAGCACTGCTTTTAGGTTTTGCATTACCACTGCGCTTATCGCTACGATTGTCAGTGCGACGTGCTTTAAGCGGTTTGTTTTTAATACGTTCTTGCTTTTCTTTAGCAGCGCCGTGCAGACCTGTCCCGTGACGTGGGCGTAAACTTACTAAGTCCGTTAGCGTATTGATTTCTTTTTTGTCGAGCTCTAAGAAACGGCCAGTACGTAGCTCTTTTGGTAATACAATACTGCCATAACGAGTACGCAGTAAACGGCTGACTTTCAGACCTTGCGACTCAAACAAGCGACGTACTTCACGGTTACGACCTTCTTTTAGCTTAACGTGATACCATTTGTTGACACCTTCACCGCCACCTTCTTTGATATCTTCAAACTGTGCCATGCCGTCTTCTAGCATGACGCCAGCAGTCAGATTGCGAGCGATATCAGGGGTCACTTCGCCCAATACACGTACCGCATATTCACGAGTCACTTCACTAGACGGGTGCATCAAGCGATGCGCCATCTCGCCATCGTTGGTGAACAGCAACAGTCCTGTTGAGTTGATATCCAAACGACCAACCATTACCCAGCGGTCATGAGTCAGCTTTGGCAAACGCTCAAATACGGTTGGACGGCCTTCTGGATCTTTAGCAGAACAAACTTCGCCTTCAGGCTTATAGTAAGCCAACACACGGCGGCGTTTCTCGTTTTCAGCCGTATATTTAATCTGACGGCCATCAACACGAATCTCATCGCCTTGCTCAACGCGGTCGCCAATGGTTGCAGGTCCGTTGTTAACAGATACGCGGCCTGCTTTAATCACTTCTTCCATCTGACGGCGTGAACCAAGACCCATACGGGCGAGGGCTTTTTGCAGTTTTTCATCTTTCATAATCATAACCTTGAGTCGGTGGGTTTACATTTCTCAATGTAAAAAATCGGATTGACTATTCTACGCTATTTATCATTTTTATGCAGCCCTTAGTTGGTCACATTGATTGACAGGTTTGTTGTAAATGATTGTTATATAGTATATAACTATAATTGTGAATATATATATTCATTAGGTATCATATATATGTATGGATTTTAGAAAACAGGTAACAACTGTTTATTGACTAGGTACTTGTGTTATTATAAATGTGTTTATTTTTGTTTGCAGTGTGTCTCCTTAGGGAGTTTATCATTACAAAAATTGCGCTATTATTAATAGCTGTTACTCATAGCTACGGTTTATAAAGGTTTTATTATGCATAGCCATTTATCTAGATTATTAACTATAGCGTGCCTATTATTCTTTGGCGTCATAACAGGCTGTACCAGTATCAACTCTGGACTTCAAGCTGGTGACTTGCCGCCTAATGGCGCCTTTGTAGCAGAAAATGGCATTACTTTCAATGTTCAGCCATTAACCGTAGCGACTTTGCCACCTAAGCAAGCTCAAACAATCGATAAAGAACTATATGATTTGGTCAAAGCATCAGCACCAGTAAGTTATCGTATCGAGGCTGGAGACATACTGAGTATAGCGCTGACTGATTATCCAAATATTAGTGCATCAACATCGAGTCTGACTGTCGATCAGCAAGGTTTTATTCAATTTCCATTGATAGGACGTATTAAAGCCAGTGGTATGAGTGTGCCGCAGTTTACTGCAATATTGCAGCGTAAATTACAACGCTATCTCAAGTATTCAGATCCGCAAGTAAAAGTGATTAACTATCTTGGTAGCAAGTTCTTTATCGATGGCGAAGTTGCTAAGTCTGGTGAGTTCCCCATTGCCAATGCACCTGTCTCACTATATGGTGCCTTATCTATGGCAGGAGGTGCCACTGCGATAGGTGATTCCAACAATATTGTATTAAATCGCCGAGGTAAGAATTATAACCTAGGTTTACAGTCATTAAGACAGATGGGCTTATCTCCTAATCAAATTTATATACAAGACGGTGATTCTATTCATGTGAATAGTCAAGATCGTAATAAAGTCTATGTATTGGGTGAGTTTGGTCGAATTGCACCAGTCGCTATCCCTGAGCAGGGGCTCAGCTTATCGCATGTACTGGGTGAGTCAAGCGGCCTAAACCCTAACACAGCCAATGCTGCCAAAGTATATATCGTCCGTGATAATCCATACTATCAGTATACCAATATCTATTATGTCGATATGCAAACGATTACCAGTTTAGCATTGGCCAATCGCTTCGAGATGCAAGCCAACGATATTCTTTATGTTGACCCGACTGGGTTAACTCGTTGGAACCGTATCCTCAGCTCGATATTACCATCAACTTCAGCAGTTACGAGTCTTTCAGGGTTATAGGTAATCGTTATTATAATGTTTAATAATATATTAGTCGTTTGTGTAGGTAATATTTGTCGGAGTCCTATCGCTGCATCATTGTTACATGATAGGTATCCTGATAAAAAAATTGAGTCCGCAGGTCTCTCCGCATTGGTTGGACATAGTGCTGATCCTACTGCACAAGAAGTTATGCAAGTACATGATATTGATCTTTCCCATCATGTAGGTAAACAGGTTGACGAGGAGCTAGTAATGGCTGCAGATCTCATTCTAACCATGTCGAGCAATCAAACAAAATGGATTGAGAGACAGTGGCCACATTGCCGCGGTAAGACTTTCAGGATAGGTCATTGGATAGATAGAGATATTGCCGACCCTTATCGACATGATAGGGCAGTATTTGAAAGCACTAGAAAAGATATCGTCGATAGCCTCGAGCAATGGACAAAAAAAATAAGCTGAACGACAAATACTAACTGATGAAGACATAGTTATGGATACTAACTCAAAAGATTTATCTAGAAACGATACAAACAAAGATAACGATCTGCTAGGTCTGTTTTTAGTATTGTTACGCGGCTGGAAGATCATTGTTCTGTTTGCAATATTGGGTTTAATTATAGGGGTGTTATATGCTCGCTATGAAAACCCAACCTTTAAATCAGATGCCCTGATTCAAATCGATGAAACCTCAAAAAACGTATCAGGTCTAGGGTCAAGCGTGTCTGAGTTGCTGCCGCCTGATAATAGTTCAACCCAAGCACAAATAGAGCTTATTAGATCCCGTATGGTTTTAGAGCCAGTAGTGGATCGATTAAATTTAGATATAAGGTTGAGTGATCCTTCAGTTAACAAGCTGGATAGGATAAGGAATAATCAAACAAACGTACAAATGAGTACCGCTGATGGCGTGCTACTTGAAACTAACAGTGGTCCAGTACAAATTAAGCAGTTTGATGTATCACAAGACTATTTAGACAAGCCTTTCGTTCTATCAAGAACCAATACAGGTTTTGTTTTGAGTAGCGGCACTGAAGAATTTAAGGGACAGTTGGGCAAATCCTATCGCTTCAGAGGTAAAAATGGTCTGATTGAAATCGGGATTAATGAATTACCTACTGGCGATCACCCTATAAATATCACTCAAAGATCTTTACAGATTACCACTGATTCTATAAACAGTGCTTTAACAGTAGTAGAGAAAGGTGCTCAGACAGGTATTATCGAACTATCCTTGTCAAGTCTGAGTCAGGAGCAAGCAAGTGTTACTTTAAAGCAGATTGTTTTATCATATATGGCGCAGAATCAACAGCGTGATTCTGAACAAACCAGTAAGACAATTCAGTTTATGGAAAAGCAAATTCCTGAGCTCAGGAAAAACCTTGAAGCATCAGAAGCGAAATTCAATAGTTTTAGAGAAAAATCCGGCACCATTGATGTGGGTCAAGAAGCAGGTATATTGTTAGGTGAAAAAGCTGGAATCGACTCGCAGCTTAGCGAACTAAAACTAAAAAAAGCAGAATTAACAACTTACTATACTGAAGAGCATCCATTGGTTATTCAAATAAATGACCAACTTAGGGTATTGAATGACAGAAAACAACAAATTAAAGATACTGTTAATAAGTTGCCAGAAGTGCAAAGAGAGTTTGTAACATTGTCGGAAGATGTCAGTATCAATAGAGAGATTTATCTCACTATTCTTAAAAACTACGAGCAGTTAAAAATTGTTAAAGCAGGCCAGGTCAGTGATGCTCGTATCATCGACTTACCCATCAATACCTACAGAACGATTACACCTAAAAAGCAATTAATAATGGGGTTATCTACTTTAGCGGGTGCTCTATTAGGTACTCTATTAGTGCTGATTATGAATCTGCTTAGAAATGTCGTTAAAGACCCTGAGCGTATTGAATCAAAGACAGGAGTACCAGTTATAGCAACCATTCCACGTTCTTCTGTGCTATCACGATTAAGTACTAACAAAAAAGCAGCCCCTCGTATGCTGGCTCATGTCGATAATAGCAGTCTAACCTATGAAGCGATTAAGAGTCTTCGAACCAGTCTGATCTTAGGTATGCCAACAGTAGTATCGGACACCAAACAGGCAAAAGTCATCCTGGTAACAGGTGAAAGTCCAGGCGTTGGTAAGTCGTTTATCTCTGCTAACTTATCGGAAGTGTTTGCACAGTTGAATAAAAAAGTTTTGGTCATAGATGCTGATATGCGTCTAGGTGAGCTGCACAAAATCTTTAGTATGAGCCAATACAATGGTCTAGCTGATTATCTGTTGCAAGATGATAGCATTGTGTCGCATGACACTACTGTCGATGTACCTGCTATAAATGAGACCTCTAGTTTTGGTATAGAAAACTTCATTCATCCGAGTGGTATGGAGCATATTGACTTTATACCACGAGGCAAGCATCCAATTAATCCTGCATCGTTACTAATTGGCGATAGATTCAGTGCTCTGCTAGCGAAGTTGAAGTCTCAGTATGACTATATTGTTATTGATTCACCGCCGATATTAGCTGCTTCAGACGCAATGGTATTAGCACAGCATGCAGACCAAATACTCATGGTAACTAGGTATGATGAGTCAATGGAAAGGCAGTTGACCTATGCAGTTAAGCAAATGCATAAATCTAATATCCAGGTAGATGGCGTTATTCTCAATGATGTAAAGCAAGGGCTCATGAGTAAATATAGTTATCATTACAACTATGCCTATGGCAATAACCAATAATACTAATGCGCAGTGTCTTTAGTCTTCACTGTTAATGTTATAACTAAGCTCATTGATGAAGCTTTTTAGAAATAGTTAAGTGATAGGAACTTATGATAAGTATCGATAATCTTAAAATTGCAGTGATTGGTTTAGGGTATGTAGGATTGCCTCTAGCAGTCGAATTTGGCAAGCAGCACTCAGTCGTTGGCTTTGACATCAATACCAGTCGTATTACTGCGCTAGCAGCAGGTACTGACCATACCTTAGAGGTCAGCGATGAAGAGTTGGCTGCAGCGACCCATCTAAGTTACAGCTCAGACATTCAAGCGCTCAAAGACTGTAATTTCTTTATTGTAACAGTGCCAACACCTATCGATAGCTCAAAGCAGCCTGACTTAACACCACTCGTTAATGCATCAAAAGCTATCGGTACGTTATTAAAGAAAGACGATATAGTGGTCTATGAGTCTACGGTCTATCCTGGCGCAACCGAAGAGGTCTGTATTCCGGTACTCGAGGAAGTATCTGGATTAACCTATAACCAAGACTTCTATGCAGGCTATAGCCCTGAGCGTATTAATCCAGGTGATAAAGAGCATAGAGTGACTAATATTCTAAAGGTAACGGCAGGCTCAACCCCTGAAGTCGCTAACTACGTGGATAAGGTCTATAACTTAATCATTACTGCTGGTACGCACAAAGCACCGAGCATTAAGGTTGCAGAAGCAGCCAAGGTCATTGAAAACACCCAAAGAGATGTCAACATTGCTTTGATTAATGAGTTGGCTGTTATTTTTAATAAAATGGGGATAGATACGGAAGCGGTACTCACAGCAGCAGGTACCAAGTGGAATTTCTTGCCGTTCCGTCCAGGGCTCGTCGGCGGTCACTGCATTGGTGTAGATCCTTATTACTTGACGCACAAGGCGCAAGCGATCGGTTATAACCCAGAGATTATATTGGCCGGTCGTCGTTTAAACGACAGTATGGGTGAGTATGTGGTCACACAGTTGGTCAAAACCATGATTAAAAAGCGCATACAAGTAGAGGGTGCCAAGGTTTTGGTGCTGGGGCTTAGTTTCAAAGAAAACTGCCCTGATGTGCGTAATACCAAAGTCATCGATATCGTACATGAGCTGCATGAGTACAATATCGAAGTGGATGTTTATGACCCTTGGATAGATGCTAACGAGGCCGAACGTGAATACGATGTCATCCCCATCGCTGAGCCTGCATTAAATCAATATGACGGTATTATCTTAGCGGTCGCTCATGAGCAGTTTGTAAAAATGGGTATAGAGAAAATAAGAGCCTTAGGTAAAGATAAGCATGTCCTCTATGATTTAAAGTATTTGTTCGCTAAAGAGCAGACCGACATACGACTTTAGGCATCTATAGTAATCAAAGCATATAATGCAATATGGAATACATTTAACATGACAGTGACTGCGTATCAACAAGTGACAGAATCATTGGTTAATCAACCAAAAACTTGGCTTATTACAGGAGTCGCAGGATTTATCGGCTCAAACTTATTAGAAACTCTATTATTACTCAATCAAAAAGTAGTGGGTTTAGATAACTTCGCTACAGGATTTCAGCATAATTTAGAGGAAGTTAAAGCGTTAGTAAGTCTACAGCAATGGCAGTGCTTTACCTTTATAGAAGGCGACATTCGCAATCTAGAGGACTGCCAAACTGCTTGCGCAGATGTCGATTATGTATTGCATCAAGCAGCATTAGGCTCAGTGCCACGTTCTATCGCTGATCCCATCAATACCAACGCAACCAATATCTCAGGTTTCTTGAATATGCTGGTTGCCGCTCGTGATACTAAGGTGTCAAGCTTTACCTACGCCGCTAGTAGCTCGACTTATGGTGATCACCCTGCATTACCAAAAGTAGAAGATGCCATCGGAAATCCCTTATCGCCTTATGCAGTAACTAAGTACGTCAATGAGCTATATGCCGAAGTATTCGCTCGTACTTATGGTTTCCATACTATTGGCCTGCGATATTTTAATATTTTTGGCAAGCGCCAAACGCCTGACGGTGCTTACGCAGCGGTGATACCTAAGTGGACAGCAGCCATGATTCAGGGCGATGATGTATATATCAATGGTGATGGTGATACTAGCCGTGATTTTAACTTTATCGAAAATGCGGTACAGGCCAATATCTTGGCAGCAACCGCCAGTGATGATGCCAAAAACCAAGTCTATAATGTGGCCGTTGGTGGTCGTACCACGCTTAACACCTTGTTTACGGCATTAAAAGATAACCTAAGTGCCAATGGCGTGGATTATAGTCAGGCGCCTATTTATCGTGATTTTAGAGAAGGAGATGTGCGCCACAGTCAGGCTGATATTAGTAAAATCAAAGGCGCATTAGGGTATGATCCTCAGTTTGATATTGTTCAAGGCATCAAAAAAGCAATGCCTTGGTATGTGAATTTTTTACAAAACAGCCTGTAGACGAATACATTATGTTGAAAGTAATTAAGCAGCTCTTTGCTCTGCTGACGGATAAACAGTTAAAACAGTTTTATGTTTTGCAAGTGCTGGTTGTAATTATGGCTTTTACAGAGCTATTAGGCATTGCTTCTATCGCACCCTTTATGGCTTTAGTTGGCGATATTAGCATACTAGAGACCAACGGCGTTTTTGCGCAGTTATATCAGATGTCTGGTATCGACAACCCGATGGACTTCTTGTTTTATGCGGGTGTGGTTGTCTTGGTGATGCTGACGTTCTCTACCGTTGTTTCTATGTTTACCATTTGGAAGCTATCTATCTTTGGTGCGCGTATAGGGACGGAGATTGCTGATCGACTCTATAGCTATTATATGCAGCAAAGTTGGCAATTCCATGCCAGTGGTAGTAGTGCACAGCTGACCAAGCAAGTATCTACCGAAGCGGCACGCATCAGTAATGGCATCATACAGCCATTAGTTCAGATGAATGCAAAGCTTGTCTTGGCGCTATTTATATCGGTCAGTATTGTGATATACGACCCACTCATTGCCATATTAGGGTTGTTTATATTTTCATTAGCCTATTTTTTACTATACAGATTGGTAAGAAAAAAGTTAGTAAGTAATGGTCAAAAGTTGTCTGAAGTGTCGACACAGCGTTTTAGACTCATGAATGAAGGGTTTGGGGGTATCAAGGACGTCTTACTACTCAACCGTAGTCATGACTTTATCGCACGGTTTCATGACAGTGGTAAAGTCTTTGCTCGTGCGCAAGGGACCAATATAGCCATTAGCCAAGTCCCTCGCTATTTTATAGAGCTGATAGCATTTGGCGCGATGATTTCACTGGTACTCGTACTGATTAAGGTGCACTCAGGCAATTTGGGAGAAGTCCTGCCTATCTTGGCTGTTTATGCCTTGGCAGCATTTAAGTTGCTACCAGCATTACAGCAGATTTATTCTAGTGTTTCGACTATCAAAGGAAACGTTGCAGCCTTTGAGGCTGTAAAAGAGGACTTACAAAGCTCGTTTGAAAAGCAAAAGACCATTAGTAAAGCGCCAATGCCTACAGCGATAAAACTTAGCAATAATATTGCACTAAAGGGTATAGAGTTTAGTTATCCTGATAAGGATAGAGCGGCAGTGGATGGTGTCAGTATGAGCATTCCTGTCAATAGCGTGATTGGTCTGGTTGGATCGTCTGGCTCTGGAAAATCTACTTTGATAGATTTACTGCTTGGTTTACTAACACCGCAACAAGGCAGCCTATACGTCGATGATATTCGCATTACTGCCGATAACAAACGTGCATGGCAAGACTTATTGGGATTTGTACCGCAAAGTATATTTTTGAGTGAAGGTACTATCGCAGAAAACATTGCCTTTGGTGTTCCAGCAAGAGACATCAGCCTAGAGCAAGTCAATAAAGCGCTAACATTAGCCAACCTCACTGAATTGGTTGAACAGCTGCCAGATGGGGTCAATACCAAAGTAGGTGAGCGCGGTGTACAGCTCTCGGGTGGTCAGCGTCAACGTATTGGCATTGCACGCGCACTCTATCATGAAGCCGAGGTGTTAGTATTCGATGAAGCGACCAGTGCGCTAGATGGGATTACTGAAAAGATAGTGATGGATGCCATCCATGAGTTCAGTGGTAAAAAAACCATCATTATGATTGCTCATCGTCTAAAAACGGTAGAGAAATGCGATCTTATTTACTTTATGGAGCACGGAAAAATCATAGATCATGGTACCTACCAAGATCTTGTGGTACGTAATCTGAAGTTTAAGGAAATGGCGAAACACGCTTAACATCATCGACGGGGGACTGTGACATGTATATAAGTTTGGTCGTCCCTTTTTTTAATTCGGCACACAAGTGCAAAAGACTGCTTAAACGTTTGCCGGAAATAACATCAAATGATCTCGAAGTTATTTTGGTTGATGATGGCTCAACTGACGACACTTATAGTGTACTCTCAGACCTCAAGTGCAGATTACCACAGGCTAATATCACAATCCTAAGACAACAGAATAAAGGTACTGGCGGCGCTAGGAACCTAGGGCTTAGTGTGGCAACAGGTCAATATGTTTGGTTCGTTGATTCTGATGACGATATAACCACTGACGCATTGATTTTCATAAAACAAAACTGCGACCAACAATATGACTTTATTGATTTTAATATCATACGCTCAGGCACCACTCCCATAAATAGAATGAATGTGGCAGCAGGTAGCTATAGAGATAGCCATGAGGTTCGTCAGATACTGCTAGATAGTGGATTTATCTATCAGACCTGTAAAGCCTTTAGACGTGAGTTTCTGCTAGACCATCATATTCATTATCCTGAATACTGCTATTACGAAGATATTCCATTAGCATTTACTCTGCCATTTCTGGTCACGAGTTTTTTAAAGACAAATATCGTCGGCTACCTATATCATCAAGAGTTCGACTCTATTACCAGAGGCAAGACAACGCAAAAGTCACTAGATCGCTTGTATACCTCAGTCTGTGGTCTGATGGATGGTTTGGCATTTGCCAAAACTGATGCGGAGGTTAATGTTATCAAAGAGCGCTTTATTCAGTTGTATCTGATAGACAGTGTTGAGATGTACTTTAGTATAACACCTCGCAAAGAGTGGACAACTATTTGGCGAATAATGAGCCAATATCGTAGATTAGCCAAACAATTTAGTATAAGCTTGAACCCTTTTCATCTAATCAATAAAAAAAGTCAGCAATATAAACTGTATTTCCGTATGCAGTGGATGATGTCTTTTATACTAATAAATGACCAGGCATCATACTTTGAAGGTATCAGGAAAAAAGAATGGGGTTTTTAAGAGAAGATGGTTTTTATAGTTTGAATTTAAAAAATAGTTGATAAGCAATCTTAACTAACAGAAATAGTGACGGTATAACTTAGCTAAATATACTTACTGTCATCCCACTGGTAGATTTAGTTACTTTTCTATTTCCCGTGCTGAGGCCGTGATATATAAGAATAACTGGTATTAATGTTTTGTAACTTCAAGTAAAAATTTACCTCAACTATTATCCACCTTTTAGCCTTTCAGTATAGTGTTTGAAGTATTAACCCAACTTAATTAAGAAAAGATTTATGAAAATACTCGTCACAGGTGGCGCAGGCTTCATCGGTTCTGCTGTTATACGTCATATTATGCATAATACGGACGATAAAGTCTTAAATATTGATAAATTAACCTATGCAGGTAATTTAGAGTCTCTCAAAGAGATTGATCAAAATCCAAGATATATATTTCAACAGATTGATATCTGTGACAAAGAGTCTTTAGAACAAGTATTTAATAGTTTCCAGCCCAATCTCGTCATGCATTTAGCAGCAGAATCACATGTGGATCGCTCTATTGATGGGCCTGCTGAATTTATTAATACCAATATCATAGGTACGTATCATCTATTAGAAGTCGCGCGTCAATACTGGCAAAAGCTTGATGACAGAGATAAACAGCAGTTTAAGTTTCATCATATCTCTACCGATGAAGTTTATGGTGATCTGGAAGGGACGACTGATTTATTTACTGAAACGACTCCTTATGCACCAAGTTCACCTTACTCGGCATCCAAAGCCAGTTCTGACCATCTGGTTCGTGCCTGGCATCGTACCTATGGATTCCCTATTTTAGTCACTAACTGCTCTAACAATTATGGTCCTTACCATTTTCCTGAAAAACTTATTCCGTTGGTCATCTTAAATGCTCTAGATGGCAAAGCACTGCCTATCTATGGCAAAGGCAATCAAATACGTGATTGGTTGTTTGTAGAAGATCATGCACGTGCTTTATATAAAGTGGTCACTGAAGGCAAGGTGGGTGAGACTTATAATATCGGCGGGCATAACGAAAAACAAAATATTGAAGTGGTCAAAACGATCTGTCGCATCTTGGATGAGCTAAAACCACAGGCAAACGGTCAGCCTTACGAGTCTTTAATCACGTTTGTAAAAGACCGTCCAGGACATGATTTGCGCTATGCAATCGATGCCAGCAAAATTGCCAATAAGTTAAATTGGACGCCGACAGAGACGTTTGACAGTGGTATTAGAAAAACGGTCGAATGGTACTTGAATAATATGGAATGGTGTAGTCGTGTCCAAGATGGTAGCTATCAACGGGAAAGACTAGGAGCAGGTGAATAAATGAATACAAAAGGTATTATTTTAGCGGGAGGCTCAGGTACACGCCTTTATCCCATTACTAAAGGTGTCTCTAAGCAGCTGCTACCTATCTATGATAAGCCAATGATTTATTATCCGTTATCTGTATTGATGCTCGCTGGTATTCGCGAGGTACTTATTATTAGCACACCAGATGACATAAATGGTTTTAAGCGGCTACTCGGCGATGGCAATGAGCTAGGCATCGATATCAGTTATGCCGTTCAGCCAAGTCCCGATGGCTTGGCTCAAGCCTTTATTATTGGTGAAGCGTTCATAGGTGATAGTAATGTCTGCCTCGTGCTCGGTGATAATATCTTTTATGGTCAAGGGTTCACGCCGCTATTGCGACAAGCAGTCAATCGTCAAAAAGGTGCAACCGTCTTTGGCTATCAAGTCAAAGATCCCGAGCGTTTTGGCGTGGTGGCGTTTGATGAAGACAAGCGCGTCATTTCAATAGAAGAAAAGCCTCTCAAACCTAAGTCTAACTATGCCGTAACTGGTTTATATTTCTATGACAATGATGTCATAGAGATTGCGAAAAAGGTAAAGCCTTCAGATCGAGGCGAGCTTGAGATTACCACCGTCAATCAGGTATATATGGAACGTGGTGACTTAAATGTTGAGCTATTAGGCCGTGGTTTTGCTTGGTTGGATACGGGCACTCATGAGAGTCTGATCGAAGCGGGTATGTTTGTAGAAACTGTTGAAAAGCGCCAAGGCTTTAAGATTGCTTGCTTAGAAGAAATCGCCTATAACAATGGTTGGCTAACGAAGCAGTGTCTCTTAGATATTGGTCAATCGATGAATAAAAATGCTTATGGTCAGTATTTGATATCTTTGGTGGATGAATCGTTATGAGTTTAATACAATGGGTTCACTTTCCGCCATTAGGCGACGCTCGCGGATCTTTAGTAGCTCTAGAAGCAGGAAGTACTATACCTTTTCCAATTAAACGTGTTTATTATATTTTTGCAACTCAAAAAGATGTGGCACGTGGATTTCATGCTCATCATAACTTGAAACAAGTTGCTATTTGTATCACTGGTAAATGTCGTATGGTTCTTGACGATGGTAAAACTCGTGAAGAGGTCATATTAGACTCTGCTACTGAAGGTTTACTGATAGAAGATTTAGTTTGGCGAGAAATGCACGACTTCAGTGATGATTGTGTGCTGTTAGTACTGGCCAGTGAGCACTATGATGAAGCTGATTATATTCGTGATTATGATGAGTTTATAAATGAAGCTAATAAACCTTTCATACACCCATTGTCTGATGTGATGTCAACCAGGATAGGTCAAAAAACTAAAGTTTGGCAGTATAGTGTCATTCTTCCTAAAGCAGTCATTGGAGAAAATTGTAATATTTGTGCTCATACATTGATTGAAAATGATGTGGTAATCGGGAATAACGTGACAGTTAAGTCAGGCGTTTATATATGGGACGGTACTACTTTAAAAGATAATGTATTTATCGGGCCTTGTGTCACTTTTACGAATGATAAGAAACCGCGCTCAAAGCAGTATCCAGATGAATTTCCAAAAACTGTCGTAGAAGAAGGAGCAAGCATTGGTGCCAATGCGACTCTTTTACCAGGGATTACCATTGGAAAAAATGCGTTAATAGGTGCTGGAGCCGTAGTGACTAAGAGTGTTCCAGAAAACGCAATTATGGTAGGAAACCCTGCCGCTATTAAAGGATATGTATAAATGATTCCTTTTCTTGATTTAAAAGCAATTAATGCCCAATATCGTGATGAGCTTATAGGTGCTTGTGCTCGTGTTATTGATTCAGGCTGGTATATCGGTGGCAGTGAGCTCGAGCAATTCGAGCAGCACTTTGCTAATTACTGCGGAACCAAATATGCGATTGGTGTGGCCAACGGTTTAGATGCACTGATTTTAACGCTACGAGCATGGAAGGAGCTAGGTAAGCTAAAAGATGGTGACGAAGTTATCGTGCCATCTAATACTTATATCGCCAGTATATTAGCGATTAGTGCTAATAACTTAACGCCTGTTTTAGTTGAGCCATGTGTAGACAGCTTCAATATCCATCCTAAAAAAGTTGAAGCGGCTATTACTATTAAAACGAAAGTCATACTTCCTGTACACTTGTATGGGCAACTAGCAGATATGCCAGCTATTATGGATATTGCTAAACGTCGTGAATTGTTGGTGCTAGAAGACTCTGCACAAGCTCATGGCGCTTCTCTTGATGATAAGAGAGCAGGGAGCTGGGGTGATGCATCAGGTTTTAGTTTTTATCCCGGTAAAAATCTTGGTGCGCTAGGTGACGCTGGCGCAATCACGACGAATGATGAAGAGCTGGCTAATACTTTGCGTGCGTTACGTAATTATGGCTCACATGAAAAGTATAAAAATTTATTCCAAGGTGTTAATAGTCGGTTAGATGAAATCCAAGCCGCGATCCTTAATGTAAAGCTTAACCATTTAAACGCTGAGATTGCTCATCGTTGTAAAGTCGCAAATGCTTATCTTGAAGGTATTAATAATAAAGCAGTTATATTACCGACTAATGAACATGATAGCGCTCATGTTTGGCATGTCTTTGTAATCCGCTGTGAACATAGAGACGAGCTACAGCAGTATCTAGCGGATAATAGGATACAAACCCTCATCCATTATCCTATACCTCCGCACAAGCAGCAAGCTTACAAAGAATGGAACGAGTTAAGCTATCCTATTGCTGAAAAGATTCATACAGAAGTATTAAGCTTACCGATAGGGCCAACGATAACAGATGAGGAAATTGTCACAATTATTAAAGCAATAAATAACTTTAGTTATAATTGATATGTTCTTAGTTGTTGGTTTGAATGTATTTACTCTATAAATATTTGTCCTGCTAATAGAAGATTATTTATAGAGTAAATCGACTATATATTCCTCTTTAACACTAAGCCATAATGGTAGATATAAATACGATGAAAAATAGCCTTCCTTTAGTTTCTGTAGTGATACCTTGCTATAACCATGAAGTTTTTGTACAGGCCTCTATTCAAAGCGTTATAAATCAGACATATGAAAATATAGAGCTTATTATAATTGATGATGGCTCTAAGGATAAATCGGTCGAAAAAATTCGAGAAATGATTCAGGCTTGTAAGGAAAGATTTGTCAGGTTTGAATTTAGGTCTAGACCAAATAAAGGTTTGAGTTCAACTTTGAACGAAGCTATAGAGTGGTGTGAGGGTAAATATCTCTCGACCATTGCTTCAGATGATCAAATGTTTGATTATAAAACGTCCATTCAGGTAAAGTTTTTAGAAAATAAACCCCACTCTCAACTTCGAAAGTGATTGAAAAAAGAAGAGCACCTCACTAATCTATTGTTTTCGACCAAGAATACAATGGAGTTGTGAGATGCCCATAGACGAATTTATCATCAATATCTATTTAAT
>NZ_JASDCF010000011.1 GCF_030408035.1 Psychrobacter sp. APC 3426
TGTGGTTGAGCACAAAATAGGCTTAATCAAGTTGTTTAAAATCGTGGCTCATAAATATCGCAACCGTCGTCAGCGCTATGATCTTAGAATGAAGCTGTTTGCTGGTATCATTAATTCCGAGCTTAAATTATGACTTTTGCAAGAGGTCTATTATTAATTAATAACATTGCTTAGCTGAGCTGCTTACTTGCTATATCTTAAGCGAGTTTTTATCATAGTGGCTATTGTTCACAATATGAAGACTAAACTGTGAACGAGCTGTCGACACTATTATTTGCGCTACTAGAATGGGGATCACTAGCCGACGCCACGGTTAAAAACGGGATACAGCTCTCAAAATCTCGGCAGTCATGACCACGATGACGACGGATAAAATAATCTTGTACCATGCGTGCCTGCTGTTCGATACCATACTTAAAAAAGGATTTTCCTGTTTTTAGCACATAATCATAACGACGATCGATAAGGGCACCGCGCACTACCTTTAGCCCTTGTTGCAATTGCCATACATGAGTCAGCTCATGTATCAGCCAACTTTGTTTACTCAATGATGATTGGCTAAAATCCGTTATCCAATCTGCTGGGTTAAAGTAGATATTGCCATTAGGACTAACGGCATAGTTTTTTAACACCCACCAAGCCGTCTTAAGCTGAACCGTATCCAAGTTAATACTGTCACCAAATACTGAGCGTCCCAGCGCTATCTCACCAGTCGTCAGCGCACGTGACTGCTGCTTAGTACGTTTAACGTCTAAGTACCGCTTAAATAAGCGCTTGAAAGTCGACTGCAACCTCATTACTGTCTTACCTTATATTCAAAAACTGAGCATTTATAGATGCTATTTGATAAGTACGATTCGTTATAGAACTATTAAGCCTTTAATAAGGGTAAAAAATTAAAAAATAAAGCCCTTAAGACATAAGCTGTACACTTAGCTGACTTTTATTAACGTAAATCTGCGTTAGCCTAGCTAGAGTATGTTTTTTTCATATCAAGCTTAAAATAAAGACTTTACCCCATAAAAATTAAAAGTTGTTTAATTGATAATAGAGACCTTTATGCCACCTAATTTTCATGCTGATACGCCACTTGCCCAGCGTATGCGTCCAACGTCACTTGATGCCATTATTGGACAAGAACATCTACTCGCAGCAGGTGCACCGCTACGGCGCTTGGTCGAGCAAGGACATTTGCCATCGATTATTTTGCATGGTGAAGCAGGTATTGGTAAAACCACCATCGCGATGTTATTGGCTGATGCGGTTGAACGACCTTTTCACGCGCTTTCTGCCTTGAATACTGGGGTCAAGCAGTTGCGCGAAGTGCTAGACACCAAGGATTCATTAAGCTTTGAGTCGCCTGTGGTGTTCATCGATGAGATTCATCGTTTTAATAAAGCCCAGCAGGATGCGTTACTGGGCGCAGTAGAGTCTGGTGATATCACGTTAATTGGGGCAACGACTGAAAACCCCTCTTTTAGCGTTAACAATGCGCTACTATCACGTTGCCAAGTATATCGTTTAGAGCCGCTGACACCTGAACAAATCAGTGCGGTATTACAGCGCGCAATCTCAGAAGACTCTGTATTGAAGCAGCTGACGATTGATCTGCAGGCACAACAGACGATTAGCCAATTGGCACATGGCGATGCGAGAAAGGCACTGAATTTATTAGAGCTTGCCATTCAAACGGCAGATACTAAGCAGTCATCGCTTGTCATTGATGATGAATTGGTTGCCCGTGTCGCTCAGACAGCTTTAGTCCGCTATGACAAAGATGGTGAGCAGCATTACGATATTATATCTGCCATGATAAAATCCGTACGCGGCTCAGACCCAGATGCGGCACTTTATTGGATGGCAAGGATGTTGGTTGGCGGTGAGCCTGCTGACTTCATTGCGCGGCGCTTGGTCATCTTGGCGAGCGAAGATATCGGAAATGCCAATCCTAATGCCCTACTCCTCGCGGATGCAGCATTACGTAGTGTGCAATCAATCGGCATGCCAGAAGCACGTATTATCTTGGGGCAAGTTGTGGTGTATCTAGCGACCAGTGCCAAAAGCAATAGCACCTATAAAGCCATCAATGCGGCGATGGCGTTGGCAGAAAAAGACGCCTCCCCTGTGCCGCTACATTTGCGTAATGGCGTGACCAAACTGATGCGCAATCAAGGCTATGGTCAAGGTTACGCTTATCCACACGATTACCCCAACCACTATTATCCGCAGCATTATTTACCAGACAATTTAATCGGTATGAGCTTTTATGAATTCGCTGACAATCAACGCGAACAACACAGCAAGCAGTTTATGGATTGGCTAAAAAGCCAAGCGGAGAGTAATGAATAACCATGCATAATATTGCTCATCCCATTGTGTAATATGCGCTTTAATGCATAAATGGTAGCAACCATTGATAATACTGATGACGATTTTCGACAGCCTGGCCCATATAGTTTTGAGATGAGTCAGCACATTGGGATGAAAAGCGATGAACTACCGACCACCTAAAGAGGTGGCGATTTCTTAGGTAGTACCCATACTTGATACGATGTTTTGTATCAGCGGTTAGGCAAATGGACTAAGCTAACCCCGTCGCACCGACGGTTTTGAGTGTTGCCAGCCTTAGTCCTTCGTTTAGGATGTTGCTACTGGCGTTGATGTCTCTATCATGCTTTTGCTGGCAACTCGGACAATTCCATGATCTCACCTGTAATGGTAGCTCAGACTTAGTCAGTAAGTGACCACAGCCTGAGCAGGTCTTAGAAGATGGATACCATCGGTCTATTTTGACAAGCGTTTTGCCGTACCATTCAGCCTTGTAGTTCAGCATGGTGGTGAAGGTTGACCATGAGCTGTCTGATATGGCTTTAGCAAGCTTTCTATTCTTAACCATGCCTTTGACGTTTAAGTCCTCAATCGCAATCACATCGTGGTTTTTGATGAGATTGAATGAGAGTTTGTGTAGAAAGTCTTTTCGGCAATTCGTGATACGCTCGTAGACTTTGGCGACTTTAACTTTTTGCTTTTGATAGTTGCGGCTCTCTGACAGCTTTCGTTGATCCGCTTTGGCCACTTCTCTACGCTTGGCCAGTATCTTTTGTTCTCGCGCAAGCTTATGTTGCAGCTTAGATAAAAAGGTAGGATTGGCAACTTTTGTACCGTCCGATAAGACGATAAAGTCAGTCAGTCCTAAATCAATGCCGATGTTAGAGTGGGTTTTTGGCAGTGTTGTAGCGATGGTTTCAACCAATAGACTGGCATAGTACTTGCCTGATGGGGTGCGGCTGATGGTGGCGCTCTTTATTAAGCCATTTACCTTGCTTGGAAATTTAGCGTTGATGTGACCTATTTTAGGCAGTTTGACAGTGCTGTCTGTGATCGCCACTGTGCCCTTTTGGTTGTTGGTCGTATAACTATCCTTAATTCCTTTTTTCTTGAATTTTGGGAAGCCTAAACCTTGCTTGAAAAACTTACTATAAGCCGTCCGAAGGTTTTGTTGTACGTTGGCTAGTGCCAGGCTATCGACTTCTTTAAGCCATTCAAATTCTTTTTTATAGTGAGCAGGAGTGTTTTTAAGCTCGGTCTTATGCTCGTTGTAATACTCAATCTTGTCACTAAGCATCCTATTCCAAATAAAGCGTGTGCAGCCAAATGATTTAGCAAAAAATATTTGCTGACCCTCATTAGGGTATAATCTTACTTTATGGGCTTTTAGGATTTGTTTTGGCATGAAGCTATTGTACCATATCAAAAGTCTGACGCATTCATCCCACTACTTTAGAAGTAGGGGAATTCTGCGCTGAAAATGTTAAAATGTCCTCATATTGATATATAAGCAATGATTCAATAGCGCCTACAGTCGATCCATTCGGTCGAGCTTACTTTGCTTAACCGCAACAGCGCTCTGTAGCGTCTACTGCTACAATAGTCAGACAACGCTTTATATTCCAAATCACACCTATCTATAAATAATAAAATATTGAGACTTACTATGAGTTTAAATACGATTCCTGAGATTATCAAAGACATTCGTGCTGGAAAAATGGTCATCTTGATGGATGATGAAGACCGCGAAAACGAAGGCGATATCATTATGGCAGCGACGCATGTGCGCCCTGAAGATATTAACTTTATGATTACCCATGCACGCGGCTTGGTGTGCTTGACCTTATCGCAAGCACGTTGCCAACAGTTGGCATTGCCACTGATGTCAGATCGTAACGAGGCAAAATTCAGTACCAACTTTACGGTGTCTATCGAAGCGGCTGAAGGTGTCACTACCGGTATCTCTGCTGCAGATCGCGCGCGTACTATTCAAGCGGCGGTATCATCGGCAGCGAAGCCAGAAGACATCGTTCAGCCTGGTCATATCTTTCCAATCATGGCACAAAATGGCGGTGTCCTACATCGTGCCGGTCATACAGAAGCGGGTTGTGATTTGGCGCGCCTAGCAGGTCTAGAGCCAGCAGCCGTCATCGTAGAAATCATCAATGCTGACGGTACGATGGCACGCCGTGATGATCTTGAGATATTTGCTAAAGAACATGGCATCAAGATGGGCACGATTGCTGACCTGATTAACTATCGCATTGCCAATGAGCAAACGGTAGAAGAAATTGAGTCGCGTCCTTTCGAAACAGAGCACGGCACCTTTACCCTACATCGTTTCCGTGAGTTTGGTGCAGATGAAACGCATATTGCCTTGGTAAAAGGTGATGTGAGCGAAGGCGTCAGCACCGTCCGTGTCCATGGTTTCCATCCGTTACGTGACTTGTTCGCGGCCAAAAACGATACCACAGGTCGTAGTGGCTGGAGTGTGCAGTCAGCGATGGAAGAGATTAGCGCTTCAGAGCGCGGTGTGTTGGTTTGGATTGGTAGCCATCAACCGATTGATTTGGGTGATGCCCTAGACAAGGCTGCAGACAATGAATCGCTATCGACGATTACCCAGCAGCCATATCGTAGCATAGGGGTGGGCGCGCAGATTTTACGTCATCTTGGCGTTCGTGATATGCGCCTGCTATCATCGCCAATGAAATTCTATGCGCTATCAGGCTTTGATTTAAATGTGGTAGATTTTGTGCATGCGCCAGCGCAAGGTCAAGACGACTAAGTGGCTTAAGTTGGGTTATTAAACTCATGATAAGCCCTTCGGAAAACTGCTCAAAACAAGTGCTGAGAAACGCACTCAAAAAAGGCACGCTAATCAGATTAGCGTGCCTTTTTATTGTTCATGTCCCGTCCTAGAATGAGTTGACACATTTTAGGCGGTATTATGTCAAACATAGAGAACAAAAGAGCTAAGCGTAGTCAAAAAGATTACACCTTAGGCTTTAAATTAAGCGTTGTAAGTAGTGTTGAAAAAGGCGACATGACCTATAAACAAGCGCAAGCTATTTATGGTATTCAGGGTCGTAGTACCGTATTGGTATGGCTACGAAAGCATGGTAAATTAGACTGGACAGGTTTTAACCAGCGGAGGCGTTGCCCTATGTCAGTCCATAACTCTAGTGTAGAAACACCCGCTCAGCGGATAAAACGCCTAGAGCGAGAGCTTGCAGATGAAAGAGATCGTAATCTTATTCTAAATACTATGATTGACGTTTACGACAAAGACTATGGAGTAAACCTGAGAAAAAAGTCTGTCACGACAGTCTCTGGCAACTCAAGCAAAACGGACAAGTGAGTTTAGCTGTACTGTCACAGTGGATTGGTTTTTATCGTCAGTTCATGCCAAAGCTTGGGGGACGTAAACTGTACTACCTGATCAAACCTAAGCTTATAGATGCGGGTATTAAACTAGGACGAGATGGCTTCTTTGATTACTTACGGACAAATGACTTACTGGTGAAACCCAAACGTAGCTATACTAAGACGACTAACAGTAAGCACTGGCTCAAGAAACATCCTAATTTGTTAAAGGATAATCAAAACCAACCTTTCATGCCAGAGCAAGTACTCGTGGCAGACATCACCTACGTAAAGTCTGGTGAGGGTACTCACTATTTATCACTGGTGACAGATGCTTATTCAAGACATATTATGGGCTATCATTTAAGTGAGGATATGAGAGCTTGCAGTGTGGTCAAAGCATTAAAGATGGTGCAGTCTAACCGCTGCTATGATCATACTGCTATTCATCATTCAGACAGAGGGCTACAGTACTGCTCCGAGCTATACCAAGAGGCGCTACAGGCCTATAAAATAGTTCCATCAATGACGGATGGCTATGATTGCTACCAAAATGCCTTGGCTGAAAGAATCAATGGCATACTAAAGTATGAGTTCCTGCTGTACGAGTGTAATACCTTTAACGAATTGAAAGTACTGATTAAAGAGTCTATTCATATCTATAATGAGAGGCGACCGCATTTGAGTTTAAATATGCTAACACCGAACCAAGTCCATAGAAATATAGGATATAACTCTCAAAGAAAAAGTCAGATACTTGCAGTATCTGACTTCTCATAAACTCTCAACCTATTCTAGGACGGGACATCAACTATTTTACCGCTTAGCTATAAATTGCAGTGACGTCAGTGATATAGTTAGTGAAAAGTAATATCGATACATTACGCACTGCTGATATCAATTTTTCTTGCTTGCTGTGCTTGCGCAGACAGAGGCTACAAAAAATTGATATCAGCAATACCGTAGCGTTTTTAGGGTTTGTTGACTATAGATTAGGCGTGTGACCGACTGTTTGTTCCAGCGCCAACAAGCGCTCACGCTCCTCGAGTGTCCATGGCAGCTTAGTTTTGCCATCACTCTCTAAGCGTACTATCACAGCTTCAGCAGTAGCAACCACAGCTTGCTGCGCAGTGCTATAGTAGCTATATTCTATAACAATACTGGTCGTGCCCAAGCGTTGGCAGCGTACGCCCAACAATAGAGTGTCAGGATATACGACTGGACGTAAATACTGACAGCTAGACTGAGCAAGGACGGTCACCATACTGCCATCAAACATACCCAAAATTTGTAAATAAGCGATGCGCGCTGATTCAGCATAACGATAGAACACCACATTATTCAAATGATTAAAGGCATCCATCTCGCCCCAATGAATGGGCTGATTGTGTATTACTGGATAGTTTGCCAACTCAGTAGGCGTCGTTTTTTCTGCTGTATTCGCTGTAGATTGAGCTGTTTTGTTAAAATCGGTCATAGTTTACCTTTATTATTCTATAGTCAATCCACTATAAAAAAGTTACATCGTTAACCTCGCTTGAAGTATTACATATACATCTGCACTCAGTTGCCTTGTACCTTTTTTAAATTGAATCACCTATATTATTTATCTAACATATCTATTAGCGCTGAGGTTTGTCCAAAATTTGCGTGGTTAATAATGGCGTTGGTTTTGGTGCGTTGGCAATCAGCTGATCCAACCAATCAATCACCTCTGGGATATCACTCGGTGCTTTCATCGTTTCCAAATTCTTGGCAAGGTCATTCTGCTTACTATTAACACTGCGACTATCACTATTAGTCTTCGTTGCCGCTGATGGCTGCTGAGTTTTGCTGACCGCTGATGTCGGTTGCAATGTTGCCAGCTGTTTGCGTGCCTGTCTCAGGTAGCGAATAAGTTGGTCATGCTCACGCATATTGCTGGCTTGGCTGGCTAAGTTTAACGTCATAATGACCTCATGAACCACTAACTGTCGGCGGGTCAAAGCAACTTCATTTTTTATGGTGCTGTTTTTTTGAGTCCCATTTTGCATACTGATAGTGCCTTTATTGGCATTGCTATTACTGGCACTACTATCAATGCGACCTGCAGTTTCATGGCTATGCAGAAACTGTTGAATATTCTGAATGGCAAGGTTTTGAATTTGCCAAGGGCTTGGTTGTGAGCTTTGTGCTTGCAAACGTTCAATGTCTTTTAGCAAGCTTTGCTTAATAACGACGGTTAGAGCAGGAGCAATCTCATTGCTGCTTTGGGAAAGCTGCCAGTGTAAACCTCGCAGCAAATCAATCGCTGCACTATCGTTGTTGTCTACCAATAACCTATCAGCGGCCTGTATTTGAATACGCAATAAATCTAGCTGATTTTGCGCTTGGCTACTGGCTGCCGTCCTAGGCTCCGGTAAAGTCTGCTGGCTCATGGCAAACAAGCGATCATCCATGTCGTTTAAACGGCTGACCACCTGCTCGTTGCTTTGCAAGCGTTCGTTGACACTGTTTTGAAAACGCTGCTGACTAATATATAACCAGAGTAATGCGGCGATAAGTAGTAAGATTACCACCCACTGCATGCGTATCAGTAACATATTTGCTTGCCGGCGCTGCTGGACAGCAGAGGGATCCTTTAAAGGCTCAGAATTCGTTGACATAGTGCAGCACCGTTAGTGATAGGTTGGAACATATTGGAAAAGGTGAAAGAAACAGCAGCATAAAGTGCCAAGCCAATTTTTAGCATGAATATTCTGTGGAATTAATAGCGGCAAGAATGGTTTCAGGCGCCAAATTTTCTACACGCCAATGGCTTAACTGCTGCTCAGCGACCATATTAGCCAAGCGCTCTCCCAGTACCACATAAACGAAGTCAGATAGCTTAAGCGACCAACGATGATTTGTCTCACTCACCAATTGAGGCTCTGATGGACGCTCTGATTTTCCTTCATCAGCCTCTCGCTCATCAGTTGCTGTTACTTCTGCAACGATACGACTCCAATGTTCAAAGGCTGTCCCACTACTGACGATAACGATGGGCTTTAGCTTGGACTCAACCTGCTCTGATAGCTCATCAGTCTGATTAAGATTATCAGCATAAAAACCTGTTAGCCATTGCTTATATTCTTCTTTAGCATTGAGAGGCATCTTACGCTCATACCACGCGATACTATCGATATGCACACCGCGCGCTTGTAGCGTATTGACCAATAATCGTCGTCCGCCAAGTCCGCGCCATACCAGTAACTTATCGCCCGCTTGTAGGCTTTCAACTTCAGGCATGGCTAGCATACCCTCGTTATTGGCCACGCCTGGCTGCAGTACTTGATAGCTTGCCGCATCAATTTTGGCATTATTCAATACTGCTGCTGTCGCATCACCAACAGCAATCAGATGACTGGGCGCTTTTAAATTTTGCAACGCTGCCTCATGGTCTTTATTGGCTTCGTTGCCACTGCCCTCATGCTCTCGGGCTTGGCGCTCAAGCACTTGCCAAACTGCTAGCCCTGACGCAGCAGCCGTTGGGCTAACAATCACCAGTGCCTGATAATCACCTGCCAGCCACTGGCGCATGAGTGCCATATCATCATCAGTCGTAGGACGCGACTGTAGTGCCAACATCGGCATCTCAACCACGCTTAGACCTGCTGACTGTAAATGCTGCGTCAACGGTGCGGCACGCTCTACAGGCCGAGTATTGATGACCACTCGCAGTTGTGATGATTGCTGATTTAGCTGCTGATTTGATTGCTTGCTTGGCGGCTCATTTGGCTGACTATTTGCTTGGTCGTTCGAATGAGGCTTGGCGTGATTGAGTGTTGATGACATAGACGTACCATGACAAAAGGCTGATGAAATGAGTGTAGTCATAGACTGATTCAAAAATGAGTAGTCTATGACTGAAGGGATGACAGTACTGATTGGTTATTGAGGATTATAAATCGCTGACAAAATATCACCAGCACCATCAGCAAGCAGCATCTCTGCCACATCGATACCGAGCTGATTGGCCTGCGCTTCTTGCTCATCTTGTGCGCCAGTTAATGTGACGCGTTTTTCTGCTTTTAACAGCTCGCTACCATCGGCTTGCCCTACTCGACCACGCAACCACAATACATTGCCATTGTCGTTATTGCCATTGTCACCGTTCGCATCATTATTGCTGCTGGTTTCATCTGCCATCTGCAACACGGCATAGGCGGCGATGGGTACTTGGCAACCGCCCTCTAGGTGACGGTTTAACGCGCGCTCAGCGATAAGGCGAATACGAGCTTTGTCATCATTTAGCGGCGCCAACAGCTTTAATACCTCATCATCACCTTCGCGGCACTCAATCGCCAATGCGCCTTGTCCAACCGCCGGTAAGCAAGCATCGATATCAAGCTCGCCGCGTATGCGCTCATCCAGCTCGATACGCTGTAGTCCACTGGTCGCTAAAATAATCGCATCGTATTCGCCAGCATCTAGCTTACCCAAACGGGTGCCAACGTTACCGCGCAGGGTTTTGATTTGTAAATCTGGGCGATAGGCTTTGATTTGACACTGACGGCGCAAACTTGACGTACCGACTACCGCGCCTTGTGGCAGCTCATCGATACTATTATAGGTATTGGACACGAAGGCATCGGTTGGTGAAGCGCGTTTGCAATAAACACCCAGCATCAACCCTTCAGGCAGCTGCATCGGCACGTCTTTTAGTGAATGCACGGCAATATCTGCTTCTTTATTATAAAGCGCTTGCTCAAGCTCTTTAACAAAGAGACCTTTACCGCCAATTTTGGCCAATGGTGTGTCCAAAATCTTGTCACCCTTTGTGACGATTTTGAGTAAGTTGATCGTCATCTGAGGATACATCTCTAATAAACGAGCGCGAATATGCTCAGCTTGCCATAGTGCTAAAGGGCTTTGGCGAGTGGCGATGTTTAAGGTGGTCAAAGCAGGTTGCTGCAGATTGCTCATAAAGGGCCTCAATAAGTTTGATACTATAATATCAGTGCTGTTCATATCAGTACTACATACTGTCAGTACATACATTCAGTCGTAATCAGTACTAGACGTTACTGATGATTTGCCACAAAGAAAGGGCGCTATAACAGATTGTTAGTGATTGCTGACGCAAAAAAATACCCCTATTTAAGCATAAATAAGGGTTTGATGATATGGGATGATTATTTCGCTGTTAAAACAGCAGGTTACATACTTTGGATTTTATCACGTAACGCTGGCAGGTGACGACGGCTAACCGCTAGTGTCTCATCAATACCTTTGAAACGTATTTGATACTGCCCTGCATCTAAGGTTTCTAGATAGTCCAAAAAGCTCAAATTGATAATGGCGTTGCGATGTACTCGAAAAAGACGATCCTCAAACTCCTGCTCAAGCTCTTTTAACGTCTCATCAATCAGCACAATACCACCTTTGTGACGAACTTTGACGTACTTTTGATCGGCCGTAAAATAATAGATGTCTTTTAGCTTAATCAGCTCCACACCGCGATGGGTACGGGCGGCGATATGCTCACGTAGTGGGCGTGCTGTAGGATCTTCAAGCTTACGAATCTCATTAAGCTGCGCGGCGTTTAAGCTTTTTGCTTTATTCAATGCTTCTAATAATTCGTCTTTGTTCGCCGGCTTTAATAAGTAGCCAATCGCATTGGCCTTTAAGGCGGCAATGGCGTAATGATCGTACGCGGTAACGAATATAATCGCTGGCGGATGTTCAAGTTTGTTGAGCTCTTGGGCACAGCGTACGCCATCCATTTCGGGCATACGTATGTCTAACAATATGATGTCTGGTTGCTCAGTCTGTACGGCAACGATGGCTTCTGCCCCTGTCGTTGCCTGAGCAACCACCTGATGACCTGACTCTTGTACGATTCTGACCAAACGCTCACGCGCTAATGGCTCATCATCGCAAACTACGATCCGCATGCAAACTCCTATTTTAGGGCATACTTAATATTTTTTTAAAAGGATTAAGACTATATTAGCATTTATTACCAAGTACTTAGAATAGAAACATTCAATTATCGAATAAAATGACCTGTAAATATATCGCTATTGAGACTCATTTTATTTTTGTGTATTTAGTAAAAATTAATCGTCTCAAGTTGAGCTTTTCCAAAGGTATATTTTGTGCAGACTTAACACAACTTCAGCACGATGGAAAAGCTATTTTTATTCATAACCATACAATAAAACTGCAATAAATATGCCACTCTAAATACTTACTAATTTTTCATAAGTAAGCTTAAGACAACCCTTATAAACCCACGTCTTGTAGCGGATAATCAATGAGCGTAATAATTTGCGTACTGGTAACGGTGCTTTTGATATCGGCACTTTGACCAAAATAAGCCCGCAAGCGCTCAGCCTGAATATAAAAATCCATATGCTGACGTAGGTCATGATTAATCATTAAGGTTTTTTTGGGCAGTCTTACACTGATAGTAATAGCGACGTGGTGCTGGTGCCAAGTGACTTCAATATTGATATAAATCGTTTCAGTGGTCATCTCAACCACATTGAGCAGCATTTTTTCCAATACACTTTGTAAGGTTAAGGCGGTAATAACCATGTCATACATGATGTCTTCGTCAGGCAGCTGCCATTTTACATCGAGCTTATCCGCTAGACGGCTGGCCTCAATCGCCAAATAATGCTCACAAAGGGCGATTTCTTCTTCGAAACTGATTTCGCGGGCACCACTAAAGCTGGCACGGAACAATGCTGAGACATGCTGTAGGAGATAGGATGCGCGTGTCGGGTTGGACTCGATAAGTGATACCAAGGTATTAATGGTATTAAAGAAAAAATGCGGGGTGATACGTGCTTTTATCACGTCATTTTGCGCACTTAGCTTATGCTCAAAAGATTGCTTAAGGGCATGCATCTCACGATAACGGCGCAAAAAGTACAACAAAAACACCAAGGTAAAACCGCCGGCAATCATAAGATCGAAGACCACTTCTAAGATGAAGTTCTGTAGGTCATATTCGTGCCAGCCCATATTAATCATAACGAGCAGCACTAAAGTCATGGAAATGGTCGAGGCAATCATGAGTATCGCTAGCACATACATGCTGACCTTGGGCACGCTCATGCTTTTAAAGATGGGACGTAGATAATCGATGATGAATAGAGAGGGAATAATACTGAGCGTATTTTGTATCACTCGGCTCATAAACTTAATCATAAAATCTGACCAAGTCGCCAAATCATGGCGGTCAATAACTGTCAAAAATAGTGACCAAAAAAAGATATAAACCAGCCACTGCCAAGGTCTCATGACCTCCATGAGCTTGGGGATAAAAAACTCTAAGCGCTCCGCTAGTAAGGCAACCTCATCATTTGCTATACTTGAGTTCTTATTCTCTTGACTTGTCTTGTACCGATATGAACGCCAACTCTTCAAATCCTAGTAATCCTGAATTAAATAAAAACGCATCTGCCTCTGATTCTAGCACAGATGACTCTATAACAAATAACGCGACGCAAAGCAGCCCTACCAGTGGTCAGGGCCAGCAAATGTGGGGCGGACGCTTTAGTGAAGCGACGGATAGCTTCGTTGCTGCATTTACCGCATCCGTGGGCTTTGACCAACGCTTTGCCCGTCACGATATTCAAGGCTCAATCGCCCATGCCACCATGCTAAAAGAATGTGACATTCTCACAGCTGACGAGGTGGCAACCATCATCGATGGTCTACAGCAGGTGCTGCGCGAGATTGAAGCGGGTGAATTTAACTGGTCTATTGCCCTTGAAGACGTACACATGAACGTTGAATCACGCCTGACTGATATCGTTGGCGCGGTGGGTAAAAAGCTGCATACGGGACGTAGCCGTAACGATCAGGTTGCCACTGATATCCGCCTATGGTTGCGTGAAGAAACGGACAATATCATTGCGCTATTGGTACGTTTGCAGAGCGGTTTACTAGATTTGGCTGAGCAGCATACTGACACGATTATGCCTGGCTTTACACATCTGCAAACGGCTCAGCCTGTGAGCTTTGGTCATCACGTCATGGCATGGTTTGAGATGTTATACCGCGATACCGAGCGTCTGGTTGATGCCCGTCGCCGTATTAATCAAATGCCGCTTGGTAGTGCTGCTCTCGCTGGTACCACCTTCCCCATCGATCGTACCATCACTGCTGAATTGCTAGGTTTTGAAGGCATTTGCCAGAACTCATTAGACGCGGTTTCAGACCGTGATTTTGCTATTGAGTTTACCTCAGCGGCCTCTATTTTAATGATGCATATGTCACGCATGAGTGAAGAGATTATCCTATGGATGTCAGCGCAATTTAACTTTGTGCAGATACCAGATCGCTTCTGTACTGGCTCCTCTATCATGCCGCAAAAGAAAAACCCTGATGTACCAGAATTGGTACGCGGTAAAGCAGCACGTGTCTTTGGTCAATTAATGACATTATTAAGCCTGATGAAGAGCCAGCCACTTGCTTATAATAAAGACAACCAAGAAGACAAAGAGCCGCTATTTGATTGCGTCGATACCTTAACTGGTTCGCTACTCGCCTTTGCTGATATGCTACCGAACATCACGCCAAATAAAGAAAATATGCGTGCAGCCACCATGAAAGGCTATGCAACGGCGACTGACCTAGCCGATTATTTGGTACGCCAAGGGGTGGCATTCCGTGATGCCCATGAAGTGGTCGGCAATGCCGTCGCTTTAGGCATTAAAGAAGGCGTTGATTTAAGTGACTTATCACTGGCACAGCTTCAGCAATTTAGCGACGCCATTGGTGATGATGTCTTTGACTTCTTAACGTTAGAAGGCTCATTAGCCGCGCGTGATCATTTGGGCGGCACTGCTCCCAATCAAGTTAAGCAGGCGGTCGTTACTGGTCGTGCACGCTTAAAAGCCTTTGCCTAAACGCTTGATTTAAACACGGCCTTAACGTTGTACATCTAACACTCGCTCCTAATATCTAATCGTTAGGGCGAGTGTTTTTATTTGTCATCACATCGCCAAAACTTGTATTAAGCAGGTTTGCTGTTACCTTCTATACACCTGATACCCTTTGCTAAATTAACCAAGACCGCTATCATAGGGTGATATCAATATTCGACTGAATAACTTACTTAATAAGGAGTATTTTATGACTGAGACTTTTAACCCGCAAGCACATACCGTGTTTTGCCGCAAATACCAGCAAGAATTGCCAAAAATGCCACATCCGCCTTTTCCTAACAAAAAAGGTCAAGAGCTGCAAGAGACTGTCTCTGAAAAGGCATGGCAGGAGTGGCTTGAGCAGCAAACCATGCTGATTAACGAAAATCATTTAAGCATGATGGACCCTGAAGCCAAGAAGTTTTTAACCGAGCAACGTGAGAAGTTTTTAGATAATGAAGATTATGAGCGTGCTCAAGGCTGGACGCCAGAAAAATAGTTGGTATAAATATATTGGAATATCTTGTTGTTCCTATGCTGTAAACAAAAACGCGCTATGTTGAAATAGCGCGTTTTTTATTGAAGATAAAATCACCGTTCAAAAAGATTCTCTTGTTATTCTTCATCAGTATCTGGCAACTCAAAGTCATTCGCTGACATGATGGCTGATGTTGTACTGACTTGGCGTGCCGCCATTCTATTATTGGCTTCTTGCACGGCTTTTTCTACCATTTTATAGTCTGAGTGGCGCACATCTTGCCCGCTAATATAGTTAATCACCAGTTCAGCGACGTTCTGTGCATGGTCGCCAACACGCTCAAGCGCGCGCAATACCCACATGATATTAATGACCTTTGAGACGTGCCGTGCGTCCTCCATGATATAAGTCATCAAAGCACGAATCGCCGATTGGTATTCATCATTGACCAAACCATCATTACGCATGACTTCAAATGCCTGCTCCGCATTGGACTGACTAAAGGCTTCTAGCGCATTATGTAGCATGATACGAACCTGATTGCTGAGATGCTGAACCTCAGCGTAACCATATGATGACTTGCCTTGTGCTGCGATTTTACTGGCCATTTGGGCGATTTTGACCGCTTCATCGCCGATGCGCTCTAAATCAACCACACCTTTGCTAATGGACATGACCAAGCGCAAATCACTGGCAGCTGGCTGGCGTTTGGCGACCAGTAATAAGATATGCTCATCGAGTTCAACTTCCATCCGATTGATATCGAAGTCCATATCGATGACTTCTTGTGCCAGTGCTTCATCTTTATCAATGAGGGCGTGGATGGCTTTGGCGACTTGGTTGGCAGCGCTATCACCCATGTATAAAAATAAGCGAATGGCTTCATCCAAATCTTGGTCAAAACTTTTAGAGATATGCTTGTCACTTTGCATGAGAGGTATTCCCTGAATATCCATATTTTAGTGTAGTCAGTTCAACATAAAAGAAGGGCACTGTTAATGGCGTGCTGCTGGGATAAATTTTCCTCGCTTGCTGTGCGCAGGCCAGACAGATGCTTCGCAAAATTCACACCAGCAGTACATGTAACTTTTAAAATCAAACAGCTATAGCGTGATATGTTTTGAGTTTACATAAATAGTTTTAATCTGCTCAACGTTAACCATAACGACCGGTAATGTAGTCTTCGGTCGCTTTTTGCGTAGGCGTGGTAAATACTTGATCCGTCTCGCCCATCTCAATCATATCGCCCAAATACATATAGACTGTATAGTCTGATACTCGCGCCGCCTGCTGCATATTATGGGTGACGATGGCAATGGTATAGTCATTTTTCAAATCTTCTATCAAATCTTCGATTGCACCCGTTGAGATAGGGTCTAGGGCTGAGGTTGGTTCATCAAGCAACAGCACTTCAGGTTTGGTAGCGACACTACGGGCGATACACAGTCGTTGCTGCTGTCCGCCTGATAAAGACAAGCCCGACGCTTTTAGCTTATCTTTCACTTCTGGCCACAATGCCGATTTTTTTAGCGCCCATTCCACGCGATTATCCAGCTCAGCTTTGCTTAGCTTTTCATAGAGACGCACACCAAAGGCGACATTGTCGTATATCGACATTGGAAACGGCGTCGGCTTCTGAAAGACCATGCCGACTTGCGCGCGTAGCAAGTTGACATCGACATCTTTACCTAAGATATTTTTGCCATCAAGATTGATATTGCCTTCTGCACGCATGCCTGGGTATAAGTCATACATACGATTGAAAGTACGTAGTAGGGTCGATTTTCCGCAACCTGATGGACCGATAAAGGCAGTCACTTTTTTATCAGGAATGTCGATATTGATGTTTTTTAGTGCCTGAAAATCCCCATAATAAAAACTCAAATCACGAATCTGCATTTTTGCTGCAGGCATGTTTTTGGGAATATCATGCAGTGTTTGCTTGGTTAAGTTTGCCGCATCTGGCTGCTGCATTTGCGCTGACGTTGACATCGGTCTGTTTAGTAGATTGCCTGTTGGCGTATCAAAGTTATTAGTATTAGTTGTTGTACGGGCTTTGCTTATGACGTCATTCATAATGTTATCCAACCTAGCTTAATGAATATAAATTTAAGTAAATGCTGTCTGTAGAGTGATTTGGCGACAGGCTTTATTGACTCTGACTGCTATTTGGTTTGACCTCGACTGCCAATGAATCTTGCCAAGACATTCAAGACCAATACCGACGTGGTAATGAGCAGTGCCGCTGCCCATGCGAGTGCATGCCAATTGTCATAAGGGCTCATAGCAAACTGATAAATGGTATTAGGCAAGTTAGCAATTGGCTGACTCATATCGGTACTAAAGTATTGATTATTCAATGCCGTAAATAGCAATGGCGCCGTCTCACCGGTGATTCTGGCAAAGGCCAACAATACGCCTGTGGTCAGCCCCGCTCGAGCTGCTTTGATAGTCACTTGCGTGACCATTTTCCACTTCGGTGTACCCAGTGCATAAGCCGCTTCACGAATACTGTTGGGCACTAAATTAAGCATGTTTTCAGTCGTACGCACAACCACAGGAATGACAATTAGTGCCAATGCCAGTGCGCCTGCCCAACCAGAAAAGCTTTGGCCTTTTACCATCAAGGCATAAATAAAGAGACCAATGACAATCGACGGTGCAGAGAGCAAAATATCGTTTAAGAAGCGCGTCACTTTGCCAAGCATGCTGCCATGAGAAAACTCAGACAAATAAATCCCTGTCATCAGGCCAATAGGAGCGCCGATAAACAATCCCGAAAATGCCAACATCACTGAGCCGACAATGGCGTTGCGTAAGCCACCTGCACTCATCGGTGGCGGGGTGTCGGCAGTAAAGATGGGCATTTGCACCATGCCTTGGAAGCCTTCAACGAAGAGCGTAAATAAAATCCAAAACAACCAAATTAGGCCAAAAATCATTGCTGACATGGCAAAGCCTAGACCAAGCTTATTGGCCCAGCGCCGTTTGTTATAAAGGCGCTTGTTATAACGATCTTCAAAGTTGCTCTTAGCAGGTAACGCTGAATTCATAGCATCAGTAGGCATAAAGCTCATTTCCATTTTTTATCAAGGTTTTTACCAAAGTCTTGTTTATCGCTGCTTGTTATCAATCACTATCTATCATGTTCTGTAGATATCTGCCGACATCTACCATGACCTCCTAAGAACTATCGATTACCTGCTTTTTGATCCATGCGCATTAGCATCAGCTTAGCGAGCGATAGCACAATGAAAGTAATGACAAATAGAATTAAGCCTAAATGTAATAACGACGCCAGATGTAGCTCACTAGAGGCTTCTGCAAATTCATTGGCAAGGGCTGAGGTAATGGTGACCCCAGAAGTAAATAGACTTGGACTGATATTAAAGGCGTTGCCGATGAGGAATGTCACAGCCATGGTCTCACCAAGGGCACGACCCAGTCCCAAGATGACACCACCAACGACGCCAGCTTTGGTATACGGTAAGATAATTTTAAACATCACTTCCCAAGTCGTCGCACCCATGCCGTAAGCCGATTCTTTTAATAAATCTGGTACCACGGAAAAGACATCGCGCATGGTGGCCGCGATAAAAGGAATAATCATAATGGCAAGTACGAGTGAAGCGGTAAACATGCCCAGTCCCATTGGCGCACCCGTAAACAGCTTACCGATGATGGGCAGTGGACCGACGTGTTCGATAAACCACGGCTGAATGTGATCGCCAAAAAAGGGCGCAAATACAAACAACCCCCACATACCGTAAATGATAGAGGGGATACCTGCCAGCAGCTCAATAGCGATACCGAGGGGCTTTTTTAAGAAATTCGGACACATCTCGGTCAGAAATATCGCAATACCAAAGCTGACTGGCACAGCGATTAAAATAGCGATAAACGAAGTGACCAGCGTGCCGTAAATAGGCGCTAGCGCACCGTACTCATTGGCAACCGTATCCCAGTTATTACTGGTATAAAAGCCGAGACCAAATGCTTGAATACTCGGCCAAGCGCCAATGATTAGAGAGACTAAAATGCCGCCCAAGGATAAGAGGACGAGGATGGCAAAAGCCTTGGTTGCATTGACGAATAAAGCGTCGTAACGTTTTTGTTTAGCCAGTTGGGACCTTAGGTCATTCATAAGTGTCTCAGCATTAAATAGGGTTAAATCAAAAGGTTCAAAAAGATTAATCAGGTCTTATCGCAGCAAACTAAATCAGTAGCGCTATCAATATGCATTATCGGCTCCACTTTTAAATTTGTTGTGATAAAACCTCTTAAACAACTACCGGAGAATAATTATTTAAGAGGGTAACTCGAGAATCACTACTGGTTTTTAGAAACTACTGAGCTGGGGTGTAGACTGGCTGACCATCGCTGCCTTTGACTTCATTCCACTGGGCTTTAAAGAGTGCAACAGCGGTATCAGAGAAAGGAACATAATCAAGGGCTAAGGCATCATCATCGCCTTGAGCGTAAGCCCAGTCGAAGAAATTCAACACGCCAGCCACTTGCTGCGGATTTTCTGGCTGCTTATGTACTAAGATAAAGGTCGCCGCTGCGATTGGCCACGCTTGTTCAGTCTCAGAGTTGGTAATGACTTTATAAAAGCCTGCTTGCTGTGACCAGTCGATATCACCTGCCGCTGCAAAGGTTTCAGCAGATGGCTGCACGAAGTTGCCAGCCGCATTTTTCAGTGCCGTATGTGACATGTTGTTTTGCTTGGCGTAAGCGTACTCAACGTAGCCGATAGAGTTTTTCATGCGATTGACGTAACTTGATACGCCCTCGTTACCTTTACCACCTGCGCCCGTGGCAGAGGTTGGCCACTTGACGGTTTTATCGACACCAACGCTGTCTTTCCAGTCAGTTGAAACTTTGGCCAGATAATCGGTGAAGTTAAAGGTCGTACCTGAACCGTCCGAACGAAATACGGTGGTAATGGCGGCATCAGGCAAGGTTAAGTCTGGGTTTAGGTTAGCAATAGCAGGATCGTTCCAGTTGCTAATTTTGCCTAAATAGATATCAGCTAAAGCCGCACCGTCCAATTTCAGCTGACCTGGCTCTACGCCATCGATGTTTACAATCGGTACGACGCCACCAATCACAGTCGGAAACTGAATAAGTCCTGCTGCATCCAGCTCTTCAGGGGTCATCGGTGCATCAGAAGCACCAAAGTCTACCGTTTTTGCTTCGATTTGTTTGATACCACCAGAAGAGCCGATTGATTGGTAGTTCACCTGACCGCCAGTCGCGGCATTGTAGTCATAAGACCATTTGGCATAAATAGGCTGCGGGAATGAAGCACCTGCACCGGTGATATTCATGGCGATGTTTTCAGCAGATTTAAAATCAGTCGCTGTAGTAGACGCTGTACTAGTGGTGGTTTCAGCCGCTGTTACGGCGCTACTGCTATCAGCAGCTGAGCTTGAAGGGTCGGTCGATTTATTACAAGCTGTGAGTACTAAGGTACAACTAACGGCGACTGCTAATAACGAATAACGCATGTAAGACTCCTAAAGTTTGACAACGATTCAAAAAAGCATTGTTTGTGACATGTGTGACATATTGACAAGTTTTTATGACAGTTTGATGACAACCACATGAATCTTTTATTCACTTTAGACGTTTTTTAAACCAGAGAAGTTTAGGACAATAATAATGACTCACCTTTTTAAACTTTATCTAGATGCTGCAACTGTCAAAAACTTCCTATCTAGCTATTTGGCACCGCTTAGCATAACTTAACCGCTCTCATTCCATTTACCTCACTAACGCTTGAACGAAAGGCATGCCTTAATCTATTAATCATTCTTTTGTTCAGATTGAGGACACGCTCTAGCCCTCATTGCAGAAGTTTGTTAGTATGAGACTGATTCACAACACTGACAGACTCGGGGTGCGGTGTATTAAAGGCTCGCTTGACCAATCTTGTTTTATTCAAGTAGTCGCCTTGATACATTCGCTGAGAGATCACCCGCCGAACCTGATGCGGTTAGTACCGACGCAGGGAAGTCTGAGCAAATGTTATTACCTAGCAAAAAGACGCGCAGAAATGCCTTGTTGTTTTTGACTGCTATTTTTAATGTTATTTGCTTGAAGCCAATAACGATAGCGACACCCAATTTAAAAAAAATTGAGTGTAGAAATAATAAGCGGCGTCTAATAGCCCTGCTCCGCCCAGTCATTGTATTTTTAATCCTATGACTGTCTCGGTATCGTAATAGTGCTAACTTTGCAGATATAACAAATGCTTACCCCGCAGCTACTGGCGGTGTTGATTTTATTCAAAAACCAACACGCTAGGACAGCATATGACTATTATACAAACCTCTTCTACCCGAACTCCTTCGAAACCGGCTGCTACTCGCTCTGACAAAAAAGTGGACCCCCTAAAAACGCCCGCCCACCGCACGTCTACCGATGCCCGTTTTGAAGAAGACGCCCGTGACTTACACCGTGTATTACCCGCTTCTAGAAAAATCTATATCGAAGGTTCAAGGCCCGATATTCAAGTACCGATGCGCGAGATTAGCTTGGCAGATACCCCGATTGGCGGTGCTGGTGCTAATGAAGGTGAACACAACCCTCCGTTTTATGTCTATGACACCTCAGGGGTTTATACTGATCCCGACGCCCAAATTGACCTAACCAAAGGTTTACCAAAACTACGCGAAGGTTGGATAGCAGAGCGCGGTGATACCGAACAGTTGGATGGTTTATCCAGCTCATATGGACAAGCACGCGCTCGTGATATCAGCACTGCTAACTTAAGATTCGCTCATATCGACAAACCGCGCCGTGCAAAAGAGGTTGATGGTAAAGTTGGCAATGTCACACAAATGTACTATGCGCGGCGTGGCATCATCACTCCTGAGATGGAATATATCGCCATTCGCGAAACGCAAAAACAGCACGAGTTGACCGATATGCGTCAGCACGATGGTGAGAGCTTCGGTGCCAATACACCAAAAATTATCACCCCTGAATTTGTCCGTGATGAAGTGGCCGCTGGACGCGCAATTATTCCCAATAACATCAATCATCCTGAATCCGAACCGATGATTATCGGCCGCAACTTCCTAGTCAAAATTAACGCCAATATCGGTAACTCAGCGCTCGGCTCATCTATCGACGAAGAAGTGTCAAAGATGACGTGGGCGACACGTTGGGGCGCGGATACTATTATGGATTTATCGACAGGTAACCATATTCATGAAACTCGTGAATGGTTGATTCGCAACTCGCCAGTGCCCATCGGTACCGTGCCGATTTATCAAGCATTAGAAAAAGTTGATGGTGTGGCAGAAGATCTCACTTGGGAGATATTTCGCGATACGCTTATTGAGCAAGCGGAACAAGGCGTTGATTATTTCACCATTCACGCAGGTGTATTACTACGCTACGTACCGCTAACCGCTGGACGCTTGACCGGTATCGTCTCACGCGGTGGTTCTATCATGGCACAGTGGTGCTTGGCTCATCATAAAGAAAGCTTTTTATACACGCATTTTGAAGATATCTGCGAAATTATGAAGCAATATGACGTGGCATTTAGCTTAGGCGATGGTCTGCGTCCCGGCTGCTTACAAGATGCCAATGACGAAGCGCAGTTTGGCGAGCTGCGCACGCTTGGTGAGTTGACACAAATCGCTTGGAAGCACGATGTGCAGGTAATGATTGAAGGTCCTGGGCACGTGGCGATGAACCGTATTAAAGAAAATATGGACTTGCAACTTGAACTGTGTGCGGATGCGCCTTTTTATACCTTAGGGCCGCTAACTACCGATATCGCACCCGGTTATGACCATATTACTAGTGCTATTGGCGCAGCAATGATTGGCTGGTTCGGCACCGCCATGCTCTGCTATGTAACACCAAAAGAGCATTTAGGCCTGCCTAATAAAAAAGACGTCAAAGACGGTATCATCACTTATAAGATTGCCGCTCATGCTGCCGATCTTGCCAAAGGCCATCCGGGTGCACAGGCACGTGATAATGCATTATCCAAAGCCCGTTTTGAGTTCCGCTGGGATGATCAGTTTAATCTAGCGCTTGATCCGGATACGGCACGTGAATATCATGACGAGACGTTGCCAAAAGATGCTCACAAATCGGCACACTTTTGCTCCATGTGTGGCCCAAAATTCTGCTCAATGAAGATCACTCAAAACGTGCGAGATTATGCGGCGGGACTGGATAAAGATGCCGCTAACCAAAAAGTTATTTCATAAATAGATGACTTAACGGATATTAATCATTTAATTAAAGTGGTAAACATAACAGCGAAGGACGTCAGTTATAGAGAGAGATGTAGGCAACCTATATAGCAGCGCATCAAAAAAGCTCGAACCTGATAATCAGGTTCGAGCTTTTTTTAAAATAACTCTTAACATTTTTAAAAATTAAATACTCAATTCAGTGGATATTTTTTCTCAATTTTTCGGATTTCATCAATACCTCCAGATTCTAGCTTGGAAACAATGTAAAACTCTTTGTCACCGCCAAAATTATCTAGGGCGTTATTGAGTCCTTTTATATACTCATAAAACTCCGCGTAAGAATAAACTTCCTCATTATAGCGAGTGTCGGGTTTATCTATATAGAGGTATACCGAACCTTCGCACTGTGTTACTTCACCTTTGATATTCGTCTCAGCCTCATAGGAGCTTGACGTCAATATTTTATTGCTGTTGTAACTCATACATACTTTCTGTCCACCTCTATTCATTGTTTCAAACTTATAACTATCCAGTTTTTGATTTAAGTTGGCCTTCAGTTCTGAAAAATCCGTCTCATCTGCTGAAACATCCAAATTACCCAAAACAACATCTACTTCTGTCAGAGAATTCAGCATAACTTTGTCGTTAGTGCCTCCCATCGCACTGAGTAAACCAATATGGTGAATACCTTTGCGAGATAGCTCATCAATAATTTGCTGTACTGAGTTCGTAGTGCCAAGGACGTCATCACTATAAGCCACGCCAATCCATGCCATTGTCTTCCCCCACGCTATTTCTTGAGTGAGATAGGGTTCAATAGTTACACCCAGAGCTTTCAAAGCATTACTTTTATCCTCAGATAAGTTGGCTGCCAGTACTGCTGTATCCTCTTTACAAAAAGGATTGTTGTTTAAATGATTGATAAAATTTGATAAATCCTGAGACTGTATTGATAGCTCTTGCTTACCAAGCGTTAACGCTCGAGAACACGTATAGCGAAGAAACTCAGCTTCACGTTTACCTTTATAGAGCTTGTAGCTACTACTACTGGTGTCTACAAGATTACCAGATAGCATGTTGAAAATATCAGGTAGACTTGGGTTTTTATCTTGTAGCAAATCTTCAAAAGAGGCCATGGTAGCAAGATTACCTTTGTTGACCGTCACATAGCTATCGCTTTCAGGGTAAAAAATCCTAGTAGTTTCAATACTGTCAGCATTATGTAGGTTTCCAAGGTGCGTTCCAGAAATTGGCAAAACCTTATACATTTTCCCAGTTTCGTTATTGAACCTAGCAGGTGCGCGAATGTACTGATCGACGTCCTCGCCCTCTTCAGCCGCCATTTCGTTAGAAAAGGTGACATCTGGTAACTGTGGTTCAATCTTATCTGGTTTAGTAGTTGGTATGACTGACGTCTCTGGCGTACCACCACTATTTTTATTACCGCCATCACTACCACCACCGCAGCCATAAAGTGCCAACATAGAAGCCAAAGCCAAACTTAGATAGCGTTTATTCATCAATACATATCCATTTAGGTTAACGGTAAATCAATATAGAAGTGAACTTAATTTCGCTAATAATAGATTGAAACTGATGCTAAATCAATACAAAAAAAACAAAAAAAATCCCAACAGATATTTTGTCTGTTGGGATTGTGGTTAGTATCAAATTATAGCTTTTAACTCTATTTGTTGAAATACAGTTGTTAAACCTTCGACGCCTCATAAATCTCTTCGATAGACGTGTTGATAGTATTAGCAAACTCTTCATCAGTTTGTTGCTTGCTCAGACCTTCTGTGAAAGCACGTGAGAAACTGGCAATCATCCCTGGGTTTTTCTTAAGCTTTTCGCAGGCATCATGACGACTATAACCACCAGACAATGCAACGACTTTTAACACTTTAGGATGATCAATCAATTCTTGATAAAATCCTTCTTCTTCTGGCAATGTTAGCTTGAGCATGACCTGATGGTCATCATTTAGACGCTCAAGATTACGTAAAATATCTGCCTTTAGTAGTAGCTCACAATCATGCTTTTTAGCGCTATCGATATTAACTTCTGGCTCAACAATTGGCATAAAGCCTTTTGAGATGATTTGCTTAGCCACATCAAATTGCTGTTGAACCACCAGCTCAATCCCATCAGCACTTGGCTCATAAATCACTGAGCGCATCTTGGTGCCAAATACTGGGTAATTTTTGGCTTTATCCAACAGTAAGTCTAGATTTGGTATAGGACGCATGACTTGCACCCCATTCATTTGTTCAGCCAAGCCTTTATCTACCTTTAGAAATGGTACGATATTTTTATCTTCCCAAAGATAGTTGGCTGTCGGCTTGCCATTGACGTCACGTTCCATGGTGTCTTCAAACAAAATCGCACCAAGGACGCGCTCATTATCAAACGAATCACAAGTCATGATACGAGCACGCATTTCGTGCACCAGATCAAACATCGCTTCATCGTTGTCATAAGCATCGCCGCTGATACCATAATTCTCTAACGCTTTTGGCGTGCTGCCACCACTTTGGTCAAGTGCTGCAATAAAACCTGAACCATTTTTTATGCGTTGTAATTGCTTTTCGTATTCCATTGAGAGTGCATCCTATTGTGATTAATAAATATTTAGCATTATTATAATAAGTCCGTCCGTTGGCTCATGATTTCACCACGTCGCGACCCATATTAGTTATGATTTATCTTATAACTTAGTGTTATTTATAACGCTGGCTGGCTTACAACTCAGCCTTGATTGCCAATAACTTTATCATAAGAAAGCCTAGGTGCCTGTGATAAAAAGTTAAATATAAAGGCAGAGGCGTGTCGATTGGTTCTTTTAAGTGAATGTTCAACAGGCCCCAGTTAACAATCGTTGGTTGTAATAAACCTTACGCTAAGAATAGCACAGCCACACAGCAAATCGCCAATACCAGACCCAACATATTGATGCGATTGAGCTGCTCCTTAAAGACGCCCACACCGATAATTGTTGCCACTGCAATGACACCGACATTCATACCCGTAAAGACAATGCTTGGTGAGTCTGACAATACTTGATGCGCACGCACATAAGCATAGATGTTGCCCATATTCAACGCGCCGAGTAGCAAGCCAGCCACGAGCGCATTACCCTGCCAGCGCACTCGTGTGATCAGCAAGTAAATAAACAACAATAAACCTGCCAAACCAAAGCTCACAAATAACGTCAGCGGAAATGCCGTACCTTGCTTAGCAACTTGCTTGAATAAGATATCAATGATGCCGTAACCTGTCCACACACCAAATAGCCAAAGTGGCGCACGCGTCACTTGTTTGCTGATAGCTGTCTGCTGTGGACGATAGACCAAAGCACCCAACGCCAAAAACCCTAATGCCAATCCAAGTACTCGGGTACCCGTCAGCACTTCACCAAACAATAAAAAGGCGGCAGCTATAGGAATAATCAATGATAAGCGCTGAGCGGCATCAGTTGCCACCATGCCAACAGACTCAATCGCGCGGCCAAGGATAACGAAGACAGCGGGTAACAATACCCCTAGCGCGATAATGATGCCCCACGCACTGCCAAGCGTATTCATCCCACTAACCTCTGGTTTTAATAAAAACCACGTGAGTAAAAAGGCCACTGGATAACCAGCAACGATGGTTTGGCAGATATCGACATCTTTTTGACGCAATACCTTTAGCAGCACTGAAACAGCGACACTACAAAGCACCGCTATTGTTAAATACATCATGAGTCTGACCCTTTTTAAACCGCATTCTTTGCGTGATTATTATTTGTATATCAACCATCAGATGCTAAGAAAAACCACCTCTGACCTATTAAACGTTCAATCATTAACGAACAAAAAGTAAAAGTTGACTGCTGAAGAAAACAAAACCATAGAATGTAACAAAATATGTTTTATACAGCAATCTATTTGTAGCAGCTATTACCAACCGCTAATAACCTTAGAGTAAAATCAGGCAGTTATTGACGGCCAACTTACAATTAGCATGCAGGTATTATGGTGAATTTTGCTAAAATAGCAGCCAACCCTAATAACAAAAGTAAAGATTCAAAATAACGAGTGCCGTCGTTGATTTTGGCGTACTGCTATTGACGTTTTATTACCGCCTATGAATGCTCTATTTCGTTTTTTCGAAAACCGCTTACCCGCCTTCCCTGATACCCCGATGCCACTGCCCTCCCCTCGTGATGGTATGCTAAAGTTCCTGTGGGCCTGTACCAACGGTCTGCGTGGCTGGCTGCTGCTGTTTATGATTTTGTCCGCAGGTATCGGGATATACGAGGCAATGCTGTTTGCTTGGATTGGCAATATCGTCGACTGGCTCGGTGTTTATACCCCGCAAAACCTATGGCTAGAAAAAGGCGACATGTTGCTCCTTATGCTGGCTGTCATGATACTGAGTCCTTTTTGGATTGCCTTGTCGTCGTTCATTCATTTCCAAACCCTGCAAGGCGTGTTCCCTATGCAAATGCGCTGGCGGTTCCATCAGCGCATGCTTGGGCAGTCGATGCAGTTTTATCAAGATGAATTTTCAGGTCGCGTCTCCGCCAAGGTCATGCAGACCGCACTAGCGGTGCGCGATACGGTCATGACAGTTACTGACATGTTTATGTATGTCACCGTCTACTTTATCACCACTGGTGTGATTCTCTTTAATTTAGACAGCCTGCTGTTGATACCTTTTATCGTTTGGTTCGTCCTAGTGGCACTGACCATGTGGTATTTCATTCCTAAGTTAAAACAAACCGCCATTGTACAAGCGGATGCTCGTGCACTGATGACTGGGCGCATTACGGATGCTTATGCCAATATCATGACTGTGAAGCTGTTTAGTCACTCGCGTCGTGAGCTGGGGTATGCCAAAAACGCCATGGGGCAGTTTTTGGGAACGGTTCATGCACAAATGCGCTGGGTCAGTTATTTAGAAGTATCAACCCATCTTATCAGTGTGATTTTGGTCAGTAGTACTGCGGGGATTGGTCTCTATCTCTGGCAACAAGGCGCTGTCGGTGTCGGCGCAATTGCCGCAGCAACGGCGATGGCTCTGCGTTTAAACGGTCTGACTCGCTGGATTATGTGGCAGACGGCCAGTCTGTTTGAGAGCATCGGTACGGTACAGGATGGTATGCGCACCTTATCAGCGCCGCAAACTATTATTGATGTGCCGAACGCCCCTGCTTTAACCGTCACTGATGGTCGTATCGTTTTTGACCATGTTGATTTCAGCTATGAAGGCGATGAAGACGGCAGTGGCTTAGATAGTATTGATTTAGACAATGATAAAAATCTAGAAGGAAAACGTCTAGACGAGGTAAATCCCACTACGATAACGTCCGATAACTCATACGCCAAATTGCTAGATAATTTTTACTTGGACATCAAACCTGGTGAAAAGATTGGTTTAGTAGGTCGTTCAGGTGCTGGTAAATCAACTTTGGTCAATCTACTACTGCGCTTTTTTGATGTCGATAAAGGTAAAATCTGCATCGATGGTCAAGCGATTGATGCCGTCACTCAAGAATCGCTGCGTCAACAGATTGGTATGGTGACTCAAGATACGTCATTGCTCCATCGCACTGTCCGCGAAAATATCGCTTATGGTCGCCCTGATGCTACTGACGAAGAGATTATTACTGCTGCCAAGCAAGCTCAGGCATGGGACTTTATCAAAGATTTGTATGATGATAAGGGTAACACTGGGCTTGATACACAAGTGGGTGAACGTGGAGTCAAACTCTCTGGTGGTCAACGTCAGCGTATCGCCATCTCACGTGTTATGCTAAAAAATGCACCCATCCTATTGTTAGATGAAGCGACGAGTGCGCTCGACTCTGAAATTGAATTTGCCATCACCGAAAGTCTCAATGACATTATGACGGGTAAGACCGTGATTGCGATTGCTCATAGATTGTCTACCATCGCCGCGCTTGATAGATTGGTAGTCATGGATAAAGGTCATATTATTGAGCAAGGCAGCCATGATGAGTTGTTGGCATTAAACGGTGTCTATGCTGGCTTGTGGCAACGTCAAAGCGGTGGATTCTTAGGTGAAGACAGCTAATCGATAGCCCTTTATTTTTACTCATACCATTCACAAGGACGTGTTTATTTCATGGAAGCTTTTACCAATCGCATTAACCTGAGCGGCAAACAAGCTCGCTACTATAATCTTAGTGAACTCAATCAATCGATAGCGTCAGATAAGGGCACACGTGCGCCAGCGCATTTTTATGGTGGTAATAGCTTTACTGTCGGAACTTATGCGCCACTGTTAAATGAGTTGGCAACTGACTTTGATTTAAGCTCGCTTGCGCTACGTGGCTACTGGTACGATAAGCCGCAGCACCGTCGTCTCACACGTGAGCAAGATGCCGATATGCTTATCGAGTTTTTAGAAAAAACTCAAGACAATCCTGTCGTCGGCATTGGTCACTCACAAGGCGCAACGTCCACTGCAATGGCTGCCGCCAAGCGTCCAGAGCTGTTCTCGCAGCTATATTTAATAGAGCCCGTGACCTTTACCAAAAAACAAGCCACGCTATACAATCTATTGCCACGCAAGTTTTTGCTTAACCGTGAGCCTTTTAAAAGCACGTTGACCAAGCAATCTACTTGGGCAAGCATTGATGATTACTACGAGAGCTTGCGCGCTCAGCGTGCCTACAGGCGTATCAGCGATGAGCACCTACGAGTATTTGCTGAGCAAAGCTTGGTAGCAAACTCTGACGGCAGCTACACGCTCATGTTTGCGCCACAGCAGGAACTCGCCAATTATTTTGGTGCCCCTCACATCGATGCATCGCTCAAAAAACTAAGCTGCCCTTACACACTTATTACGGGCAAGCCAACGTTGTTCATCAATCATAAAGTACGTAAACAGTGGCAAAAATTCGTCCCTGATGACAGCGTTATATCGCTATTAGATTATGGTCATTTATTACCGATGGAAGCACCTGAATTGTGTGCCCAAGTCATTCTTGATCATTATCAAAGCAGTAAATAAGTAAGAGCAGTCAATGTTAATAGCCAACAACCCAACAGCCAGTGCATCTCATTATGACCGATCTTTTCGCGCCTGCCCCGACAGATAACTTGTTGCCTTATGATGGTCAGGTGAATGACTTAGGGATAGTGATTGATGATGCTGACATTCTCTATAATGCTTTACTCACTGAGCTTCCTTGGCAGTCTGATATCGTAACGCTATTTGCTAAGACCCATGTCACCACTCGCCAAATTGTGTGGATGGGAGACAAAGGTATCAGCTATCAATATTCTGGTCATGCACGTCAAGCCATTGCATGGACAGATTCAGTGTTTCATGTGAAACGTCATATTGAGCAGCAACTGTTAAAAATCGGTATCAATATTGATTTTAACTCCTGCCTGCTCAATTATTATCCATCTGGCTCTGATGGCATGGGCTATCATGCTGATGATGAAAAAGAGCTTGGCCATCAGCCAGTTATCGCTTCCCTCTCACTGGGTGCCACGCGTAAGTTTGTTTTTAAGCATAAAAAAACTCAAGATAAAGTCGAGCTTTATCTTGAGTCTGGTCAGCTTATCGTCATGCATGGTGAGACGCAACGTTTTTGGAAACACTCTATTACGAAAACCAAAACGGTAGAAGCGGGACGTATCAGCCTAACCTTTCGGCACATGCTATCGGTTTGATTGGATTTGTTTGAGCTTAACCTACTTTTAAAACGATTTTGCCAAAGGTATCGCCTTTTTGTAGCTCATGGTGCGCTGCCACCACATCAGATAACGGAAAGCTTTGCTGAATCTGCAAGATCAGCTTGCCATCTGCTATAAGCTGCAAAACCTTTGCCATACTGTCACCATTTGGCTGCACGGCATACCCTTCTACGCTTAGATTCTTATCAGCACCTACCTCTTTAAGCTTATCAACCCAAATCGTCGGCAACACCTTAACACGAGCGTCAGACTTGAGCACGCTCAGCGCGCGTACGCCAGCATCATCACCGACCAAGTCGAGCAGTACATCAGCTTGCAGGTCAGGAAACGCTTCATCTTTGGTATAGTCAATCCAGCCTGCCAGTTTTTGCTTGTTTATCAAAGTATCAAGCTTGTCATACTTTTCAGGTGAGCAAATAACAGTGACTTTTATATTATCTTTATCGACTTTGTCCATCAACAGCTGAATCGCCAAATGACCAACGCCGCCCGCTGGCGCATTGATAACCACATGCTCGCCTTCTTTGATATTGGCAAACTCTACAAACTGTAGCGCGGTTTGTCCGATACATGGCAATGCACCTGCTTGCTCTACAGTGACGTTCTCAGGGATTTTAGCCAGCAATGCGGCGTCCACTGCTACATACTCAGCATAGCAGCTACCGTCGAAGCTCAGAGCAGCGACATTATCACCGATAGCAAATTTATCACTATTACTCTCGACTACTACACCCGCGACATCGAATCCTAAAATCGCAGCATCATCTTTATCAAATTTGTTTTTTTGAATTGCATCCGCGCCCCAGCCTTTACCTTGACGCGTCTTATAATCGACAGGGTTAATACCTGCATAAGCGACCTTTATTAATACCTGACTGTCCGTTAATTCAGGCATATCAACGCCGTCTTGATACTTCATGACTTCAGGCTCACCGAACGCCTGTATCAGCACTGCATGTTGTGTTGTCGGTAATTGCTGTTTGTTCGTAGAATTAGACATCGTATATATCCTTATAGTTATCTATTACTGGTTCTCTTAACTTTTATCCTTTACTTTTCATTTACTCGTGGGTCTTTCACTATCTAATAAAGCTGACTATAACGACAGCTCCGCACTAAGCGGCAAATGATCTGATAATGTTGACCATGGTTTACCCGTATGTACCCATGCGTCTTTCACTCTTAAGTTGCGCACATAGATACGGTCTAGGCTAAGCACCGGCAGCTTCGCTGGAAAGGTCGGCAACAACTTACCATGACAATGCTTGAAAGCCTCAGTCATGCCCAAGCTGGCAGCCAACTTATCACAGGACATTTTTTTCCAATCATTAAAATCTCCCGCCAAAATTAGTGGCTGATCGCGATCGATTTCATTACGGACATAGTTAGCAATGGCTTCATATTGTTTGATACGATCACGTTCAAACAAATTTAAGTGCGCGCATAACACCACCACAGGTCTCTCCCAGCCTAGTGGTTGCACCTCACAGTGCAATACACCACGCTGCTCGAGCTTATTCACCGTGATATTGACGTTATGCTTTGGGTCTAGTGGAAAACGGCTCAATACGGCATTGCCATGATGACCGTTCTCGTACTCTGAGTTTTTGCCATAGCTATTTTGCAACTGCAGATACTCACCGAACCATTCATGTTGGGATTGGTCAGGGTACTCGTTATATTGCATGTTGCGCTTGAGATTTTGACCCTGTACTTCTTGTAGGCACAGCACATCGGAGCCTATGATATCGAGCGCTTGGGCGATACCTTGTATTTTGACCTGCCGATTCATCGGCGACATGCCTTTGTGAATGTTATAGCTGGTCAAAACAAAAGAAGTCGTGGTTGTCATCATTTTATTAGTCATAAACTCAGTATTTGTAGAGTAAAGGTGGATAGCGCTTTATCAGAATTTATCGCAACGCCGTGTCATGTAGCAAGGCTCTGCACATTGGTAATTAATTAATTGTTTGTTTGTTGATGCAATTGTTGATGTAATGCTTAACCATAACAGGTTGTGCATGCATTAACGTAAAAAGGGCATTGATTCTTATCGAAGCAATGCCCTCATATTATACCTATATTCTATCAATGGCTAATCTGTAGATAAACCTCATTAATAGATGGCATCAGTGCGTTAATAACGCGTTACCAGAGCAATTGGTTGATCTTCACCCATAATATCTTGCGGCATAAATACGGCTTTACCACCATTATGAATAACGTGTTCGATGATTTCACCAATCGCATCATCCGTGACACCTTCTGCCGTCGCATCATTTGCTGGGCTTAGCGTTTGCGCTTTTTCATCGATTTTAGCAGATTGCATATAGCCACGACGGACATAAAGTGTCTCACCTGCCCCTTGGAAGGCACTGCGATAGACTTCTTGCAGGTCAGTCTGTAGCATACTGGCACCGCGTGCTTTATCAATCTCACCTAAGGCTTCTTGATGTAGCGACGAGCGATATCCTTCGACGGCTTCTTGCACACTATCAACGATATGTTGAGCACTGCCATCTTCTAGGTTGGTGGCGTTTGATACTGTGGCAATGATATTGTCAGGACGGTCACACACTTCTTTATAGTAGCCTATATTCTTAGCATCACCCACGATGACGAGTGGCATTTTATGCTCACCCCATAGCTCTTGCACGCTCTTATCAACTTGGTTAAAGAACTCTTTTAAGTAGCTGCTTTCGTTATTTGATGAACGGTCTGAGCCACCATCACCTGTGGTATATGGGCCATTATTTTCCACTGGAAACGGAATATTTTCCATATTTTTTTGAGCATCATCATCTTTGTGAAACTCTCTGATAACGCGGTCGTTCGATGCTTCGATTAAACGGGCGCTATCACGGGTCAATACGACCGTATAATAATGAACGGCGCTTGCCATATCTCGGACTAAATCACGAGTCGCAAAGCGGTCTGAGATGACAACACGTTCTTTGGTATCAATAGGCATACGGATAACTTGCACATCATCTGTACTGGCAAATATCGCTAAGGTATCAAGGTTATAATTATGATTAAGCTCATTGGTCTTAGCTTGAATGTTGTCCAAAATAGTGGTCGCCGTACGTTTATCGTACTCATTGGTTAGGCGTTCTTCGGCAACTTTTAATTGGTTTTTTAGGGCAATAGGATCTTGGTCGTTGGCAGGATGCTCGCGATGAGTTTTGACAAAGATACTGACCGCAGGGTTGGCTTTGGTTTCACGTAAGCTTTTGAGAGTCGCTTTCATATATTGCTCCTTGTTTTATTATCATTTAACTGCTTTTATTATATTAATTCTTAAAACCGATAAATCACTGGCTTGTCTTTAAAAGCACTTTTATTAAGACTCGTGTGACATTATCCGTTTATCTCAATCAATAGTTTTTTATCAATATATTAAATTGATGCTTGCAATCCATTACCTTGATGCTAACAGTTAAACCTCACTCTCTGTAGGGTTAATTTGCAAGCAAATGATAATGCTTTGTAAGCAGAGCAATCTATGGTGTGATAAAAGACAGAGTGGCTATGAAAAGTAAACGCTCGGTCTTTATTACGTGATACAGCTACCTTATCAGCACATTACTCACTATGGTTAATACACTTTAAAAATGACACAGTGCTACTGGGGTGAATTTGCGCAGCCTCTGGGAACGCAGCACGCAAGTAAAATTTATACCAGTAGCGCGTCTACCTCTATAACAGTTTCATTTTTAATTGACGTTATATCGAGTGCTTTACTTCTTATATCGTCCGTGGATTAGGTTGCATTTTTACCAAACGAACCCATCTTTTATACAGGGTCTATGGATACAACCAATTAACAAAGCATTCTAAGACTTGTACGCTCTATACATTGCGCCAAGCAAATTACTTATACCAAATAATACCCAACCAATAATAATTCACTCATTTTCTACCATCAGATATCGGATACCTTTATGACAGCCCTTTCTCCAGCATTACGACTTGTCGATTTTGACAATGTTTCACCGACTACTCTACAAAAACAAGTCATCGGCGCTATCGATGATGCCAATGCGTTTTTAGATAACATGAGCGCAGCGACTGATGATATTACTGCTCAGAACGCCTTGACGGAGGTAATGACCTTTGACCATATCAACCTGGCGTTAGATCGCAGTTGGGGAGTTTTGTCGCACCTCAATAGCGTTATGAGCAATGACGAAATCCGTCATGTCCATCATGAGCTGTTACCTAAGCTGTCTGCATATGGCACGCGGGTCGGACAGCATCAGCCGCTCTTTAGTCACTATCAGGCTATCGTCAATGACACTGAGTTTTTTGCTGACCTAGAGCCAGCACGAGCACGTGCCATCGAGCTTGCGCTGCGTAGCTTTGAGCTGTCAGGTGTCGCACTGCCGAAAGCTGAACAGGAAAAATTCGCTACTATCCAAAGTGAGCTCTCAACCTTATCTGCAACATTCTCAGACCACATATTGGACGCGACACAAGCGTATGCCCTGCCACTTACTGAAGAACAATTGGCAGGTGTAACCGAAAGCGGACAGGCGCTCTTAGCTGATGCTGGTGAACAATACAAAGCGCGTGAGCTTGCCAGCGGCGCCCTCACGCAAGCAGATATTGACGCATTGCCGACGCCTTATTATGTAGCAAGCTTAAATATCCCTGTTTATTTGGCTGTTATGACTCATGCAGATGACCGCAGCTTACGTGAAACGCTTTACCGCGCTTATGTTACCCGTGCCTCTGAATTTGATCAGCACACCAATGCCAAAGGTGAGTCTCTCAATAACGCTGATATCATGGGTCAAATCCTAAAATTACGGGAGAAGAAGGCCAAACTATTAGGCTTTGATAATTATGCAGACGTCTCACTATCGACCAAAATGGCAGATAGTGTGGAAGAAGTTGAAACTTTCTTACGAGATTTGGCCAAGCAAGCGACCCCAGCCGCTAAGCAAGATTTAGCACAGCTGCAAAAGTGTGCGCAGGATTATGGCATTATCGACTTACAGCCGTGGGACAGTGCTTATATCGCTGAAAAAGTAAAACAAAGCGAGTTCAGTTTATCGCAAGAAGAAATCCGCCCGTACTTCCCACTGCCAAAAGTGATTAGCGGATTGTTTGCTATCGTAGAGCGTCTCTACGGTATCAAAGTACAAGAGCACAGTGAATCTGTGTCACGTTGGCATGATGATGTGCGTTTTTATCAGTTATTTGATGCTGATGACCACCTGCTTGGCGGCTTTTACTTTGATTTATTTGCCCGTAATGGTAAGCGCGGCGGTGCCTGGATGAGTGGTTTTCAGTCTCGTTATACTTATGACGAACAAGACCATGAGCAGCTGCCCGTCTGCTTTATGGTGGGCAACTTTACCCCTGCTCTCGATGGCAAACCAAGCTTATTGACCCATGATGAAGTCTTGACCTTGTTCCATGAGTTCGGTCATGGACTACATCACCTGTTGACTCAAGTAACGGTTGGTGATGTCGCTGGCGTAAATGGCGTGGAATGGGACGCAGTAGAGCTGCCCAGTCAGTTTATGGAAAACTGGGCATGGGATGCAGAAGGTATTGCGCTGATTAGTAGTCATGTTGAGAGTGGTGAACCGTTACCGCAAGACAAACTTGCTGCCCTGCTAGCGGTAAAAAACTTCCAAAGCGGCATGCAAACCCTACGTCAAATCGAATTCGCGCTGTTTGACTTATTGATTCATGCGCACACGCCAGCGCTTGATTATGATGGTATCTTGGCAACATTAAATACGGTTCGAGATGATATTGCTATCATGCAAACGCCTGACTACAACCGTTTTGCCAATGGCTTTAGTCATATCTTTGCCGGTGGCTATGCGGCAGGCTATTACTCGTATAAGTGGGCGGAGCTGTTGTCTGCCGATGCGTTTAGTAAGTTTGAAGAAGAGGGTATCTTCAACCCGATCACAGGTAAAGCGTTTCGTGAGACTGTCTTATCAGTGGGCGGAAGTTTTCCTGCTAAAACAAACTTTGAAAACTTCCGTGGCCGCAGCGCCAGCATTGATGCGTTATTACGTCACAGTGGTTTTGCAAATACTAAAGGTGTCGAGGCTGCCAATGCTCAAACGACGCGCGAGGTTATCTAAATGCGCTATCAATCATCAACGCCAAAGCGCCGGTTTTTAGCAGGCGTTCGCTGTCCCAAATGTCAGGCGCTGGATGCGGTGGTGCAAGTAAACATCGTCACACCTGCGCCAGATGAATATATAGAATGTACGCAGTGCGGACATACAGAGCATCGCCCCGACCCTGATGCCATCAGCGCAAAAAACCATGCTGAAGACCAGCTCGCTCGTGATGCAATGAATACAGGCACCAGCGGTACAGTGAAATTCAAACTATAAACCAATGGTTTCTTTGAGCACGCTCTGTATAATTTAACGGTATTTTAAGCCTGTCTATCAATAGATAGGCTTTTTATTTTGAGTTTGCTATAGTATGGCTACTTATATTTTTGACATAAATCGACTGTAGTATGAAAAACAAAAAAAACCATCCTTTATTAGACAAACGCTTAAAAGGAAAAGCCGCAAATTCGAGCCGTAAAATTTGGATTGCGATTATATTGGCTTTACTGTTCATTGCAGTTGCCTATGGGTTCTGGCAACAATCTGAGCCCAAAACCAGCGAACCTATTAGTCAGTCATCAACGTCAGTGCCATCAATGGACGAACAAACCGAGGTAGCACAAGCTGCGGCATCGACAGCGACAGAGGCATCACAAAGTGCTGAGGCTGCTATGTCTCATGACACCTCAACTGATGATACGACTATTGATGAAGGTAATAATCTTGTTGAAGATAGCGAAGCCAACGCTGCTACATCTCCCACACCCAAAATTCAGGTACCAAGCCCCACTGCCATCCTAAATGCACCGCTACCAAAGAATGATAGCCTAGCCAAAGAAGAGATTGATCGTTTGGAAGATGAACGCAAGCGCTTAGCAGAACAAGAGAAACTGGCCGCTGAGCAGTTGGCAATGAACAAGCAGCTCACTGATATGAAAGCTGAACAAATTGCACTTCTCGAACAGCAAATAGCTCAATTAGAAGCGAATAATCCTGCCGAGACTGCGGTAGAATAAAAGTATCATTCTAATAAAGGGGCTGATGATGGCAAACATACAATTAACCCATGCCCCTATCTTAAATAGTAGCGCACAGCTGCTTATCCTACCGGTTAATAGCGCAGGCATACTGCTAGACCCTATCCTCACCCGAACTAAGACACTATTCCCTGATAATTACCAACGCTATCATCGTGCTTGCCGTGATGGTAGCTTGTGCTTGGTCGCTGTTTGCTACATAAGCACCAACGTGAACAAGCTGGGCTTGGTGCCAGTCATAATGGCAATCAGCCCAGTTATATCGCCAACCTAGTCATCTTTGATCATCCTTACCACCCAACACGGTCGCGTTGGCTAACGGCGGCCTTGAGCGATTTGGCTGAGCAGCTTATGCCGCTGATACGTTATCAAGGCATCCGTCGGGTTGCCCTACTCGCACGTCCATTTATCTATGACACTCGCCGAGACGATTCGAACCATGCCATTCATTCAGCAAGTGTAGCCCCTTTAGACTGGAAGACTGAGACTTTGCCATTATTGACTCAGCAGCTACAAGGCTTACCTAAGCTAATTGTCGATGTGCATATTCCTAAAAGTATTAAGATTTAAAGAACCCAAAATCCCCGCTAGGCAATAGAAAAAACCGGAGTCTCTCAAACATTATCCTGATAAGGTATCCATTTTTATGCTAACTTTACTCTAGCAATTGCATCTCTGCTACCTAAAGCGGCACGACTATATATCACAAGGATAAGGACACTCCATGGATACGCTTAGAACCCCTGACTCATACTTTGAAAACCTGCCCGATTACAACTTTGCAGCGCATTATTTAATGGTCGACGATAGCGAGGGTGGCGAGCTACGTGTACATTATCTCGATGAAAGTGCTGATGCTGATACAGAACATACTGACACTATATTGCTGCTTCATGGAGAGCCTTCATGGTGTTATCTCTATCGCAAAATGATACCAATTTTAATAGCAGCGGGTTATCGCGTTATTGCTCCAGACCTGCCTGGCTTTGGGCGCTCAGACAAGCCTGTTGCTCGTACCGATTATACTTATCAGCGCCATGTTGACTGGATGCAATCAGTGCTTGAGCAGTTAGATTTGACCAACATCACGTTGTTTTGTCAGGACTGGGGTGGCCTAATCGGTCTGCGTCTAGTTGCAGACAATCCAGACAGATTTTCTCGGGTAGCAGCAGGCAACACGATGCTGCCGACAGGCGATCATGACCCTGGAGAGAGCTTTCGTCAGTGGCAACAATTCTCACAGGATACGCCACATTTTCATGTCGGTCGCATCATTAATAGTGGTACCACGACTGAGCTGTCGCAAGACGTCATCGATGCTTACAACGCCCCATTCCCTGATGAATCTTACAAAGAAGGCGCTAGACAGTTTCCGATACTGGTACCGACCACACCCGATGATCCCGCCTCTGAAAACAATCGTGCAGCTTGGGACACACTAAGCAAATGGAACAAACCTTTCATTACTTTTTTTAGTGACTCTGATCCTGTGACGGCTGGTGGTGACCGGATTATACAAAAGCTGATACCTGGAACGAAAGGTCAGGCACATACGACTATTACCAACGCGGGTCATTTTTTGCAAGAAGACCAGGGCGAAAAAGTGGCTGAGCTACTGGTTAAGTTTATTGCTGAAAATCCTACCGTCTAAAATAGACAGCAACGTATCTAGATTGATAAATAACACCCATAAAAAAACCGCTTTGAGTGTTATTAACTAACAGCTCAAAGCGGTCTTTTATGTCAAGCAATAAACTATTTATTCAGCAGTTATCGTTGTACCCTGCTCAATACCTTTCATAGTCAGCTTGATGCGACCACGGTTATCAACGTCTTGAACGAATACCTTAACTACCTGACCTTCTTTTAGGTAGTCTGATACATTCTCTACGCGCTCTTCTGCGATTTGTGAGATATGGACTAGGCCATCCGTGTTTGGTAAGACGTTAACGAACGCACCGAAGTCAACGATACGTGCAACCGTACCTTCATACGTTTTGCCCACTTCAACTTCAGCCGTTAGCGCTTCGATTTTACCAATAGCAGCTTTAGTCGCGGCTTTGTTTTCACCAAAGATACGAATCGTGCCACCATCATCGATATCAATAACCGCGCCAGTCTCTTCGGTTAGCTGACGAATCATCGCGCCGCCTTTACCGATGACGTCACGAATCTTGTCAGGGTTGATTTCGATAACCGCATAATTAGGGGCATGAGCGTTAATTTCAGTACGGCTCTCAGGCAATACCTTGTTCATCGCATCAAGGATATGAATACGACCAGCATGGGCTTGCTTTAACGCTTGCTCCATGATGTCTGGTGTAATACCTTCGATTTTGATATCCATTTGCAGAGCAGTAATACCGTCTTTAGAACCAGCGACTTTAAAGTCCATATCGCCAAGATGATCTTCATCACCTAGGATGTCTGACAGTACCGCAAAACGCTCGCCTTCTTTAACCAGACCCATCGCAATACCAGCAACTGGTGCTTTAATTGGTACGCCTGCGTCCATCAATGCCAAGCTTGCGCCGCAAACAGAGGCCATAGAAGATGAACCGTTTGACTCAGTGATTTCCGATACTACGCGGATGACGTATGGGAAGCGTTCGCTGTCTGGCAGCATCGCTTGTACACCGCGGCGTGCTAGACGACCATGACCGATTTCGCGACGTTTTGGAATACCTTCGCGGCCTGTCTCACCCACTGAGAAATGTGGGAAGTTATAGTGCAGCATGAAATGGTCACGGATAGTGCCACCTAGTGAGTCAATCATGTTAACGTCACGGCTGTTGCCTAAAGTAGTGGTCACCAATGCCTGCGTTTCACCGCGAGTAAATAGTGCTGAACCATGAGTATATGGCAATACACCTACTTGTACGTCAAGGGCACGAACCGTTTCAAGATCACGACCATCGATACGCGGCTTACCTGACAAGATGTTGTCACGAACGGTGCGGTATTTAAGGTCGTTATAAATTTCTTTTAGCTCAGATACCGTATCAGCATACGTTTCTGACTCAGCATCACCAGCAAGCGTATCAATGATTGATTGCTTAATCTCATCAAGCTTGGTGTAACGCGCTTGCTTATCAGTAATGGTATAAGCGTCAGCAACTTGCTCGCCGAACTGCTCTTTCATGCTGCTCTCTAACGCCGCGTCACGCTCAGGGGCAGCATACTGCTGCTTAGCAGTACCGATCTCTTCTGCCATTGAAGCAATGTTATCAATAACGATTTGCTGTTGCTGATGACCGTATAATACCGCGCCTAACATCTGATCTTCTGACAGCTCTGCTGCTTCAGATTCAACCATCAATACGGCAGATTTGGTACCAGCCACAACTAAGTCAAGATCGCTTTCTTTAAGCTGCTCAAGCGTTGGGTTTAGTACGTATTCACCACCGATAAAGCCAACACGGGCTGCAGCAACAGGACCATTAAATGGCGCATCAGAGATGGCCAATGCTGCTGAAGCACCGATTAGCGCAGCGATGTCTGCTGATTGGGTCTTATCTGATGACACAACCGTTGCAGTAATTTGAATTTCGTTCACATAACCTTCAGGGAATAGCGGACGAATCGGACGGTCAATCAAGCGTGAGGTTAGTGTTTCAAACTCGCTCGCGCGGCCTTCACGTTTGCCGTATGCGCCTGGAATTTTACCCGCAGCATACATTTTTTCTTGATAGTTCACCGTTAGCGGAAAGAAGTTTTGACCTTCTTTTGCTTCTGATTTCACAACCGCTGCGACAAGTACAGTCACGCCGCCCATGTGAACCAAAATAGAGTTTGCCTGACGTGCTACGCGACCAGTTTCGATAACAACCTGCTGGTTGCCGTACTGGAATTCACGCTTAATGGTATTAAACATTGTCATATAATCTTCCTAATGTTGACTGACAAGAGTAATATCAGCATTATCTAAAGCTGATATTTGTCATTAAAATTCTTTGTATATAATCATTAATTAATAGGCTTTGTATTTAAATGCCATTAACGATGATTTATATTTTTACCCAGTTATCTCTTAGTATGTCTACGATAGACATCTTACTTTTAAGTATGTTTGGCTGTTCAAATTTGGACTTACGATAAAAACAATGTATAAAAGCGTTTATAGTAAATCCGCACTGACATGGTGCTCTTCAACCTTACCTTTTAGCGTACTTACTTTGGTTGCAACCACCTTATCAGTAATCGCATTACCAGTATTAATCATACGGCCTTACTGTTAATCACTACCTAAGTAGCCAATCTATTGAGCTATTCCGCTCACAATGCATTATTTTACAGTGATTTATAGCCATTGACCAATTAATTACAAAACCAAGCGTAAGTTGGTGACTGGCACATTGCTTATATTCATAGAATACTCTTCTCTATCATAAGCTATCTATCAATTACTACTTATTGGCGCTATTAATATCGTGCGCCTTTCAACTTATTATCTTTAAATCATTATGTAGTCAATTCACTATAAAAGAGTGACATCGTTAACCTCGCTTGACGTATGACATATAGGTCTGCACTCCGTTATCTTGTACCTTTTTTAAATTCAATTAACGATAGTAATAAGCATAAAAAAACGGCGTGAAACTATTCCACACCGTTTTTAGAAAAATCTATTTTATCGAATTCAGCAAGCAAGTTCTAAGTGGTCTGGCCAATATTTCAAAACAATACCACAGGATGGCAATGTTTATCTTAGCAACCACTCGTACTATCGTCGCTGTATTAACGACGTAGACCTAACTGGCTAATAAGAGTGGTATAGCGACCAAGATCTTTACCTTTTAGGTAATCAAGCAATTTACGACGTGTGTTAACCATACGGATAAGACCGCGACGGCTATGATGGTCAGCTTTATGTGCTTTAAAATGGCTCTGCAAATCGTTGATACGAGCACTCAACAAAGCTACCTGAACTTCTGGTGAACCAGTGTCGTTTTCGCCGCGCTGGTATTGTGCAATGATTTGTTCGCGATCAGTATTAGTTAGCATAAATATCTCCGGCAATGCTAAAAGCTCCAAGATGCACTCGAATTTGAGCCATCTTTTGAAGCCATAGAATAGTAAATAAAGTAACTTGTACGCCATTCAGGACAACCCTGCATTACTAGAGTTGACCTAGTGTACGACAAGCTCGGTTAAAGATAACAACCATTTAACACGTTTGAACGTATGCATTATATGAGTCAAAGCCAATACCTAGTTAAGGTGTCGATCTAACCAACATACATTATTCAAAACCTGATTTAAATGTGAGGGCAATTATAACAAAAAACTGCTGAACTAGCAGCAGTTTTTCATAATACTTGTAAATTTGGCTTTGACCTTAATAGGAAGGCAATTCATCAACAGATCACTAGATTTGCTTATTTGTTGACATCGTCTTGTGTCGCGTTACCACCTAGCTCGTCATCGTCAAGTGGCGACGCTGTGGTGACTTCTGCCAAACTATCAGGAGTAGCATCCTCACTAGGATCAATGTCTTCTGATAATTGCTGAATTTCTTTTTCTTGCGCGTCCATATTATCTGTTGAGTTATTCATGTTAGCTCCTACATTATTATTTTTCGAAATAGCTACTTTACAGTTACCAATACTAAGATAATTATTGCTACTAAGCTAAAGCCAAATGCAGTTGTGCCATTCTAGATTGAATGACACACAAAGATACTATTTGTCTTCTTTAGCATCTTCTACATTACTAGCAATGCGGTCTGCTGCTGCTTCGCTGTTTTCAGTATGGTTGTCTTCAGTTTGGCTCTTAAGAGCGGCGGTTGCCGATTCAGCACGTTGTTGCTCAAGTTCAGCATCATTTGGGTTAGAGTTAGACATAATATTTTCCTTAATTGTAATTATAAATAGTTGAGAATTTTTAATTTTTCATCTTTCAATAAATGAAGCAAAATTTAAGACAATGCTTTATCGATAGCATCGACAAAGTTACTGATATCGTCTGGATTACGCGAAGTAATTAAATTGCCATCGACTTGTACAGTCTTGTCGACGTACGTCGCACCAGCATTTTCTAAATCGGTTTGCAGCGTATGATAGGCTGTTAGTGTTTTGCCTTTAGCAATGCCCGTGTTGATAAGTGCCCAAGGAGCGTGGCATATCACAGCTAATGGTTTACCTGCATCATTGATAGCATTGATAATGTCATGGGCTTCTTTATTACCGCGAATGGTATCCGCATTGACCGTACCACCTGGTAGTACCAATGCATCATAATCGGAAACATTTGCATCTTTTACGAAGATATCAGCAGTAAAGGTATCACCTTTATTTACATCTTGCTGCATAGCTTGCACTTCTTTATCTTCATTAGTAGTGATCAGAAGGGTCTTGTAACCTTTGTCTTTCAGCTGGTTATTAACGTCTTCGTATTCTGCTTGCTCAAAATTATTGTGTAGTAAAAAAGCGATCGTTTTCATAATATTTCCTTTTCTGTCTATACTTGTTTCTGTTTATTTACATTCGAGTTTTTACAATCGAACTTATTATTGCGCGATAATTTTTGTTGTTTATTATGATTTGATAAATGATTTTTGCATTAATAATAGTCATCCTCTGACATATTTTTTCTTATTAAAGAATGTCCTTTCTGCATGCTTTTTATTCTAATTTTTTATTGTTATATTATTTTTCCAGTTTATTTTTCATCCAGTCTTCCCTAGCTGGTGTATCTACTGTACAAAAAAAACAGGTTTCACCATAGGTGAAACCTGCAATAAAATGTGACGGTATGTGATTAGTGTAAACTATTAGTAAATTGAATAGGCCTCAGTTAACAGACTAGCTATAGCAATCACTCTATTATCAGCGCTGAATCAACTTTTTAGGCTGCAACCGCCCATTGAGACTCACAGCACCCAAGCCAAGAAATTGACCCTGCTCGTTTATCAAACGTATATCTACTGGGATTTCATGTACTAACGCCTGTGTACTAACGGCCTGATTGCCATTATTTGCATCAGAAACGGTCTCTTGCTGACCCTCCTCTGTATTATTCAGTGCCTGATTATCAATGTCCTTAGTGATATAGCTTCTGATATCATCTGTCAATTGTTCAAAGACATTTAGGCGTTGACCCATATGGATACGCTTACACTGCTCATCCGTTAATATCATCTCAGCTGCAATATCGATACAGGCATCCACTGGCAATAGGTATTCTTGACGGCTATCCAACGTCAGTGCTTCTAGTGCTGACAAGGTGATGGCTTTATCAATAGTGAAGTCACCAACTTGCGTACGTCGCAACGCTGTCAGATGCCCTAGCGTACCGATTGCCTTGGCAATATCTTCACCAAGCACACGTACATAAGTACCTTTGGTACAGGTCACGGTTAATTGAATCTGCTCATGATCAAGCGCTTTTAAATCAATGGCTTTGATGACAATATCTCTTGGCGCACGCTCTACTTCAATGCCAGCACGAGCATATTCGTAGAGTTTTTTACCATCTTTTTTTAGTGCGGAATACATGGGTGGTATCTGCTGCTGAGCACCTGAAAACTGCTTGGTAATGTCATCTAATAAATCTTTATCAAACAGTGGAACAGGTGCTTGCTCGACCACTTTACCATCGGCATCACCTGTATCTGTCTGGCTACCAAGTAAAATTGTGGCTTGGTAAGATTTATCTGCATCAAGTTGATAATGGCTAAACTTTGTCGCCTCACCTAGGCAAATAGGTAATAAACCCGTTGCCATTGGGTCAAGGGTACCGGTATGACCTGCTTTTTTGCTGTCATGTATAGGCGACTTAAACAGATACTTCACCTTTGACACCACTTGCTGTGAGGTCATACCATTAGGCTTATCTACTAAGATAACCCCTGAGACTTTTATTTTATCAGCTTGTTGAGAGGGTATAGACATAATGTTGGCTTACTCGTCATTCTCATTCTTTTCAGTTTTAGTGACGGCTTGACTGATCAAGTCCATCATATAGTTACCACGGGCAGTCACCTCATCATAATGAAAACGCAGACGCGGCGTGGTACGTGTCTTTAGACTGTGGCTCAGCTCAGTACGCAAAAAACCTGCTGCTTTATTAAGCACTTTGATACTTTCTTCGTGGTTGGTTTTAGTCATGGCATCGTTGAGCTCTGGCTCCATGATAGTCACATAGACATCGGCATATCCCAAATCCGGGCTAACTTTGACGCTAGAAATAGTGACAAAACCAGTCAAACGAGGGTCATTGACTTCATCTCTGATCAGAACAGCAAGCTCGCGCTGGATTTGATCGGCTAAGCGTTGTAAACGTTGGTTCATGTTATTACCTTACTTTAATATGGCTCATTTTTATTTATTAATCTGCTTAATGTTAGGGTGTTTTCAACACAACCCTATCCACTTCAGGACTGATATATGGTAAAAAAGGCCTAGCAGGATGTACCTGTTAGGCCTAAGTAGCGCTTGATATTAGAAAGATTTGCTCAGCTCATTGAGCGTATTGCATCGTACGATATCTTCCTATGAAGCGTAACTTTAGATAGTACGTGCGAACTCTTGGATTTCAAAGACTTCGATTTTATCACCCGCTTCAACATCGTAACCACGAACCGCAAGGCCACATTCCATACCAGTACGTACTTCATTGACGTCTTCTTTGTAGCGACGTAGTGACTGCAATTGACCCGTAAAGATAACTTGGTCATCACGCAGTACACGGATAGGCTTGTTGCGATAGATTGTACCTTCAACCACCATACAACCAGCAGCCGCACCAAACTTACTAGAGCGGAATACTTCACGAACGTCTGCAACACCAAGGATTTTCTCACGATGTTCAGGCGCAAGCATACCGCTCATCGCTGCTTTTACATCATCAATCAAACCATAGATAACGCTGTAGTAGCGGATATCCATATTTGCAGCGTCTGCTTTACGGCGTGCGGTAGCATCTGCGCGAACGTTGAAGCCCAATAGTACCGCTTCGCTAGATTCAGCAAGCGTCACATCTGATTCAGAAATAGGGCCAACGCCTGAACTGATTACTCTGACTTTTACTTCGTCAGTTGATAATTCGTTCAATGCCGCTAGCAATGCTTCAAGCGAACCACGAACATCAGTTTTCAGTACGATATTCAAGAATGACACATCGCCTTGTTCCATCTGATCAAACATGCTTTCTAAACGCATGGCATTTTGACGCTCAAGTTGACGCTCACGCTCACGGTTGGTTCTAAAATCTGCTACTTCGCGCGCTTTTTTCTCATCAGTGACTACTAAGAATTCACTACCAGCGGCAGGTGTTTCAGGTAAACCTAAAATCTCTACAGGAATAGAAGGACCAGCTGATTTGATACGCTGACCAGTTTCATCTGTCATGGCACGGACTTTACCGTAGTGCTCACCCGCTAAGACCAAGTCGCCTTGTTTCAGAGTACCTTTTTTAACCAAGACGCTAACAACCGGACCGCGACCTTTTTCTAGTCTTGATTCGATAACCACACCTTGAGCAGCACCATCTAACGGCGCTTCTAGCTCCATCAGTTCAGCTTGTAGGCTAATAAGCTCTAACAGCTCATCAATACCATCGCCTGTTTTGGCTGAGATACGAGCCATTGGGGTGTCGCCGCCCCACTCTTCTGAAACCACTTCTTTAGCCGTTAATTCATTAAGGACGCGATCAGGATCGGCACTTGGCTTATCCATCTTGTTGATAGCAACAATAATAGGAGTACCAGCAGCGCGCGCATGATCGATCGCTTCTGCCGTTTGTGGCATCATGCCATCATCAGCAGCGACCACAATGACAACGATATCCGTTGCTTGTGCACCGCGTGAACGCATGGCACTAAAGGCTGCGTGACCCGGGGTATCAAGGAAGGTAATCACACCGCGATCAGTCTTAACATGATAGGCACCGATATGCTGGGTAATACCACCGGCTTCGCCAGTTGCAACCTTAGTTTCACGGATTTTATCAAGTAATGATGTTTTACCATGGTCAACGTGACCCATGATAGTCACAACTGGTGGACGCGTTTGTACGTTACTGCTGCGCTCATCAACCGCATCTTGTAGGTCATCTTCAACTTTCGTATCACTAACCGGCACTGGGTTGTGGCCCATCTCTTCAACGATCAGACTGGCTGTTGCTTGGTCAATCGTATCTGCTTCACGAGCAATCTCACCCATTTTCATGAGTATTTTGGTTACTTCGCGAGCTTTAACTGCCATACGCTGAGCAAGATCTGCGACTGTAATTTGTTCACTAATCTCAACATCATAAACAATCTTTTCGACAGGTTTTTCAAACTTATGTTGGCCAGACTGGCTTGAACGCAAACCGTTTTTACGGTTTTTGAATTCACGCTCATCTTGGTTTTTACGACGGCGACCACGAGCTCCAGTGCTACTTGCACCGCGCTTGATTTCACGACGTTCTTTTTCAAATGACTCTTCTAATGCGTCACCGACCAAACCTTCTGCAAGCGGCTCATCTTTACGAACTTCTGCCACTGGCTCACGGTCTGTATATTTACCAGCCATTTTGCGCATTTGCTCAAGGGTACGCTTTTGCGCTTCTTCAGCTTGGACGCGGCGCGTTTCTAATTCGATTTCACGTAAGCGTGCTTCTTCTTTCTCACGTGCTTCACGAGCTTTACGCTCAGCGGCGGTTTCGATTTTTGGCTTAGTAGCAGCAACCTTCTTCTTAGGTTGCTCTTTTTGCTTAACTTCTACAGTCGCCTTACCACCTTTCTTCACGACAACTGATGTAGAAACATCGTCATTCTTGTCGTCAGACTTTTTGCTAGAGCCTAAGCTTGCACGCATCGCAGCTAAGGTAGCCGCTTGACGTTCTTCAGATTTTTTCTTGGTAGCGGCACGTTCTTCAGCGTCTTTAGCAGCACGCTCTTGTGCTTCAATCATCGCTTGCTCACGAGCAGCCAATTCTTCAGCCATTTTCTCTGGGTCAGGCTTTTCGAATACTTTCTTTTTACGCACTTCCACATTGACGCTCTTAGATTTACCTGAAGAGCCGGTCACACGCGCGGTGCTAGTCGTCTTAGATTTAAGACTAATACGACGCTTTTCTTGCTGACCATGACTTTGCTTTAAATACGTCACCAACTTCTCTTGCTCAAGCTCGGTGACTAGGTCATCCTCTGCGCGAGCAGGCAGTCCGGCATCTACCAGTTGCTGTTTTACAGCACTTGCGGTTTTGCCTACCATTTCTGCCAGTTCTTTGACGGTCTTATCTGCCATTTATTATCACCTACTGTCTATTATTTGCTATATGTTCAATTCAGTTGTTGGCTACAAATGATTGGGGTAAGGCTGGTATCTGTACTGAATATTACTGCATCGATACGTCATACCAGCGCTTTATTCTCAATAGCATATCACCAAAAGACAGCGATATGCAGTTACCGCTTATTCATCGAACCAAGATTCCCGAGCTTTCATGATGAGTTTTCCTGCAGTTTCAGAATCTAATCCTTCGATATCTTCTAAATCGAAGACTGCTTGTTCTGCCAAATCGTCAACGGTAATAATGTCTTTTTGTGCCATTTTATAGGCCCAACTGACGGTCATACCTTCAAGCTCTTGTAGCTCTTGACTTGGCTCTTTCATGTTTTGTTGTTTGACCAGTTCATCAGCGATAACGACTTCTTTAGCACGCTCTTGAATCATATCGATTGCTTCATCGTCTAGACCTTCGATATCATAGAAGGTTTCAACGGGTACGTAAGCGACTTCTTCAATACTGGTAAAACCAATATCAACAAGTGCTTGTGCTAAGTCTTTATCAACTTCTAAACGCTCATAGAATAATTCGATAAAGGCTTTTGATTCGTTTTCTTGACGCTGTTGATACTCTTCTTCTAGCATCATGTTTAGCTTATAGCCGGTTAATTCAGAGGCTAATCGAACGTTTTGACCCTGTGAGCCAATGGCGCGTGCTAATTGGTCATTGGTGCTAAAAATAATATCTGCTGTTTGCATGTCTTCATCTAAAATGATACTACTCACGTCAGCTGGCTCTAAAGCGCTGATGATGAACTGGGCTGGATCATCTGACCAAACCACAACATCAATACGCTCGCCATCTAATTCTTGCTGTACGGCTTGAATACGCGTACCACGCATACCGATACACGCACCAACAGGGTCGATACGATGATCGTTGGTCTTAACCGCTATTTTAGCACGAGTGCCCGGCAAGCGAGCGACGTTACGAATTTCAATAATTTGTTCTGCGATCTCAGGCACTTCTTTTTGCATTAAAGCCGAGAGCATTTCTGGATGCGTACGTGACAACAGTAGCTGTGCGCCACGATTTTCACGATTCACATGATAAAGAATAGCGTTGATACGCGATTTTGCGCGTAATTGCTCGCGTGGCAGCATCTGATCACGTGATAAATAGCCTTCAGCGTTGTCACCTAAATCGATGATATAACCATCGCGAGTCTGCTTTTTGACTTCGCCATACATCATCTCGCCAACACGTGGCTCAAAAGCATCTGCTACTAGCGCACGCTCCGCTTCACGAATCTTTTGGATAATGACTTGCTTGGCTTGAGTCGCAGCAATACGGCCAAACTCAATCGACTCAATCTGCTCTTCTTTAACGTCACCAATTGACCATTCGTCTTGATCAAGGTCAGTAATCGCTAGCTGGCAAGCAGGCATCTCGTGATCTTCGTCGGCAACCACTGTCCAATAACGATAAGTATCATAATCGCCAGTTGCACGGTCGATAGCTACCCGCACGGCCACTTCTGGCTGTTCGGTATATACTTTTTTCTTGGTCGATACCACCAAAGCATCTTCTATCGCTTCAAAGATATCTTCAGGATTTAAGCCCTTTTCATTACTGACAGTTTCTACTACCGTTAAGATTTCACGACTCATGCTATACCTGTCCTATCATTTTTTAATTGACTTAAATTTTATCATTGATGTATTAACGTTATTTTTCACCATAAGCCATATAAGCTGTTTGGAGAGTAAAGTGGCATTTAATTACTTGCTACTTTTATTTATTGGTATTCAGTATGCGATTCTAAAGGAAAAGAATCATTTTTTATAAACACTTAGCATTTATAAAATATTAAGCATCTTCATAAATTAAATTGGCTTTATCAATATTGCTCAGTGCAATGTCGAACTGCTCACCATCAGCAGCCGTCAGCTGTAATGACGTATCATTGATACTGTCTAAAGTACCCGTTGCTTTACGACGTTTTTTATCGCCTTCACCAATGGCTTGTATCAAACGTAAGCTCACTGTCTGACCGACATAAGCATGCATCTGCTCATCTGAGAAGAACGCGCGGTCAAAACCTGGTGACGACACTTCTAAAATAAACTCGCCAGCAATAGGGTCATGCACTTCTAAGATACCACTTACTTGGTGGTTCACCGCGGCACAATCTTCAATGGTGACGTGTTTATCTTGAGCCTGCTCTTCTGGTAGTGCCTCAATATAAATACGTAACAATGAGCGGTTGCCTTGTGGTGCAAACTCGATACCCCACAGTGCCACATCGCAAGCAGCGACGGCAGGGGCGATAATATTGGTCAGTTCTGTAACCTTGGTCGAAAGCTTCATAATCTATTTATGTTTTCCTGTTCGCTCATCTATCTTACTAAGAAACCGTATTGAATGTTATCTATTACTCATGATAAACATTTATTCATATCAGTGACGGTTAATATTTTGTAAACCACAGACAGAGCATTATATGTAATATGTGTTTTGTTTTTATATAAGGATGAGCATAGAAAACATCAAGCTCAGCCAAACAATGCTTTTATTACTTATAAAGCAGTACTATCGATAAAGGAGTAAGGGATAAAAGATAGTATGCTTGTAAAGCAATCGTGCCAGTAGTGGCAGGTGACAATCAATAACGAATAATATCGTACTCTATAGGCCTAGAGCTTAGCATAAGTAGGATAGATACCGTGATAACACAGACCTTCAGATACAAAAAAACCCACAAGCATAATGGTGGGCTAATCGTTACTGACAAATTTAGTGTACAAAACATCAGTATAAAAAGTGGTAGCGGGGGCTGGATTTGAACCAACGACCTTCGGGTTATGAGCCCGACGAGCTACCAGACTGCTCCACCCCGCATCAATCTAGAACGCATATTATAGGGAGGTTTTATAGAACTGTCAATGATTATTTTAAATAAAGTTCAAATGAATCATTAACAACCAACAAATCCAACCTGACGCCATGCTGCGTCATAAAACTTGGTGCGATTGGGGGGACTTGAACCCCCACAGCTTGCGCCACCACCCCCTCAAGATGGCGTGTCTACCAATTCCACCACAATCGCATTTTTCACTGATTTACTTTTGATGTCTACTCTATCGTAATAGATGCTTTAAGGTAGGCATCGATAAAGTCAGACGGGTAAAACAGAAAGGCATTGTAAATCTAACGTCTTAAAATAGCAAGCACTGCCTGCATTAAAAGACAACCGCTAACTTTATCTGTCAAAAAAATTAATGCAACTACAGCTACTGAGGATTTTGCGTTAAAGGACGCGGTGTTTGCGGTGCTGACACTGGCGCATCTAAACGAAATTGATCTTCGGCTTGCTTACGTGCATGAACCGCAAGCGTCATACTGGTGATAAAAAATATCACTGTCAATACGGCTGTCGCACGCGTCAAAAAGTTTGCCGTCCCCGCCGCACCAAATACGGTGCCTGATGAACCAGCGCCAAAAGAAGCTCCAGCGTCTGCCCCTTTGCCATGCTGTATCAAAATCAAGCCAATCATGGCAATCGCCACGATAATGTGCAGGGCTAATATAAACGTAAACATGGTGGCCTCTTTTGCCGCGTAATGACGACTGATAACGGAAATTAAATCGTAGGGTTAATAGGGGTGTCTTTTGGCGTGTAATGACGTCAAATCGATTATATAAATAAGGCGCATTGTACACGATTGCAAGGGCACTGTTAAACCCACTTTTGCCAACTGATAAATACATTTTGTCAGCGAATCAACCATTTAATACTTACTAAGCAGTTGCTCTGCCAACTTCAGCTAAGAGGTAGCACGGCGAAAAGCATCAGCAATTGCCAAAAAGCTCTCTGCTTTTAGTGAGGCCCCACCGACCAATGCACCATCAATCATGGGGTCGGCCGCAAAACTATCGGCATTATCAGCGTTAACGCTACCACCATATAAGACAGTCATACTATCTAATGAATCAGCAAAACCTGCAACCGTTTGCTTAATATGCTGATGCGTGGCACTGACCTCTTGCACTGTTGGTACTTTGCCAGTGCCAATCGCCCATACAGGTTCATAGGCAATAATCAAACGCTCTGATAAGTTTGCGGTCAGCTCCGACTGCTGCGCAAGCAAATCCTTAACCACTGCTAACTGAGCATCAATGACATCAAGCGTCTCCTCCGCATCATACTGCGCTTGGGTTTCGCCGATACAGAATATCACCCCTAAGCCTTGCGTTAGTGCGTGAGTCATTTTTTGCAATAAGCAGTCATGGGACTCTTGATGGTACTGACGGCGTTCAGAGTGACCAAGTATCGTCCACGTTGCGCCAGCGTCTGCCACTTGCTGCGCTGAGCAGTCACCGGTATAGGCACCAGTATTTGCACTATGCGCACTGATGTCTTGTGCCGCACACAATACTGGACTGTCTTTTAGACGGGCGCTGACACTGGCCAAATGGATACAGCTTGGTGCTACCATTAACTGACAGCCAGTTGCATTGGCTTGCTCTTGTGTATCAACCGCAGTGAGTAAGTCATCCAATAACGCATTGACGTCGTGGCTCGTTGCTGGATTCTGTTTCCAATTACCAATTACCCAAGCTTGCATATCCCTCTATCCTGTCTCATGTATTCATGCCAATTCGGCCAATGTGCGCGCCAGTATAACAAATAATTCTCTAGTGCTATAGTATAGTGCTGCGCAATTTATGCTGTCCCTTATCACTCATACATTACCTGTATTTACAGACATATTTGAACAATAGTATTAAGCAATGTGCCTAATTTGTCTTTGAAATGGTTTAATAGTCTAAATAAGTTCTTTAAACTAAAGTAAAGTTCTATATTATTACATGAATGACAGCCACATAAATGATAGCTGGCTGAATAAGAGCAAAAGACACATCGCTCGCTGCCTTAATCAGGCAATCGTATACTTGTTAAGTCATCGTACTGCTTATTAAGCAGCCACTACAATCATAAGTCGCCTATAAGTTTCAGATCACTGCGCAACATATTTGTTATTGAGGAGAAGTCGGAATGTCTATTACAGCCAGTAAGTATGGTAGTCTAGCGCAGCAGCTAATTAGCGAAGGTATCGTTAGTGAAGCGAATATGAAAACTGCGCAGACCGAGTCACAGCAACAGCAAATAGGGCTCGTGCCTTATTTGGTCGACAACAAACTGGCCGACTCTTATCACCTCGCTCAGATGCTGTCACAAGCCTTCGGCGACCCTCTATTTGATTTAGATGCGCTCAGCCTTGACGTTATTCCCAAAGATTTGGTTGATGAAAAAATCGTGCGCAAGTTTAATGCCTTGCCACTATTCAAACGTGGACAGCGTTTATTCGTCGCGTTGAGTGATCCAACACGTATAGATGCGATTGACGCGATTGCCTTTAACTCACGCCTCTCTATCGAAACCGTCGTCGTCGAAGAAGACAAGTTAAAGAAACGTATCGAAAGTCTATATGCAGACACCATGCAAAGCTTCGGTAGTTTTTCTGATAGTGACTTAAATGTAGATTTTGATGACGGTGACGAAGATAATGAAGATGGCGAAACCAAGCTCAATGATGGCATCGATGAAGCGCCTGTTGTAAAGTTCGTCAATAAGATGTTGGTAGACGCGATTCGGATGGGGGCATCAGATCTGCATTTTGAACCATACGAAAAGTCATTCCGCGTCCGTTTCCGTGTCGATGGTGTCATGCAAAAAATGGCCAATCCGCCAGTGCAGCTTGCCAGTAAAATAGCCGCTCGTCTAAAAGTCATGTCACAAATGGACATCTCTGAGCGCCGAGTACCGCAAGATGGTCGCATAAAACTCAAGCTTTCTAAAAATAAGGCCATTGATTTCCGGGTAAACTCACTGCCGACCCTATTTGGTGAAAAGCTTGTATTGCGTATCTTAGACCCCTCCTCAGCCATGCTCGGTATTGATGCTTTAGGCTATGAGCCTGATCAAAAAGAGATGTTTATGGAGGCACTGAATAAGCCCCAAGGCATGCTACTGATTACTGGCCCTACTGGTTCTGGTAAAACGGTTTCGCTATATACCGGTATCAATATCTTAAATACGGGGCTCACAAATATCTCAACCGCGGAAGACCCTGTTGAGATTAACTTAGAAGGTGTTAATCAGGTCAACGTCAATACTAAAGTGGGTTTGACCTTTGCTAATGCCCTTAAGTCTTTTTTACGTCAGGATCCTGATATCGTGATGGTTGGTGAGATTCGTGACCTTGAAACTGCTGAGATTGCGATTAAAGCGGCACAAACGGGCCACATGGTGCTGTCAACCTTGCATACCAACTCTGCACCTGAAACCTTAACGCGTTTACGCAACATGGGTGTTGCTTCTTTTAATATTGCAACGTCAGTAAACCTAGTGATTGCTCAACGCCTAGCACGACGCTTATGTAAGAACTGCAAAAAACCGATTAATATTCCACGTCAAAGCCTGCTTGAACTTGGCTTTACGGATGCCGATTTAGACAACCCAGACAACGTCATCTATGAGCCGGTAGGCTGTAACGAATGTCGTGAAGGCTATAAAGGGCGTGTGGGTATTTATGAAGTCATGAAGGTCAGCCCTGATATCTCACGAATTATCATGGAAGATGGCAATGCGATAGACATTAAAGATGCTGCGCTAAAAAACGGTTTTCGAGATTTGCGACGCTCTGGCATTTTAAAAGTATTACAAGGTGTGACCAGTATTCAAGAAATGATGCGTGTTACCTCTGAATAATGTTGTAATATTAGACTGAGTTTATAAAGCAGCAATAATACCTACCAGATGTGCTTAAAAATAAAACAGATGGGCACTGGTTTTTTGCGCTAAAATAAAGTACAGCTGTTTTGATATCGATTCAACATTAGTATAATGAAGATAGCGATTTAAGAGTCGACGTCGAAGCAATCGCTAACGCCAAATGGACTGGCTAAGCACAGTGTATACATTTGCAATATCTAATTAGGCAATTTTTGAGGGTAGTGACATGGCAAAAGCTAAGACCGACATGCTGTTGGACTTTGTCTACGATGGAGTGAATCGACGTGGACAAAAAGTAAAGGGTGAAACCACCAGTCGCAGTTTGGAGCTGGCAAAGGCAACGTTACGCAAGCAGGGTATTACTGTCAAAGGTATTAAGAAAAAGCCGAAGCCGCTCTATACCTTCAAAAAAGCCATCAAGCCCATTGATATCGCTATTTTTGCTCGTCAGTTGGCCACCATGATGAAAGCAGGTGTGCCCTTGACTCAATCTTTTGAAATTGTCGCTGACTCGCTAGATAACCCGAGTATGAAAGACTTGGTCTTGCAAATAAAGGCCGATATTGAAGCAGGTGGCACTTTCGCCTCAGCGCTGCGCAAACATCCACGCTACTTTGATGACCTGTTCTGCTCACTCGTTGAGTCAGGTGAGCAGTCGGGTGCGCTTGAGACTATGTTAGAGCGCGTTGCGACTTACAAAGAAAAGAGCGAGCTATTAAAAGCCAAAATCAAGAAAGCCATTAAATACCCTATCGCGGTTATTGTGGTCGCTATCATCGTGACGATGATTTTGCTGATTAAAGTTGTACCAGTATTCTCAGATCTTTTTGAGTCGTTTGGTGCAGAGCTACCAGCCTTTACACAGATGGTGGTTGGTATGTCTGAATGGATGCAATCATGGTGGTTCATTTTAATTGTGCTGATTGGTGGCGCGATTATTGGCTTTTCAGAAGCCAAAAAACGCTCTAAAAAATTCCGTGACTTTTTAGACCGCGCTGTTTTAAAAGTGCCTGTATTCGGCAATATTGCTTATCAGGCAATTATCGCCCGCTTCGCTCGCACTTTGTCGACAACCTTTGCCGCTGGTGTACCGCTGATTGACGCACTAGATTCTACAGCTGGCGCGACCAATAACGTGGTGTTTTATAATGCCACCCAGCAAATTAAAAACGATGTATCCACTGGTCAACAGCTACAGTTTTCGATACGCTCTACCAACTTATTTCCAAGTATGGCGATTCAAATGGTTGGTATTGGTGAAGAATCTGGTAGCTTAGAAGAGATGCTTGATAAAGTAGCGGTATATTATGAAAACGAAGTCGATAATGCTGTTGACGGTCTAACCAGTTTGATGGAGCCGATGATTATGGCGGTGCTCGGTGTGTTAGTGGGTGGCTTAGTCATTGCCATGTACTTACCAATCTTCCAGATGGGCTCAGTGGTAGGCTAAAGATTAACCAAAGGACTGCTACTTAATGCAATTTATACAGTTATTACAAGACAATACGACCATCGCTTTGGTCGTTTTTGGTATTTTAGGTCTTTGTGTCGGCAGTTTTTTAAATGTGGTCATTCATCGTATTCCGTTGATGATGGTTTTTAGCTGGCGACGAGAATGCAGCCAGTTTATGTCTGAACAAGCAGATATGCCACGCGAACATACAACACCACTAGCGAACATTGTTGCCAATGATGCGCCCATTACATTGAGCAAGCCTGCCTCACGTTGCCCCCACTGCGCTCACAAAATAAAATGGTATGAGAATATACCGTTAGTCAGTTGGTTAACCTTGCGCGGACGCTGCTCAAACTGCAAAGCAGCCATCGGCTTACGCTATCCTTTGGTCGAGCTGGTTACTGCCCTACTATCGGTACTGGTGATTTATCAGTTCGGGGTCAGTGTCTCTGGCTTATCCGCCTTAATCTTAGTCTGGACACTGATTGCGCTGACAGGGATTGATTTTGATACACAGCTACTCCCCGATCGCTTAACCTTTCCTTTAGCAGGTTTGGGATTAGCGGTGAACTCACAAGGTTGGTTTGTGTCCCCCACTCAGTCTATCTGGGGCTTGCTACTAGGGTTTTTATCGTTATGGATAGTCGTAAAAGTGTTTTATCTCATCACTAAAAAACATGGGATGGGACAAGGAGACTTTAAACTCCTAGCGGTATTAGGTGCTTGGCTTGGTCCCATGATGCTGCCCTTGATTATTTTACTGTCATCCTTACTCGGCTCAATTGTGGGTATTATTTTGATGAAAAAACAGGGTGAGAGCAGACCGTTTGCGTTTGGACCTTATATTGCTATTGCAGGTATTATCGCCTTGTTGTACGGTACAGATATCGTCAATTGGTATCTAGGCATGTATACTTACTAAATGGCCTATAATCAATCCACGATAAAATAAATACAGTGTTACTGGATAAATTTTGCGCAGCCTCTATCAGCGTAGACACAGCAAGCAAGTAAAATTTATACGAGTGACACGTTATAATGTTTGTACTCTTTTTTATTTAAGATTAACTATATAAGGTCTTTGGTAGCTGATTTTAAATTCGTTACAAGCCTATCTATCAGACCTTGGTTATTGAGTTATTAAAACCCACTTACCATGAAAGTCAGCCATCGACATACTTTCTCAGTTTATAACTGTCACTGTCATTCTATCGAGCAGATAAGTCATTATTATGTCAAAACACACAGCCTCAACTTACTCTCATGAGCCACAAATTCCACAAAAAACAAGCAAGACGCTGGTAGTCGGATTAACGGGTGGTATCGGTAGTGGCAAATCTGCTGCTAGCGACTGGTTCGCTGAGCAAGGGATTGATATTATTGATGCAGATGTGATTGCTCACGAAGTGGTTGCTAAAGGCAGCTCAACGTTGCGAAGAATCCAGAGAAAGTTTGGCGATTGGGTACTAAATTCTGATGGAACGATGGATCGCTCAGCGGTCAGAACGCACGTATTTACTCACCCAGAAGCACTGATTGAATTAGAAGCCATCACGCATCCAGCGATACGTGATGCGGCAAAAGCGCAGTTGGCAGCCAGTACTTCGCCTTACGTGGTATTGTCAGCGCCTTTACTCATTGAGGCCGCTGAGGCAGGGCTTGCCAATTTGTGCCAACGCGTCCTGGTCATAGATGCAGCAGAAGACACGCAACTTGAGCGTGCCAGCCAGCGTGATGAGCAAAGCGTACAAAAAATTAAGGCAATCATGGTGAATCAGCTGAGCCGTGAAGAGCGCAACCGTCATGCTGATGATGTCATACTAAACGATAGCGACCTTGCTGCGCTCTATTTACAGCTAGAGCCTTTACACCAAGATTATCTTACGCTTGCCCAGCAGCTAAAGTACGCTGTCGATTAACTTCATAGAGCGCCATACCAGTGGCAACACTCACATTCAAGCTCTGTAGGTTGCCATGCTCGTTTCCTGACATTGGAATATACACCAGCTCATCGCAGCTCTCCATTGTCAGACGACGCATTCCTTCTCCTTCTGACCCCATAATAATGGCGGTCTTACCCGTCAAATCAGCGTCATGTATCGGCTTAGCCTCATCACTCAAGGCAGTACCAAATACAAACACCCCTGCATTTTTAATTTGCGTCAGCGTACGCGCCAGATTGGTCACACTAATGATAGGCATCATCTCAGCAGCACCAACAGATACCTTTGCTACGGTTGGCGTCAAGCTAGCGGCATGATGTTTTGGACAAACGACTGCATCCACGCCCATTGCGACTGCCGTACGCAAGCATGCACCAAAGTTATGCGCGTCAGTGATTTGGTCTAAAACCAATAGTAAACACTGATCACGTCCGATAATGGTATCTAACAGACTCTCATCAGCGAAAGCAAGCGGACGAGCGTTAAGCACCACACCTTGGTGTTGCGGACTGCCGCACAGTTGCGCCAGCTTATCTTTTTGTGTGGGTTGGATGCTGATGCCATTGGCTTCGGCCTCTGCCATAATGGCTTGTACGTGGCTATCAGTCTCACGCCCTTGCTGCACAAATAAGCTAAGCCCATCGAGAGGACGGTGTTCGAGTAAAGCATCAATCGCATGAATGCCATAGAAATAAATTGGTTTTGCCATAGTAGGCCTACTAATTATAAAAGTGGCTATCGCGCGGGGCGATAGATAGAGTAAAAAACAGATAAAGTAAAATAGGATATAGCTATCATTGTAGCTATTTATGGTCGACTAGGGCGTGTCCTCATTTTAAAAATGGTGATAAAAATGAGATAAATTGCAGTCAAACAAGGAAAATAGCGCAGGTAATATCGAGATATTAGTCAGCTATTTGACGCTGTTTGGCAAGATTTAGCTATTTTTTAACCCATTTAGATTATTATCGATTGAATTGAGGACACGCCCTAGACTGCAGCAAAAATTAAAAAAAGAAACAAACAATACCCATTTGATACTGTTTATTTCTTTTGAGTGATAGGTATTTATAGGGTTAAGCCATTCAATGATGGCTTAACATTTATTATCCTGCTAATTTTTAACTAACCTTCTAAGTGACAAACGTACTGGACAATCTCTTCTGTCCGCAGATTAAAACCACTATTGCCTTCAACGACAAATGACTGTCCAGCCCGATAATAGCTGAACTCCTCATCACCATTTATTTTCACTTCACACTCACCGCTGGTGATTTCGATACGCTCGGAGGTATTGGTGCTGAAGTGGTAATGCTCAACCAAATTATCACAAGGTAAAATAATACCTAAGGTCTTATGGCGACCATCCTCAAACATAATGGTATGGCTTGAGCAGCGACCATCATAAGAGACTGTCGCTTGGGCATTGACTGTTACATTAGTAAATTGCGCCGCTGTCATAGTGGCTTCCTTATCAAATAATTATTGCAAAACTAAAAAATAAGTAACTTATGGAATCCTAGCGAGAGTATGCCTTTTAGATAAGCGCTTTACTCTATTTGCTATGGTTCTATACAACTGTATTGTTATCATAGATGCCTGCATGCGAATGGCAAGTGCAAAAATGGTGGCTGCAGATTCTACAAGAACGTTCTGACATAATGACGAAGTTGGTTTTAGGCCACACTTTGCATGCGACCCAGTAGCAAGAGTTTATCATTATGTGAGATTATGCTACCACATTATATCTATAAAGTTTGTTACAGCGGCTAGGAAAGTTTTGCTTGTAGATACGCACGGATACTCCCTGACTACCAGCTTTTCTAAGTGGCTGGATTATCATTATGATAGACGCTTATTGAGCATTCTATAAGTAATACGTATGACTTTAAAAATAGCACCTTGACCATTTAACGTGATTTTATCATCCGTATCAATGGTATAGAGAGTGTGTCTGACAGTCCATTTTTTATCCAATAAAGATAATAGGTTCATAACCGTTTACGTTATCAGTCAGCTTTAGGATTTGTATTTAATAGCATTTACCACCATACTATTTATCACTACTATGTGGCTTATTTCCGCTATTAACTTTCCACTGTTAACAAAGTAATCTTATTTCTTTATTTACCCTATTTTGGACATGGCTTTAGATGAATTTATCTAACCGTTATGGTCTATCATGAGAGGCGTTGATGCTTGTATCATTAACTTTACATCAGTTTGCATTAATCGCTCAGCATGAGCTGAGTATGGCTGAAGGCTTCAATGTCATCACTGGTGAAACGGGTGCTGGCAAGTCGTTATTACTCGATGCGCTGTCCTTATGTGCAGGCGAGCGCGCAGACAGTGCAATGGTCAGACATGGCGCGGCGCATGCGGATATCTATGCGCAGTTTGATGTGGAAAATAATCAGGTCGTTGCGGAATGGTTTGCCAAACATGAGCGTCCATTAGAAGAGCCTGACGTTCTCATTCGTCGTCAGCTCAGTAATACAGGTCGCTCAAAAGCGTGGTTAAATGGCACGCCTGTCAGCTTGGCTGAGCTCAAAAGTCTCGGCTCATTACTGGTTAATATCCATAGTCAACACGCTCAGCAAGCATTGCTGAAGCCGCAGTTTGTGGTGCAATGGCTAGATGAGATGGCACAAATCACGCCACTTGCTGCGCAAACGGCCAGCAGTTATCAAGCGTATCAGCAACTCAAACGCCGTGCTGATGATATCGCGAGCCGAGAAGCTCAGCGCCAAGACCGTATCCAGTTGTTGCAAAGTCAATTGGCAGACGTAGCGCCGTTATTAGCGGTAGACTATGCGGAAGTCGAAGCAGAACACGAAGAGCTGTCTAATATCGAAGCACTCATGCAAGAGGCCAGTCATGGCTTGCACCTGCTCGATAATGATACCGATGAGCCAGACGTCATGACCTTGCTCGGGCAAGCGATTAAGCTCTGTGATAACCAAATGAGTGTCAGCCAAACCTTTGAGCAGGCTTCCGAACAGCTACATTTGGCCCAGCAACAAATCACAGAGGTCATAGGCTTACTATCGGATTATGCTGAGCAACAGCTGCCTGACCCTGAGCGTTTGCAAACCCTAGATAACTTAATCAGTCTTGGTCACCGTCTGTCTCGCAAGCATAGCCTGCCTGCGACTGACTTAATCGATGAAGCAAAAGGGTGGGAGTCGCAACTAGAGCAGTTAGAAAATGAGCCGAGCAGCGATGCGATGGCGGCGCAAATCGAGCAAGCGTGGCAAACGTATCTCGACCTAGCCACTCAGTTAAACAAAGAGCGCTCAAAAGCGGCACCGATTGTCAGCAAACAATTAATTAAACAATTACAACCCCTTGCCCTCCCCAATGCGCGCTGCGAGTTTGTTTTTACCAAAAAAGCCGATGTCAGCCAATATGGTGCGCAAGGTAGCTATGACATTGATTTACTATTTAGTGCCAACGTCGGTATGCCGATGCAGCCGCTACATAAAATTGCCTCAGGTGGTGAGCTGTCGCGTATGGCACTGGTGATGCAGGTATTACAAGCGACCAATGACGATAATAATGCCGCCAAGCCAATGCTGGTATTTGATGAGGTAGATGTCGGTATCAGTGGTGGCACCGCGCAAGTGGTCGGCGAGCTATTACGCGAGCTTGGACAGACGCAGCAACTATTAGCCATTACCCACCAAGCGCAGGTAGCTGCGCAAGCACATCAGCATATCTTGGTGCAAAAACATCATCAAGAGCAGACTGAAAGTGAGCTGTTGATATTGACCGACGATGCGCAGGTAGATGAGCTGGCACGCATGTCTGGTGGTGTGACCATCACTGACGTTACCCGTGACCATGCCCGCAGTTTATTAACCGATGTTAAATAAAGAGTTAAGGTCGACCACTATCATCGAATAACTGCTAAATATTTGCTTTGGTTGATTTTTTGCTTATTAGCGCCATATAGTGGTGTGTCATCTCTGTTATTTTACCTTTAATATTAGGTTGCATTTGTGTCTATGTCTAAAGCCAATTTGACTCATCATTTCTTAATTGCGGCACCCGAGCTGTCAGACCCAAGGTTTGAGCAGGCGCTGATTTATATCTGTCGTCATGACAAGCACGGTGCACTCGGTCTGATGGTCAATCGCCCATTAGAGCAGTCGCGGGTGGGCAAACTGCTAGAAGATCTGAGTATTGAAGTGACTGACCCACAAGTGATGGAAGATGTGGCATTAGAAGGCGGTCCGATGTATCCGCAAGTGGGCTTTGTATTACATACTGGTCAACCAGAATGGGCGTCTTCTTTTGCGATATCAGAAAATGTCTGTATCACCACTAGCCAAGACATCCTTAAACGTATCGCCGCAGGTCAAGGGGTTGGTCACTATCAGTTGTGCTTAGGTCATGCCAGTTGGGGCAAAAAACAGCTCGACCAAGAGCTTAATAACGGCGACTGGCTGGTCTGTCCTGCTGATTTGAACTTATTATTTGATACGCCATTTGAAGAACGCTGGCAGATTGCTGCTGACAAAATTGGCGTTAATTTTGATTATCTCAGTAGTGATATCGGTCATGCCTAAATAGTAAGCTACACTTGAACAAGACCTTTAATAAGCAAGCAGCCCTAGGATTATAAAAACAGGAAACACCTCTCACTATGGTACATAGCACCCTTATGACAGACAGCACAGTCGCTATTAATGACAATATCGATATTGAAGCGAATATCACGACTGACGCTAGCATCGCTGAACCAAGCGTCAAGCCGCATCTCATCTTAGCCTTGGATTATGGTGTCAAAAAGATGGGTATGGCATTAGGCAACACCCTTACTGAGACTGCACGGGCTTTTGATATTTTGGCGATGAATAATGGTCAGCCTGATTGGGACAATTTGCTAGGTATTATCAAGGTCTGGGGGGTGGCAAAGGTGGTGGTTGGGCTACCACTTAATATGGATGGTAGTAGCTCGATGCTGTCAAAGCGCGCGCATAAATTTGCCCGTCGTCTCGCGCATAGAATCATGGAACAGCATCTACCAGTGGTCGTGACTCTCTGTGATGAGCGTCTGACCTCAGTCGCAGCGCGCGACATCGCTTGGGAAAATGGCTGGATTCAAAACGAACGTGATCCCATTGATGATATCTCTGCTTGTATTCTGATGTCGACCTATTTTGCTGACCCCAATAGCAGTATCGCCATCGATGCCATCAAAGCAGATTAAGCCAACGGTAATCCTGCCCTTCAAATACCAGCAATTTTTGCTATACCATCTACATAAATGACTGATTATTATGACCACTGCTTCAGACCAATCCCTGAAAAATAAGTCTCAACATGGCTTTGTTCCACTTGCCATTGCTCGTATCAAAGGCGCACAGCGTGCCAATCAAATAGCGATTTACCTTATTTATGCCGCCATCATCTCTTTCATGGTCTTTGGCACCATTGCTAGTATCAAGGCATTCCATGACAATCAGCTGCTCTATCAACTGTTTTATAATCTGCCATATGCTTTGATTGCGTTATCTATTCCGATTATCATCTATGATGCGTTGGTCATTTATCGCTATCGCTTAAATCAGCCATCAATGATTGCATTAAGCATCGGGGTTTCCACCATCGTGCTGATTGCTGGCCTATTATTTGCCGATACCGCATGGTTGGGACTGGCTTGTTGGGTGGGTGTGGCATTCTTGTTCAAGGTGAGCTTTAAACGCTTTTTTAACTTTTTGGAAGCCGAAGCAGAAGCTGATATTGTTGAAGACAGTTAACACAGCTATATACTATATCCCCTTTAGAAATAGTAAAAAACACACCTGACTATATCGATTCAAACTGAGACTATGACAACTTCAATATCTGACACCTCGATTCAACATCATCTAGATACCAAAGGGCTTATCTGCCCAGAACCGGTCATGATGCTGCATCGAACCATTCGCAAAGCCGATGCCGGCGAGGTGATTGAAATACTCGCCACCGACCCTGCGACCACTCGCGATATTCCTAATTTTTGCCGTCATTTGGGACACACCCTTGTTCACCAAGAGACACTTGCGGAAAATATCAGTTTAGAAGTTGATCCTGATGAAATAACAGTTGATAGTGATGATAGCGCGCCAATCAATGCCACACTTTATCGTTATTTGGTAAAGAAAAAGAGCGCTTAATCAGATAGCCAAGACTCCGTACGTTAGAGGCAATATATTTTTTATAAGAGGTAAGCTACGTGTTACAAACAGAGAAGCAATATGTGCAGTGGCGCGAAAATAAAAACGGCAATGAAAGCTTACATAAAGCCCGCTGGTTATCTGCAAGCAGTCATGCGCCGCCTGCACGTATTGTCGTAGTCGATGATAAGACGACTGCTGATGAGGCTTATCGCTTAGCATGCGAAGGCACATCACTACTGTGGCGCGGTGACTTTCATAATGCGCGGCAATTGCTTCAAGCACTCAAACGGCGTATCGAGCGTACCAATGAGCGCTCTGAGCAACGCAAAATAAAAAAAGCGGCTAATAAGTCTGCTAAGTCTGCTAAGTCTAATAAAACTGCATTTGAATCCTCAGAGACGCCCAAAGACATACCCAACCTATTTCATCAACAGCGCCAAATCCAAGCCCAGCGCTCGCGCATATTGAGCCGTTTGCTACTAGAGCTAGATAGTGATTATGCCAGCCACTTACGTCGTTCTCCTGATGTCAGTGCCGCTTGTACAGCAGCTTTTGGCCAGTTAGATAAAGCGGCTGATGAATCATGTGTACTATCATTTCGTGACCTGCAAGGGGCGCTTGGTGCAGCGCAGTGGCGCGAAAAAGGCGTGCCAGTTGAAAGCTTAGGGCTTTCGATTTACCCGCATTATGGTGTCTTTGCACCACCCCGCCATGAGTATGTACAGCTATTACTTGATGCGCCGCTGCCGACTGTACATGATGTCGCTTATGACATAGGTACTGGCACTGGTCTGCTAGCCATAATTTTAGCGCAGCGCGGTGTGAAACAGGTGATTGCCACGGACTTAAATCCGCGTGCGTTAGCCTGCGCAAATGAGAACTTTACGCGCCAAGGGCTAGCTAACGTGCAGTTACAGCAAGCAGACCTGTATCCGACTGATGCGCCATTCGCTAACTTAATTGTCTGTAATCCACCTTGGTTGCCTGCTAAGCCCAGCTCGCCTTTAGAGTACGCCGTTTATGATGCCAATAGTGCAATGCTGCGTGGGTTGTTGCAGGGCGCGAAATCTCACTTAGCCAAGCAAGGAGAAGTCTGGTTAATATTGTCCGATTTGGCTGAACATTTGCAGCTGCGCACTCGTGACGAATTATTAGGCTGGTTTGCCAATGCTGGATTAGCAGTAACATACCGTCTAGATACCAAGCCTAAGCATGGTCGCAGCCAAGATGAGACTGATCCGCTATTTGCAGCGCGAAGTGCGGAAGTCACCTCGTTATGGTGCTTGCAGCGTGTTTAATATTCAATCATTGAGTATCGTCTTATGAGCCGCGACCGTGCCGTACAACAGCGCCAACCAAAAGCGCTAGCTGTTGATGATGAACCCGCTTATATCACTGAGTTTCGTCAAGCGATGTTGGCGCGCGGTCTGGCAACGCGGACGCGTAACGCTTATGTCCGCGACCTGCGTTCTTGCGAGCTCATCAGTCCTATTGCCCTGACGAAATGGCAGCCTGATGACGTGCTGCACTGTTTATCCACCCTTACTCAAGATGGCAAAACCCCACGAACCCAAGCACGCATGCTCTCAAGCTTGCGGCAGTTCTACCTTTGGATGATTGCCAGTAATCTGCGTGAGGACAATCCGTGCGAGCGTATCAAAAGCCCCAAATTAGGCCGTCCACTGCCTAAAGATTTAAGTGAGGCAGATGTCGATAATCTACTTGCCTCACCTGACACTAGCACAGCGCTTGGCCTGCGTGATAAAGCCATGTTAGAGGTGCTCTACGCCTGTGGTCTGCGTGTTAGCGAGTTGATTAATCTGTCGCTTGAGCAAGTGAATTTAAACTCTGGTTGGCTACAAATCACCGGTAAAGGTAATAAAACCCGACTGGTGCCATTAGGTGAATATGCTGCAGATGCGCTGGAAGATTATCTAACGCATGCTCGTGGTGATTTGATTGCGCATTTAAAATCGGGCAATTGCCAAGCGGTGTTCTTGACCGCGCAAGGCGGCTATATGACAAGGCAGAACTTTTGGTATCTATTAAAGAAATACGCCAAAATCGCCAGTATTGATAAAGAGTTATCACCGCATACCCTGCGTCACGCCTTTGCTACGCATTTATTAAATCATGGCGCAGACTTGCGTAGCGTGCAGTTATTACTGGGGCATAGTGATTTATCAACGACGCAGATTTATACCCATGTGGCGACGGCGAGATTGCAGAAGTTGCATGCCGAGCATCATCCGCGCGGTTAAAATTGAAATTGACTATTTATTGATGATTGTAAAAGGAATAAAACGTGTTGCAAGCTCAGCCCTCTACTCTACCTACCCTAACAAAAGGGCAAAATTCCGCCCTCAAAAACCTGACCATCATGGGTTATCTAGAAGGCACGTCTTTTTTATTATTACTTGGTATCGCCATGCCACTAAAATATATGATGGGTATTCCTGAGGCAGTGAAATATATCGGTATGGCGCATGGGGCATTGTTTATCGCCTATATTTTGATGCTGTTGATTGCAACCAGCAAAATCAAAATGCCGCTATGGGCAATGCCTGCAGGTGTGCTTGGCTCGTTTTTGCCATTTGGTCCGTTTATATTTGATCATTTATTAAAGAAGCGTTTGAGAAAGTAGGATTAAAAGCTTTTCGGTATCGGTTGCGCTTAGACTTTTGAGGATAGTGATTTATTAACGACGACAAGATTATAGAAGCTGCATGCGGTGCATTATCTAAGAGGTTAGACTAAATACGTGTACTCTACTTCACTATCACTATATTAGGATTACGCGCTCGTATTTCTTGGTAAAATAGCAGTTTGTCTTTTGGTGATATCAATACCTTTTTATTTTTATAGTCTATCTCAAGTCTATCTAACGATAGGGCTGGTGCAGAAATCATATTTCGAGTTGGAGCAATATAAGTAATGTCTGTAAGCTTAATACGCTGCGTAGAAAAACCATTATCTATAAGAATTTGATCGTCTGATAACGTATATTTCGTACCAAAAAACGGCATAAGCATTAAGGCTATAAGAGGTAGGAAAATAAATGCCAAAAAAATACTGTTAGCTAACGAACCGTTTTCGCTTTTTTTCCATTGCCAAAATGGAACGGCAATCATCAGAAAGCTACCACCCCAGAGCATAAATGCAATCCAAAAATCAATTTTAGATGTAAATACAATGTCTGCCATAGAATATTTTATAGTTGGCTAAATCGGATTTAAGTTTAGCAAGAATGATCAATCTTATCTTTAACTATGATAAGTTTTAAATGAATCCCTAGCTGCAAACCTGCCCTTTTCTCGTTACAATAGCCTCAATAAAATGCATCATGATATGCACGCTGTCCAATTGAGCAGCGCACCCCTTTTACTTATCCAATATCTGAGAATCCCATGAGCCATAGACCCCCTGCTGACCTATTAAAAAACGCTGAACACTGGCGTGAAGATATTAACTTTCGCCAAGACGTATTGGGCAAGCCGTTTGATTTTGCGACCACGTGGGGTATTTTTTCGCCGCAAAAGCTCGATGATGGTAGCTTAATGTTGCTTGACTATGTGGATTTTCAAGCGGACGATGATTCGATAGACTTGGGCTGTGGCTATGGCGTGCTCGGTATGACAGCGGCGCGTGAATGTCCGAACGGTCAGCATACCTTGATTGATAAAGACTTTATGGCGGTAGAATATGCGCGTCTGAATTGTGAAAAAAACGGTCTGAAAAATGTCGATGTGCGTTTATCAAATGGCTTCAACCACGTGGCAAAAGACAAAGACTTTAGCCTTGTGATGTCGAACTTGCCAGCCAAAGTAGGCAAAGAGCAGCATTATCTGTATTTCCTCGATGCCTATGCGCGCATGCGTCAAGGTGGGCGTTTTTATGTGGTGACAATTAATGGTTTACGCCAGTTTATGAAGCGTTCATTTACCGAGGTGTTTGGCAATAGCGAAAAGGTCAAACAAGGTAAGACTTATACCATTACGATGGCAACCAAAGACTAGTAGTCAAATCGCTATAAGCGCGCTACCGCGTCGACCTCTTTTGACATACTAGGGTATAGTCTGCAATCGATTTCCTTGTATCGCCACTATCTAGATTTGACTATCCCTTATCAAGCATAAAAAAACACGCTAAAGTTATCGGCTTTAGCGTGTTTTTTATGTCTGAAAGCTTTTGGTTACATTTGCCGTTTTATCAGATAAAAGCCCAACGCGGCACTCCCAAGTATCGGTAATAGCACCATCAACATGGGTGAGAACCCAGTCGCTAATGAGACAAAACCAACCAAGTCTTGTACGTAACTAAACAACAAGCCAAATAGCAAAGCGACGACGATTCGTAAGCCCAGACTATGCGTACGCAGTGAGCCAAAGACGAATGAGCAAGCAACAATCACTAGCGATAAAATCGATAGCGGTGAGAGTAGCTTTTGCCAAAATGCCAGCTCATGCTCTAAAGAGCGCTTGCCTTGCCCACGCATAAACTGACGATGCTCGTAAAGCTGCGTAAGCGATAAATCCTCTGCTTTGCGCGTGAGTAAGTACACCGATTCAGGCGCAAACGGCAGGCTGAGCGTATCTGATGGTGAGATGTCTTGGCTGCTCTCAAAACCTTGATTGATGTTGAGTTTGGTCATGTTGTTTAGCTGCCACTCGTAACGATATTGCTCGCTCGGTTTGCCATCGGTAGTCGCTAGAGATTTACGACCGATATATTGCCCACCCTCGGCATGTATAGCACTTTGCAAGTTACCATTACTATCTAAGTGCCAGCGCTTAACCTCGCCGATATTGCCTCGTACATCTGCATAATCGATATACAAAATATCGCTGCCATCTGACTTCGTATTACCACTCTCTAGACTCTCAAAGCGTGGTTGCATCGTCCAATAGCCGCGTACAGAAGTGACCAACGAGCTGCTGTCTTCGTCATTAATATCTTTTGCCAATTGATTCGAATACGGCAGCACAAACTGATTGATTGCCAGTGCGAGCAGCACAAAAATCAGAGCCGGTTGCAGCACCCAACCAACGATACGATAGATACTGACGCCAGCGGCGCGCATGACCACCAGCTCGCTTTTATTGGCCAGCAGACCCAAACCCACCACTGCGCCAAGTAGCGCTCCTGTCGGAATAAACTGCTCTAAGAAATAGGGCGAACGGTAAAAGATATACTTAATCGCCTCACTCATCGTATAACTGTCATCTAGCGAATCAAGCTCTGATAAATAGGAGAATATAAGCTGTAATGCCCACAAACCGATGACCGCGCCAATAATAGCCAGCAAGGCATTGCGTTTAACATAACGCCCCAGTACTTTGAGACTGCCTGGCTTTTTTGCCAAGGGTTCAGCAGCAGAGTTTGTAAATAAGGAGCGCATTACGACTGCCCTCCTTTTGTGCCATCATTTGGATTGGAGATGCCATTGGTTGCAGTAGTCGCCAAGGCATGTTGTTGTTTGCGAAAGCGCAAGCGATGCTGCACACGGCTACCCCAATTCATATAAAGTGCCAACGCCATAAACCCTAAAATCAGCCACGCATACGCCCACACGCTAACACTGCCTTTGCTCACAGCATTTTTTAGCGAAATAATACCCAGCGCACAGCTAACAAACAATAAAATCGCTGGAAACAAACGCAGCCATCGACCTTGCCGTGGACGCACTTGTGCAAGCGGTACGGCGAGCATCGGCGCAATAATCATTAACCACGGTAGTGCCAAGCGGTAGCCAAGCTCGCTTTGTGCCGCTCGCAGCGCATTGGTATTGATCACTTGCGCGCTACCACTACCCGTACTCGTCGCCGCTTGCCACAACGGACCAATCGCTTGCGTTTCGATATTGTCTTCAGTGATAACTTCTTTAGATGATTCGGTCAAGGTGATACGGTAGCGATCGAAGCCTACTTGATTATACTTTAGGCTGCCCGCTCCGACTTCATAACGACGTCCTTGGAATAAATCCAGTTGAGTGACGCCGCTACCGCCTGTATCGACTTGCTCAGCGCGCTTGGCTAACGTAATAGTATCTTTGCTAATATTGCTACTTACCAGTGCTTTGGGTAACTCTGGAATATTTAATTGCTCAGCAGTGTCAGCATCAATAGTATTTTGGACATCGACCGCATTGTTTTTATCGAGCTCACTTTTATCCATCTCACTTTTAGCAACATCATTCGCAGCAGCATTTTTCGCCTTGCTGCCTTTTTCTTGCTTTTCTGATTGAATAAGCACCACGTCTTGCAGCTGCTTTTTATCATCGCTGAGACTGCCTACATACAGATGATAATTGCCACTGCTGATAAACTCATTGGGACGAATCAAGTCAAAGGCGCTGTTCAATGCTTGCTGCTGCCAAACCGCCTCGGATGAGCGCACACCCCAAGGCTTACCCACTATAGATAACGCCGCTTCACCAACAAACAATGCCAAAATTAATGGAGTCATCAATCTTGCAAGCTTACCGCGCGACACACCGCTGGCATTAATGACTGCCATCTCTTGATCGACGTATAAGCGACCGAACACCAGCATCAAGGCGATAAAAAACGCCAATGGCAGGATAAGCTCTAAGAAATACGGCAGATTATAACCAATGATGGTAAACAATAAGCTGATGTCTAGATTGCCTTCCGCTGCAATACCAAAGTAGCGAATCAGGCGACCGCCAAGCATCATTACCACTAAAAACCCCAATACCAAAGCGGTGGTTGAGGCAACTTGTTGGGTCATGTAGCGGCGTAATATCACAATAGGTACTCTTAAACAGTTGGTATGCGCGCGGTTGGTTGCAGGATAAGTTGTCAGAATTATAGTCAATAGTGCTGCATCACAGCTATAGCGATCGATCAGCTACTTAGTAATCTACTCATTAATAACCAGATACCTAACTAAATAGATAGCGACATCTCTGAGCGACTGATTCGTAATGACACACAAACACAAGGCAATAGATATAACCGTTAATGCTAGCATGTTTTGCTAAATAATGGCTGTGAAAAATGTGCTAAAACATTACCTAACCCTTGCTAACTGCGCATTAGTAGTCGATTATAAGGCTCTCTATTGGCTTGCGTATATATTGATAAAAGTAATAAGAAATATTGACTTTTTGAGCGATATATTTGTAGATTTATGAAGGTTTTGATTTTTCTAGGATATTTATCACCCATACTTAAAACTGGCAATCATACTTGGTAAGATTACGCAGCAAATGTATACGAAAACATTACCTAACCCTTGCCGACAGCACGCCGATTACCTGATATGCTACACTACAACGATAGCCCAATACGTTAATAACTCTAAATTCTAATACGTTGGGCATTATAGCTTCATGGCTTTGTTATTCTATTCTATGTCAATCACTTTGGGTGAATGGTACACCAATATAGAATGAGTGATACTCAGTCATGCGTGCAATATCTGCTTTAGCTATATATCTCATTGCTACTATCAACTAAATATCTGATTTACGATTTTAATCTCACCATTCTAATAAGGATAACTATATGAATATTAAATTATCTCAACACCTACCAAAAACTCATACACAAAAAATACTTAAAAAAGAAGCCAAGAGTAAAGATGAGGCTTGCCTGGTTGTTTTAGTGGATGACAAGAAAAACATCCTTGCCGAATCTGCGTTAGCTGACTACAGCGCACGTATTGAGCAATTGATTGAGGTGTCGCATTTTAAGGGCAAAGCTTGCGAAACCGTTGCTGATTACGCCCTAGCAGGTGATAAAAAAACCACCAAGCAAAACCCTGTTCAGCTACTTTTAGTCGGTGTTGGCGATACTGACAAACTGAGCAATACTGTATTGCAAAAAATTGCTAAGACCATTTATAGCAGCACACAAAAGCGTGTGGCATCTATCACTGTTGCGTTGGGTGATGCGTTAGAAGAAAATCAATTTGGTCAATTCGCTCTTAATTTGTTGGCAGCGAGCTATCGTTTTGATAAGTATAAGTCTGAGCAGACCACGCCGGTACTTAACGATATCTATCTGGTCGCTGATGAGTCACTACAGCCGGCGCTAGAGTTTGCACAGGCGGTATTTACTGGTCAAAGCTTGACCCGTGACGTGGCCAATGAGCCAGGCAACATCTGCTTTCCAGCATATATGGCAGAACAAGCTGAAGCGCTTGCAAAGACCTATCCTGACCTATTGAAAGTGACAGTGCTTGGTGAAGACCAGATGTCAGCGCTAGGCATGAATTGCTTCTTATCGGTGGCGCAAGGCTCTACCAAAGAAGGCAAGTTGGTACTGATGGAGTATCGCGGCAAATCCAATTTCAGTGCAGATGCTAGCAAACAAGCAACCAGCAGTGCAAAAGTCGCTGGCGGTTTAAAAGCATTGGCTGATAAACTACCGACCAAACTGCCTACTAAGAAATCGGCTAAAAATGCTGACGAAAGCAATGACAATGCGCAAGCTGACCATGATGACGCCCCTATCGTATTGGTCGGTAAAGGGGTAACCTTTGACTCAGGTGGTATCTCAATCAAGCCAGGTGCGGCGATGGATGAGATGAAGTTTGATATGGGTGGTTCAGCAGCAGTACTCGGTACGATGAAAGCGCTTTGTGAAGCGCGCCTACCAATCAACGTTGTTGGCGCTCTCGCTTGCGCAGAAAACATGCCATCAGGTGATGCAACTCGCCCTGGTGATATCGTTAAAGCCATGAACGGCAAGTCAGTTGAAATTTTAAACACTGATGCCGAAGGTCGTTTAGTATTGGCCGACACTTTATGCTACGTACAACGCTATAATCCAAAAGCCATCATCGATGTGGCGACATTGACTGGTGCTTGCGTGGTTGCATTAGGTCACGTACGTTCAGCTGTGTTTAGTAATGACGAAGACGTGTTATTCGACTTAGAGAACGCCAGTAACCTATCGGGTGATCTCGTTTGGCATATGCCGTTAGATGATGAGTATCAACAACAGCTCGACTCACCTATCGCTGATATGCAAAACATCGGTGGCAAAGGTGGCGGTGCAGTGACTGCTGCATGCTTCTTGTCGCGCTTCGTTGAAGAAGGTCAAGCATGGGCGCACTTAGACATTGCTGGCACGGCGTGGAATTCAGGTAAAGATAAAGCGGCAACTGGTCGCCCTGTGCCATTATTTATGCAATACTTAAAAAACAGCGCAAACATGGCTTAATCGATTTATGAAAATCAGTTTTTATGTTTTAAGTGAGAGTAAAGCCCAAGATTTCTTGGGCTTTATTTGTCAGTTGACCCAAACGGCGCTTAATAAAAGCACGCAGTCGTTGCTGATTCTTATTGAAGATGAGGCGTTACTGTCGACGCTTGATGAGGCGCTATGGGCACAAGTTGCCACCAGTTTCATACCGCATCAATGCCTATCCAACAATGATACTGATATTAAAGATGCTGATATTGCTACAGATGCCATTAACAATCCTTTAGCACCAGTATTGCTTAGCACCTATATGCCAGCAGGTTTTAACGGTATCGTCCTTAATACCACCATACATCCGGTCAATGACTTTATGGCAGCGACCAGCAATGCTCACCCTACTCGCGTCCTTGAGCTGATAAAACCTGATGCTACTAGCGTTCAAGAAGGCCGTAATAAATACAAGCACTACCAGCAGTTAGGCTATGAGTTAACCCACTTTAAAGTATAGTTTTCTTCTTTTGCCTAAAAACTTTGATGTTTTGCTGCTTTCATCCTCTTTAATCCTTCTTTTTTCTCACCTCTTCATCTACTAGACCTTATAGATAGGCCAGTTTTTACACACTTGCCATTGCCTATACTTGTCTGCGAATTTCATACTCATTGTTATATTGTCACCTTTTCCTCTGTTTTCATTTGCTCTCTTTTACTTTGATATCTACCCGCTCCAGTATGACTGGTATGCGAATATCTGAAAAAATGCTACCATCCTCCGATTGGTTTTCTACTTTTATCATTAATTTACTTCTGACTGACTACTCGAGGGTGTACAAATGCGTTCATTGATTGCGATGTACCAGCGTATAGGGCTGGTGCCGCTCATTATTATTGGTTTAATATTAGGGGTGCTGATTGGCTGGCTGGCACCAAATGTCGGTATTGCTTTAGGACTATTGGGTACGCTATTTGTAGGTGCGCTAAAAGCCGTTGCTCCGATATTGGTATTTATTTTAGTCATGGCAGCGATTAGCCAACATCGCAGTGGTAATGAAGTCTACGTTAAGCCTGTGCTTATCATGTATATGTTCGGCACTTTTTTGGCCGCACTGACGGCAGTGGGCGCCAGCTTTTTATTCCCGACCGAATTGGTCTTAATAAATGCCAATATTGAGCAAGTTCCACCTGCCAACCTCAAAGAAGTATTGACCAATCTACTCATGAATCTGGTTGCAAACCCTGTCAACGCTATCGCTGAAGCCAACTATATCGGTATCTTAGCCTGGGCAATTATCATCGGCTTTGCCTTGCGTCAAGCCAGCGACACTGCCCGTACCGTTGTTGGCGATTTTGCTGATGCCATCTCGCAAGTCGTGAAGTGGGTCATTGCTCTCGCACCATTTGGTATCTTAGGTTTGGTTGCCAACACGGTCGCTGCGACGGGATTTGCTTCTTTAGCAGGATATGCGCGTATCCTAATGGTGCTAGTCGGTTGTATGCTATTTATCGCTTTAGTCGCCAACCCTATTATCGTCCTTGTTAAAACTGGCAAAAACCCTTATCCACTGGTGTTTACTTGCCTGCGTGAGTCAGGGATTACAGCATTCTTTACTCGTAGTTCGGCCGCTAACATTCCTGTGAACATGAACCTTGCCCGTAAATTGGGTCTGCATGAAGATACTTATTCAGTGACTATCCCACTGGGTGCGACCATTAACATGGCAGGCGCGGCGATTACCATCAACGTCTTAACGCTAGCAGCTGCTCATACTCTAGGTATCGAAGTAACTTTTGCTTCAGCACTGCTACTAAGTCTCGTTGCAACAATCAGTGCTTGCGGCGCATCTGGTGTCGCTGGTGGCTCTTTACTATTGATTCCATTGGCTGCTAGTTTATTTAGTATTCCAAATGACATTGCCATGCAAGTGGTTGCGATTGGCTTTATCATTGGTGTCATTCAAGACTCTGCAGAAACAGCACTAAACTCTTCAACTGACGTACTATTTACCGCAGCAGCTGATCCTAAATATTCGCGTTAATTGATAGATATTCAGATTTATAAACTAAGATTCACAAACAAAAAAGGGCCCAATTCATCATTGAGGCCCTTTTTGTATGTCTACTTTTTAATATCAAACTGACTATTTTAAATGTTCAATATCCACTTCAATCACCGGTGCTTGCAGGTCTAATTGACGTTTTAACTGGCGTAATTGCTCCACCTCATCTAGCAGCTCAAGTATCAAACCAATCGCCGGCACACTGGCTTCAAAGTCACGACTCAGACGTGAGGCGCGGCGTACCGTTGTCAGCTGATAGCCGGTAAATTGCTGATGCTCTGGTACATCATACTCAATGATGTTTTCTTCAATCAATGCCAGTACCCATTGATGGTCTTGACCACAGGCAGACACTAGCTCATCTAAGCTCAATACAATATCGTTTAATTCGGGCGAGTGTTTCATAATTATCATCCTCGTTATCTCTTTATTTTCATCGTCTTCAATTGAGCATCCTATCTCTCTATCAACGGCTGATTGAGGTACCGGCAAACGCTTGCTTTAATTGCTCATAAGCTTGGGTTGCAGTCTCGCTACTAATATCAGGGTTGACGATATTTAAGGTTAAATACAAATCACCCGCTTGCTTAGCAGGGATACCCTTACCTTTTAGGCGCAAGTTGCTACCAGATCTGCTGTTCTTAGGAATTGTCACACCAAGTGTACCTGCTGGCGTACTGACGTTGATTTTTTCACCCAATGCCGCTTCCCACGGTGCTATATTGACCGTTTGATAAACATCTGCCCCTTCGATACGGATATTAGATGCGTGACTGATTTTCACCTTTAAAAATAAATCGCCATTTTTACCGCTACCACCACCAGCAGCACCTTGCCCTGCTAGGCGAATTTGCTTGCCATCAGTGATACCTTTTGGAATTTTAATCTTAAGGGTTTTATTCTCATAATCTACGCTACCATTAGGCTGACGGACAGGAACGTTTAATTTAATACTATAGTCGTCACCGCTATATACCGACGCCAAATCGACAGTAATCTCGGCATGTTGATCTTGACCTTTACTATCTTGTGCGCCAAAACCACCACCGAACTGGTCAAATCCGCCCTGCGCCCCGCTTGATTGCCCACCAGCCGAGCCACGAGCGCCACGACCAAACGCCGAAAATATATCATCGAAACGAAACCCACCACCGCCAAATGCTTCACCATCACCAAACTGATCTTTAATATCTTCCCAGCGGAAACCACCCTGCCCAGCGCCAGCAGACTGTCCACCAAAACCACCAGCACCACTTTGTCCAGCGAATGGATTATTTAGCATGGCATCATATTCGGCACGCTTGTCTTTATCTCTAAGCGTTTCATAGGCGTTATTAATCTCAGCAATCTTGTTGTCAGCGTCCGGATCGTCACTCACATCAGGATGAAATTGACGAACGAGTTTACGGTACTTTTTCTTGATATCAGCGTCTGAGGCGTCTTTTTTGACCCCTAAAATGTCATAGTAATTTTTCTCTGCCATGTTGTTTTCCTTCTTATAGTATTTATTACTTATCATTTACTTAACGCATAATATGGGGATACTGAGTCAGTATTTCATTTTCTCGCCTGCGAACACAACTATTAACGTTTTACCAGTAATGATGCCAAGCGACACTAGCATTTGTATTATCTGAATCGCTTAAAGCATCATTATTAGCGTGCGTCACTATGATTCTGGCATCATTGTTCTTTGACAACTGTTGCCGTAATGTCAATTTGGTGAGGCCAATGGATGCACGTCCTTCTCGTTTAGAAGCAATATAAGACAACTCAGCACTTTGTTTGTCACGCTTAGCGCGCAAACCAAATTCAACCCCTATATCTGCATGTCGATCTTGATCGTGGACTGTCACGTTTAACATACCATAGCCAAGCATGTACTTGCCAAATTTTGCGCCTGCTCCCATGCCAGCTTGCGCATAAGGACTGTGGTTGCTACCAGTAAACAAGTCTGTGCGCGCGCCTGTTTTTAGTTGCCAAGACAATTTGGGTTCGCCTGATAACGGTTGTCTCAAGTTTTCGATCTGCTGCATGTCTAAAAAGACAAAGTCTGTCAGCGTCCATTTGCTATCATCAAAATCATAACCTAAAGAGGCTTGTACTGCTTCAAACCGTTTATCAATATCAGTGTAAGCGTTGAGAGGATCTTTCACAAATAGTGATAGCCCCACCTGCGCACGCTCATGAGATAAAATTACTTTGGTTTGCGTGGTTTTGTTACTCAATGCGGGTGACGCTTTATTAGGTACAGCCAGCTTAGCCAAACCATTACTGGCTGGTAGCCCAAAACGTTGACTCAATAATTCATTTTTAAACGCTAGCTGCTCTGGAGTATTGTCTTTTGATATTTTATAAGTGCGATGTAAGATTAGAAAATCAAGCGCAAGTGCTCTGTCATCGGTATTCAGCATGGCAAGCGGTGCGGTAATTTCTGTACGAATGACTTCATTAACAATATTTTGTATTGGCTTTGATAGTTGTACAAACTTCTCTCGCAACTGCGTTTGCTCAGAAGGTAGGTAACGTACCGAGGCTACTAACGATTCTGTGCCACTATCATGCTCTAATAACTGATCAAATATATAATCTGGCGCGTACCAAGGGCCTATGCGCTCAGTCGTTTTTATATCGCTTATCAGCTCTAGTATCTCTCCTGAACGATAACCACAGTTTTGTTTGATGAAGTAATAATCAAATCGAGCGGATTTTGCTTCGTATAAATGGTAGTTCAGTAATTGCGTTTCAAATGCTTCAAGATTTAGCACATATTCCCACATATCTCGTTGCTCGTTTTTGGAGTACACGGCATCTTGTTTAAAAAATTCCGTCTCCGAAAATCCAGCATCGTAGAGTCCAAAGAGCCCTTTAATAGCGTACATTGCTCCGTTCTCATTGGCTGGAATACGCGCGCCAAAATTATATGAGTTATTAAGCAAATCCTCGCTTGAAAGCGCTTTGACTTCTTTGTTCGTACTGTCTTCAGCGTCTACAGTCATACTGGTCTTTACCAATACGTGACCGAACGAAGAGGCTGGATTTTTTAAGTAATTGCTGACTAAGATTAGGCTTATCTCTTGATTGGGATCTGGCAGCTGTGGGCAATCTTTTAGATTAATATTTAATTGAGGTAAATGGTGACTGAGCCATAAATATCTGGCTGGATACTTACAAACGACGCTCTCATTACTTGCCTGCTCTATCGTTGCCATCAGTTCTGCATAAGAATCAAAATTGCGTTTTGAACGTGGTTTTGGATTGGTTAAATAAAAATCTGGTGAAATAACTTCAGCTTTGCCATTTTTGTAAAATAGTAAATGTTGCCATTGAGAGTGCTTAGATAATGCTTTTAGCTTGGCAGAAGTGGTAGCTGTGTCTTTACTGGATTTTCGTTTTTTTTCAATGATAGTTTTATCACTAGGCAGTTGCATGCCTTGCTCTTTCGCTAATGAAATATCCCGTCCGTTAGCAAGCACGCGTGGTTCAAAAGTCTCATTATTATCAACATTCCCATCGTGAGTAGGAACACTATTGTCTTTTCCTTCAACTACTATTGAATCCATTACCGAATTCATTACGTAGGGTTCAGCAGCACAGACAGTAGATACAGCAAAACAAGCTACGCACAAAAGTATTTTTTGCATTTTTTATTAGCACCATAAACACATAAGCAATAAAAAACACGTAAGCACTAGGTTTACGTGTTTTTATCATTAAACAGTCAAAAGCTTAATAATTAAACCGATGACTCAAAACTTAAAACTGACAAGCTTTAGATAGCACAGCTTGTTTTAACGATGCTGAATAGCGCTTCTGCATTTTGATCTTGGGTTGCAGTGCGATATGCAGAAGTCTGTGCATATTGACCATACTGTGCACGTACACTAGCGGCTGAATCACAGTTAGCAACGCTTTGTAATGCTGATAAATGAGCACCTTGGCCTGAAGCTAGATCTTTTTCAACACTTGGGAAGGCTTCTTTAATCAAAACCGCAGCTCTAACGTTACCACCTTGGCAAGTTTCAGGAGACATAGAGTCAGAAGTAGCAGCCGTAGTACCTAAATCCCAAGTCACGTTAGAGATAATAGCTAAGATAGGGCTAGAATTACCAAACAAAGCGCCACCAATACCACACTGCTTATAAATCTGCTCGATAGTGCGACCAGTTTCTGCCGTTTTAAATTTAGAACCAAGATCGGCATTAGCTGCGCTAAATGGAATCATAGCAGCAACAACTGAAGCAATCGCAATTTTTTTCAACATAAAACTTCCTCAAAGGGTTATAAAAGATAAATTATCAAAACTTCTAATCAAAATCATTCTGAATATCCATTCAAATATTCTGAAATAATGTTTGACCTTGCACATCTTACAAAATTGTAAGAATATAGCAAGATTTTTTTACATTAATTCAAAAATTACTTTAATTTACTTTTTTTAATATTAAAATTATTAAATATATAGCGTTAACCCTTTCAATGTATGGGCTGCCTTCTATTACCTAATAGATAGAGAACCAATTTCTATATTTAACCAAGCACTCCTACTAACCATCTTTGACTTGATGACTGTATCCTACTTCTAAGACAATTCATCTATTCATTTAACCTAATAAAGAAGTTTCACAGCCCTCGCCATATATATCAATGTCTACAGCATTGGCCATGAAAACCATCATTTTATTTTTAATTATTCAAATAATTCCTATCGTGTAGAAACCGTGATTTGAACTCATGCGTTTTTTACAGAACCGTAAGGACGAAGTAAGCTCTTTATTGTAAAATACCCATATTATTCAAGCTCATAGGGAGCATGGATAACATAGGCAAGAGTATCTGTCTATCTTATAAATTACATATAGGTATTAAATGTCTTATTTGATCAAGTCTCTAGTTGTCACGTTATCACTACTGCTGACTACCACCGTTTTTGCTGGCAATACCAGCTACTATGGTAGTAAGTTTCACGGCAAACGCACCGCTAGTGGTAGCATTTTTAATATGAATGCTATGACCGCTGCACATAAAACGTTACCGTTTGGTTCTGAAGTAGAGGTGACTAACAAAAAGACAAAGCAGAGTGTAATCGTGAAAATCACGGATAGAGGACCTTTTATAAAAGGCCGTATTCTTGATTTATCTAAAGGCGCTGCTGGTAAAATAAACTGTCAACTTTGTACCACGACCATGAAAGTACTTTCTTATGGCGATGGTAAATACCGTAGACAATAATGTAATGAAAAAGGGAGAGCCAATGCTCTCCTTTTTTTATACTTGCTACTTGAAGTAAATAACAGATTTGATTCAACCATAGCTTTAATTGAAAAACCGCATCACATTCGCTAAAGCCATCTATTGAAAACTGCCTTCCACTTCTTCTAGCGTCGTCATCGCTAGCAACAGCTTTTCTTCATTGTCGCTATGCTGCTGTTGCAGCGCACTTTGCTCATCTAACAATTTTAATAAATCAGCTTTACGGCTCTCTTCATAAAGAGTGGTGTCGGCGAGTTTTTCTTCTAACGTAATTAACTGCTCATCAATCTTAGCCAGTGCTTTTTCTGTATTTTCAATATCACGGCGAATCGGTGCTGTTAGCTTGCGTTGTTCAGCAGCCATTTTGCGCTGCTCTTCTTTACTAAGCGCAGGCTGAGCAGCTTTGTTGTTTGATGGCGCAGTAGAGGCTTTATTGCTATTAACTTGGCTGTCCTTTGTTTCACGTGAAACAAACTTCTTACTTTCTTTTTTACTTTTTTTCTTACCAGTATTCTTATCTGGCGCATTCTCTTGTTTGCGCTTTTCCGCCAGCCACTTACCATAGTCGCCGATATCACCATCGAACTCATCGATTTGACCATCATGCACCAGATACAGCTCATCACAGACGTTGGCAATCAGCTCGCGATCATGCGAGACCAGCACCACTGCCCCTTGAAACCCTTGCAAGGCGATGGTCAACGCTTGGCGCATCTGTAAGTCTAAATGGTTGGTTGGCTCATCAAGCACAAGAACATTCGGACGTTGCCAGACAATCAAAGCCAACGTCAAACGCGCGCGCTCACCACCAGAGAACAACTCACTTGGGGTGTCAATACGGTCACCGCGGAAGTCAAAGCTGCCAAGAAATGAGCGCAATTCTGCGTCAGAGGTCTTGCCTGCTAATCGACGTAACATCTCCAAAGGCGTTGCAGCAGCATCCAATGCATCCATCTGATGCTGGTTAAAATAGCCGAGTTTTAAGGTGTCAGAAACACGGTAGCTGCCTGTCAAAATACCAAGCTCGCCGACCAATGCTTTAATAAGTGTTGATTTACCCGCGCCATTCATACCTAGTAAACCCAGACGCGTATCAGGGGTCACTTGCACGTTAGCGTTATATAGTAGAGGTGTATCGGTATAGCCAATATCTGCTTTGGTCAGCTCAATCAACGGTGAGCTCATGTTTGCTGGCTCATAAAAGCGGAACGAAAAAGGATTGTCCGCCATCATCGGCGATAGCTCCGCCATACGTTCAAGCTGCTTAATACGGCTCTGCGCCTGCTTGGCTTTACTTGCCTTAGCACGGAAGCGGCGAATAAAGTCGTCCAAGTGCGCCTTGGTCGCTTCCTGCTTCTCAAATGCTTGCTGCTGCTGCGCCATACGTTCATGACGAGTACGAATAAACTGTTGATAATTACCCGTATAAAGGGTGATTTTTTGTTGCTCCACATGCAAGATATGACCGACGGTCGCATCTAAAAATGCCTGATCATGCGAGATGACAATCACTAGACCAGTAAAAGCATTAATCCAAGTTTCAAGCCAAAGAATAGCATCCAAATCCAAATGGTTGGTTGGCTCATCAAGTAGCATTAAATCCGCACGGCTCATCAAGGTCTTGGCAAGGTTTAAACGCATACGCCAACCACCGGAGAACCCTTCTACGGGCAGTTCATGTTGATTGGTATTAAAGCCCAATCCCGCCATAATTTGTGCCGCTTTAGTCGGCGTACGATAGCCATCGATTTCATCAAACTGCTGATGCAAGACACCAATCTGCTCATCACTGACGCTACTTAAATCATTTAACGCCGCATTAATCTCATACCACTGCTCATCACCACTCAATACATAATCAATTGCCGTCTGCGTACTGGCACCCACTTCCTGCGCCATATGGGCGACTTGCCAGCTATCAGGGATGCTCACCTCCCCTTTATCAAGCGTGACTTCGGTATCGCCTTTGCCCATTTGCGTGAGTAATAAGGCAAACAAGGTAGATTTGCCTGTGCCGTTGTTGCCCGTCAAGCCAACTTTATGGCCCGGATGTAGCTGAAAGCTTGCCCCTGCAAACAATTCACGACCATCACGGCGAACACCAACGTCTTTAAATTCGATCATATAATTTCTTCATCTCAACAGTAATATAAAATATAAGGCAATAATAAACACACATCTGGCATGTTAGCTGGCGGCTATTATTTCAAACGCCTAGCCGATAGGCAAACGATTAAATAACTATTTTAAAACCAAGCATTTATTATACGAATTGGCTTGGGGTTTGATTGGCAATATAGAGTCACTCTTGACAAACTAAACGCTACCCCCATTATGATATACTGCGATAACATAAGTGCCAGTAGTCAACCAAATAATTTTGACGGCACCCCTATACTATTTATAATGCTACATTAGCCACATCAATAGCATCGCCATAATGACAGCATCCCATTGAATCAAACGCCGTGCGTATCTTTATTTGCAACTATTTAACTGCAAACCTAAACAGGACGACAGCATTTGATCCTAGCAACTGAGGTAGATATGAACGATTCAGCCAACCAATTTAGCCCCAGCTCAAGCCAGCCAGTAGATCCAACGGCCTTAAGCTTAACTGACAGTGCCGCACAAAAAGTACGTCGCCTACGTAAAGAAGAAGGTGACAATGAGCTTATGCTACGTGTCTATGTGACTGGTGGCGGCTGCTCAGGGTTTTCTTACGGATTTAGATTTGACAGCGACTTAAACGAAGACGATGCCAACTTTGATAATGGTGATGTCACTTTGGTCATTGACTCACTCAGCTATCAGTACTTACAAGGCTCTACCGTTGATTATATCGAAGGGTTAGAAGGCGCGCGTTTTGTGGTGGAAAACCCTAACGCCACCACTTCTTGTGGCTGTGGCTCATCGTTTTCTATCTAAACGACTTCTTTCTAAACGACTGTATTGATATTGACTGTTTAGCTTAACTTTTTTTAAATGGCTTTTTACCAAGGCACCTATCTTATCGTTAGGTGCTTTTTATTCTAAAACTTTATCTTCAGTGTCTCGGTATGATTGAGTTGGATAAAGTATCGAATGATGCACCGCCTATTCAATGAGAAAAGACAGACAAACAAGTATAAATAGCGGCAATTTTTTTAGATTTTACCTGCTATTTTCTAGCCACTTTTACCGTCAAATTTGGTAAAACCAGCCTTATGTAAAGCTTATCGTATTTGTAATTGTCCGTGGTTTTCATGGCAGCTTTGAGCTAAACTGACGGCATTCTTAATCTAATATTTACCTCTTTTATGGTCAAACGCCAGTTGCGTTTTGATCTGCCATAATAAATAACAATAGATGACTATTATGAGTAATTCTGTGAGCAGCTTTGTAAACTTTGAAATCCCAAATTGGTTTGACAGTCAGCTTTTAGCGGGTATGCTTCGCGGTATCGAAAAAGAAGGACTGCGCGTTAAGCCTGATGGTTTTTTGGCACAAACACCGCACCCAACCAAACTTGGTTCAAAGCTCACCCATCCATTTATCACCACGGATTATTCAGAAAGCCTGCTTGAGCTCATCACTGATCCCAAAACCTCTCCGAAAGAAACGTTAAACATGCTGCGCCAGCTACACTTGCTGGTCTATCAAGGCATGCCTGAAGGTGAGTTGATGTGGCCGTTATCGATGCCATGTATGCTGTCTTCTAAAGATGAAGATATCCCGTTGGCTGATTATGGCAGCTCCAATACCGGTAAACTAAAAACCTTATACCGTAGTGGTCTTGGTATTCGTTATGGTCGCCGTATGCAGACCATTGCTGGCTTGCATTACAACCTATCATTCGGTGACAACTTATTTGAAGCGTGGCAGGCAGAGACGCCAACTGCGCAAAGCCAAACGCTGACAGAATTTAAGAACGAAAAATATCTGGGTCTTATCCGTAACTTTAAGCGCTTGACCAGCTTGGTACTTTATCTATTGGGTGCCAGCCCAAGTGTTTGTCCCTGCTTTGTAGCAGGTCGTGAGCATGATTTAGAGCTGCTAAACGACTCAACTTACTATAGACCTGCCGCCACCAGCCTACGTATGGGCAAGCTTGGCTATACTAACAGTGTGCAAGAGCAACTCGATATCCGTTATAACAACCTACCTGAATACATCAAGGGTTTACGCCGTGCGATTCAAACACCGCACGAAAGCTTTGAGAGGCTTGGCTTAGATGATGCTGATGGCAACCCTATTCAGATTAACAATCATATCCTACAAATAGAAAACGAATACTACAGCCCTATTCGTCCAAAACAAATCGCCATGAGCGGTGAGACGCCAACGGAAGCGCTTGAGCGTCGCGGTATCGCCTATGTTGAGTTCCGTGCCATCGACCTTGACCCTTATAGTGATGTCGGTATTCGACTTTCTAGCGCCTGTTTCTTAGAGGTCATGGCGCTGTATTGTCTGTTAAGTGAATCACCTGACTTGCTCCCTGAGGAAGAGGACGCGCTGGCTATCAATCTAGAGCGCGTGGTAAACGAAGGTCGCCGTGAGGGCTTGCACATCATCAACAATGGCGAAGAGCAATCGCTCGAGAGCTGGATGCTGGTGCACTTAGATCGTATGCAGCCCCTTGCAGCATTACTCGATGCTCATTATGGTGGCAATGACTACCGTGCAGCGGTCGCCTTGATGCAAGGTAAGGCTGGACACTCTGAGTCAACCATTTCAGCACAAGTAAACTCTGATAGTAAACGACTGGGTAGCTTATGGCAGCTTGGCTTTACCTTGGCGCAGCAGCATCGCGAATCGCTATTACAGCAGACGCTGAATCCAAATACCCAAGCGAAGTATGAAGTGTTGGCGGAAAAATCCATCTTGCAACAAGCCGAGATTGAAGAAGCTGAGACAGAAGACTTTATGGAATTTTTGCAGCAATATCGCTAAGTTTTGATGACTAAACTTTGACTACCACTTAACATATATAGATGACTATTCTATAAGAGTAACTGCCCGATGCTACAGTTCACCACTTACCGCAATCTACAAGTATTTTTAGTCATAATGGCCGTAATTGGCATGAGTTTTGCGTTATTCTTTTTACAGCGCCATATGGGCTTTACACCTTGCCCTCTCTGTATCTTTCAACGTATTGGCTTGATGATAATGGGCGCATTTGCACTGGTAGCCGCCTTGTTCCACCCAAAATCAGTCGGTGTACGATTGATATTATGGCTCGGTAGCTTGGCAGGTATCGGCTGGGCGACAGCGGTAGCAGCGCGTCATGTTTGGCTACAGCATTTGCCTGCCGATCAAGTGCCGTCATGTGGTCCAGGTCTAGACTATTGGTTGGATACCTTACCTATTTTACAAGTATTCAAAGAAGTCTTTTCAGGCTCTGGCGAGTGTGCCTCTATCGATTGGACATTTATGGGACTCAGCATCCCTGAGCAGTCCTTGATTCTCTTTAGCATATTATTGGTCGTTCATGGACTAATTTTATGGCGTATTGTGCGTCCCACTACTAAGCGCTTAGCTTAATCAGAGTGCGACTTTTAATAAAGGCGCGCTACCCACGCTTTGTAATAGATAAATTTTACGTGTTCATATGACCTGCTTTCGCTTAAAAAGACATTGATAAATAATCAACTGGCTATTTATCGGTGTCTTTTTAGATTACGGTCGCCCTATAGCAATACTATCAAGCTTTATGAGCGATTACCTTTCTCACTCCCCCCTCTAAATCACCTTCTATTAAAACCAGCTATCAACGCAAGATTCACGTTTCGTCATTAGAACTATTATTAATGCCATTAGTCATCACATTGACCAGTGATAATGACTATCGATAACAAAAAGCCCACAGAGATATTCCTAACCTTTGATATCTTGAACTATCTTATTGCTTTTTTAATAAGCAAACCTGCTTTAGATATTTGGCATTTACATGCCACAAGCTGCTCAGCACAAATCTTTACTTTCAGTCCTAAAATACAAAAATGACACTCTAATCATAATTTTTACGATCGCTTGTGCCGTTTTTCAATTACCTTTCGATGTCGATAGCATCAAGTTGCCGATAACAGAGGTAATCTTTAGCAATACTATTTAAATACTGTTTTTGGTGTGACCATGATATATCTTGCGCCTCTTAGCTCTAGTACCCTCCATGCCGTCAGACGCTTTATTCGTCCTGCATTAGCGATACCACTTTGTGTACTGCTGGTTGGTTGTGACAGCGCCTCCTCTAATACCAACAAAGACATCAGTACTAAAGTGACCCCTGTCGATAGTGTCGAACATGCTGAGTTACAAGCCAGTCCAGATGGCTCACAAGATGGTATGGACAGTCGGTCAAGCGCCGATGATGAACTAGAAGTACCAGAAGGTCAGTCGCTCATCGCAGCGGCTCAATCAAGCAATGATGGGCATACCCATCAATTACCTGTCAGCTCAGAGTCGAACAATATCAGTTCGATGCAGGCCACTTTGATGGGTGATTATGGCGGTATGGTGCCTTGTGTCTCTTGTGACAGTATTGATGTCACCTTAAACCTATTTGCAGATGGCTCAGTGCTAAAAACCAGTATTTATAACAAACCTGAACGGCCACAAGAGCCGCTGCTAGAATCTGGTGTTTATCGTCAGGACAACAATACGATTACGATAGTCTACGAAAAAAAGCACATTGAGTCATATCATATTCAGGACAATCACCTTATCTTGATGGATGATGACAAGAAGCCTGATCACGACTACACCCTTTCGCGTAAATAAGCACTTTTTTCTTTTAGAGAGTATTAGCTTTTAAAGGTTTAGCCATCCTTATAGAAACAGTTATTGCTGATTAATAAGAAACCCTGTAGTAAAAATAACGCCTGCTTGCTAGGCGTTTTTTATTGGTCATCGAACGGCGTTTACTTTACAATGAGCGCTTGTCTGCCGCACTGATTGTTGACTAAGACTGTCTAATGTTATATAAAACCTAGCGCATAAAATATAGCCTGTAGCACACAGCGATATCTACAATGGTAGTAAATCGTGTCCGCGGATATCACACCCTAACCCCTTTTTTTCAAGCTCGTACGGAACGTCTATGCATATTCATATTCTTGGTATTTGTGGTACTTTTATGGGCTCGCTGGCGCTGCTTGCTCGGGCACTTGGGCATACAGTCACTGGCTCAGATGCCAATGTTTACCCGCCGATGTCTACCCAACTTGAAAATGCTGGCGTCACGATTGAAGAAGGCTATCTGGTAGAGCATTTGCAGCCAGCGCCAGATTTGGTCGTCGTTGGTAATGCGATGAAACGTGGCATGGATGTCATCGAATACATGCTAGATACAGGTCTGCGCTATACCTCAGGCCCACAATTTTTGTCTGAGCAAGTATTGCAGTCGCGTCATGTTATCGCGGTGGCTGGTACTCACGGGAAGACCACCACCACCACGATGCTCGCTTGGATATTGCATTACGCTGGTATTGATGCTGGGTTTTTAATCGGTGGTGTACCATTGGTGGACACCACTGACGAACATTTGCAGCACGTTTTTGCTCATAGCAGTTACTTGGGGGCAGAGCAGAGTAGTGATGACAAACAAACCGGTTACTTCGTCATTGAAGCCGATGAATACGATTCTGCATTTTTTGACAAGCGTTCAAAGTTTGTACATTATCGCCCGCGCACTGCTATTTTGAACAACCTTGAATTTGATCATGCCGATATTTTTGCTGACCTCAACGCCATTCAGACGCAGTTCCATCATATGGTGCGCATGATTCCAAGTACCGGCAAAATCATCATGCCAGCCGCGACCATCAGTTTAGAAGATACCTTAGCAAAGGGCGTGTGGACGCCTATCTGGCGTACAGCGGTTCTCGACTCTGCTGTGAACGGTGTCAATGCAGAAGACAGCAGCCTAAGAAGCAGCAGCGATTGGCAAGCTGAGCTCATCAGTGCAGATGGTAGTCAGTTTAAAGTTGTGTTTGCCCACGATAAAGAAGATACGACAGCGGTGGTAGACTGGTCGATGAGTGGCATTCATAACGTTAATAATGCCTTGGTTGCTGTGGCTGCTGCTTACGATGTCGGCGTCAGTATCTCCACTGCCTGTGCAGCATTATCAGCTTTTGCTGGTATTAAGCGTCGTATGGAGCTTATCGGCGATGTGAATGACATTTTAGTTTTTGATGACTTCGCTCACCACCCCACTGCCATTACCACCACCTTGGATGGTGCCAAAAAGAAACTGTCTGACAGGCGCATTTGGGCGATTATCGAACCACGTAGCAACACCATGAAAATGGGCATTCACCAAGATAGCCTCGCTCAGTCTGCAGCACTGGCTGACTATACGCTATGGTATGAACCTACTGGGCTAGAATGGGGGCTAAAAGAAGTCATTGATCAGGCCAAGGCGACAGATGACACTATCGGCAACCAACAAGTACTCTCTAGCATTGAGGCGATTATTGAGCATATCAGTGCCAATTCACAATCTGGCGATGCCATTATCATCATGTCCAATGGTGGTTTTGAAGGTATCCATCAGCGCCTACTGACTGCTTTGAACGACAAATAGTATGGCGATATAGATTCGAATATCAGGTAAAACAGAGTTTTCAACAAATTCTAGTAAAAAGCGTAGTATCGTTATCGATGGCTACGCTTTTTTTATATCCATAAATTCATGTTCAACCATTTATGCTGAGCTATTCATGACCTACTTTTAATAGTCAGCTTTCGAACATTCCTTTTTAAGATATGATTTTAAAGTGCTTGTCTAAGCTAGATTTTTAAGACGATTCTAAAAGATAACCAATCGCTGTTAATCGAGCTTGTTAGCGACTTTGCTACCTTTGTAACCTTTCGTTTACCTATCTCCTCTGTGTAATAGCAATTGGCTGTTTTTTCTAACATAGCCCCTACACTAGTAACATTTTGTGCTTACTTTTAAGTTTGCGGAATGTTTACAATGGCTTTATCAAAATTCGTAACACATTATAAATGATAATAAATTAGGAGAACAAAATGAGCTTTATTTGGATGATTATCGTAGGTTTGGTCGCAGGTCTATTGGCACGTGCTATTAAGCCAGGCAGTGACCCTATGGGTTGGATTATGACCATCGTACTTGGTATTGTTGGTGCATTGCTAGGCGGATTTCTCGCAGGCTTAATTGGCATTGACGCTGATGGCGGCTTTACTGGTCTGATTTTCTCAGTAATTGGTGCGATTATCTTACTGTTCTTATATGAGATGATCGTCAATAAGCGTCGCGTGTAAGACAGCTTATAATATAAGTTAAATGACGTATCATATTAGAGAGTTTGGAAAGGCCTTGCGATAAGTGAGGCCTTTTTTTGTGCGGTAATATATAACCTGTTTTAACCAATCTATGAGAGAGTAGAAATATTCAGTGAAAAATAATATCGATACATCAGGCGCCGCTGATATCAATTTTCCTTGCTTGCTGTGCCTGCGCAGACAGAGGCTACAAAAAATTGATATCAGCAATACCCTAGCGTTTTTAGGATATTTTGACTATATGTGATAATTTTGGGAAAGTATTGATAAGCATTACTTTTGTCCCCATTTATCTTATAATACCAACCCTATTTTATCCTTATCATTGAGGTGAGCTTTATGGCATTACTCCCTATCTTAAACTACCCAGACCCGCGCTTGCGTACCATCGCCAAGCCTGTCAAGGAAGTGACTGCTGAAATCAAAACCTTAATCGCTGATATGATTGAGACAATGTATGATGCCCAAGGTATTGGGCTTGCAGCCAGCCAAGTAGACCGTCATATTCAGCTTATTGTTATGGATTTATCGGAAGATAAGAATGCGCCGAGGGTATTTATTAATCCCAAAGTGACGCCACTGGTAGAAGAAAAACAACCATATGAAGAAGGTTGCCTATCAGTCCCTGATGTTTATGACAAGGTTGAGCGTCCGACCAAAGTACGTATCGAGGCTTTGGATGAGAACGGTGATAAGATTGATGAAGAAGTAGAAGGCCTGCTCGCTGTCTGTATCCAGCACGAAATGGATCATTTAAATGGGGTGATATTCGTTGATTACCTGTCTCGCCTCAAACAAACGCGTGCACGTGATAAAGTCAAAAAAGTGCTAAAGATACGCGAAAAACAAGGTGACCAATCTGCTGAAAAACAACCGCAGACCACCAACGCTTAATTTTACCTCAGACAATCATTGTGTCGTTAATATGCTTTTAAAGCACTTAAGCATGCTCTTAAAATATTTAACGACAACACGATTGTTGTAGTCTACCTACTCTGCCCTCACCCAAAGACGGCTCCTCTCCCTTAGCAAATACTATGTTTATCAAAGGTTTCTTAATATGACGATGATCAAAATTGACCAATATTTTGACCCTGCCGCTTGGCAGAAATTCACCAAAGCTGCAGAAGGTCGTGAAACACCATTTTTGGTGGTCGATCTGAGTCGTATTGAAACGAAATACCATGAGATGGTAAGCCTGTTTCCAAATGCAAAGTTGCATTATGCAATGAAGGCTAGCCCTGCTGTTGAAGTCATTAACTTATTGGCCAATCTTGGCTCAAACTTTGACTGTGCTTCAATCTATGAACTTGATCGCGTATTGGATTGTGGCGTTGAGCCATCGCGTATCTCTTATGGCAACACCATCAAAAAAGCAGAGCATGTGAAATATGCTTTTGAAAAAGGTATCGACTTGTATGCAACCGACTCAGAAGCTGACCTAAAAAATATCGCCAAACATGCCCCTGGCTCTAAGGTATTCGTTCGTATTTTGGTACAAGGCTCGGAAACCGCTGAATGGCCACTATCACGTAAATTTGGTTGCCATCCTAATATGGCGATTGACCTGTTGATTCAAGCACGTGATTTGGGTTTGGTGCCTTATGGCATCTCATTCCATGTAGGCAGTCAGCAAAAGGATGTCGCAGCTTGGGATGATGCACTGGCCAAGGTCAAATATATGTTTGACTGGATGAAAAATGAAGAAGGTATTAAGCTACAAATGATTAATCTGGGTGGCGGTTTCCCAACCAATTATATCAGTGAGGTCAATCCGATTAAGGTCTATGCTGAAGAGATTGCCCGTTATCTGACCGATGATTACAATGAAGATGAGATGCCTGAAATTATTCTTGAGCCTGGTCGTTCATTGGTTGGTGGCTCCGGTGTATTGGTCAGTGACGTGGTGCTCATCTCCCGAAAATCACACACTGATTTGACACGTTGGGTCTATACTGATGTGGGCTTGTTCCAAGGCTTAATTGAAACCTTGGGTGAAGCAATTAAATATCCTGTTTATACGCCGAAAATGGAAATATCGAAAAGTGAAGGCACGGTGGTGTTGGCAGGTCCGACTTGTGATTCAACTGATATCATGTATGAAGAAGCCGGTTACCAGTTACCAGAAGAGCTAGAGATTGGCGATAAAATCTATTGGTTAACCACGGGCGCGTATACCAACTCGTATTCATCGGTCGAGTTCAATGGTTTTCCACCGTTAGAAGTGGTTTATATTGATTAATTCCTGATAGATTATCATCAATGAGAAAGCGCGGTACTGTGATAAGCAGTGTCGCGCTTTTTTATGTCTATAGTCAAGGAATTTGAAAATCGCTACAAGGCGACCGACCGCAGATAGTACACTAAGTACGTCTAGGGCGGATAACACCGTAGCGGTTTAAAAGTGCTCTGACTATATTTCAATATACCCAACAAGGTAGGGATAATAAGGACTGCCTACTGTACCCGTATTGAAATAGGGACACTATTGCTGCTAGTAATAATACGATTACTGCCGTAACCTGACTGTTGGGTTTGCTTATTCTGCGAGAGTTGTCCAATATCGACCCACTGCCCGCGTGGCACGACAACGGTGCTATTTAATCTTTGTCCTTGCACGCTATTATTTTGGTTATAACCATAGCGATTATTAGAAGGATTAGCGCGCAAGAGCTGCTCTTCTACTTGGCTTAATGTTACTTCTATTTGCCCATTTGGCAATAGCCTTGGCGTGACAGCAATACCTTGAGTCGTTGGCAGCAATACTTGCTGTTGGATAACAATCTGTCCCGACGGGCGATTATAATTTGGATAGCGATTAGCAACATGAGCCTGATTCAGTGAATACAGCGTTCCAGTGCTAATGCTCGCGGCACTGCCAGACAGCGTTTGTACCTGATATAAATTACTGCCTTGCTGTTGGCTATTACGCTGGTTGATGATACCTGTGCCCTGAATACCGCGATTGGTGATAATGATCTGACCTTGCTGGATATCATCTTGAGACTGACGACTATTACCCACACGCACAGCAATGGTCAATGCCTGAGGCTGACGATCAATCTGGCCCAGTAGTTGTTGCACGGCTTGATAATTAGCAGCAGTGGTATGTACTACTAATTTATCCTGATAAGTTGAGACCGTGCCGCCATCGCGACTGGCATTTAACTGCTGACGAACGGCCGGTAATAACGCCTCACCGCCATACGTATGAATCACATAGGTTTGATAAGCAGCGGCTTGTACAACTACCGGCACCGCGATCAAACTTAGCGCAAATGCTATCTGGCGTGTACAACTTATGGTTTTGGCAGTTTTTATATTTTTAACCATGTTAAGTATAGCCACTGCCCGACCAAAACGCGCTATTAGATTTTCGCTACCCTTATTCATCGTTGACCTCTAGCAGATTAAACACTATGGTGGTGTTCTAAAAAGTATGCTGGCATCAGACGTAGCCATAATTGACATAAAAGAACACCAGATCGAATACTTTAAAGTGATTATCAAGCTTTTTTGAGAAGCAACAAGTCTTTCTAACCGCCCGACGCAATCGGTGTCTAAGACGGCAGTTATTGCCTTCAATCCCTATCGTATGCTGTTTGCCAATTCGTTTGTTATCACTTTTAAAGGCGGTTATAAAACTGTCCCAGTTGTCCATGCTAATCGAGCCATAGCTGACTGTAAGCTGCTTTAAACGTGCTCTTAACTTCTTAGCC
>NZ_JASDCF010000012.1 GCF_030408035.1 Psychrobacter sp. APC 3426
TTGGTCATAAGGAGCTTGTTGTTAATTGGCGTTGTAATTATTAATTATAATACCATAGGGAGTAAGGGTAGTTATCAATAACGCATTCATCCCACTACTTTAGAAGTAGGGGATTTCTGCGCTGAAATGTTAAAACGCTAAAAAACTTTTAAATATCAAATCAATGAGCCATCAAGCGCTCATTCAGAGCACTTAACCAGCGTTATTTATGCTCACTAATTGCTATCAAATGTTATTTTTTCAAGGTGAGATTACAAAGGCTCTATTATAAACTGTCTAAGAATCGATTCGGTAAACCAAAGTAAAAATAATCCTTAAAACTAAATGCCAAAAGCCAAACTTAAAGACAAAAAAACTAGGACTGATTCACCTGATCCCAAGCCATACCTAACATATCCGAGACCAAGGCTTTACCCATTGGCGCATAAGGCAGTAGTTCAGGTGCAAGCACAGAGGTCTGCCACTGTGGCATTTGCACCAACAACGGCGCACTAACGCTAAGAACAACCAAAACCATCAGTACGTTTTTGGCAGCACCCAGTACACCGCCCGCCATTTTATCCACCACGCCCAAGCGTAAGGTTTTCAGCACACCTGAGAAAACAAAAGCCACCAAATGCATAATGGCTAAGATAGCAATCACGACCAATAAGAATGCCATTGCCATCTGTAATACAGGGTTTTGTACGATACCTGATAATTGAGGGGCAATCGAACCTGCCAACCGCGTCGCCGCAATAAGCGCAATAAACCAGCCGACTAAGCCAACTGCCGTCTTAATCAGACCAACTTGAAAGCCGCGCCATAAGCCAATCAAGACGACAATAGCAATCACAATATCTAGACCACTCATGTTTTATGCCTCATGCCTAATTGATTGTGTTCAGATGTTCGTTAAATGTTTTATTCAGGATTTACAACAACGTTATTTATATATATCAAACAGTGCAGCTCAGTTTGCTACTATCTTGCTTCAAGTGTCTTAGCCTTCCATCGCATCATAGTAGCCACCGATTGCTTGGATACAAGACTGTACCAACCCAGGGCCACGATAAATCAGACCAGTATAGAGCTGTACCATGTCTGCACCTGCTTCAATTTTTTTGACCGCTTTGGCACCACTGTCGATACCACCAACACCTATCAAAGCTACTTTATCACCCAACTGATCAGAAAACTGTTGCAAAATCTGAGTACTAATGTGGCTGACAGGTCGACCAGATAGACCACCCATTTGGTCGCCATCAGGCAAGTCTTCTACACCGACACGACTCAAAGTAGTATTGGTCGCAATCAGACCATCAATCTCAAAATCTATCAATTGTTGTGAGATATAATCTACTTGAAGCGGCTCTAAATCAGGGGCAACTTTTAGCACCAAAGGGACATAAAAACCATATTCAGTCGCCAATTGGCTATGACGGTTTTTAATCGTATCCATCAATTGAGTGAGTGCTTCACCACTCTGTAAGTCACGCAAGTTTTTGGTGTTAGGTGAAGAGATATTGACCGTGATATAAGAAGCGTGCGGATAAACACGCTCTAGGCAATAAACATAATCATCGGCCGCTTGTTCTACTGGCGTGTCGGCATTTTTACCAATATTAATGCCAATATTGCCTTTGTATTTGCAGCGCTTTACGTTTTCTATCAGATAATCCACACCTTGGTTATTAAAACCCATACGGTTAATAATGGCATCGGCTTGCTTTATTCTGAATAATCTTGGCTTATCATTGCCTATCTGTGGCCTTGGCGTGACTGTGCCAACCTCTATAAAGCCAAAACCAAGCTCGGCTAATGCATCGATATAATCACCATTTTTATCCAATCCAGCAGCCAAACCCACGGGATTTGAGAACTGCAATCCCATACAGTCTGTTGGCTGCATTGATTGACCATACACTAAACCTAAAGCACGCGCTTTATGTGCTTTATCTAATAATGATAAAGTCATTTCATGGGCGTGTTCGGGATCCATCTTGAATAAAAAAGGGCGAAGTAAGGCATAAGACATAGTAATGGCAGACCCTGCTCAAAAGAAATAGTGAATGAGAAGTACGAATGAGTTTAAGCGCTGCGATTATATCAGCTTAACAGAAATAAGAGCAAAGTTTCATGTGGGAAATTTCAAGGTTGAAACAGCCGTCTGCATATAGAAACTATGGTTGAACGACTGTCTTAATCTTGGACGTATCATAAATAAAAAAGGAAGCCGTGCTAAGGTATATTCTAAGGCACAGGGCGACCATCAGTTAGTGCTATCCAACCACGGACGATACGATAAAGGTGCCAGATAAAGGTAAATATCATAATCAATAAACCAAAGCCCGCCAACAATACCGAACCAATAGCAATGTTACCACTGTCGGCCAACATACTGACCCCAAAGCCACCTAAAGCAAACGTTATGATAATAACACCGATTACAAACCAGACAATACTGTACCAAAACGTCTTAATTTGCCAATCAAAATGGGTAGCGAGCCATGAGCCATCAGCATCATGTCGCTTCGCATAGTTCATCACAATGGGCACAATCCAAAGCAGCCCAGCGGTAAAATAGCTCACCACATATAAAAAATAAGTAATATGGTTATAAGTAATTAAAGAACGGCGCTTGGCGTTACTCATCATAGTGCTCTGTCCTCGCTGGGCAATAGCATTGTTGGATGTTTCGGAGTGAGAGATGTTGTGGCCATATCCGCCCTCATCAAATGACGTACTGACTGGCTCTTTGTAATTATTATAGCCCTTATCATCAGCGGCGTTCGTCTGCTGACGTATCGGCTCATCAGTTTTGCGATCAGAAGATTGATTCATCATAAACATCCATAGCTGGCCATCATTAACAATCACGAATAGTTATTTAATTGTGCCGATTAAGCTGTTTTTCAATAAGATGATAATGAAGCTATACCTCACAAGCCAAATATTGAGGATATTTTATATGTTCAACAGGCTCTAACCTTATGAAACAATGGTTGCTTGAACTTCAATAGATTTGTCCGTTAAGTCTTGCTGTATAGATAGCTGTGTGAACTGCCAGCCCTGCTGCTCAAGCTTACCCAATGCCGCACTGACCACGGCTTGACTGGCATTATTAAAGCTTAGTTGTATGGCTTCACCCGTCGCCACAACTTGCGCATTTACAATTCCTGAATTGGTTAATAGCTCATTGACGCTAGTCGCAGGTGACAACGAAGCCGAGCCATCTGTTGTGTTGGCCGCATTCATGACATTACTATCAATGTTCCCGGCTTGTGCACGTAACCAAAAATAATCAGCCACTTGGGCGTGATAGTCATCCTTACTCTTGTTTGCCGCTTGGTGCATGCTATAACCACCGTAACCACCAATAAACAGTAATAAAAATAGAGACAATACTGCCAATGCCAACTGGTCTCGCGGTGACAATGCCTGCCAGCGCGAATATAGTATATTTTGGTAAGCACTCAAACGTTGTGACAACACAGCGGTTGCAGTGCTGCTCTCAGGGTTGGCTGTGGTGCTTTTGCCGCGGCGCTGTAATCGCTTCATGTTTGACCTTTTTACCCTTTCTTACCTTTGTTGCCACGACTGAAATGGCGAATAGATTATGATTGTGCCACCGCTGCTTGCGTACCGCTATTCTCTACGACATTAACGGTCACTTGACCACTGAACTGCCCTTGCTCGTTACCATTTACTTGCTCTAACTTCGCATTTAAACCTTGTGCGGCCAGAGTATTGGTAAATTGATCTAAGCTACTGCGGTCAGGTGCGATCAAGGTAAAGCTGAGCGTCGATGGTTGCATTGCTAAGGATTGTGCGTGCAATGAAGACTGTTTGATTAAAGGTGATATCCGAGCCAATGCAGCCATATGAGAGGCCGGTGCTTGGCTATCACTACGTAGCTTGGGCTGGAGTTGTACTTGTAGCTTAGTACGGCTACTGAGTGGCTCATCGGCAAACCAAGACTGGTACTGAGTCGCTATCTCGGTTTTGGTCGCCGTTGTTGCCTCTTGGTATTGGTACCATTGCACGCCATCTGTTGCTATCTGCAATACCAATGCCGATAACGCTACCATCATCGCCACCCGTAAGTACGGTGACAATTGTGAATCTGTTGACTTAGTAAAAAAGTTGAGCGCATGACGCTCAGGATATTCGAGAGGTTTTGGCGTGTTGGGTAACGTTGTTAATAGTAACTGGTGATCAGCAATAAGCGCTGCTGTTTGCGCCATAAAGTGACTCTGTGTTGATATGTCTTGAGTTGAAGCACTTGGTATTGATGCTTTTTGCAAATTAATATTGCTATCAGTTGCGTCATAAGCATCAATGGGTGGCAATATACTCACCTCACTTAAATGTGGAAAGCGCTCAAAAATCAGTGGCAAATAGCTCACAGCCATGCCTTGATGCAATGACTGGCGTAGCAGCATCGTGTGCTTATCCTGATACAGGGTCACTTGCTGACCTGCGCCTTCTTCTGGCGTTGGCAACAGTAAAAAATCAGGCACCAAGGCGGCGATAGTCATGCCAGCCAGTTTGGCACTCTGCTGCCATGAATCGATATCGCTTTGCGCCACTGCATACAACTGATGGGTGTCAGCATGAGTGATTTGCCGAATCGCCAGTTGCTCAACAGGCGTCAAAGAGGTTTCTTCAAACAGATATTGCTTGCCACTATTACCGAGCTGTTTAAGCTGAGTGGTCGTAAGCTCAGTATCTACTTGTAGTACATGACTAGAGGGAATATACAGACAGACATTCTTTTGCGCATTGCCTTTATAGCCTGCATAGATGTCTTGTAGCTGTTGCCAGCCATCGACCGTTTGCCAGCGCTGGATATCTTCGTGCCAAACAGCCAATGGGCTATGCTGCGCTCGTAACCAAACATGTAACACTAAGCGTGTCCTTAATTATGAAAGCTGTTTTAAAAGTGGTCGTTGAAGCTGTTATCAGAGCAAATTGAAATGGATTATCAATACATCTTAACCTTAATACTCATCGTATTTAGTATGGTTGCTCAGGTACAAAACGGTCAACCTCATTTGCCATACCTGCCATCACAAACTCCATTTCAAACACCCTAGCCTCTGCTAGAGAGAATGACTCAGGATAGTCACCCGTTAATAGACCAGCGATATGTGCGACGATTGACATATGACACACCACCACCAGACAATCTCCTTCAATATTGCCAATATCTATCAATGCCTGACGGGCATCATCAGACGGCGTAATATTGTCCTGTACCGTTAATGGAACTTTGGGCGCGCGCGATTGAAATGATGCTAGTGTCTGCTGCGCTCTATCGTAAGGACTAACAATAAAGCGATCAGGCTGATAGTGAGTCATTAAATAGTCTGCGGTTTGCGCTGCCTGCTGTTGACCAAAATCAGTCAGCCTGCGTGCGCTGTCTGGACGCGTCTCATTTTCTGCTTGACCATGACGTACTAATATAATTTTCATAACCTTCCTTGGGACACTCTACTGCCATTAACCAAAAAGAACCTGATCTTACTTACTGCATTATTGAACCGACAGTACCGACTTTATTTATTGTCGGTATTACTATCGTTATCAGTGCTGTCGCTTGATGTTTTCATTTGGGCAGTCAGCGAGGCATTACTATGGTCATGAGCCATGACAAATTCGACATCACTGCGGAAGCCTGCTTCCATCAGATGTAGCGCAACACCTAATGCCGCTTTATCTTCGTAAATGACAGCATAAAGCGCATGCGTAATGGGCATGTAGATACCCTCTCGGGTCGCTTTTTCGTGTACTTGCTGAATGGTATTAACGCCTTCAGCCGTTTGACCAAGTTTCTTTACTGCGGCGTCAATACTCATTCCACGACCGAGCATGTTGCCAATACGATAGTTACGACTCAATTCTGAATTACAAGTGGCATATAAATCACCAACCCCAGACAGCCCTAGGAACGTTAGTGGATTTGCGCCCTCTTCGACACCGAAGCGGCTCATCTCTGCCAATGCACGCGTTAATATCATTGCTTTGGTGTTTTCGCCCACATCATAAGCTGCAGCCATTCCCATAGCAATCGCATAGATATTTTTTAGCGCACCGCCAAGCTCTACACCGCGAATATCATCACTGGCAAATACTCTAAAGAACGCACTATGTAGCGCAGCTTGTACCGCATGACGCAGTGGCTCAGACTTACTAGCAATGACAGTAGCAGACGGCATGTTCTTCATAATCTCGATGGCAAGATTTGGCCCTGACATCACACCGAAGTTTACTTCTGGCAAAACGTCTTTAATAATATCGCTCATCATGGCAAAGGTATCTTTCTCCATACCCTTAGTCAGTGACACAATAGACTGACCGCTGATAAATGGTGCAATATTCTTTAGCGTTTCACGAAATGCCAGACCAGGTACGGCAATAAAAACAATATCTTTATCTTTTACAGCTGATTCTAAATCATGGCTATACTTCAACCTATCATCAAGCTTGTAACCTGGTAAGTATTTTTTGTTGGTTTGAGTTTTTGCCATGGCTTTGACAGTACGCTTATTGCGCACCCATAGTGTGGTATCGCAGCCATTGCGCGCGGCTAGGTTAGCCATCGCTGTACCAAAACTACCACCGCCTAAAAATGCCAAACGCAGCTTGGTGGGATTGCTATGAATATCCGCCATGTTTTTAGCAACTGCTGACTCGACCGCACTTGGATTAAGCTTCTTACGAGCGATGCCTGCCTTGGTGGCGCGTTCGATGATGCCTGATAGCAGACTGTTTTGCTTTTCAGGCGTATTCTCATCTGACTCATTATTATCGTTGGTATCTTTGTGACTACTATTAGGGCTTGTCATGTTCTTTTATCCGTATTGACTGACTTATTATTAATATAACGCTCATAGTGAGATACTAAAGCACACTGTCTATTCAAGACATCACTGTCGTAAGCAACCGCTTTTTTAGGTAATCAATTTTAAAACGATTTTAAAAACCACCTGCATATCAAGACTCAAAACGTATTAACGGCTCGATATCGATGGGTTTGCGCGCAGGCTCATCTATAGCACTGGTGCCAGTATAAACAAAAGCCGTGACATAATCATCTGCTCCAACGCCGAAATATGCTTTTACCGCAGGCTCGTTACAGAGTAGTCCCGTGCGCCAGACAGTACTAAAACCTTGGGCTTTTAAGGCCAAAATCAGATTTTGTACCGCCGCACCTGTGCTTAGCATTTGCTCAAAATGTGGAACTTTTTCGTGTTCTTGCATTTGAGTAACAGCCGTTATAATAACAGGAGCACGTAATGGCAAAGTATGGGTTTTTTCAATCGTTTTATCAGACAGCACTTCTCCATCATTCAATGCCTTTGCTTTTGCAGCATCAACGAGCGCGCGCCCTAAATCATGACGAGCGTCGCCTTCTGTGACGATAAAGCGCCACGGACGAAGCTTCTTATGATCTGGTGCTGTTGCAGCACACTCAATCGCCGCTTTAATCTGAGCATGACTCGGTGCTGGAACGTCCAAGTTACCCATGCTGCGCCGTGATTGTATCCAGCCTATCATCTCATCGCTGGTGATTGGCATATTATCAGCTGTTATATCCTTAGTGGACAATTTTTTATCATTTTTATCAGGGGTTGTCATTGCCGCTCCTAGGCTATTCTTATTTAATGATGCAAGTACTATTTATTTGATGCGCCAATTTATCACAGAAAACAGCCATCACTCTTAAACTGTCAGTCTAAAAATACAGGCTGTTTTCGCAGGTGGCGGTAAAGGCTATTGGCTATGCTGCATCGTCGACACGGTGCTCCATGCGCAAGTAATCTTCTGATTGCATTTCTAGCAAGCGTGAGCGTGTGCGTTCAATCTCAAATGCCAGCTTTTGCCCTTGATACAATTCTAAAATCGACTGCTCTGCGCGTACCAAGAGCTTAACGCGGCGATCATAGAACTCATCGACCAAATAAATAAATCGACGCGTTGGATCACGCAAGTCATCATCTAGTGCTGGCACTGCATTGACCAATACCGTACTGAATTGCTTCGCGATTTCGATGAAGTCCGAGGCTGAACGTGGCTCCATACATAAATGACGAAAATCGCAGAATAAGATATCTTCGGTGCGAGCATTTATTTTGATTTCACGACCATTAATAGTAATCGGCTCATTACTGATTTTTTGATTATTAGATAAGCTGGCAAAACGGTTGGCTAGCCAATGGTGATTGGCCTTTGTTAATGGTGATTCGTATAGCTCTGCTTGCTGCAATACACGCAAGCGATAGTCGATACCAGAATCAATATTCATCACCGTCGTATGGCGCTCAACTTCTGCGATAGCTGGCAGGAATCGGTCGCGATGCAAACCATCTTTATACAGTCCTGACGGCTCAATGTTGGAAGTCGCGACCAACGTAATGCCTCGATTAAACAGCATGGTGAACAAATCACCTAAAATCATCGCATCAGAAACGTTAGAGACAAAAAACTCATCAAAGCAGATAATGACGGCTTCTGCATAGATGATATCAGCAACTTTTTCTAATGGGTCACTCTGACCTTGTAGATTATTTAACTCTTGATGCACACGCTGCATAAAGTGATGAAAATGCAGGCGCATCTTACGCTCGATGGTCAAAGAGTCGTAAAACATGTCCATCATCCATGTCTTACCACGGCCAACACCGCCCCACATATACAGACCTTTTGGCGCAGCGGGCTTAGATTTTAAAAAGCTAAAAAAGCCCTTCTTTTGTTCCACACTATTAACGAGCTGATGATGTATCTCATCAAGATAGCTCATAGCCTTAAACTGCTGCTCATCTCGAGTAAACTCATCTGTACTGACGGCTTGCTCGTAACGTTGCAATGGAGATAAACTCATAATACGACTCATCATTAGACAAAATAAATAATAAAGTAATTCTCGAACTATACCTCACCACATCATGGCGAAAACTGATACATAGCGATCATTAATAGTAATACTGATAAATAAAAGCTATTTAGGTAAAATCTATGTATTACTATATCTATGCACTACTACCAAAGCTGTGCTCTTCTAATAAGCCCTTGAGCTCAGATAGGCGTCCGTGAAAAAAATGCCCTGCGCCATCTACAACACTGACAGCAATGCCTAAGCGTTCGGCAAATGCCTGCATGCTCTCAGGGTCAATGACATTATCAGCGTTACCATAAATCTCAAAGGTTTTTTCAGCTGGCAAATGTAAATCATCGGTGTCGTTTTTCTCAACTGAAGGTGCGATAAGAGCGATTTTAGTAATTTCGAAATCATTTAGCCCCCAGATATGAGGGGCTTCTAGCACTTGCTCAGCGACACGCGCCGTGACATAACCACCAAATGAGAAACCACCCAGCCATAGTTTGCGTGCATTGGTTTGTTCTGCAATCCATTGTAGCACGGTCATTGCGTCTACTACTTCACCATCCGCATAATCATGCTCACCAGTTGACTGCCCGACTCCGCGGAAGTTAAAGCGCACCACGTGCATGCCGTTGTCACGGGCAAAGCGGTACATAGTCGTGACCACTTTATTATTCATCGTGCCATCGAATAAAGGATTAGGATGGCAAAGTAGCGCCACTGTATCGGTATTTGAATCGTGAGGATTGTCTTGTTGCCAGAGCGCATCAACTTCGAGCACGCCAGCAGGAGCAGGAATCAATTGCATATAATTACTTACTAATTAAGAATGAATGGTCTAATTATCCTAGATATGGTTTATATTTCAAGTGATTTGCTGTGTGCTGATGATGAATAGAGCTTTTTTAGCTGAGTGCTATGGTAAGAACCAAGCCAAATATGATTACCAGATATTGCTATACATGGCTACTAAACAACTTAGTCAAACACTTCTATCAAATAAAACAGGTAGCACTTTACCTTTATTTATTCATTGTTATTTATATCAATCGTGCTGTGTAATATAAGCGCAATACCAAACACAATTACTGCCTAGACACTTAAGAGGCGAATAGGTTAGATTCATACTGTTTGTTAATTGGTATCTGATAAGATGTCCGTGCCAATTATACTTAAAATGCTCAACTTTTAATTTGAGGAATACTTTATGATTAGTTTTAATAAAACCGCAACTTTAACGGCTACTTTTGCTGCTGCTCTCGCTTTGAGCGCTTGTCAAAGTACGCCTTCATCTCCCGTTATCCAGCGCGCCAACTCTACTTATGAGACGACTGGTATTGCAGACACAAAAGTAAAAGCTCAGCAAAATGCGATAGACAGTGCGCAAAAAACGTGCCGAAGCAAGCAAGTTATTATCGTCGACGACAAAGTCACCTATAACGGTATTTTAGATGAGCGTACTGGCCGTATGGTTGGACAAGCTGGTGCGGTTATCGGCTCAATCTTTGGTACTGGCTCACCGGACTTGTCACGTAGCGATGACTATGAGTATAAAATCAACTTTCGTTGTCAATAAGCCCATGTGATAAAACGATTACTATTTAGTATTTAGCCAATAAGTCTGCGAGAATAATAATATATGAATCGCAGGCTTGTTGGCTTCTCTTTTTGTGCGTGCGCTTTTGGGGTAAACTACCCTATCTAATGCCCATTACTACTTAATCATCTTTCGTCTCATATTATTGGTCTCATATCATGCGCAAACCCAATCTCTCAAACGTCAAACAAACTAAGGTCTTAGCGCCTGCAAAAGATTTAGCGACTCTAGAGGCCGAACTTGCTGAGCAGGAGAATAGTCTAGAACTAGAAGACACTGTCCTGCGTTTAAGTGACTACTTGTCAGCGGTTGAGATGGTTATCAAGCAAACTTTTGATCACCGTGTATGGGTAAAAGCAGAAATTCGTAATCTGTCTAGCAAAGGTGGACATTATTACTTTGAATTGGCAGAAAAAGATGACGATGGCAAAGTCGTTGCCAGCTGTCGTGGTAACCTCTGGCGCTTTAAAGCCGCGCGCGTCTTAGCGAAGTTTGAACGAGCAACTGGTATGCCACTTGACCGTGATCTAACGGTACTCCTCAAAGTATCGGCAGGTTTTCATGCGCAATATGGCTTTTCGCTCACCATTGAAGATATTGACCCCAGCTATACGCTGGGAGACTTGGCGCGTCAATATGCCGAGATGGTCGACCGTTTAACGGGTGAAGGATTATTACACCTGAACCAGCAGTTGCCTACCCCATTTGATATCGAACACGTGCTGGTCGTCGCCCCTGAAAAAGCTGCCGGATTGGGCGACTTCCAAGCCGATGCGGATCGTTTAGCCAGTACAGGTGCTTGTCATTTTCATTATCATAATGCCACTTTTCAAGGCAATCACGCCCCGAGCGAAATCCGTCAAGCAATCGTCAGCGCCCAACAGCAATTCCAAGATACTTATCAGCGGTTGCCAGATTTGTTAGTGATTATTCGCGGTGGTGGTGCGGTAGGTGATTTGGCTTATCTCAATGACTATGAACTCGCCGCCCTAGTCGCTGAGCAACCTATCCCTGTGTGGGTTGGCATTGGTCACGAGCGGGATAAAGTTATCTTAGATGAGGTCGCGCATACTAGCTTTGATACGCCATCTAAAGTGATTGCAGCTATCATGGCGCATTTAGCCCAGCTAGTCACTCAGACGCTGCAATACCAAGCACAAATCAAACAAGCTGCTCAACGGCAGTTGAATATGGCTGAGCAACAAACGTCACGCCAGTTAAGCCAAATACAATCGCAAACGACTGGTCAGCTAACCGCACTGCAAAAAGACAGTGATTATGCGTGGCGTAGCATTCAGCAAAGCGCACAGCGCCAAGTTAAGCAAGCAGCAAGGTTAACAAGCGATCTGCGCGCGCAGACCCAATCCTCTGCTTATCAGCAATTAGCAATCGCTGCTATTTATAGCCAAGACTATCAAAAAACTGTTATGCAAAGTGCTCAGCAACACGTCATACAAGCACAGCGTAACAGCGAGCATCTACGTGATATTGTACTATTGCATCGCCCTTCTCGTGTGCTCAAGCAAGGCTATACCATGCTTACTGATGCAAAAGACAAGCAAATACTGACCAGCAGTACGCAGCTTTATCCCGAGCAAACGGTACATATTGTCTTAAAAGATGGTAAAGCAAAAGCGCAGATTATTGATATTAAAACTAATAACAAGATGACAGAATCTGCTGAGACGCCCATCGAATCATAAAATAGTTTTTTAATAATTATTTACTTACTCAAACCATGTTATCTACTTAGACCATTACAAGAAATCAGGAATAACTTATGACTACCCCTACTCGCCGACGCAAAAAAGCCGCCCCAAAAACCTTTAAGGCGGCTTACGATATTCTAAAAAACAATGCAGCTGAACTACAGCAACAAGATGAGCCAGACATTGATAATCTAATGACAACGGTTGAAGAGTCAATCGCCGCTTATCGCGTTTGCGAAACCCGTATCAATGCCGTGCAACAAGCACTAGATGCGGCGTTTGCTGAAGAAGAAGATAACACAGATAATAGTGACAGCTAATTCAGCTCTACTCAGGCTCATCAACCTCAAAGACTTGGCGTAGATAGGCAAGATAGGTATCATTATTGATCATGGTCTTGCCTGGGCTGTCAGACAATTTAGCGACTGGCTGCCCATTGCACTCAACCAGTTTGAGGACGATATTTATCGGGGTGATACCCATATCATTGGTGAGATTGGTGCCAATACCAAAACTAGTTTTTATCTGATTTTTAAAATATTGATGCAACTCCCAAGCATTCTCTAGATTCAAACCGTCACTAAAGGTGAGAATCTTAGTCTTAGGATCTATTTTTAGCTTTTTATAATGAGCAATCGCCTTATCACCCCAGATATACGGGTCGCCGCTATCATGACGCAGGCCGTCAAATAGCTTGGCAAAATATAAATCAAAGTCACGTAAGAACGCATCCATCCCAACGACATCTGTCAGCGCAATGCCCAAATCGCCACGATACTCATGCACCCAAGCTTCAAGGGCGGCTTTTTGTGAGTCACGTAAGCGCACATCCAAAGCCTGAAACGCTTGCATAAACTCATGCGCCATTGTCCCTATTGGTGTCATTCCTAGCTTTTTTGCCAAATAAACATTTGATGTGCCGCTAACGATATTTGGTTCAGCTTTGTGCAAGGTCTCAACCACATGAGCTTGCCAAACTTTACTAAAACGTCTACGAGTACCAAAATCAGCGACGATAAAAGGTGGCGTGTCATGGTTATCCTTTGCTTGTTCCTCTGCGTATTGATGCAACAACGCAACCTTTGCGTCCAGTCTACGTTGTCCTTCTTCAATGACACTAGGATCTGATAAGGCATTGAAATATAGCTCATTCACTATCGCCAAGACAAAAACTTCGAAGAACATCGCCTGAATCATAGGCCCTTCGATATCGATACATAAACGGCCTTTGCCATCGGTACTGACAGTGATAAAGCGACGCTTCAGCTTAAACAATTCCAGATAATCAATGAAGTCTGAACGAATAAAGCGCAAACCACGCAAATATTCCAATTCATCTTCTAAAAATCGTAACTCACACAAGCTATCTAGTTGATGCTCTAATGACTCTTTGATATCGGCTAACGGATAGGCCGTGTCTTTATTATTGCGGCAGCGAAAGCGATAAACGCCATGCGTCTGCGGAAACTGATGCAACATGGCTTGTAACATCGTAAATTTATACAAATCGTTATCGAGTAACGAGGTAATAATAGGTGCATAGGTAACGGTCATACTATGGCCTTAAAAACGCAAAAATAAGAAATAAACGTCACCAACACGAAAGGCGACATAATATAAGGGCGATAAGCTTACAACGCTTACTCAGCGTGAGTCATCAATAAAAGTTAAGTATAACGAAGTTTGTTGTTTTTTTCAGAATTCGCTATTAATTGCAGCAAAATCACTACGCTTACTAAAGCTTTATATGGAGGTATGGCTCAAAGCATATTATAAAAAAAAGACGCTAAGAAGAGTCTTAACGTCTTTTCTGATTTAAACTAAATGGTACAACAACTATGACTTAACCAATTTTACCAACGGTGCATAACCTGACTGCGGCATGACATCGACTGGGATAAATTGGAGTGCGCCACCGTTGATACAATAACGCAAACCGCCACGGTCTTTCGGGCCATCAGGGAATACATGACCCAAATGTGAGTCTGCTACCCGCGAGCGAATCTCGGTGCGTATCATATTAAATGCTTTGTCTTCATGCTGAGTAATCACCTGCATGTCGATGGGCTTGGTAAAGCTTGGCCAGCCGCAGCCAGATTGGTATTTATCGGTTGATAAAAATAAGGGCTCACCACTCACCACATCGACATAAATACCCGGAGCAAATAAATCATCATATTCGTGACTGAAGGCTCGCTCCGTACCAGCATCTTGCGTAATGTTGTATTGCGCTTTGGTGAGGGTTTTCTTGAGCGAATTTTTGTCAAAACCAGCATAACGCTTGGGATTTAAAGCCTCAGCAACTGTGCTTACAGGTGATAGCTTGGTACGTTCTGTGCCCTCTAACTTATCATCAGCCAGACTTAAATCAACGTGGCAATAACCATTGGGGTTTTTGGCAAGGTAATCTTGATGATACATCTCAGCCAAATAGAAATTGTCTAGCGGCTCATTTTCCACTACTACCTTTTGCTCATATTGGCTTTGTACACGTTTGAGTGCCGCATCAATCACCGCTTTATCTTCTTTATCGGTGTAATAAATGCCTGAACGATACTGGACACCTCGATCATTACCTTGTTTATTTAAGCTGGTTGGATCAATCACACGCAAATAGTATTTTAAGACAGTATCGAGATCAGTTTTATCAGCATCGTACGTAACCTTGACTGTCTCAGCATGTCCTGAGCCACGAATCACTTGCTCATAGCTTGGATTAGCGGTGTCACCGTTGGCATAGCCTGATACCGCATCTACGACACCATCAACACGCTCCATATAAGCCTCAACACCCCAGAAACAACCACCGGCCAGATAGATTGAACGCGTATTAATCGCTTTGCCTTTGTCATTATAATACATACCGTCTTTTTGCTTAACGGTTTCAATCTTACTGTTATTGTCTAATGCTTGGGTATTTGCCGGCTTGGTATTGCCGGCTTTGAGCTCAGCAAAGTCATTATTGGCATTTTCAGCGAGGGCATAAGCCTGCTCTGCCGACATGTTGCCTTTGACCAAATGTACTAAATTGCCATTTTTATCTAGTATCGCCCAGCTAGGATATACTTGCACGCCAAGCTTATTAATCAGCTCGCCTGAAGCATCCATCAACACAGGTAATTTTGGATAATCTGCTTGAATACCAGCATACCAAGTGCTGAATTCGCCATCAGGTTTCTCATTCAGATGACCAGGGCTGGCAACAGTGACCACATTTAAGTCGGTAAACTTAGGATCCGTACGCCAATTTTCGGTCTCTTCAAGCGTACCCAAACACAATGGACACCAACTTGCCCAAAACTTAATCAAGGTGGGTTTATTGGGGTCGATAACCGCAGCGCCAATATCACCCAATCCTTTGGTCAGCTGTGGTAATCCCTGCATTTGCCCCAGCATATCGGATGGTAGCATATCACGTGAGCTTTTCACGCCACTGTTTTGGCTACTTGCGTTTGTGCTACTACTAGTATTATCCACATTACTCATCTGACCGCAGGCGGCTAATAACCCTGCGCTTAATACTGTCGTCACACCCAAGGTACTGGCATTTTTTAGCCAACGTGATGCAGCATGCGCTGATTCTGACGTTGACTCATTATCGGTACTACGGTCATTATGACGAAATTTTTTATCTGGCATAACCTGTCCTTTTACTGACACTACTTTTATGGGCAAATGGTTCAAAGCGCTGAATAGGCGTTGATTTGACATGCATTATTTTAATATAAAAAGAAAGGGATTGATTGAGGTTGTAAATATGATGATAGGCTTGAGATTGTTATGATATTACGACCATAACCGTGTGAATACAATGAGTTATTATTAACTGTAGCCCATTATGATTGAGTTTATGTTAATAATTATGTGTATGCAGATACATTAAGATTTGAGGGTCAATGAAAAATAAAAAATTGCAGACACACCCATACTAATGGGCTATTTAAGCTTTAGCGCTCATAAATTGCGCCACATAATCATCAGCTGGATTATGGCGTAACTCATTAGGCGTACCCGTTTGCACTAAGCGCCCACCATTCAATATACTGATACGCTGACCGACTTTTACCGCTTCATCGATATCATGGGTGATAAAGACAATGGTCTTATTCAGCCGTTCTTGTAGCTCAAGCAATTGATCTTGTAGCTGAGCACGAATAAGTGGATCAAGCGCGGAGAACGCCTCATCCATCAGCAAGATTGGATTGTCTGTTGCCAGTGCGCGTGCCAGCCCGACACGCTGCTGCATCCCACCTGACAGCTCATCAGGATAGCTGTGTTCTAAGTTTGGCAATCCAACTTCATTGAGCCAATGTCTTGCAACTTCATGGCGCTCGCTCACACTCATTTTACGTACACGCAGACCGTAAGCGACATTTTGCATGACGGTCATGTGTGGCACTAAACCGAAATGCTGAAATACCATGCTGACCGTTTGCTGCCTATAATGTTGCAACTCTTTGTCATCAAGCTCTAAGATATTGATAGCCGAGCTTGGTTTAGTAGTCGCTATGATTTCACTGTGCGTGTTGTCCTTATTTTTTGCACTAATAGAGGTATCAACCCATATTTTACCGCTGGTTGGATCAATTAGTCGATTGATATGCCGTATCAATGTTGATTTCCCAGACCCTGACAATCCCATAATACAATGCAGCTCACCCGCTTTAATATTTAGATTAATATCATATAGACCAACCGAATAGCCAGTTTGCTCTTTTACCTTGATGCTATCCATACCCTCAGCCAGCAATGCCAGAGCAGACTGTGCTTGCGAACTATTGGCATTATAAATCTTACTGATGTTCTCTAGCTGGATATGATTCATCATTGTTCTCGCTATTGGTATTTTTTATTTTCGTTATTGTGGTTTTCGTTATTGTCATTTTCACTGTTTGTTACGCTCACTTTTGACGGGTCATGTTCACTTTTAACATTGAGTAAACGACTAACCAATCGGGCGTTTCCCTGCGTCAATAGTTTTTTGACGTGCACGCTTACCTTGACCAAAGGCTTGCGTTATACGGTCAATAATAATGGCGACAATGACGATAGCCGTACCTGCTTGTAAGCCCTGACCGATATTCAGCGTTTGGATAGATTGCAAGACATCTTCGCCAAGACCGGGGGCACCAATCATAGAAGCCAATACCACCATAGAAAGTGACATCATTACCGCCTGATTAATACCCGCCATGATACTGGGCAGCGCTTGCGGTAACTTAATCCAGATAAGTAGCTGCAGGTGCGTACTACCGAACGAGCGACCTGCTTCCACCATCTCATGATTGACTTGCGTAATGCCCAAAGCCGTCAAACGAATCAGTGGCGGCAAGGCATAAATAACCGTGGCAAATAATGCTGGTACTTTACCAATACCAAATAGCATGAGCACCGGAATGAGATAGACGAAGCTTGGCATGGTCTGCATGACATCCAGTACCGGAGTTACTATCTGACGCAGGATTTTACTACCTGACATGGCAATGCCAATAGGAATGCCAATCACCACTGTGACCAACACCGATACGATGAGCAGCGCAAAGGTATCAATCAACGCGCCCCACAATCCAAACGCGCCAATTAAAAACAACCCTGCCCCGCATGCTAATGCAAACCAAATTTTGCGCACGCCAAACCAAGCCAATACCGTCACAAGCGCAATGATTAGCCAAGGTGGCATGATGGTTAAGAGACGCTCAATGGGTAGTAATAGGTAGGTCAAAGTGACATTGCTGATACTACGGAAAACACCGCCGTAGTTTTGGACAACGCTTGCTAATGTGTTATTAAGCGGGGTCTCAAGTGACCATGAAGGGAAACCTGATGTTAGGCCAAATCGATTGTCACTGGCTGCACTGTCATTAACACCACCAGTACTAGCAACAGCAGCACCTGTTAGGCTAATACCTAACTTAGCAGCAAGACTCGTGGCCGCGTCATCAGATAACCACTGTTGCCAAACGTTGGGGTTATCACGCAAAAACGTTAAGGCTTGCTCATCGCCACTACGTTTACTCTCACTCATCTCTAAGATAGCACCGTTGAGCTCATCGGAGGTGAATTGAACCTTTTCGAAGACAGCAGCCAGCTCAGAATTAGACTCAATAAAGGGTGTCGATACGGCGATACCCAAAGGCGATACAGGAAATCCAGAGACGCAGTCGGCTGTACCATCAGCAAGTAGCAAATCTTGCCAACAGGCGTCGTCATAAGCAGGGAACTCTAACGGCGCAAAGTCATACTTTGCCATCAAGCCTGTAGGCTGCCAGTAGTAGAATAATAGCGGTTCGTGCTGCTCAAACGCGGAGGCAATCTCTGCATCAAGCGCAGCACCCGTTCCGGGATGGGCGTTGTTAAAAATACTATCCAAACCAGTATTTTTCAGCAAACGAGTATTAAAAATCTCACATGTCCAACCAGACGGACAGTTCATAAAGCGTGACTTGCCAGGGTCTTCGGGGTCTTTAAATAGACCAGCGTACTTAGGCAAATCCTGATAACTGCGTAGACCTGGATTTTCTTCTAGTACATATTTAGGAACATACCAGCCTTGAGTGGCGCCGCCTTTCAGCGTATCACCGATGACCGCCACTTTATTTTGTGCAATGGCTTGCTCCATGATTGGCGAGCGTCCAACCCATTGCTCTCCAATTACTTGGATGTCGTTTTGAGACAATGCAGTTTCAAGCGCAGGACCAGCACCCGGCACCTCTTCAATCGTACAACCATAGCCATCTTCAGCGATGTACTTTAGTACCCCAGAGATGAACTGACCGCTCTCCCATGTCAGTGCGCCAAATTTGATGGGTGAGTCGCAGGCTGCTGATGCCGATACTGGCAGTAACAACGCACTCATACATAATAAACTTAATGCAATCCATTGGCGCATGGGAGGTCCTATTGGTTATTTATACGGCATCAAGGCAGCAGTATTCAAACAAATCTATTAAAAAAGGGACATTAATAACGACATTGAAGTGATGCCGCTTAACTGTTGTCTAGACTTACTACGAAGTGTATCGACTTATCAGAGTGATGACAAATGCTTATTTCACTGCTATTAAGTACAATACTCATCCTGCTAAGAATATAGAAAATGGGCGTCAAACCTCCTTAAGCGGCTCTCGCGCAAAACAAAAAAGCACCTACCTAAGTAGATGCTTCCTATCGTGATGATTTTTATAATAACATTAAGCTCTGTTAGAGCTTATATATCACCAATCACTATTTTAAGATTGCAATTCTGTCAAAATGCGCTTACTTCAAGAACAGCGCCATTGCCTTTTTAAACAGTCCACCGTAAGGCGGTAACAACATATTTAGGCCATTCAGCTTTGACTGTACAAAGATTGGCTTCATGTGGCTGAGACGTTCAAAACCTGCTTTGCCATGGTACGCACCAGTCCCTGAATCTCCTACTCCGCCAAACGGTAAGTCATGCTGTGCTACGTGCATGATAACCTCGTTGATACATAGACCACCAGAGACGGTATTATTACGTACCTTTTCTATGCCAGTATGATTATCACCAAAGACATATAGAGCCAACGGGCGCGGTCGTGCATTAACAAACTGAATGGCGTCATCTAATGACTCATAATGCACCAATGGTAAAATCGGTGCAAAAATCTCATTTTGCATGACCTCACTATCAGGAGCAGGCTCACTAACAATCACTGGCGGCATCAGACGTGTTTCGATACTAGATTCAACAGCGGTAAGCTCATGCACCTCATCACTGGATAAAGCATCCAAGTAGCCTTTCACACGCTTAAATTGCTCACCATTGATGATACGTGAGTAGTCTGGGTTACTTTCAATATTAGGATAGTGTTTTTCTACCCATTCTTTGGCCAGATTAATAAACTGCACATGATACTGACGCGGAATCAAGACATAGTCAGGCGCGATACAGGTTTGGCCGGCATTCAATGTTTTGCCCATCATCACACGATTGACCACAGACTCTAAATTGGCATCATCTAAGACAATGACCGGTGACTTACCGCCCAATTCCAACGTAACAGGGGTTAGGTTTGGCGCCGCCGCCGCCATGACCTTTCTACCAACCGCAGTGGAACCAGTATAAAGCAAGTGGTCAAATGGCAGCTCACTGAAACCAACAGCAATATCAACCTCACCCAGTACCACACAGACCATATCTGATGAAAAATAACGTGCAATCGCATCAGCAAAGGTCTGAGCAAACTGCGGTGCCGCCTCACTCATTTTGATCATGACTCTGTTACCAGCGGTAAGAGCATCGATCAGCGGTCCTACCGCCAAAAACAGCGGATAGTTCCAAGGAACCATGATACCGACCACGCCTAATGGCTGTGGCTGGATTTCATTATGAGCAGGCATATATAAGGCAGAAATAGGCGCACGATGTGCTTTCATCCATTTTTTGCCATATTTTTTGGCATGGCTGATGCCAGTGAAACTCGGAAACAGCTCTGCAAACTGAGTCTCTGACTCACTACGATGACCAAAGTCTTCGCTAATAGCTTGAGCAAAATTTGCTTGGTTGTCACTCAACATCATCTCGATATTTTCTAATTGAGTCAAGCGAGTTACCCAATCATTTATCGGCTGTGAACGGCTCAATGCTTGTAGATGTGAGAATTGCTCCTGCATATCCTCTACCGTATAGGCAATGCTATGCATTTCTGGCGCTTGGTGCTGTACCAGACCAGTATTGATGGCGGTCTGATTTTGAGTATCTAATTGGGTGTCTACAGTAATATCTGTCATTAGTCTTCCTTGGTATATGCGTTGGAGTCAGTACCCTATCTTGGGTCAAAAGCCCTATATTTCTAGTCAGCCACTAACTTATGGCTAATAGCGCCTGTCATTAGCACGAGAGCCTGACCAATGAGATTCCATTCATTGCGCTTTAATGTAGCGCATCAGCTGCGTAATGAACAGTATATTAAGTTGACTACTGCGTTTGTACTATAATCAATACCTGATACGCCCTAACACCCAAGTATTCATCAATGTGACTTTTAAGTCTGACTTTTTATAACAGCTTTTTGGTATGGCTTAAAAACATCGATAGTTTTTACCAAAAATTCGCTAGGGCGTGTTGCACATTCACAAAAACTGCTACACTCAATAGCAATGCTTAGTCATAATAAATTCGTTCTAAACCAAACCACAAAAGACTGCGACTCTCATGCAAAATCCCATGCAACAGCTGAATGACACGCTGGTCAGTAAATCTCTATCAGCGGCAGACTATGTTCCTACTCTCGATGCAATGCTCGCCCGCACCTTAGCGCGCATTGATTTAAAAAAACAACACAAGCTGCGGACACCTGATGAGTTATGGATTGTCGATCACAATGATGTCTATACTCTAGGACAAGCTGGTAAAGAAGAGCACATCTTGCAGCACACGGACACCCCTATCATTAAGACGGATCGCGGCGGTCAAGTCACCTGGCACGGTCACGGGCAGTTGGTTATTTATTTTTTGTTTGACCTAGATAGTGTGGGCTGGAGCGTACGCAATCTGGTATCACATGCTGAGCAGGCAATCGAAGATGTGATTAATGATTGCTTACAGAGTCACCCCTTATCTAGCACTGGGCATATTAGTGCTCATGCGCGCCGCGATGCACCAGGCGTGTATTTATATGCTGATACCTCTAGCAGCGCTAACGCGTCAGATTCTAGCTTCTCTACGGATACCACAAGCTCTGACTCTGCAGGTACTGACACTACAAACACCGAAAACACCATTATGCTTGGCAAAATGGCATCGTTAGGCTTTAAGATTAAGCATGGCTTTAGCTACCATGGTATTGCGATTAATCTAGATTGTGACCTATCAGCATTTAATGCCATCAACCCTTGCGGCTACGCTGGCATGCAGATGTTAAGGCTGTCTGACTTTGTGACCATGCATCATGATAGCGATGAAACGTTAGCAGAAAATCAAGTAACCGATTCCTTAAGCTATGCACAGGTCACGCAAAAACTCATCGATAATATTGCTAAGCGTCATGCTGGATTGATTGAATTACGTGCAATAAAGCCAAAATAATGTCTCTATGTCTATTTTTGCATAATATCGTGCGCGCTTAGACTTAAGCATTATGAGAAAATTTAAATCAAACTTGTTATAATCGCAAGCGGCACAAATCGGGCGCAGCAATTATTTTGCAGTGGCGCAGATTAATCCCTTTAGCCTATCCCTATTATTCAGGCATTTAAAAAAAGCAAACTGGAGTATTTTATGGCAGATTTTAACAAAATTTTAGACGCAGGCGACGTAGATGGCGGCATCATCAATGTAGTAGTAGAAATCCCTACTGGTAGCAGCCATAAAATCGAATGGAATCGCGAATTGGCGGTGTTTGAGCTTGATCGTATTGATCCACAAATCTTCGCAAAACCATGCAACTACGGTTTTATCCCGCAAACACTGGATGAAGACGGTGATGAGCTTGACGCATTGATTTTGACTGAGCAGCCTCTACCAACGGGTATTTTCTTAAAAGCCAAAGTTATCGGTGTTATGAAGTTCGTTGATGACGGTGAAGTCGATGACAAAATCGTTGTCGTACCTGCTGATGACCGTGATACAGGCAATGCTTACAACAGCCTAGCAGATTTACCAAAGCAGCTAATTAACCAGTTAGAGTTCCATTTTAGCCACTATAAAGATTTGAAAAAGCCAGGCACCACTGTGGTCGAATCATGGGGTGACGTCGCAGAAGCGAAAGAAGTTATAAAAGAGTCTATCCAGCGTTGGAAAGACCTATAAGCCCGCACTATAAACTGGTGATAACAAACAAAAAAAACTCTGTTTAAAATACCGCTTTCATCATGATTGCGGTATTTTTTTTGCTTGAACGTTACGTCAGTAAAATGGTTATAATAAACCACACAATCTAGTCATATGCTCACTCCATCATAAGGATCATCATGTTCAACTCTGACCCCAGCTCAAAACCAGTCAACCCAAAGCTGCCAAAAGACGTCATCATGATGATCGAAAAAGGCAATCTGGTCATGGCGATTAAGACTCTGGCAGCGGATAAAAACATCACTATGGATGAGGCCAAGATACAGATTGATGATTATGAAACAGCACTAAAAGTAAAGCAGCAGCAAAACCTCAATACCATTGCCAACAAGCAAGGCATCTCCAATCACGCCATTAGTTTTGATAGAGAGCAGGAAACTGAGGATGAGCATCAAACTGGAAAACTGATAAAAAACCGCGTCAAGACTACTAAGCAGACTCAAGAGTTTAAGAGCTTACAGGAGGGTGTCGATAGCAAACTGGGCGATTTAGGCTATAAAAAACCCTTGCTACCCTACTGGATGAAACGTCTACTGGTTATCGCTGTGGTGATGGCAGGATTGTTTTTTATATTATGGCGAGTGTTTGGCTAGTCTGTTATAAGTGGTTCCATTATAGCAGTCTATTATGAGTGGTCTATTAATAGGTTTGAGGGGTGAAATAACCGATTCCCTTGGAGTATACCCTATATAAAAAGGTAATAATATCTCTCATCCTTAATGAAAACTTATAGTTATTAAATTCATGTTCAATCAATACATAAATTTATGATTTAAGTGGTGGAATTCTATATAATCAAAAATTATAAGATCACATCTTGGGATGGTTTCCATGGAAGATATCAATAATAAGCTAATAAATATAGGTGAATACGGTCAAGCCTTAGACGGTTACAAAGACGTTTTAAATCAGACTATTTTGCAGATTGCTCCTGAATCTTTGCAACCGTTGTTAGGCAATGTTTTACCTTCGCATTGGCAGGAATGGTTATTGCCTTTGGTGGGCGTGCCATTTTTTCTACTGTTTTTGGCTGAATGGTTTTATCAGTCTAAGCGTGGGTACGGTGATTCATTTAGCTTAAAAAGAACCATTACTAATTTTAGCTTGGGCGGTTCTTATTTAACGTTTGAGTTGATTGTACAAGCGTTAATTGTATTACCAATCTGTCTGTGGCTATATCAATATCGTCTTTTCACAATTGAAGTAACCTGGCTAACGGTTATTCCCATATTCATTGCTGTTGAATTCAGCTATTACTGGTTCCATCGTGCTTCACACAGAGTCAACTGGTTCTGGTCAGCGCATGTGCTGCATCATTCTGATGATAAGATGAATTTATCTACTGCTATGAGGCAGAGTTTATTGTATTCAGTCACTGGCTGGTGGTTATTCTTTGTACCGCTTATGATGCTTGGTGTTCATCCTGTTTGGGTGTTTTTCTTCTATGCACTCGATCTGATCTATCAATTCTTTATCCATACTGAAACGGTCGGTAAATTTCCTAAATGGGTAGAGTATATTTTTGATACCCCTTCTAATCATCGTGCTCACCATGGCGCTAATGAGGAGTATATTGACCAAAACTACGGTGGCGTTATCATTCTATTTGATCGTTGGTTCGGTACTTACGTGGAAGAAGATACCATTAACAATCCAGTTAAGTATGGCGCAGTGGGTGAAGCGAGCCATGACAATATTTTCAAGCTAATATTTGATGTTTTCTATCGCATGTGGCAACGATTTTTCCGCGCTAAAGGTATTAAAAACAAGTTGAAGGTTTTGTTTAGCCCGCCGAGTGCAGCTTAAGTTTTGTTGCCATAACAGAAACTTGAACAAGAGAAATTTCCTGCTGATCTATGTTGTCACATTTATAGGTGCTAACTTGGAAGGTTTTAATGAGATAGCCTGATGCCTGTATAGCGCACTGACTACGAATAGAATATATATGGTAAGTACACCATCAAGTACACTGTAGTTATCACAATAATTCAAAACCTCGATATCATTAGCCTACAGATCAAGGTTCAAGTCCTCACTAGGGAACCATGATTACTACCATAATTGATGTTGTGGTAAATAAAAATCTGCTACTTTATCTGTATATATAAACTATATATACCTTTCAAGGCAATAAAAAAGAGATACCGTAGCATCTCTTTTCCTAAATTCATCAAACGTACTATCTTAGTGATGCTCACCCGGTAAAATCCTAGCAAAGGCACGCTGCGCAAGGTTTGGTTTCTTATCGGTGATCTGCGCCACACGGGTACTTGGGAAAATACGATAACCCATAGACTGAATACCCACGTTGATGGCTGGTGCTAATGAATAAGTAGCCGATGCAAACTTACCCATGTTACTGGCGATGCTGTTTGGTTTACGGACAATTGCTTTCGCTACCATCATCGCCGCTTCATCTGGCATGAGTGCAGGCATGTAGCGGTACAACTTGGTTGGCTCAATCATAGGCGTGCGTACCAATGGCATAAAGATATTGGTAATTGTCACATTATCTCCTTTGACCTCAGCAGCTAGGCAACGGCTAAAAGCATCCAGCGCTGATTTTGACGCGACATAAGCGGCAAAACGTGGACTATTTGCTAATACACCAATAGATGAGATATTGACGATTTGACCCGTTTGACGTCCAATCATCGTCGGTAAGAATCCAAGAATGATTTTGACAGCGCCAAAGTAATTGATATCCATGGTACGCTCAAAATCATGGAAACGATCGATAGATTCGTGTACCGAACGGCGAATCGAGCGACCGGCATTATTAACCAGTACATCGACATGACCGAAATCAGTTAAGATTTGCTCACTGACTTTTTCAATCTCATCCATATTGGTCAAATCACAAGGGTAATAAGTGGCCTTACCACCAAGCTCCTCAATGTTGTCTTTAACCGTTTTTAATTTTTCTTCCGTACGTGCTAATAAGATAACATGTGCACCGCACTCACTGAGCAAAAAGGCCGTACGCTCACCAATACCACTTGATGCACCAGTGATGATAATATTTTTGTCTTTTACCGCTTTAGTAATTGCTTTTTTCGAGGGATTAGCCATAAAAAATCCTTTTTGTTTGTATTATGCCTATGAACGTTCGTTTATAGCATAGCAAAAAAACATGGGACAAAGTGAATAAAACAGCGGTTTAAAGCCCAAAAGATCGCTGATTATAGAACTTTATAGACACAATATGTTTATTGCATAATATTGGACTTTGTGCTTATTACTAATGAAATTGCTTATCTAGATAAAATCGTAGCGCACGAACTTTTTTAAGTCTACTGCTGCTGTTCGAATTGAAAGTAAAACTTCCTTATTAGATGAATAAAACGATTCTAATAACTTAGTACACTCTTGCCAATAGACATCTACAGTCAATCCACAACAATAGTGATACAAGGAAACCGAGCGCCAGTTATACATGTGTATGCTTAGCGAGGTTGGCGCCGTAACCATTCTATTGTGGGCAAACCATACTTACCTATTACTTATGAGCTGTATTATTCATGAGCGTGCAAAAAAGCCTCGACCACGCGAAATTGCCCAGCGGTGCTCTCCTCACCATACATCGCTTGGCGAAAAGCATTAGAGTTAGGAATACCCGTGGTATACCAAGCAATATGCTTGCGGGCGATACGGCAACCAGAATATTCACCGTAAAAGTTATATAGCTCTTGTAGATGCGCGAGTACAATCTCCTTAATTTCGCTAACACTTGGCGCATCAAGGCGCTCACCAGTACGCAAAAAATGCTCGATATCTCGAAATATCCACGGCTGCCCTTGAGCAGCACGGCCAATCATCACCGCATCGCAACCAGTTAACTCGTAAACACGCTGAGCCTTTTGTGCGCTATCAATATCACCATTGGCGATAACAGGAATACTGATGCTTTCTTTGACCTCACGTATTAGCTCATAACGCGCTTCACCCGTATACATATCCTCACGAGTGCGCCCATGAATAGCAATAGCAGCAATGCCTGCTTGCTCTGCTCGCTTTGCCACGCGCAAAATATTCTCGCGTCCATTTTCAAAACCTAAGCGCGTTTTTAATGTCACCGGTGCGTCAACAGCATTCACAGCGGCATCCAGCAAACGCGCGACCAAATCTTCGTCTTGCAACAACGCCGAACCTGCCAGCTTGCGACAAACTTTTTTGGCAGGACAGCCCATATTGATATCGATAATCTGCGCGCCATTATCAATCTGATAACGAGCCGCTTCGGCAAGTTTATCCGGCTCAGCTCCAGCTATCTGTGCAGAAATAGGCGCGATTTCATTATCGAAATTGGCACGATAAAGAGATTTTTTGCGTGCATAAAGCGCTGTATCAGCGATTATCATCTCGCTGACTGCGTGACCGGCACCAAAGGATTTGCATAACCTTCGAAAGGGATTGTCCGTCACGCCTGCCATGGGCGCCACCATCAGACGGTTTTCAATCGTCAGACCACCGATAGTTAACGGTTGTAACAACGGATGATCATTAGCGATTGGTGCAGATGAGTCAGAAGAAACTGGATTATTTATAAGCATAAAAAAATGGCTTGATTCGTAATGAAAACAAGCCGTTATTCTAAGGGTTCTTGACTTTATTGCAAGCCATTCAGATGAATAACTTGCAACAATAAATACTCAGTTTTAATAATGAAACCAACTATTTATCAAACACACTACTTATCAAACACACTACTTATCAAACACACTACCCTGCTCTAGCGTGATGTCTTCATCATGCTCCTGCATGCGCCAAGGTAAGCTATTAGGCGACTCATCTAAAAAGTACAGATATTTTTCAAACTGATCGATGATGTCGTTAATCACTGACTCAGACTGATAGCCGTACAAATCATAGGTCTGACCGCCGCGGCGCAGATAAACTTGGGCGCGGTGATAGTGATCTTGTGTATGGCTGCTTGTGCCTTCCTTATAGTAATCAGGTGTATCCTGATGGGTCAAGCGCACCTCATACCAAAACTCCACGTCATCGCCACGTTGCAGCTCCAATACCGCTCGATTATTGGTGTCATCATAGTTCACTTCAGGGTGCCAGCCAGTCTCTTTAAACTTTTCAGCTACCTCAGTCATCGATGACATGACAATACCTTTAATATAGTCTAAAACATCCTCGCGGCTTGGCTGCTCAGTGATGTAATCAATCCGGTCACGCCAAGCATCAAGCTTGAGCAGATGCGGCGGCAAATGATTCTCGTTCGCCAAACTCTCATTGCGATGCCCCTCGATGCGTAACGCTTTCCACATACCATACATAGCAATCAAAATAATAATGGTAAACGGTAAGGCGCTGACGATAGCTGCTGTTTGCAGAGCCTGTAGACCCCCTGCCAGCAAAAGCACAGAGGCGACAACACCTAGTATCACTACCCAAAACGTGCGCTGCCACGCTGGCGTATCACTACGACCTCCTGCTGCTAACGAGTCAATGACTAGAGAGCCCGAATCAGATGAGGTGATAAAAAAGGTGATAATAAGCACGACCGCCAGAGCTGACACTACTTGCGTAAAAGGCAGATTCTCAAGTAGCTTAAACAAAGCAATCGCTTGATTATTCTGTACTTCAGTAATTAATGACTCATAGCCTTGTACCATGATCATATTTAGCGCTGTGTCACCAAATACGGCAAACCAAAAGAAAGTAAAGATGGTTGGCACTAGCATCACACCTGCGATGAACTCACGAATGGTACGACCACGGCTGATTTTAGCAATAAATATGCCGACAAATGGTGACCATGAAATCGTCCATGCAAAGATAAACAGCGTCCAACTGGTAATCCAATCGCCTTGCTGATAAGCCTGTAAGCTAAAAGTACGCTCAACGATATTGCCCAAATAGCTGCCCGTATTTTCCATAAAGGCATTTAGAATAAATACGGAAGGACCAACGATAAACACAAACAACATCAGCGATGTTGCCAGTATCATATTCAAGATAGACAGGCGTTTGACCCCTTTATCCATACCGGCCAATACTGATATCAATGCCAAACCAGTAATTAAAGTAATGGCAATGACCTGAACGGTGGTATTAACTGGGATACTAGGAACCAAATAGTTCAAACCCGTATTAATTTGCGAGACTGAAATACCTAAGCTGGTTGCTAATCCAAACAAAGTACCTAAGATAGCAAATACATCGACTGCATGGCCGATAGGACCGTATATTTTGTCACCGATAATAGGGTAAAGCGTCGAACGCATTGATAAGGGCAAACCTTGACGAAAAGCAAAATAAGCCAACGTCAGCGCGACAACACCGTTGATCGCCCAAATATGAAAACCCCAGTGAAAATAAGCAATCTGCATCGCTTCTTTGGCAGCAGCAATGGTTTGCGGCTCTGACAGCGGCGGCGTTGCAAAGTGTAGCACCGGTTCAGCGACACCATAAAACAGTAGCGCAATACCGTAGCCTGCCGAAAATAGCATCGAAAACCATTCAATAAAGTTGTACTGCGCATCGCCATGATCAGGACCAAGCTTGATACTGCCATAAGGCGAAAACGCCAGCACCACAATAAATATCAAAAACAGCGCGGTTGCCAGCATATAAAACCAACCGAAATTCTCAGTGGTAAAATTCAGCACTTGCTCAAACAAGCCACTAGCCAGTTGTGGATTGACCGAAGTGCCAATCACCAGCAATATCATGACAATCGCTGTCGGTATAAATACGGGCATCAGAATAGTAGAGCCAGATAACTTACTCATAAAATGCTCTCAAAAATTATAAATTGGTATATGTGCCTAATACTGTTATATAACCATCCGTTTTTCAAAGTATAAATGTGTCTATGGTATGCACAAATAACAGTTGTTGATAATTAAAATGCTTTTAAAGCGGTAAAAATCAACTAAAAACGACCGCTAACCACCACTGAATACGTGACTTATGTAAAAAGCTGTCTTGATAAATGTATTGGTAAAACCACTTCTATAGAAAAATAAAGCATGAAAAATAGTTGACCTCTAAAAAAAGGCAACTTTTCAGCTGCCTTTCCTCATTCAATACAAAAGGTCTGCTTATCACACAGATTACTTATCAAACACGCTACCCTGCTCAAGTGTGATGTCTTCATCATGTTCCTGCATACGCCACGGCAAAATATCTGGCGACACATTAACAAAGTGTAGATACTTCTCAAACTGATCGATAATGTCGTTAATTACTGATTCTGACTGATAACCATATAAATCGTAGGTTTGACCACCGCGGCGCAGATATACCTCAGCGCGATGGTGATGCTCTTGTGGCAATGTATTGGCCATATCCTCAGTATAGTAGTCAGGAATCTCATGCTCGGACAAACGAACCTCATACCAGAACTCAACGTTTTCACCACGTCTCAATTCGAGCACTGCACGATTATTAACCTCATCATAATTAACGTCAGGCAACCAGCCTGCTTCTTGAAACTTTTCAGCGACTTCTGTCATCGATGACATGACAGTGCCTTGGATATAATCCAACACCTTGTCACGCGTTGGCTGACTGGTCATATAGTCAATACGGTCACGCCATGCATCTAGTTTGAGCAAATGTGGCGGCAGATGGTTGTCATTGGCTAGACTCTCGTTGCGATGCCCTTCGATACGTAGCGCACGCCACATGCCAAATGTCGAAATCAATATAATGACTGCAAAAGGCAGAGCACTAACAATAGCAGCGGTTTGTAACGCGCTTAGACCACCCGCGATGAGTAGCGCTGCGGCGACGGCACCTTCGGTGACCACCCAAAACGAACGCTGCCACCATGGCGTATCACTGCGCCCACCTGCGGCGAGCGAATCAATGACCAATGACCCTGAGTCCGATGACGTCACAAAGAAAGTAATAATTAATAATACGGTTAATGATGAGACGATTTGGGTAAATGGCAAATTCTCTAGCAATTTAAACAACGCTATCGCTTGGTTATTCTGCACCTCACCGATTAACGCATCATAACCATCCACCATAATCATATGTAGCGCGGTATCACCAAATACTGAGAACCAAAAGAAGGTGAACAGCGTTGGCACGAGCATCACGCCCAGTACAAACTCACGAATGGTGCGACCACGACTAATTTTTGCAATAAACAAACCAACAAAAGGCGCCCATGCAATCGTCCACGCAAAGATAAATAACGTCCAGCTACCGATCCAATCACTCGACTGATAGGCTTGTAAACTAAAAGTACGCTCAACGATATTGCCCAAATAGCTACCGGTATTCTCCATAAAGGCATTCAGAATAAATACCGATGGACCGACGATAAATACAAATATCATCAGCGCTGTGGCCAATACCATGTTTAGGATAGACAACCGTTTAACACCTTTGTCCATTCCAGCCAACACAGAAACGAGGGCCGCTGCGGTAACCAAAGTGATGATAATGACTTGCACAGTCGTACTGACTGGAACCATTTCAGGCAATAAGTAATTCAAGCCTGCATTGATTTGCGCTACCGATAAACCCAAACTGGTGGCAATACCAAACATAGTACCTACAATTGCAAACACATCAACCGTATGCCCAATGGGACCATGTATTTTGTCACCAATTAGCGGATATAACGTTGAGCGCACTGATAATGGCAAACCATGGCGAAAAGAGAAATATGCCAATGATAACCCTACCACGCCATAAATCGCCCAAATGTGGAATCCCCAGTGAAAATAAGCAATCTGCATCGCTTCTTTGGCAGCAGCAATGGTTTGTGGCTCTGAGAGTGGCGGACTGGCAAAATGTAGCACAGGTTCGGCGACGCCATAAAACAGTAAGGCAATGCCGTAGCCTGCTGAAAACAGCATGGCAAACCATTCCAGAAACTTATACTCAGCCTCCGCATGGTCAGGCCCAAGTTTGATACTGCCATAAGACGAGAAAGCCAAAGCAACAATAAATACCAAGAATATAGCAACTGCCAACATATAAAACCAACCGAAAGTATCGGTGGTAAACGCCAGTACAGAACTAAACAATTCGCCAGCAGCTTCGGGATTAATCGCTGTGCCAATCACTAGCAACAGCATAATAGCGGCGGCGGGTAAAAATACTGGCAGCAAAATAGTGGAGCGAGGTAATTTACTCATAAAAAATGATATCCTCAAAAAGTAACAAGACAAAAGCACAGTGTATTTTTAAATCAACCTACGGTTTGATAAAGACAAAAATTATTAGCATAACTTATGCAAACACGTACCTTATACAACCATGTAATTACAAACATGCAATTTGGGCAAATATGATATTTATCACACTCTTTTCCAAAACCCCAGACAATCCCTGACTCTGTAACACTACTTTAACGATTGTTACATGACTATTACCAAGCAATAAAAAAGGCAGCTTGTGAGCTGCCTTTTTATAGTTATGAAGAAAAACTTAAAATCTAACGCCCTCTGTTGCTTTATTAAATAAGAAAGCGCTGTTTTTATGTTAAAAGGTGGAGATAATAGCGGCAAGTTGTTGAGCCATTTCTGCCAGTTCACCCTGATCTGCTTGAGTGACTGCATGACGACCTAGCTCATGAATGCTCGAAGGAATCAGGTGAATATGATAGTGAAAAACAGTTTGACCCGCTTGCGAGCCATTTAGCTGCATCTGAATAATGCCTTCACGCTCAAATAACTGACGCTGTGCTTGCATCACCTTTTTAGAGGTCATCAAAACAGCGGCGGCATACTCTGGTTCAAGATCCACCAAGTCGACGGCTTTTTGCTTAGGTATAACCAGTACATGGCCTTTCGCTTGCGGCATGATATCCATGAAAGCGAGGGTTTTATCATCTTCATACACTTTGTGATATGGAATGTCACCGTTTAGCATTTTGGCAAAGATATTATTATCATCGTATTTGGCTTGCTGATTGGCTTGTGTCATTATTTTTTCCTTTGGTTGCTAGCTGTTTACTCTTTTTTAGAATGGATTAAAACGTACTTAATATAGTGGACGAAATACAGTCTGAACACAAGTCGCTGTAATGCTCAGAATCAGAACTTCAATCAAAATATCAATCGCTTTAGCCTACCAATTTGGTTGGCGAGACAGTCGCTTTAAATGTTATATTAATACTCTATTTTAATGACACTATGTTTATGGATGCGCTAACTTTGCCGACTCAAACATCACCCAATAATGACGCTGGTACAGCGCTCAATCATACGCTGACACCTGTAACAGAAGATGCCGTGCACAACACAGACGCTCTACATAACACTGCTTCTGAACGTCAGAGCCACGCTCACACCATTGCGCCAAACGCTATCATTTTAGCGGAAGCACTGACTGATAAGAGCATCCATTGGCAGATACATAATTGCAAAATCATTAAGAAGACCGTGACTCAGGACTTACCACTACCGTTCTTATATCACTATGACAGTCTAGAGGATGCCGTTAAGCAAGCAAATCCATTGACGCCTGCTCTACTTGCACAATTCAATACACCTATGACGGCCGATGCTGCTGCCAAACTAATGGGGATCAATGAAGGGCTGTTAGCCAGTCCTTGGCATGTAAAAGTCATTGGCTCATTGGTCGTATTCAGCGAAGCCCTACAATTAGCAGTACGCTTGCATTGGACCAATACGGGCAAAGACACTCAGCAAATATATACCAAAGATGCCGCAGACGCCATTACCGCCGCCTTCAAGGACTGGCAGTTTTTTGGTCGTGTGGATATTCTTTATAAGAATGACAAACAAACTCTAGTTAGTGTTGATGAGCAGCCATCCAAGACGCAAACACAGCCACCCGATGCGCTATTGACGATTGAACCTAGCAGAGATTACCAACAGCTGGTCGCTAACCATGCCTTAAGCGTTATTATTAAGTTGGAGGCAGATAAAGTAGATTTGCCTTGGTTTGATAAAGCCATCTTGGAGCGTCTTGAGTAGCGCTATGCTTACTTTTTTATTGCAATACACGACTGATTGTTAACGAATCGTTTTCAGTTATCCATATCTAATGGTATGGTAATGACCTAGTATTATTCACTAGTACTCACTCAGTATAAAAAGCACACTATTAATATCACAGCTGAGGCTGCACATTTTAACAAACCTCGCCTATTTGTAAGGAATATCACATGGATTATCGCTCAAAAACCTCTACTGGTGGTCGTAATATGGCAGGTGCTCGCGCACTATGGCGTGCAACTGGCATGACTGATAGCGACTTTGGCAAACCAATCATTGCGATTGCCAACTCATTCACCCAGTTTGTACCCGGTCATGTGCATCTAAAAGACCTTGGGCAAATGGTGGCGCGCGAGATTGAAAAGGCGGGCGGCGTCGCAAAAGAGTTCAATACTATCGCTGTCGATGATGGTATTGCGATGGGTCATAGTGGCATGTTGTACTCACTACCCAGTCGTGACCTCATTGCCGATTCTGTTGAATATATGGTCAATGCGCATTGCGCTGATGCTTTAGTTTGTATTTCTAACTGCGATAAAATCACCCCTGGTATGCTAATGGCCGCAATGCGCCTAAATATTCCCGTGGTGTTTATCTCAGGTGGGCCAATGGAAGCGGGTAAAGTCATTGCCAGCACCGTGGCTCATAGTCATAATAATGACGGCGGTAGCGACGTCCATACCACTGACAGTAAAGGCAATGCGATTCGTAAGCTTGATTTGGTTGATGCGATGATGGATGCCGCTGATGATAGCATCAGTGATGAAGACGTCTTAGCCATTGAAAGCTCAGCCTGCCCAACTTGTGGTTCGTGCTCTGGTATGTTTACTGCTAACTCTATGAACTGCTTGACCGAAGCGTTAGGTTTGGCATTGCCTGGTAATGGTTCGCTATTGGCGACTCATTCGCTGCGCCGCGAGTTATTCTTAGAAGCTGGACGAACGATTGTGTCATTGGCCAAGCGCCGCTATGAGCAAGATGATGATTCGGTATTGCCGCGTTCTATCGCCACCAAAGCCGCCTTTGAAAATGCGATGACCTTAGATATCGCCATGGGCGGCTCGACCAACACTATTTTGCATCTACTCGCTGCTGCTAATGAAGCGGAAGTCGACTTTAAAATGCATGATATCGATCGTTTAAGTCGCGGTGTACCTTGCCTCTCGAAAGTTGCGCCTGCGTCACAAAAATATCATATGGAAGACGTGCATCGTGCCGGTGGTGTCTTTGCGCTGTTGGCCGAACTTGATCGTGCGGGCTTGCTGAATACTGACTTGCCAACCATTCATAGTGCCACGATGAAAGAAGCCATCGATAAATGGGACATCATGAATCCTGACAATCTTGAGGCGCGTGCACGCTATATCGCCGCTCCTGGAGGCGTCCGTACCACTGAGGCATTTTCACAGTCAAAAGAATGGCCAAACCTCGACGTCAACCGTGAGTCAGGCTGTATTCGCAGTGCCAAGCATGCCTATTCAGAAGATGGTGGACTGGCAGTACTGTATGGCAACATCGCTGAGCGTGGCTGCGTGGTAAAAACCGCAGGCGTCGATGAAAGCATCCTAGCCTTTACCGGTCGTGCACGACTCTTTGAATCGCAAGACGATGCAGTAGCAGCCGTGCTTGATGATAAAATCGTGGCAGGTGATGTGGTCATCATTCGCTATGAGGGTCCAAAAGGCGGCCCTGGCATGCAAGAGATGCTCTATCCAACGACTTACCTAAAGTCTAAAGGCTTAGGAAAAGAGTGTGCGCTACTCACTGACGGTCGTTTCTCTGGCGGTACGTCAGGACTATCAATTGGTCACGCCAGCCCTGAAGCGGCTGAAGGTGGCGCTATTGGTCTGGTTGAAGAAGGCGATACTATTCATATTGACATCCCAAACCGCACCATCAATATGCAGGTCAGCGATGCAGATTTAGCAGCTCGCCGCGAAGCCATGGAAGCTCGTGGTCGCGATGCTTGGAAGCCAGTAAGTCGTGAACGTCATGTAACGCCCGCACTACGTGCCTATGCTGCTATGACGACTAGCGCTGATACTGGTGCAGTACGTGATGTCAGTCAAGTCGAGCGTTGATTTTTGATTAACCGTACTTTTTATTAAAAATTGAATTTTTTTAAATCAAGCCTGCGCTATGCAGGCTTTTTTTTCACCAAAAAACAACGCAGCGCGCGTTTTGATAACGATTTTTTGCGATATTAAAAGATATTTACCCTCATTATTGAAGGCTAATAAATGTCACCCAATGACACACCTCTAAAACCAATAAAATAGCGTGCCTAAACCCTATGATTGACAACTATAACTTATTCTTATTGGTGTGCGGCATTGCTTTTCTGCTAGGGGCATTGTTCCCTATTATTTTTCGGCGCACCTCGATTATCTCCTTACCAATGCTGCAAGTCAGCTTTGGCTTGATAATGGGATACTGGTGGACAACCTTATCTTTTTTAGACCCCATTGATAATGGATTGATTATCGAAAAGCTCACTGAGATTGTGGTTCTGGTATCACTGGTAGGTGCTGGCATCAAGATTGATACCGAGTTATCTTGGCAGCTATGGCGACCGACGGTTAGGCTGCTACTGATCACCATGCCGATCGGTATTTTTGTAATGGCAGTGCTTGGCTATTATGCTTTTGGTTTGACGCTAGGCGCTGCTATCTTGTTGGGTGCGGTACTGGCACCAACTGACCCTGTGCTCGCCTCTAGTATTCAGGTAGGTCCTCCAAATACGGGCGGTGAAGATACGCCTCGCTTTACCCTAACGTCAGAAGCAGGACTCAATGACGGACTGGCTTTTCCCTTTGTTTATTTAGCAATTAAGATCGCAGAAGCGTTTAGCGAGGGTCAGCGCTTTACCAGCGAGATGCTATGGTCGTGGTTCACTCATGATGTGCTGTGGAAAATTGGCGCAGGCTTGGTGGTCGGTATTGTTGTTGGCAAAGTGATGGCCAAACTGGTGTTTTCGAAACATAGCCAGGATACGACTATATCACAAGGTTACGTGGTTATTGCCCTCACACTAGTGGCTTATGGCTTAGCAGAATATGTACACAGTTACGGTTTTATTGCCGTATTTGTTGCTGCTTTCGCCTTTCGCCGCTCAGAACATCAGCACACTTATCATCAAAAACTGCATGACTTTGCTGAGCAATCAGAAGGCTTACTGATGTCATTGGTACTGGTGATTTTTGGTATGTTCCTCGGTCAAGGGCTGCAATCTGGGGTCGAGCTGACATGGCGCGTTTATATCGTCAGCTTCACCTTTTTATTATTAATACGGCCAATCGGGGGATTCATTGCATTGTCAGGACTCAACCTCCCTCGTACCGAAAAATACGCCATCTCAGCCTTAGGTATTCGGGGTATCGGTACTTTGTACTATTTGTCTTACGCGCTCAACCAAGGCTTCTTTGCAGATGACGACGCCCTTAAACTATGGGTCGTTTGTTCGATTGTTATCTTGACGTCCATTTTTATCCATGGATTGAGTGCGACTAAGCTACTAAAAATGACACCTAATGAGTCGCATTAATTTAGCAAACCTTTATCGCGCATTTATCACAGGCAAGCCAATTATCTCTCTAGTTATGCTGATTCATAAGGCTTGCCTGCTTTTCAAAGCTATTGATACCCACTATCATTTGTAGTAATAAAATCGAGCACCGCTTCTGTCAGTGCAAATTGACGAACATCATTTAGCATAGTGGCGTCAAAATTATGGACAAAAGCAAACGACAGTTGGCGTGTTGGGTCACACCAAGCTACGGAGCCGTTATAACCCATATGACCAAAACCCAATGAAGCATCAGCACAAACGCTAAACAGACGATGATAGCCCAAGCGCCAATTCATATGCGCGGGCATGACGGCGTCTGCACCCATTAATTGCGGTGATGACAGTTGCTCGAAAGTTTCACTATCAATTAGCACCTGCCCTTGCCACTCACCGCCATTGGCTAGCATGGCATACATGGTCGCCAGCGCCTGTGCTGAGGCGACCCCATTGGCTGCTGGAATGATAGCTTGTAACGACTCACGGCGATGGTAGTCAATGGGTTTTTTATTCGCAGGTACTAGTGCGGCTTTATAGTTTTTTAGATTGAGGCTACTGGCGTCGAAATATAAACTGTTAATTTGTGCTGTATTAAGCGTCACTGGTTTGCACTCATCACTCTCAACTTCATTTTGAATACCAGTGTCAGTGTCATTATCATTATTAAAGTCACTTTGACTTTGATAATGACTGTTATTTTTGGCACTAGGAGTAGTTAATGGCTGTTGCTCGACTCTCTGCTGCCAACATGAATAGCTAGGTAGACTGGCATAAGTCTGTAAGGTATTTTGCGAATCCACTTTTAAGGTCGGTTTATGTCGCTTATTACGTAGCGGTGAGCCATCCTCATTGGCAACTTCAAAATCCTTGACCAGCCTTGCGACTTGCTCAACGTTGCTATCTGGCACACCAAAATAACAGCTGTCGGCAATGCCCAAAGGTTCAGTTAAATAGTGTCTCAGCGCTTTAGCCAATGACATATCAGTAGCGGCCTCTATCACTCCCCCTAATACCCAGCCATAAATGAGCGCACTATAAGCACTGTCATAGGACTCAGCATCTTCAGGCGCAGTTATCGGCATGGCAGCTATTTTACTCAGCATCAACGTCCAATCAAGCAACCCTTCACTATCGACATCGATACTTTGAATAGAAAATAAATTTGCTTGATGTGACATGACCTGACGCAGAGTAATATTCCCTTTACCCTGTGCTGCAAATGCTGACCAATAATTGGCAACCGGCGTATCATAATCAAGCACCTGCTGCGAAACCAAAACATGAACCAATGTTGCCAGCACCCCTTTACCTGTCGAAAAGTTAATGGCTAAGGTGTCAGGCTGCCAAGACGTGTCCAAGCGTGCCGCTCCCACACTTGCCTGTGCGATACAGCGATCTGCCTGATAGACCACCACAGAACCACCCGCTGGCGCATCATCTAGCTGTAAATCTGTCAGTAGCTGCTGTAAGTGCTGTTGAAGCGTACTATCAATCTGATTGTCACTCTGACTTGTAATATTTCGATTCGTTTTTTTGTCATTGTTGGTCATTGCTGCCATGCTCCCATATCATCAAATAGCTAAGCGTTATTATATTTTTAATCTACGTTTTAACCCACATTACAAGCTTAACCCTGTTAACGGCTAGCGCGATTAAGTTATGTTGAACATTTTTCAAAAAAAAAGGCCACCCATTGGTCGCCTTTTTATCAATCCGTCATACTGGTATATTAGCGTGGTACCAACAACCGATTATGAACCTCTTCTTCAAGCTTAGTCAAACCATGACTGCGTCCACGCTCCATCGCCGTATCCATCTTACGACCACGTAGCCAGCCTGCACGCAGCGCTATGGCAGCCCCTGCTCTATTACCAGAACCACAGTGCATCGCTACTTTCTTGCCATGATGCTGTCGCAAAATATTATCAAATGCCAATATTTTAAGCTGCTTTAAATCAGCAGCGCCACTAATAGGGAGCTGTTCGTAGTGCATACCTGCGCGCTTTACCGCTGCTGCTTCATCAAAGCTTAACTCATCGTCAGGCTGTAAGTTAATCACCAGCTCGACACCAGCTTTGGCTAATGCAGCCACCTTTTCGTCATCAAGTGCACCGCAGACAATGGTGTTTGTATCAGGACGAAAATACGGCTCAAAGATACTCGCCAGGTCAATACCATTATCAGTAACGTTTTGGTCAGTGACAGTGCTGTCGTTAACAATATTGTCATTAGCAGCGACTGAATCGTCACTTAGGGTTGGGCTTGTTGCTTCTGTTTGTGAGGTCATAATGTTAAATATGTTCGTTAAGTTTGCTATTGAAATGTCTTTAGGGCATGCCCTCATATTAAAAATGATGACAAAAATACGATAAATTGCCGTCAAAAAAGAAAAACAACGAAGATAACATCGGGATATTACCTAGCTATTTGACGCTGTTTGGCAAGATTTAGCCATTTTTAGCCCATCTATATATTCATCATATTCATCGATTGCATTGAGGACACGCCCTAGTTAAACGGTAAAAATCTTACTGGCAAACTATTACTTACCACTCTGTAATTTAATAGTACCTGCAAGGTGCGGTTTGTCATTTTTTGAACTAAATAGCCCAAATCCGCTAGTATCGCCTTCGTTTTCGAGCTGTGCTACTGGCTCTGCAATTAACTCTACTTCTGCTGGCAAAAAGATAGGCAACTTAAATGACACCTCAACCGTGCAAGCATCAGGCAGTTCATCTATCAGTGCTAAACACTTAGCCTTTGACCACATGCCATGCGCAATCGCTTTAGGGAAACCAAAAGCACGTGCAGATAGCGGATGCAGATGGATAAGGTTAAAGTCGCCTGACACAAATGCATAGCGACGACCGATGTCTTCTGGCACTTCAAAGATGCTGTGCACACCCTCTTCGTTGACCAACGGCTTAACCGTTACTGGACGCGGTGTGCTTTTCTTGTCTTTGCTGCTTGATTTTTTGCCGCGTGATAAATAGGTTGACGTACCTTCCCACACAACCTTATCTTCTGACTTGACCGTCGTTACAAAGTCAAACTGCTGACCTTGGGCATGGTCACGTAGATTGTCAAAAGCAACCGACATAGCGACCGTTTCGCGCTCACCGATAGGACGATACTGGGTCACGCTGTTATCAACGTGTACCAGACCCAACATCGCAAATGGGAACGGCTCTTTGACCATCATGTTCATTTGCAGCGTTTGCGACAACACAGAAAAATAAGTGATGGGTACTTTGCCATTATCAGCAAAACCACAAATCTTACGATAATCGTCTAGATTGCTTTGATCGATATGTAAGTCGTCTACATAGTAAGTCGCTTGCGGCAATTGATCTTTACTGATTTTACCGCTATTACCAATGGGCAATAAACTTTTAACGATATTGGCGTAGGTAGTATGCGCTTTTGGCAACGCATCATAATGCTTGTCTGACATAAGTAAATCCTAAGTGGGGCTTGAGCAAATTTTCTGGCTACATATAAAATGCTATATATTCTTTGAATGATATGTGCGTTGATTACAGGCATTTCGCGTCATAAACAGAGACTACCTCAAATCAATGCAGCTATTCATCATCCAAGTAATAATAGGTCGCCAAAGTGAAAACCATCTGAGAAACAGGGCAATTTATTATTACTGTGTTTTTATCATAAAAAAGCCACCCTAGGGCAGCTTTATTACAATTTATCATCAATTTTTCGTAAGCATATGTGAGGCAACTCAACAATAGCTGATAATATCAAACAGTTATTGTCATTTTAATCAGCATCTGTACTTACTTATCGATTAGACTATTAGTCAGCTAATCAATGTACAAACTGCTGTTAGGCACCCAATAAGCTTTGACCACAAACGCGAACGATGTTGCCATTCAAACCGCCAGACGCTGGTGAGGCAAACCATGCAATGGTCTCTGCCACGTCTACTGGTAAACCACCTTGGCTCATTGAGTTCATGCGGCGACCCGCTTCACGGATAGCGAATGGAATGGCTTCGGTCATTTGTGTTTCGATAAACCCAGGAGCAACCGCGTTAACCGTCATGCCTTTGGCATTGTCTTCTAGCTGTTTAGCAGTGGCATTGACCAAGCCAATCACGCCTGCTTTAGAGGTTGCATAGTTGGTTTGACCCAAGTTACCAGCAATACCTGAGATTGATGACACACAGACGATACGTGCATTGTCTTTCAATACATCATTGTCTAGTAGGTAGCGGTTTAGTCTTGCGATACTGCCTAGGTTAATATCAATAACCATGTCCCACTTTTTCTCATCCATTTTTGCCAGTGTCTTATCACGAGTGACGCCAGCATTATGAATGATTGAATCTAAACCACCGCGCTTTTGTGCTGCTTCAGCGATTTGTTTGCCTGCATCATCACTAGTGATATCGACTGTTAATACAGAACCACTGATTTCGCTTGCAACCTTTTGTAGATCCGCTTGCTGTTGAGGTACATCTAGGCAGATAACGTGAGCGCCTTCGCGCGCCAATACACGGGCAATGGCTTCACCGATACCGCGGCTGGCACCAGTCACTAGCATGGTCTTGCCACCTAGAGGCTGCGTCCAATCGACATCTACTGAATCACCCTTGCTGACGCGTACAACTTGACCTGACACATATGCTGAACGAGCTGAGGTAAAGAAACGCAACGTTGAGTCTAGGTTCTGCTCAGCGCCTTCTTCGACATACACAAGCTGTGCTGTGATACCACGTTTGAACTCTTTACCAACTGACTTCACAAAGCCCTCAAGTGAGCGTTGAGCCAGTGCCGTATCGATATCAGTGATGTTTTCTGGCGTACGACCAACGATGATGACTCGACCTGATTTTTCGACGCGGCGAGCCACAGTATGGAAAAACTCATATACTTCTTTTAGCTGATCGGCATTGCTGATATTACTGGCATCAAACAACAGTACTTTAAATTTATCATCGCCGCCCGTATTGGCTTTTGCGTCTACACCAGCATCCGCCAATGCGTCTTTGATATCATCGCTGCTATTTACATAAACCTCAGCATGTACATCTGATAAGATACGCGCCACTGACGCACTAACGCTTTTGTCATCGCCTGCAGCACGACCAACCAATACACTACCACGCACCAAAGGCTCACCGCTTTCAAAGCGATCTAATGTAACTGGCAATGGTAGGCCTAAGTTTTTGGCTACTTTTTTACCAATAGAAGATTGAACAAAATCACCATAACGGTCTGACATAATATAATCCCTATAACGAACGGTTAGAATAATAATAAATAAAAATGCAATGCGCCTATTATATAGACTCATCGATATCATAATTATTGATATTTAGTAAATGAGTCGAAAACTGGCCTAACTATACACTTACCTCATAAACAAGTCCAAAAACCAGTAATGTCTACAACAATCTGTAAACAAGCCAGTATACAAGATGGCAACTTTTTCTAGATTTAAAAATCGCCATGTTGTGTTAAAATCAGACCTATAAGTTATGGCAAACGTATTTATCGATAACAATATATTATCATACAGTTTATTATGCAACGTAAATAATCAATACCAACCAGTCTACGAAAGTCATCTTGATTGGTTGCAAAGCCATTACTGACCTTAGATAAGCGTCACATAGTTTGCCAAAGATATACATTAACGTTATAAAAACGGCTTATGATAGACAACGCTGTGGCGCAATAAGTGATAATATTCGCTTCTGAATTGTTTTAGATGATTTGATGGCCTTTTTGACGCACTACCTTTTAATATAATCAGCTTTTGATTTGGTATTTTGATTCAGTAACCTGTTAATCGTTTTCATTTTTACCCTCCTTTTTCTTCTACCCATACTTTTTAAGGATAATATTATGAGTAATAAAAATAACCACCCTGATAGCCCAGTTGTTGAAAGCACTGTTGTTAAGTCTACTGATAGCGCTACAAAAGACACTGCTGCTAAGAACACTAGCAGTACTGAGACTAAGGCCGCCGCTAAAACCAGCAATGCTAAAGACTCTGCTAAGAAAGAAACTGCTAATAAAGAAACAACCAGCAAAAAAGCAACGGACGATAAAGCAGCTGCTACTAAAAAGCCAGCCACTACTGCTAAGAAAGCCAGTAAATCTAAACCAGCGACAGGTCAAAACCGTGTTGCTATTTTAGGTGGTAACCGTATCCCATTTGCACGCTCAAACGGTTCATACGCTGATGTTAGCAACACTGATATGCTAACAGCCGCTCTAGATGGTTTGGTTGAACGTTACAACCTACAAGACGAAGTAATAGGTGAAGTTGTTTCTGGTGCGGTCATGAAGCTTAGCCGTGATATCAACTTGACTCGTGAAGCGACATTGAACACTGCGCTTAATCCACACACACCGACTTATGATGTGTCACAAGCTTGTGGTACTGGCTTGCAAGCAACGTTTGCCTCTGCAAACAAAATCTCCCTTGGTCTTATCGACTCAGCCATTACTGGTGGTGTAGATACGACGTCTGATGCCCCTATCGCAATTGGTGATGGTCTACGTAAAGTGCTTATTAAGTTAGGTGCAGCAAGAGACAACAAGCAACGTCTAAAAGCATTAATGGGCTTAAACCCAAAAGACTTGATCGATGCGCCGCAAAACGGTGAGCCACGTACTGGTCTGTCTATGGGCGAGCATCAAGCCATCACGACACTTGAATGGAATATCAGCCGTGAAGCACAAGATGAGCTAGCATTTAATAGCCATCAAAACCTAGCACGTGCTTACGACGATGGTTTCTTTGATGACCTAATCACGCCTTATAAAGGTCTGACTCGCGACAATAACTTGCGTCCAGACACAACTTTGGAAAAACTGGGTAAGTTAAAGCCAGTGTTTGGCAAAAAGAACGCCAACCCAACAATGACAGCTGCTAACTCTACCCCACTAACTGACGGTGCTTCTTGTGTACTACTGGGTACTGATGAGTGGGCAAAAGAGCGCGGTCTTAAGCCTTTGGCTTATATCGTCCATCAAGAAACAGCTGCCGTTGATTTCATTGGCAAATCTGGTACCACTGAAGGTCTATTGATGGCACCTGCTTATGCAGTACCACGTATGCTTGAGCGCGCTGGTCTGACACTACAAGATTTTGATTTTTATGAAATCCATGAAGCCTTTGCTTCACAAGTACTGTCAACATTGGCGGCTTGGGAAGATGAGAAATTCTGTGAAGAGCGTCTAGGTCTTGATGCACCACTAGGTTCTATCGATCGTAGCAAGCTAAACGTTAACGGTTCATCATTGGCTGCCGGTCATCCATTTGCTGCCACTGGTGGTCGTATCTTAGCCACTGCTGCTAAGTTATTGGATCAAAAAGGCTCAGGCCGTGCACTTATCTCTATCTGTGCAGCGGGTGGTCAAGGTGTGACTTGCATCCTAGAAAAATAATCATGCACTTATCTGCTTAGCAGGTATATAGCTAGATGTTGAGACACCCTTTAATCAATGGATTAGAGGGTGTTTTTTTATGTCCATGAACACTTAGATTCAGTGATTTATTTAACATGCCGTATGGTATAAAAACAGTTTTTAATAAGGCTACTTTAAATACTATCCTAGAAAACAAGTGCAGAACCACACAATATTAAAACGCAGTCACCTCATAGGGTCAGCAGTAGATATGCTAAAGTAAAGGTAGCGTAATAAAGCAATTAAAATAAAGCAGTCACAATAAAGTTATAATAATATTTATCAGGAGCATTCTATGAGCAAAGTCCCCTCAGCGATTGACCCAACGTCTTTAACAAAAAAAGAGCGTCATGAACTTAGTGTACCTGAACAAAGCAATTATCTAAATCGTATGGACAAAGAGATATTTAATGATGAGCTGCGTCGTAAAATGCATGAAGACCTCATCGACAGTTATGATGAAGAAATGGAAAATGAGATAGATGATTACGTGCGTGACTTTCGTTTTGATGGGCGGGAGATGAGCGAACAAGAAAGGCTTGATCGGCGCATGTATTTTCAGGAATTGGTAAGGCTGCAGCGCGAACTGATTAAGTTACAAGACTGGGTGGTCGACCGCGGTGAACGCATCGTTGTGATATTTGAAGGTCGCGATTCAGCGGGTAAGGGAGGTGCCATCAAGCGTATTACTCAGCGCTTAAACCCTCGTGTCTGTAGAGTCGCTGCCCTACCTGCCCCAACGGAACGTGAGCAATCACAGTGGTATTTCCAACGTTATGTGGCTCATTTACCGGCGGCGGGAGAGATTGTGTTGTTCGACCGTAGCTGGTATAACCGCGTCGGGGTTGAACGCGTCATGGGCTTTTGTACCGATGCTCAGTATGAGGAGTTTTTTCAGTCGGTGCCAGAGTTTGAGCGCATGCTCGTACGCTCTGGTATTCGTCTAGTAAAATACTGGTTTTCTATCACTGACGATGAGCAGCATTCACGCTTTATGAGCCGTATCCATGACCCACTGAAGCAATGGAAGCTCTCTCCTATGGATTTAGAATCACGTCGGCGCTGGGAAGACTACACCAAGGCTAAAGAGACCATGTTTGAACGCACTCACATTCCTGAGGCACCATGGTGGGTGGTAGAGGGTAATAATAAAAAACGGGCACGCCTTAACTGTATTGCTCACTTACTCGAACAAATTCCCTATAACGAAGTACCACGTGACGAGGTCGAACTACCAGAGCGTAAGCGTGATGATGAGTATTATCGTGAGCCCATTCCCGATGACATGTATGTCCCACCACGTTATTAAGGCGAATTTTAATTGCTCTCATACCTGTTTAATACGTCTTATTCTTAACCCCATTATAAAAAAGGCCACCTCATATATCGATATATAAGGTGGTCTTTCGTATGCTGTTTATCTAATATTTATCAAATCAAGCGCAGATATATTGCTCACTGAATTGATGGTTTACATGGTATAGGTCGACTGCAAACTGTCTATCTTGCCTGCCAATAAGCGCTCAACTTCATTCTTAATTCTTTGCCCCGCAATATCAGTACCAATCTGTAAGGCGAAGCCTGCTGGGCGACCACTTTGGGTTTTAGAATTAATCCACACTACCTTACCGTTCATTGGTAAACGCTCACTAGAGTTCGGTAACGTCACTGCGATAAACACCTCATCACCCAATAACTGCGGTCGATCAGACGGTACAAATAATGCACCATTGGTCACAAAAGATAAGTAGCTGGCATATAGCGTGTCGATGTCTTCAATATGGCAGGTTAAAATCCCACCGCGTCCTGGCATGGCCATAGTCAGCTTCCTTTAATCATTGGGTATGGTATTTTTATGAGTTACTTATAAGGCAAGCAGGTTCTTTTATAAATAAGCCAGCTCTTGCATCAGCTTATCATAGGCGAATTTTTCTTGCACATTTTGTTGCAGAGCAATTTTGCTTTGCTGTAAGCTATTTGCAAAGGTCTCAATCGCACTGCTAGCAGGTTGATAGCTCTCTAATATCGCTGATAGATTGATATCTTTTTGTAGTGCAGCGAGTCCTAAACAGAGACGGCGCATATCAAGCAACATCAATTCAGACAATTGGATAAATTCTATAATACTCAGCTGCTTTTGCCAATAATCACTGGCCGCCACACTGCTACGTTTGCCACTACGCAATGCTTGCCAAGTGGTCAGCCACAGTGCGCGTTTGCTATACCACGGGGCTTGTGCCAACGCTATCGCTGCTAAGGGGGCGCCATTAGCCATTTGGATAAGTTGCTCAATCGCAGCGGTACCGACGGCTTCACGATTGACCGTAGAGCCAAGTACCTGTGTGACATAGTCAGTGGCCACAGCAGGCTCAATCGTCTGCAAAGCCAACTGCTGCACACGACTTTTAATGGTCGGAAGCAGCTGTGCAGGACTGTCACTTATCAAAAACAAATGCACTTGCGCTTGCGGCTCTTCTAAGGTTTTCAGCAAAGCATTGGCAGCAGCAATGGTCATTTGCTCAGCGTGGTCTAGCACACAGATACGCAGTCCTTGTCCGCCTTGATAGATAAAAGGCTGCAACGCACGGATATCATCAACTTTTATCTTAAGTGCGCTATTGTTAGTCGCTTTGGCAGATTTTTTGTCTTTGGCAGTGCTGCTCGACTTCTCTTTGTTAGCAGTGTTTTCTGCACTGACTGGCATACTAATCAGTGGCAATGTCTGAAAGCTTGGATGGGTACCTGATCTAAGCCACTGACAGCTCTCACATTGTGCACAGGCCCCCGATGGATGGCTATCGCGCTGACGACATAACAGCCAAGCGACTAAGCGCCATACGAAAGCTCGCTTGCCCATCCCTTGCATACCTGCCGCCAATAGCGCATGAGGCAATGATTGCTGCTGTACGGTCACGCGCTTGGTGAGCTGTGTCCACAGTCCTTGTTGCCATGGTAATAATGGCGCAAAGTAAATATCATCGGCTGTATCTAGCGCACCTGTACTTTCCATCATATTACTCATGCCTATTTATTATACTAATGACTGAACAAAATCTATTTCTTACTCAAAGTCCTGCTTATATATTTTTTAAATACATCTATCGAAAGTCAGAAGTCTACTTAATTTTTTGGTGGTGTTCTAAAAAGTATGCTGGCGCTAAAAGTCAATAAGAAGTCTATGCTAAGTTCTCTGATTCTATATGGCTTTCAAAGCTTCAAAAATTGTTCAAATTTTGATCAGCATACTTTTTGATACACCACCAATTTTTTAGGTGCTTAATTTTTTAGATGCTTAGGTCTCTAGCTGCTTAAGCTACTACTTAAACGGGTTTTGAAAATCAGCCAAACTCATCGCATTTAAACGATCTAAATCTTCTTGAGTGTCGACACCTGCTGGTAGCTGGCAGGCTGCTGCTGCAATCGCAATATGTCCACCGTTTTCTAATACGCGCAGCTGCTCTAGACTCTCTAAAACCTCTAAAGGGGTTTGCGGCCAATGAACAAATCGTTGCAGCAGGCTGACACGATAGGCATAGAGACCCAAGTGGCGATAAGCATTCTTTGGCGGTTGCTGACCTTGCTCATTGGCCAAGACAACATCGCGGTCACAAGGAATCGGCGCTCGGCTAAAATATAAGGCACGCTGCAAATCATTAGATTGTTGGCTGACGACCTTCACTACAGAAGGACGCTGGAAAGTCTCATAATCGTCAATAGACTCATACAGTGTGGCCATAACGCTGTCATTATCTGCAACCAAAAGCGCCTTAACCTGCTCTAATAATAACGGAGGTACTAACGGTTCATCACCTTGCATGTTGACGACAATATCGTTTTCAGCCCACCCTTTGATGGCAGCGACTTCGGCCAAACGGTCAGTACCTGAAGCATGCGCGCTACTCGTCATAACCACATCAAAACCGGCTTGCTTGCACACCTGAGCAATGCGCTCATCATCGGTGGCAATACACATATCATCAGCGAAATATGCCGCTTGTGCCTTTTCAGCGACCCAAAGAATCATAGGTTTACCATGGATAGTCAGTAGTGGCTTGCCAGGCAAGCGTGTGCTCTTAAAACGCGCAGGAATAACAATGTGGGTTTTGGCTTCTGTGACAGACATATTTGATTCCTATCGCAATTTTATTTAAAAACGTCATTTATATAGCGGCTGCTAGACTAAGGAGTAATGTTGGCGCTGCCAATTAATTTTTAGAGGCTGGTGTTGTATTTGACATCGTTTGACGTTCCTTAGCCTCAATGCCCAGTGCTTTTATTTGATGTTCTAATAGTTGGTAACAGTCATCAGACAATAAAGCGGTTACAGGCAATACCCATAGTCTATTTACAAGCTCTTGATACTCGTCATTCAGTGGGTTTGCGGTGGTTGCCTGTGCGAATAACGCTCTAATTTTCACCGCATCTTTACTGGTGACCACAATTGGATAATCACTATATTGTAGCAGTTCAACCAAGGTAAACTCATAGTGGTCAGGATAAGGATGACCTATGACCTTATAACCAAGTGAACCCAAGGTATCAAAAAAACGCTGTGGATAGCCGATACCGCTCACGGCATGTACCTGACTGCCCTTTTTAGGGACTGTATTATTAGACGCCGTATTTTTAGGAATTGTATCAATGATTTGCGAATCAGACACTTCAGGTTGCCACAAAAGCTGCATGTCATCTGCTTGCATATACATGGTCAAACGACTGCTTTGATGTTGGCTGTCTTTATCTATATTGGCCAACACTGTCTCACGTTTTTCATGATAGATAACATTGGCGCCTTCTAACCGAGACATAGGCTCACGCAAAAACCCCGTTGGTAGCAACTGTTGATTTCCAAAGCCACGGGCGGCGTCAACCACTATCCATTCTATATCTCGTTGCAGCGCATAATGCTGCAACCCGTCATCCGCAATAATCAGTTGCAGGTCTGGATGAGCAGCCAGTAACGTAGTGATTGCTTGCTCCCGATTGGGACTCACTGCCATTGGTGCGTGAGTCATACTGACAATCAAACAAGGCTCATCCCCTACTACATTGGGCAAACTGTGGGCATTGACCAATGCTGGCATCTGCTTATGATCGCCACCATAACCGCGGCTAATAACCCCTACTTTGATGTTTTTTTTCTGCAGATAATTGACCAATGCAATGATTAGTGGCGTTTTTCCACTGCCACCCACGCTAATATTGCCGATGACCATGACAGGTATGGGTGCTCGATAACTGGATAACAATCCAAGTTTGTAGGCTTGGCGACGCAGCATCGTGATAAGACCATACAACCAGCTAATAGGCAATAACAGCCACAGCCAAGCAGCTTGTCGTTGCCATGCACGCGTTACTGTTGTCTCAATGCTCATTGTTATTGGTCACTTATGTATTGGTTCAGCGCGCGCTCATTAGCTGCATCTATTCGAAGTCTCGCGCGTACATTTGCGCATAATGACCTTGCATCTGCATCAACTCATGATGAGTACCCAATTCAACAATCTGACCGCCATCTAACACAGCGATACGGTCGGCTGACTCAATCGTTGTCAGGCGATGCGCTATGACTAAGGTAGTACGGTCTTTCATGACGTTATCAAGCGCTTGCTGAATGTAGTACTCTGATTCATTATCCAAAGCACTGGTCGCTTCATCTAAAATCAGTATCGGTGCATCTTTCAATAACGCCCGAGCAATAGATAAGCGTTGACGTTGTCCGCCAGATAGCTGCAGACCCTCAGCCCCGATTTCACTTTGATAGCCATTTGGCATTTTCATAATAAAATCATGAGCAAAAGCGTCTTTCGCCGCGCGTTCGACTTCAGCTTGGGTTTTATTGGCCAAGCTGCCGTAAGCGATATTGTTGAATACCGTTGTGTTGAATAGCACCACTTGCTGATTGACCATCGCAATCTGGGCGCGCAGGCTTTCAAGCTTAATGTCTTCGATTGGCATGCCATCTAAGGTAATCTGCCCAGACGAGGTTGATAAGGTGCGTGTCAATAAATTGACCAAAGATGACTTACCAGCACCACTTCGCCCTACTAAGGCAACCGTTTCTCCAGCTCGAACATCTAAAGTAAAATCACGTAACGCCACCGTCGAATCCGGATAAACCAAACTGATATTGTCTAAATGGATTTCACCGGACAATGATGGGCTAAATGTGCCTATATCTTCTTCTTCAGGCTCATCAAGCAGCGCAAAAATTGACTCACCTGCTGCAATGCCTTTTTGTAGTTTTTGGTTGACGTCAGTCAGAGAACGCACTGGTTTGCTGAGCAATCCTGCAGCGGCGATATAAGAGATAAACTCACCTGCTGAGATATTGTCTATCACTGCGGGACGCAGGGCAAGCCATACCACAACTGACATCGCCATTGCCATCAGCAGCTGCACAGCTGGCGTGTTGATACTGTTGGTGACGACGACCTTCATGCCTTGACGTAAGTTCTTCTTTGATGTTTTATCAAAGCGCTCAGCTTCGTACGCTTGGCCGCCATAGTTTTTGACCACTTGGTAGCCACCGATGACCTCGTTGGTGATATGACTGACATCACCCATGGTCTCTTGAATGCCTTTAGACAGCTTTAAATAACGCTTGGAGGCTACCCGAATCAGCCACAGTATTGGCGGCAGCACAAGAAACAAAATCAACGTCAAACGCCAATTGCTATAAAGTAGAAAACCTATCAATGCGATAACCGTCAAGCCATCACGCAATAAAGTCTTCATGGAGTCTGTACTGGCAGCCGTTACTTGTTCAACATCAAATATCAGCTTTGATGAGATAGTGCCGGCCGGATTGGCTAGGTAAAATGAGCTTGGTAAACGCAATAGCTTGTTAAAGACCTCGACCCGTAATTCATATACCAAGTTGCGTGAGACCAAGGCGGTGTAATAGTTCCCTAAAAAAGTGCCCACGCCTCGCACAAAGAACAACAACACAATGATAAATGGAAATAGGTCTTGCTTACTCTGATCGTTTTGGTTGATAGCATCGGTGATATATTGCAGTAGTTTAGCAATCCAAATTTCTGTCGCCGCGTTGATAGCAAAGCCCACGATGGTCAATAACAAAGCCCACCAATAGGGCTTTAAATACCTTAATAGGCGCAGTAATGTTTTGTGCTTAGGTGTGCTCGACGGCACTGCTGATAGTTTTTTAGCAGAAGTTTTTGTAGAGTCAGGTTGATTAGCTTGGCTCATAAAAGCCTCAATTTAGGGTTATGGCATGAGTGGGCTGCACTTAAGATACAGTTTTATGATTTCAATGACATCGAAAATAGCCATTGCTTACTGCGGTAATGGCTGACCAAGGGGTACGACCGTACTAATATTAAGATTTAAAAATCCCAGCTTACCCGCAATATCAATGACCCGCACCACTGATTGATGGGTAGCATTGGCATCCGCTGCAATAACAAATAGCATGTCACGATTACTGCCCGCCTCTTGCTGTAACATACTGGTCAACTCAGCCTCATTGCTGCTGGCAAGAGTAATACCATTAACCAAATAACTGCCGTCTTCTTGTACGGCCACTTCGATACTATTCTTTTGCTCAGTCAGTGCAACGCCTTCAGCTTCAGGCAGGATAATATTTAAGCGACTAAAATGATTAAAAGAGGTTGCCAATAACAAAAAAACAATCAGAAACAATAAGCAGTCAATCATTGGTGTTAGATTAATTTCAAGCGGCTCAACCGTCGGTTTTCTAAAGCGCATATTATTCTCTTCAAGATACTTGATACTAACAGATACACTGTATTACTTATTGATAACTGCCATTACTATGAAGTAACGACAGAACCGGTTACCGAACCACTCTCTTGTTCGAATGAGTGCTCATAGCCTTCATCAACACTTGTGCCTCTAGCAGCTGTACCAGCAGTAGGCGTACCATCCAATAACTGATAGTCATACAGCTCTTGAATCATCAGACCGGCTTGGGTCTCAAACTGCGCATTGATATCAATGATACGGCGCTGAAAGTAACGATAAGCGACCAGTGCTGGTATGGCAACAATCATACCAGCAGCAGTGGTAATCAAAGCTTGTGATACACCAGCCGCCAACATGGTTGGGTCTTGCATCGCACCATCTGTAATCGCTAAAAACGATGAGATAATACCCAATACTGTACCTAATAACCCAAGCAATGGGGCAATCGCCCCTATGGTGCCAAGCATATTAATGTTTTTTTCTAGCTGATGCACCTGCACACTGGCACGATTCTGCATATGCATGGTCATAGAGTCCAAACCATACTGACGATAAAGAAGCCCGGTCGCCAGAATATCACCCAAGGGTGTTTTTTCTTTGACATTCATCAATTGGGTACGCCCGATATCGCCATTCTCACGTAATCGAGTAATCAGCTGTTCACGCAATCTGCCTGGAACGATTTTATTGAACTGTAAGGTATGGCTACGTTCGATGATAATAACCAACGCCAAAATTGAGCAAATCACAATCGGTGTCATCAACCAACCGCCCGCCTTTACCAACTCCCACATACTGACTCTCTTCTATATTTTTACAAAATAGTTATGACAAGGATGGTTCTATATCAGCAATAGCCATTTAAACAATAAGCATTTGAATAACAATCACCTAAACAATAGTCACTAAAATAACACTCGCACACCTATCATGCGTTTTACGCTTGCGCTTCTATATGCTTAATCAATGCAGCCAACTGATCTTGGCTATGGAAGAATATCTCGACACTGCCCTGTCCGTCTTTTTTATGTTTGAGTTTGACTTCAGCACCAAGCATATCTGTCAAACGTTGCGTCAAACGCTCAGCATCATGAGATTGTGCTTGCTCAGTACGATTAGGTTTTGGCGCAGGTTGCAGGATTGATTTGACCAGTTTTTCAGCGTCACGCACTGTCATGCCACCATCGATAATTTTTTGCGCGATGATAGGTTGTTGTTCTGATGATAGTGCCAATAATGTACGAGCATGACCCATATCTAAGGCGCTGTTTGCCAAATGGTCTTTGACTGTATCGTGCAGCTGATTCAAACGCAGTAGATTCGATACCGTGGTACGCGCTTTACCAACCACTTCGGCTATCATCGCATGACTCATGCCAAATTCTGTATGAAAGCGCTGTAAAGCAGCAGCCTGCTCAATCACTGACAGGTCTTCACGTTGGATATTTTCAATCAAAGCCAGTGCAATAGCGAGCTCATCTGATAGCGCACGCTCAATGGCCGGAATGACAGACTTACCTGCCATTTTCGCCGCACGCCAGCGACGCTCACCAGCGATAATTTCATGAGTAACAAATGCTTCGCTTTTATCCTCATTAGCCAGCAATGGGCGAATGACGATAGGCTGCATCACGCCATGCTGCTCAATAGAAGACGCCAATTCTGCCAATGCGGTTTCGCTCATGTCACGGCGCGGTTGATACTTACCCGCTTGCAAGCGCGTGACATCGATTTGCACCAAACTGATTTGATCTTCGACAGCAGCATTATCTGTGGTAGCAGCACGAGATTTTTTGGCAGGGGCTTTACTCGCTGTTCGCGGTGAGCGTGCCGTGGTGCTGCCAGACATGTTGGGTACTGCTTTTTTCGCCGTTGTTTCTTGCTTACCCTGTTTACTAGGCGCACTAGTACTTTGCAGTGCATCTGGCAAAGTATTGTCACGCGCAGCCATATCGTCTTGCAAGGCAGAGGCGGTAATTTGCTTTTCTTTTTTGATTGACCCTAATAAGGCATCTAAGCCTCGATTGGCAGCCAACCCTCTCTTCTTCGCCATGATTACCTATCCTCTAACGCTAAAATAAAAGCCAAACAATGATTAATACGGCTTACTCATTACTTATAAATACGATATTCAGTGCTGTTTTTCTATAAGGTCATTTTCTATCATGATCCGTTTTTATGCTCACATACGCGCGTTTGCATACTTTCTTTCGCTCACCCAAAAAACCACTAGTGGCTTTGTTTCATTACTTCAGCAGCGAGCTTTAAGTAGGCGCGAGAGCCTTTTGACCATCGCTCATAGGCAATAACTGGTAGACCATGCGCCGGCGCCTCTGCCAAGCGAATATTTCTTGGGATGTGCGTTTTGTACATAATCTCGCCAAAGTGCGCTTCTAATTCAGCAGAGACATCACGTGCCAATGTATTACGTGCATCAAATAACGTTCTCACGACACCGCGAATGTATAAATTAGGGTTGAGCTCCGTTAAACGCTCAATCGTCTGTGATAAATCAGCCAAACCTTCTAGTGCATAATACTCACACTGCATAGGGATAATCACCCCATCAGTGGCAACCAACGCGTTAATCGTTAGCAAGTTCAAACTAGGTGCACAGTCTATGATGACATAATCATAAGCAGGTTTATTAGCCGCAACCTGATGTTGAATCAATTCTGCCATCGCTGTTTTAAACAACTCATGGCTATCGGTTTTACTCATCAAGGTGATATCCATACCAGCCAAATCACGATTGGCACCGATGACATCAAACCCTGCTGGACTGGCAACGATAGCATCAGACAGCGACACACCGTCGAGCAGCACATCGGCTATCGTTAGCTCTAACTCGTTTTTGTCAACACCAGTACCACTGGTCGCATTACCTTGTGGGTCTAGGTCAATCAGCAGTACGTGCTTGCGTTTAGCAGCCAAACTGGCGGTCAAATTCACCGCTGTCGTGGTTTTACCCACACCGCCTTTTTGATTCGCGATTGCTATGATTTCCATACACTCACTCAATTTAATTAGGGTCTATTACTGTTATTATCTTTTGAACTACTACACTCATAGGAGTGCACCATCATCCAGCTGTTTATTGATGGCGTCTGCCCACTCTCTCATGACGTTTGGGATATTATGCCATTTAATTACAGACGTAAACTGTGTTTCACGACTACAAGGTGCTCATAGCTTAGACATTTTTACGAGACAATTCAATTAAATGACGACTGTCATGCAGACGTGGCACTTTAAGCTTTATGGTCTTAATATGCCAGTCATTATCTAGCGCTTGTAGCTCTTCATCACTTGGCGCTTTACCCTTCATCGCACATAAATAACCATTATCCGCCAGTCTTGGCTGCGCGACATCTACAAAATCTATCAGACTGGCAAAGGCTCTAGAAGTAACCACATCGTAACTGGCCTCATGCGCTTCGATACGAGAGGCGATAGGCTGCATATTACGCAGGCCAAGCTCGCTACTGATTTGTTTGATAAAGCGAATTTTCTTTTGATTGCTGTCAAGTGCCGTGCATTGACGCTCAGGCTGACAAATCGCAATAATCACTGCGGGCAACCCTGCCCCCGTGCCGATATCTAGCAGTGACCCTGCGGGCAAATGCGTTATAATGGCCAAACAATCAATCACATGTTTAATCAGTGCTTCTTCTGGATCGGTGATAGCGGTCAGATTATACGCTTTATTCCACAATAAAAGCTGGTCTAAGTATAATAATAATGTGCGCTGCTGCGTCTCACTTAACGGTAGACCTAGCTCATTTATCGCTTGTGCCAAAGTATTGGCTAGTGCGGGCAATTGTGATCCAAGCTTTACAAAGCCAGTTGGGTCGATATGGATATTGCCCATGCTAGCAGACGATGAAGATTTTTTGGCGGAAGCTGACATATAACGAGTTATCCAGTTTTGACATGTGAACCGTCTATTTTATCATGCAGTCTGCTCATTGAATAGTTGCAGATTGCCCCAATGTGAAACATCTTATACTATCTGCGTGGGCTTTGAGGCGTTATTCTTAATTACGAGCGCGAAACCCACCATTCTTTTGCATTTATTATATTCAACACGCCATTCTTTCATGATGATACAAAACTTTATTTAACTACTGAATTAACATGACACCATATCTTGTAAGATGTCTTTATTAACGGCTATTTATCAAAAAAGACTGACTACCCAAACGCATTACCCAATAAGTAAAGACTGAATAAAAAAACATTCTGCTTGCTCAAAAACTCACTTCACTTTTTAAGACGACATACCTTACGCTTATGACCCAACAGAAACATGCCTCTACCGCTCAAGTATCAAGAAAGGCTAATAAAAAAGACACCACTGATATGACAATACCCTCTGCTGAATTGAAAGATACATCTTCAGAAACACTGACAGACGCATTAAAAGACGATAGTAAAGCCACGCCTGAAACGCCGCACCCACTATTTGTTGACGTAAAACAGCGTTGTCTTGTGAGCGCTGAGCAGTTAAAACGCTATAGTGACGCCGATGAGCTGCCCTCAGACACACGTACCGCGCCAGATTTAGATGTGGGCTTTGGTCAACAGCGTGCGTTAAAAGCATTACAAACGGCTTTGGATATCAAAGCCAGTGGCTATCATGTATTTGCAGCTGGTGAAAACGGCTTGGGCAAGCGTACGGTCATTAGTCGTTTACTGACGCGTATTGCCGCTGATGCACCAACGCCGGATGACTGGGTTTATGTGCATAATTTCACCGACCCGCGCACACCGCTCGCCTTACGCCTGCCTGCTGGGCAAGCATCGCTACTGCAGCAGCAAGTCAATCACTTATGGCAACAAGCCAAAAAAAGACTGAGTCAGCGCTTTCGTAGTGACCAATATCAAAGCAAAATTGAAGCCATCAAAAATGACACGCATCAAAAAGAAAGTCAGGCTTATGATGTGCTTAATGCTGAAGGCAAGCAATATGACTTGGCATTGACGTTTCGCTCTTTTGATAATAAAGCGGTGTTTGTACATCCCAGTCAACTGGCAACAGAAACTAATCAAGCTGCGACTGAAGGTAATAATACCGATAATACAGATGACAAAACTTCTATCAGCAGTCAAAACACATCAGTCATCGGAGAAAGCAAGAAAACGACCACTGCTAGCAAAAAGGCTGTTGCCGATAACGAGACTGAATACGGCAGTAGTGAATACGAAGCTGAGCTGAGTAACTTTGTCCAAAAGAACCATATGCAAAAACGCTTAAGTCAACTGACCATCGCCTTAGAGCAGTTAGAAGACGAAGCCAATGATGCCATAGAAGCACTACATCGCAATATTGCGCGTCGTGCACTGCAACCTTTGTTTACGCCTATTTATGAGCAGTTTGCCAGTCACCCATTGGTCGTTGACTATCTCAAAGCCATATTTGCCGATATGGTTACGCATGTAGAGCGCATCGTCAATGGTGATGATGAAGAGTTTGTGACGGCGGTTTTGGCCACCACACCGAGTCGTTATGCAGTCAATGTCATCGTTAGTCACATGCCAGATAGTGGCGCACCCGTTATCTTTGAGGACTTGCCGACGCATCTGAACTTATTGGGTCATGTCGAGCAAATCACCCAATTAGGCACGGTGACCACCGATGTTAGTATGATTCGAGCCGGTGCCCTGCATCGGGCAAATGGCGGCTACCTATTGTTAGAAGCGAGCCACTTGCTTGAGCACCCTTATGCATGGCAAGGTCTAAAGCGCGCGCTACAATCGCGCAAAATCAAACTGTCAAGCCTTGAGCAGATGCTGACACTAACAGGGAGCTTATCATTAGCACCGGCACCCATTGACCTTGATATCAAGGTAATCTTATTGGGCGAAGCAGACTTGTATTACGAGCTATTAGAGCTTGAGCCTGAGTTTGACGCGGTATTTAAGGTACGTGCTGATTTTCATGACGACGTCACTCGCACCAGTGAACACGAGCTGGCACTGGTCGCAAAAATGGCCGATATCATTGATTATGCCAATCTTTATCCATTTGATCGTAGTGCACAAGCTGCCCTACTCGAGCACTTAAGCTTGCAAGCAGAAGACCAAGACCGCTTAAGCTTGCACAGTGACTTATTGATTAAGCTATTGCATGAGTCTAACCGCCACGCACGTTTAAGCGGTAAAAGTATCGTCGATGCCCATCATGTCACACAAGCCATTGATGATATGGACGAGCGTTCAGGATACTTGCGTGACCTATATTGGGATGAGCTCAAAAATGGTCAGCAGCTCATCCAAACTCAGGGAAGTGCTGTCGGGCAAGTCAATGCCCTAACCGTGGTCAGCTACGCGGATAGTGAGTTTGGCATGCCAGCCCGTCTAACTGCGGTCATTCAACCGAATATCGGTACCGGTGAGATTCTCGACATCGAGCGTGATGTGGATTTGGGTGGTAGCTTACACGCCAAGGGCATGCTCATTATGACCAGCTATTTGCGCGCGTTATTCAGTCAGCATCATGCGCTCAACTTTAGCGCTTCGCTCGCCTTTGAGCAAAGCTACGCGCATATCGATGGCGATAGCGCCACCGTCAGCGAAGGCTGTGCGCTACTGTCCGCCTTAGCAAACGTGCCAATTGACCAGTCGTTCGCCATTACTGGCTCTATGAATCAGCTAGGCGAAGTGCAAGCAGTTGGTGGCATCAATGCCAAAATCGCCGGTTTCTTTGATGCCTGCCGTGAGCAAGAACTGACGGGAAACCAAGGCGTGGTCATTCCCATGGCTAATGTCAAACAGCTCATGTTGCGTGACGATATCATTGCTGCTGTCAAAGCGGGTGAGTTTCATATTTATGGTATCCATACGTTGAGTGAAGCACTGACACTGATGACCGGCTTGCCTGTTGATACCATGAACAAAAAAGGTCGCTACCGTAAAGAAACCCTATTTGGCAAAGTCTTAAGCCGTCTGATGCTGTGGGATGATAACCAAGATGGTAATGGCGATATTGATGATAAAAAGTCAAAAAAGAAAGAAAAAAAGAAACGTAAGGCAAAACGTCAAAAGAAACAGGACAAAAAAGAAAAAGATAAGTGCAAAGACGATATCAATAGTAGAAAAAAAATTGTAGATAGTGAGCAGGATATGGTTAAAGGTGACAACCATTCGTTTACCGACGAGTCCGGTTAAGCCTAAATCTCACTATCAACAACATCAGCATCAGTATAAACACATGACAACGTTGCTAGACGCTAAGAGGCTTTTCTGCGATGATAAACAGCTCGTGACTCAATAAGATAAAAAAGCCAACTCGTCACTCTATAAAGGTTATCTCTCAATGACTGTACATTCTACTGACGCCGACCACCCTCACGCTCAAACAGAAGCTGCTGAGCCAGCCAACATGATGGCGGCTGAGGAAAACAATGCCTCAGGAGATAGCAGTGACAATCGCCATGGCGCAGCGACGACGGCTCGCCAGTGGCAAGTGTTATCACAGCTACAGCGTAATCGTTGGGTGGGGACAACTCATATCTATGAGCAGCTGATGATGGCAGGTTTTGATATCAGTCTGCGTACCGTTCAGCGTGACCTAAACGCGCTTGCCAAACGCTTTCCTATTGAAAAAAACAATGCCAATCCACAAGGTTGGCGCTGGCGTGATGATGCACCACTCCAAAGCTTACCGCACATGAATCTATCGCAAGCGGTTGCTTTCAATATGGTAGAGGCCAATCTAACTCAGCTACTACCACCAGTGATTCTAGATGAGTTGTTTCCGTGGTTTGACTTAGCAAGGCGGCAGCTGAAAAACAGCAAGGTTACCCATTCATGGATAGACAGAGTGCGTATCGAGCCGGCTACGCAACCATTGATTGCACCGCATATCGATTTGGATAGCAAAGACAATATTTATCACGCGCTTTTTTATCAGTTACAAATCAAAGCCTGCTATACCCGCAGCAATAAATCGCAAGCCAGTGAATACATTCTAAACCCCATTGCTATCATTCAGCGTGGCATTATCATTTACCTACTGGCAACTCGTACTGACGATGCAGAAGCCATCATCCGCACCTTTGCCTTACATCGATTTGCCAGTGTTGAGATTTTAGAAAGCGCTGCACAGACTCCTGATGACTTCCAACTCGACAGTTATTTAGATGCCGGTGGCATGGGCTTTAGTCATCCCTTGTTCCGTGAGCTGCCCAATCATGGAAAAAACACACCTATTGAGCTACAATTCACCAAGCAGGCGGGCAAGAGCCTCACTGAAAGCAAGCTCAGTGACGACCAAATCGTCACATTGAACACTGATGAGACATTGAGCGTACAAGCCACCGTCAATCTAACCTCACAGCTGGTTTGGTGGTTACGTGGTTTTGGCAGTGGTCTATTAGATGCCAAGCCTAACCTACTATATCAAGCGGTATTGGACAGACCATTAGACGATGAAGCTATTGATGATCAAAACACTAAAGAACAAAGCAGTAACGAATAATGATTATGAATAATGACAAAAGCGTTCAATCATACTCATCATTATAATAACGACTAAAAACCGATACTCTACAAGGAATACTATGTCGACCACTACCCCATCGCCACTACTTTCAGATAGTCTTAGAGGACTGGGAGTAGATGCGGGGACTTTATTTTTTTCGCTAAACTACGAATTTACCAAAACCAAACCTAAGGGTATGTTTAAGCGCTTCAAAAAGAACCAAGGCGCGATTGATCTTGATATTGCTTGTGTATTATATGATGACAATTGCACCATTAGTGACATTGTCTGGTTCAAACAGCTGCGAGATAAGTCCGAGTCTGTTAGGCATCAAGGGGACAGTCTCAACGGCAAAGATCGCGGTGAACATGCCATGTATTTGGCGCCATTAGATCAAGAGCAAATCAGACTATACTTGGATAAAATTCCAGCCCACATCACTCATATCGCTATGATTGCCAACTCTTATCACGGTCAGCCCTTTTTTAGAGTCAATAAAGGCGAGATCCATCTGAGTGATGATGAAGGCAATCGATGTTTTGAGGTGAACCTCAAGCAACTTCCAAAAGATTGCACGACGCTTTGGGTCGCACATTTGCGTCGAGAGGTCGACGACTGGCATTTAACACTGCAGAATTTACCGCTTGCTGCCGAAGACTTGGCAACAGCAGCACAGCAAGTCGCCCATGAATTAGCGCGTGCACTGCCTATTCCGCAAGGCGTGTAAAATCGGGTCAAGATAATCTCATATAATAAAAATGGTGCTGCGTATCAAAACGCAGCACCATTTTTTACGACTTCTCTTTTTGGCAGCAATCGCTGCAAATCACCTATATATAAACGTTCGCTTATTCACTGCCAGCTAACCTATAGTCAAAATACCCTAAAAACGCTACGGTATTGTTGATATCAATTTTTTGTAGCCTCTGTCTGCGCAGGCACAGCAAGCAAGAAAAATTGATATCAGCAGCGCGTAATGTATCGATATTACTTTTCACTAACTATATTTATAATGCTTCACCGCAATGCGGACAAAAGTTCTTTTGTCGCCGCTCCACTTCTCTTTCACGGCGCTCAAGTTCTTGCTCACGTAATACTTGTAAAACGATATTTTGTGCCTGCTCTTTATCCAGACCGAGCTGACGTCGAATTTTATCAATCATCATCTGATTCTGCACCAAGTCAAAATCACTATCAATCAGCTGCTCCCGAAAATGCTGCTCTAACTCTTCACGGCGTTGGGCAAGCTCGTTTGCCAGACCTGTCGCCAAAATACCAGCAGGGAGTGCCGCTAGACCCACACCCAATATCGTAATGACCGCCCCCAATATCTTGCCCGCATTGGTAATGGGCGTCACATCGCCATAGCCTACGGTTGTCAGCGTGACCACTGCCCACCACATTGCTTTGGGTATCGACTCAAACTCGTCTGGCTGGGCATGGTTTTCTACCAAATAAATTCCACTAGAGGCGGTCACAATCATAATGATTAAAATAAAGATAACCGCTTGGAATGACCCTTTTTCCTTGCTGATAACCACCAATAAAATGCGCATCGAAGCAAAGTAGCGCGTCAGCTTTAGAATACGGAAGAGACGCAAAATGCGTAAGAAACGTAAATCGATGGAGACAAAGAAATTCAAAAACGCTGGTACGATGGCGATAAGGTCAATCATTGCTGAAGGACTTCTCAGCCAATCCCAGCGCTGACGCCACGTCGTATTATCTGGTTTGGCTTCAGCGACACTCCATAGGCGCAGTAAATACTCGATAGAAAAGATGACAATGGAGAAGTTTTCAAACCAAGTAAAATAGTCCTGATAAGGGTAGTACCAGCTGTCTACAGACTCAGCAATCACCGCTGCCACGTTGGTCATGATTAAAAAAATCAGAAAATAATCAACGTAGCGACTAAATAACGTGTCGTGTTCATCATTTTGTAAAATATCATAGACAAAAAGACGCAAGCGCCGTATAGACTGGAGTAGCATGCTGTCCCTATGCGGTGAAACACCGAACTTATATGAGTAAAAAACAAACCATCATTACAGCAGATAATATCTATTGGTCTAAGCATCGACTGTTTTCGGAGTCTGCCCTCATTTTACTAATAGTAATAAAAATGACAAAAACTGCCGATAAAAAATAAAAACAGCGCCGCCAGTTAATTATACAAAATTTATATAATAAATGTAGACTGCGGCCAACAGCATAAATGCAATCGCTAAAACAGACAATCGCAAGAACTGCTCATCAGTGCGCAACTGCTGGCTAACATCCTGAGCAGGTAGCAAATAGAGGTGACACTCAGGGCAACAGTTATTAACTGAATTTAATAGCTGCGCCGTACGTGCGTTTTCACATCGCAAAGGAGAGTTACTGCAATAACCGAGCATATTATATTGCACCTTATTTAGCGAGATAAATCAAAACATGCTAAATCAATGACTATCGAATTGAAAGAGATAATCTAAATTTACAATATTAGGGTCTACTGGACATTCAAACACTTGTACTGCTGATAGCCAAAATAACTACGCTATATCATGAGACTTTAAGATAGGAAATCTATTGTATCGAGATACTCTATTGTAACTTATCGGACAGACGGTCGTAATATCCGCTTATTACCTTACAGTAAAAATGGTTTTGTATTATAATAGAGAAACTATGTTACAGATTAATCAATAATCATAACATTGTGTATCGGTAACTGATGTCATCCCTCATTAGAAGCTGATTAATAATCCTCTATTACGTTAAGGAATCAAACGATGAAACTACAATCCCTAGTTTTAGCCGCTGCTACTGCACTTACTATGACCTCTGCTTTTGCAGTACCTGCTGGTACTTGGACAGTGGCTGCCGGTGCTCACTATGTAGACCCTAAAAGTGACAACGGTACTTTGAATAATGGTTTATCTGTTGATGTTGATGGCGATGTCCGCCCAACCATCAGTGGTGAGTATTTTGTTGCCAACAACATTGGTGTTGAACTACTTGCAGCGATTCCATTTCACCATGACATCACGCTAACTGATACAAATGGCAATGAGGTTGATGCAAAAACTCAGCACCTGCCACCTACTCTCTCTGTACAGTATCACTTCGATGGCTATAACCTGCCTATGAATGTGAAGCCTTTCGTTGGTGTTGGTGTGAACTACACCACTTTCTTTAAAGAGAGAGTCTATCTAGGTAATGGTAACGATTTAGAACTAGACGATAGTGTGGGCGTTGCAGGTCATATCGGCTTGGATATTCCTTTTGCTGCAACTGAATCTTTCCGTATTGATGCGCGCTATATGGACATCAAAACAGATGCTAGCCTAAACGGTACTGATTTAGGTGAAGTAGATATCAGCCCTTGGGTATATGGCGTTGCTTTTGTTAAAAGCTTCTAATTAGCCAAATGCTATAGAGCAAGTATAATAAATAGAAGAAGCCAGCTGAATAGCTGGCTTCTTTGTCTCTATCGTTTAATAAAACTGAGAATCATATAGGTATGAAAAAAGCCATCCGCAGATGACTTTCTTCACGACCCTCATGATATAAGATTTATGTAATGTTAAAAAACTCAACCGACCTATAGCAAAATACGACGTGGATCAGCCAATAGTGTGGCGATATATCGGGTGAACACAGCAGCATCAGCGCCATTAATCACGCGGTGATCATAAGACAATGACAGTGGCAGCATGAGACGCGGCTCAAACGTTTGCTTAGCGTCATTCCAGCGTGGTTGCTTGGTGGCTTCAGAGACACCCAAGATACCGACTTGTGGCCAATTAACCAATGGCGTAAATGCCGTACCGCCTAAGTTGCCTTGGCTCGATATCGTAAAGCTTGCACCCTGCAAATCTTTAGTGCCTAGCTTTTTGTCACGCGCTTTGACAGCAAGCTCACCAATCTCAATGGCAATTTGCTTAAGCCCTTTGTCTTGTACGTTTTTGATGACTGGCACTATCAGACCATCATCAGTCGCTACTGCAATCCCCATATTGACACTTTTGCGTAAGACAATTTGCGTATTGTCATCGCTCAAATGACTGTTAAAGCGTGGATGCTGTGTCAGAGCATAGGCGGTTGCTTTTACCACAAAGGCTAAAATAGTGAAGCCAATGCCTTCAGCTTTCATGCCACCTTTTAACTCACCGCGCAGTTTTTCTGTCTCAGTAATATCAGACAAATCAAACTGTGTCACTTGCGGCAGCAAGGTATTGTAGTTGAGCTGTGGTATTGAGACTTTTTGTAGACGGCTGAGGTCTTGTATCTCAGTCTCACCCCAAATCTCAGCATTGCTCATATCGGGTAAACTTGGCAGACCGGCAGAGCTCGATACATTGCTGTTGGTCGGTGCAGCTTTCTGCTTGCTAAGACTGTCTTTGACATGTGCAAACAAGTCTTCTTTAAGGATACGATCATTAAGCGCTGAGCCAGTCACTTGGCTGATATCTACGCCCAATTGCCGCGCAAGCTTACGCACAGCAGGACCAGCATAGACATCGACCAGCTTTTCATTGACTTGTGCTTCGCTCAATTTTTCGCCAGTATTATTGGCAGCATTATTAGTAGATTTAGCTGACTGTTTAGGCTCATCCGTCGTTTTTTTATCGACTTTGTCTGCTTTATTATCAGATTCAGCTGATTTCGAGCCTTGAGATTCAGATGCCTTTGGCTTGGCATTATCTGGCTGTGACTCACTTGTACCGATGATGACAATAAAGTCTTGCCCATTGGCAACCATATCACCTGCTGCGACCAGTATCTTTTCAATCTTGCCAGCCTCTGGTGCTGGCACTTCAACTGAGGCTTTGTCAGACTCAATCAGCAAAATTGACTGATCGGCACTGACGACATCGCCAACACTGACCATAATCTCAGCAACCTGCGCTTCATCCACACCCAAATCAGGCAAGGCATGAGTGGTCGCCTTTCCTGAATCGTTTGCAGGCTTAGCATCAGCATTGCTATCAGAAGTCTCTGGTGCTTGAGTTTTATTTTCACTAGCGACAGTGGTGTCATTATTGTCACTGGTTGGCTCATCATCTTTTTTAGCATCATCTTTTTCAATATCATCGCTCTCACTGCTGCTGTCTTCACTATCAGTGTCAGAATCGCTTTCAAGCTCAATCAGCACCATACCTTCGCTGACTTCATCGCCAACAGCGACACTGATTTTACTCACCTTACCAGCAGCCGAGCTTGGTACTTCAAACGAAGCCTTGTCAGATTCCAATAAAATAATGTTGTCATCTTTTTCAATGACGTCGCCAACTTCTACCATAATCTCGCTGACTTCGGCGCTATCGACACCCAAATCGGGGGCTTTAATGTCCATGGTTTATCTCCTTGTCTTATGGTTATTATTCTTTGACATCGCCATCATTGAGTAAAGTCGCGTCAGCTTGGTCTTCTGCACGGCCCTCAGTGCTAATCTCATCATCATCTTCACCGACAAACTCAGGCACAGGATGTGGGTTGACATTACCAGGGGCTGGTGCATCGGGAGAATGGTCAAAATAAGGCTGTTGCTGCCATGCAGGTGGCTGATCCACATCGATCCCTAAACTTGAAATAGCGTCTTTAACCAAGCGCATCTCAACCTCACCTTCATCCGCTAAGCGTTTCAATGTCGCAACGACGATATGCGCTGCATCAACGTTGAAAAAGCTTCGCAGTTTTTCACGAGTGTCTGAGCGACCATAACCATCGGTACCTAAAGTCGTGTAAGGACGGCTGTCTGGCAACCAAGCACGAATCTGCTCTGAGTAATTGCGCATATAATCAGTCGCTGCGACCACAATCCCTTCGTGCGGCGCTAATTGCTCAGTGACCCAAGGCACTCTTTCTTCATCCATTGGATGCAGACGGTTGTAATCATCACATGCCATAGCATCACGAGTTAGCTCGTTAAAGCTGGTCACACTCCAAACGTTGGACGTGATATTAAACTCGTCCTTTAGAATTTTCGCCGCTTTTTGTACTTCGCGTAAAATAACACCAGAACCTAATAGCTGCACCTGACTTGAACCATTGTCCTCAAGCAAATACATACCACGCTTGATGCCTTCTTCTATGCCTTCTGGCATCGCTGGTTGTTCGTAGTTTTCATTCATTAAGGTCAAGTAATAATAAACGCGTTCGCCCTCGCCATACATACGGCGTAGGCCATCATGCATGACAACTGCCAACTCATATCCAAAGCAAGGATCATAGGTCACACAGTTCGGTACAACGTTAAATAATATCTGTGAGTGACCATCTTGATGCTGCAAACCTTCGCCATTCAGTGTTGTACGCCCAGCGGTCGCACCGAATAAAAACCCTTGCGCCTGACAATCACCCGCTGCCCACGCCAAGTCCCCTACGCGCTGGAAGCCAAACATTGAATAATAGATATACATTGGAATCATCGGCAGTGCGTTCACTGAATAGCTGGTTGCTAGCGCAATCCATGTACTCATCGCGCCTGCTTCATTGATGCCTTCTTCTAGCATGTGACCGTCGATGGCTTCTTTATAACCCATCAACGCTTCACTGTCTTCTGGTGTATATTTCTGTCCAGAAGCTGAATAAATACCCAATTGACGGAACATGCCTTCTAGACCAAAAGTACGCGCTTCATCAGGAACGATAGGCACAACACGATCTTGGATGTCTTTATTTTTTAGCATCGCTGATAGCAAGCGTACAAACACCATGGTGGTCGATTGCTCTTTACCGTTACTGCCTTTAAGCACGCGATCAAAAATAGACAAATCTGGAATGTTCAGCGGAATATGACCACTGCGGCGATTGGGCAGATGACCACCTAACGCTTCACGGCGACCTTTTAGGTACTTCATCTCGAGTGAATCTTCTTTTGGACGATAAAACGGCAGCGTCTCTAACTCCTCATCGCTAAAGGGTAAATCAAAGCGATCACGGAAATACATCAAAGCTTCGTGGTCGAGTTTTTTAATTTGATGTGATTTATTCACCGCTTGCGCTTGCGTGGATAAACCATAGCCTTTAACGGTTTTTACCAAGACGACGGTTGGCTGACCTTTGGTTTTCATCGCTTCACTAAAGGCGGCATAAACCTTCATCGGATCATGACCACCACGGTTTAGACGCGCGATATCATGGTCAGACAGCTCGTTTGCCATCTCCTCTAGCTCAGGATATTTGCCAAAGAACTCTTTACGCGTAAACTCAGGGGTACGGGCTTCATATAGCTGGTACTCACCATCGACCACTTCTTCCATACGATGTTTGAGCACGCCTGTCACATCTTTATCAAGCAGCGTATCCCAATTGCCGCCCCAAATAACCTTAATTACACGCCAGCCTGCACCGCGGAATACCGATTCTAGCTCTTGGATAATTTTGCCGTTACCACGTACCGGGCCATCAAGGCGCTGTAGATTACAGTTAACCACCCAAATTAAGTTGTCCAGCTTCTCACGACCAGCGAGAGAAATCGCGCCCAAGCTTTCTGGCTCATCCGTCTCACCATCACCCAAGAACGTCCAAATTTTACGGTCTTCTCTTTCAAGTAACCCGCGGTTTTCCATATAGCGATGCACGTGGGCATGATAAATGGACATAATAGGACCAAGCCCCATCGATACCGTAGGGAACTGCCAATAGTCAGGCATTAAGTATGGATGCGGATAACTTGACAGCCCTTTACCACCAACTTCACGACGGAAGTTGTCTAGCTGATCTTCCGTTAAACGACCTTCTAGATAAGAACGGGCATAGATACCGGGCGCTGAGTGACCTTGATAATAAATCATATCACCACCGAAGTGATCACTTGCGGCTCGGAAGAAATGGTTAAACCCTGTCTCATAAAGCGTGGCACTAGAAGCAAATGTCGCTAAGTGTCCACCCAAATCGTCATCGTTTTTGTTGGCGCGCATCACCATCGCGAGCGCATTGTAGCGAATCAAAGCACGAATCTTTCGCTCAATGGTCAAATCGCCAGGGTACATTGGCTCATCTTCAACGGCGATGGTATTGATATAGGCGGTATCGAGACGGTTGAACGGCAGGTCTTCTTGAACTGCCATGTTATATAGAGCTTTTAATAAAAACTGTGCGCGATCCTTGTCCGCATGTTTAATCACAGATTCGAAGGCTTCCAGCCACTCTTGGGTTTCGGTGCTATCAGCATCCTTATAATAATTCATCTTTGTTTGTCCTTTTTTATTGGTCAGCCCTGCTTTATAACAGGGAATTATTAAATCAATGTATTACTCAATACTGTCGTGTGCGCATGGTTTACTCAATGACTTCCTTGTTAATTTTATAGGAGTGGTTTTGATGTACTTTAAGAGATGTGTCGACTGCTATATATGACCATTAAATGATAATGAGTCTTTATTATAGGCGCTTATTGGCGAGTTGTTTATAGCGCTGAGAAAATGGCGATATGAGATGTATTTTTTAAATAAATAATGATTAGTTATTAAGTAAATAATTATAGCTTACGATACGTTTGATACGCAATTGGACGCATATACGCTATCGATACTACCTATTACTTTGTAGATAAAAATCCAATTACATGCCACCAGTCAATAATTAACCACTAGGGCGTGTCCTGATTTTGAAAATGATGATAAAAATGAGATAAATTGAAGTCAAACAAGGAAAATAACGCAGATAATATCGGGATACTAGCCAGTTATTTGACGCCGTTTGGCAAAATTTAGCCATTTTTAGCCCATTTAGATGCAATCGTTCAGATTGAGGACACGCCCTAGTGCAGACCCTCTCAGGCACAAATGTAAACAATCCTGACGCACCTTATTTCAATGAAAAAACGTTAAGTGTTTTGTGACACTCCTATTTAGATATCGCTAGGGTATTGCCATTGGAGCTGTGAAAACTACCGACTGTCGTCTATTAGATGCTAATCTATATTCAATCTGTAATAATATTGTAGGAAAAGTATTTTTTATTAACGTTTTTTCTCATACTTTTTCACACATTCTAATTATTGGAAATGGTGCCATGCATAAAGCTCAACACTTTTTAGATTCAGTCAGTTCACGTAACTCTGGTAACTATACATACCAACTACTGAGCCTGATGGGCTTTATGGTGCTGTTATTGGTCAGTAGCTCTGTGTTTGCATTAGAAGACAATCCTGGTGCAACTTGTCCAGCTAATAGCTTTCAGGGCAGCTTAACCTCTAGTGATTATAGTAATCTAGTATCGGCTACTAATTCCAACAACTACATTGCTGTCTCTGGTAATATACCTTTAGAAATTCGAACGACTCTACAAGAGTCTAGTACCAATACTGTTCAAAGCGCGTATGAACCTTTTACTAATTCAGGCAAGACCGCTATTAATATCAGACGCACCTTTCCTAATACGTCAGCATCAACCGATATTACATTGAATTTTCGCAATAGCCTTACTAAAGAGCCTTTATATCTGACCAACGTTGCCTTGAGTGCTTTTGATATTGATTATGCAAACCGTAGAGGCAATCGCTTCTATGATTATGTTAAATTTAGCGGTATAACAGAAGATGGACGTGAAATACTTAGTAGACAGCAGAGCATACCCGGTTCTTTCATTACTAACTTTGAACAACGAGGTTTGTTTACTGGTGGTAGTACAGGCCGCAGCAATAATTGCTCAGCACAAAATCTAGATACTCGTTGCCAAGGCTCTATCCAGTTTCCTGAACCTGTAAGTTCAGTGATGATCAGTTATACCAATACGGGAACTCTGATCAATTCATCTCCAACGAATCAAGAGGTGGATATCAGTTTAGACAACTACTGTTACGCGCCGCCGTCGCAGTCTTACGAGATTAGTAAAACGGATAATGTGACCAGTATTAGCACTAATAATACAACTACTTATACCATCAAAGTCACCAATACAGGTGGTAATGCTCTACAAAATATTATCTTAAAAGATCCTGTTGTATCGGGACTCAGTAAACAATCTAACATTACTTGTGATACCTCCGATACTGCCAATGTGTGTAGCACACCGCCTACTGTGACTCAACTAGAACGATCAACAGGTTTTACTATTCCCACTCTTGCCGCTGGCAAAAGTTATAGTATCAAAGTACCTACTCTGGTCACTGCTGCATCAGGAACCGATGTTACTAATACTGCGACTATCAGCCACACAACACTAGCCGACAAGAGTAGCTCTGATACGAATAGCGTCACTTCTATATTTGACGGTGGATCCTTTAATACGCCTGCTACTTGTCCAAGCGGTCATAAAATGTATTATATAGGTGCCAATCCTCCATCGTTTAGTCCTATAAATTCCCAACTGCTAAACTGGACTTCTGGAAATACATCAAGGACTTTTACCTTTGAAGAGTCTGCAGGTAACAAGACATTTTTGATTAGCTTCTCTGGTATCAGGAACTTGAATAGCAATAACGGCACTCCTCCCTATTTTGGTTCTATTAATGGCGTAACCACCTCTGCTATCAATATGCAACATGTCTCTGCTGCGGTAGAAACTAACCATATTTTAGACATTAGTATAAATCGTACTATTAGTAAGTCCGGCTACAAAATACAAGACTTGGACTCTACTATTGCCTCAGGTCAGATACCTTATATTGAACAAGTTGATGTCTCTAATAGTGGTGGTCAGCTTACATTTAATGATGTTTTTCACACCATCAACTCTGGTAGAAATATCGTTACTGCTATTAGAGAAAAGAACTGTGGCGTTGGCGAGTGTACTATCGACGCAACTTGGGGTTACAACACTGCCAATACGCCTTTTAGCCTAAAGCACAACAATTCATTTACCGAAAGAAGAAGAAGCCCACACACCGTTGGCTACTCTGATTTCTACTTTTGCCTTGCACCACCTCAGATCATCGTGAACAAACTGTTAGATGGTAGCCGCGTGGACGGCGATGATCAATTCCGTATTGAATTGCGTCGCACGGATAATAATGCTTTTGTACAAGCTTTTACGACGACTGGATCCGGTGATGTAGTCACTGATAACACAACCACAGTCACCACTCTGACTGAAGGAGTTAACTATACGGTCTCTGAGGGAATTATCAATGGTAATCTACTTGATTACCAGACCACTTATACGTGTTCAAACGCAACCACTGGCACTAATGAAGTCTTTAGTAGTGGTGAGATGCCAGTGAATGCTGCTGGTACGCGTCGCACCTTTGCTATAAATAATGTGAGCTATGGTGATGAGATTACTTGTAACGTTACTAACACGCCGTCTCAATATACCTTCTCGGGTATAGTGTTCAATGACAATGGTGGTATTTCTAGCGAAGATAAATTTGATACATCGAGCACCTTTACAGGTAACTCGTCTTACTTCAATGGTCAATTCGACTCGTCGGTCGAGTCAGGCTTATCTCATCCTGATCTAAAGGTGAGTTTAAATGATTGTAACGGTACTATTATCGATGCTACAAACAGCCCTAACCCTCAATCTATACCAATCTCAGGCCAGTATAATTTTATAGTACAAGCAGATAAATTACCGGATAATAATACCGTTTGTATTACCGAAATAGAACCAGATCCGTGGAGCGACTACCCTGTAGATACTACGCCGAATGAGTATGAGTTTACTCTGAAGTCGGGATTGTTTAACTATAAAACAGGGGTGCAAGACAATACAGGTAATACTCTAAATCTTGACTTTGGTGAAGTTATAAGAAATCAGTCTGCGTTAGTGCTTACTAAGTCTCAATACGTACATCAGTGCGACGATACACTAGATTTGACGAATCCAGCGATTAATCAGCCGACCTCTGACCCAATGGTAGGATTTAGCGATCAACCGCCTAGCACGAACGTTGATCCTGGTCAGTGTATCGCCTATAAAATCACCGCAACCAATCGCGGCAATATCGATCTTAATGACATCGTTGTCAGCGACACCTTGCAAAAAGACGGTGTTGGCGGCGCTACAGTGACATCAACGCTGGCTGACGCGGTTAGCACAGCTGATGGCTTCGCTACTGATAGAGCGATAGGATACAACGGTACGATAAGCACTCAGCCATTTAACTTAAATGGTAAAGCCGTGCGTTCATTCTATTTCAATACCCAATACGGTAAATGAGAAGTCGATTAATACCCCCTTACCTCGTTAGGTATTTTGACTGCTCTAAAAAAGTCTGACTTCAAATAGACCTTGTCCTTGTGATAAGGTCTATTTGAATAAACAGCCATGCTTTATCAGTAACTATTGGCTGCCGCTAAGATAACAAAGTAAAGTATGTGCATCATAGCTTTAGACAATCGATAGGAACTGATACAGCATCTGATTATTAACTATCATGGCATGATTCTTGCTCAGTTATAAGTGGCACAACACGAAGATCAGATACAAAGCAATAGATAACATCAATGACGGTAATGACGACTATAAGGCAGCTGACAAGGTTCACTTAAATAGTTGTGTAATAATAAGTCGTCATTTGTTATGTTTTTACAATTAGATAACCATCTCTTTCAATATATAAAGAACCATCTGTAATTTTTTACCTATTATATCAGGCACTTATATTTAGAATTTTAGACATGCAGTCGTTATCCTAAGTACTATAACGTCTATATGATAATACACTTACCATAGGGCGGTTAAATAGTACCGCTCATCGTTTTTATAGTGAATGTTTGTAAAGGCTTTGTAATAATACCCTTGAGAACATTTTCTCGTTTCTATCAGCGTAGCTACTCATTATAGTGATTTATAGCGTATTTACTTAATCACGTCATACTATGAGCTGTAAAGTAAAGGTTGCATTGATAGTCGTGATTTTAGGAAGGAATACCCAATGAAAGGTTTTAATTATTTACGTAGTATCTTAATCGCTGGTGTGGTATCGACTGCCGCACTGAGCGCAGCCTATGCAGAAGACGCGCTCTCTATGGAGCTGACTGCCAATAAAGTAGCAAAAGATGCCGAAGGCAAAACAGTTTACTTGCCTGTCAGAAATGCTGCTGCAGGTACTGTCGTTCAGTACAAGGCCACTTACACCAACACGATTAACAAAGACATCAGTGACTTGGCAGTAACGCTACCTGTCCCAGCCAATATGACATTCACTGGGGAGGCTCATCCAACCAGCGCACAAGCCAGTATCGATGGAAAAAACTATGCCGACATGCCCTTGATGCGCAAAGTCAATGGCAAGCTAGTCAAAATCCCACTGTCTGAATACCGTGCATTACGCTGGAACATTAAGCTATTACCTGCAAAAAAATCTGCTGATGTATCGCTCAATACTATTGTCAATTAATTATTACCAATCAAATCTCCTTTTAAGCCAATAAATAATTATTTTATTTATTCGCTATTTAGAGCTTTCTCTTTAACCTGCAATACTTTGCTTTAACCTTTTAGGACTTCTTTATGAAACCAAATCTATTCAATCACACCCTACTCGCTGTCGGCGTTGCCGCGCTGATGGGCGTATCAACTGGTGCTATGGCGACTACTGAGTCTGGTGCAGTAAGCACAGGCGCAGCTGGTATCAAAAACATCGCAACTGCGAAATATAAAGTCGGTAATGATACTGAATTTCAGCCAGAAGTTGAGTCTAATGAAGTTATTGTAAATATCAGCGAAACAGCGAACTTCTCATTGGTTGCTACTTCTGATGATGTTGTTGATGAAAAGAACGAAGACATCGCTGCCACACCGAATACCACGACTGAGTTTAACCATATCTTAGCCAACAACGGTAACGTTACTGATACTTATACCATCGAAACCACTGGTAATAACTCAAATATCGCAACAAAAGATCCAGATTATGCTCTTGGCGTAGCAGATATTGACTATGCGATTGATGTCAGTGGTCTTACTCAAGCTGAAAAGGACGATCTAGTAGCACAAAACGCCGCTTCCGGCCTATCAATTTCTGGTAATACTGCTACTGGTACAATCCCTAATGATAGTACGATCACCCTTCTACCAGGTCTAGAAGCTGAGCTTAGCTACCAAGCAGCGACTGGCGATCAGACAGGCGGCAATATCGGTGTTGGTACTTTAAAAGCAACCAGTACCTTTATTACAGCAGCAGAACCAGCTAAAGCAGAATTAATCAACGAAAACCAAACTATTGTTACGGTACCAGTATTCAAAATTGAGAAGTCTGCTATTTGTCAAAGTAAGACTAACTGTAATAGCCTAGACCTAAATTCTGCTGACACTGATATCGATTACAGTATTAAAGTCACTAACGTCAAAACAGATTATAGTGTTGAGGCAGATAACTTTGTCATTCGTGATGTATTGCCTAAAGGTATGAAACTGAATGGTGATGTCACCTTGCCAAGTGGTGCTACAGTTGTAACAACTGGTACAGATGCTGATGGTCGTCAGATTATTGATGTCACTGTGCCAAGTTTAGCAGTTGCAGCAGACTTGACTGTCAGTTTCAAAGTCGAAATCGAGGTCGATGTATTAAGAGCTGCAGGTAGTGCGACTAACCATGCTACTGTCTACGATAGCTATGATGATACAACGCCAAATCCTGATGACCCTAATAGCTATGACATCACAGATAGTACAGATGACACTTTAGATAGTCCTAATGTCCCTGAAGATGGTGATGGTCCAGGCACTCCTGGTGAAGATACCACACCAACTATTACCTTTACCGATCGTGACATAAGCATCACTGATGCTGATAACCAAGAAGTGGCTGTTAAAGGTGAAGTAACTTACACGCATACCATTACCAACGAAGGTAATGAAAATGAAGGTGGTACGGATCGCCCAATCACCATCACATTAACAGATCCAGATACGAGTAATGCGCTTTCAATTGATAAGACCAATAACGTACCTTACTACTCAACGGATGGTGGCACTACCAAAGCTCCTTTAACTGATAATGGTGACGGTACTTATACTATACCTGATAGCGTCACTCTGGTACCAAACGAGGCTGCAGACGGTGAGACGCCTACTACAGGCAGCACTGTTGAGATTGGTTATACTGTGATATCAGATGGTACTAATGATGATATCGACGTTACCGATGAAACCAATACTGTCACAGTTACCCCTGGTGGCGATTTGGCACCTACTGTTCCTGATGTGACTAATACCACAGAAATCCAAGGCCTTAAGTTAGTGAAACTAGCGGCTGTAGTGTCTGCCGATGGCAATCAAGGTCTTACCTGCCCAACTGGAACTGGCCTAGATAGCCTGAGTTTCTCAGACGGTACTACTGCTATCAATGCTGAACCTTTTGATTGTATCGTCTATAAAGTGACAGCGACCAATACCTTTACCACTAAAGATTTGACAGACGTGACTATATCGGATGCCAAGTCACAGTGGGAGGCTCAATCAACTTATCAAGACGACCTTAAAGGCTTAATTGGTACTTCAGATGCTGGTGTTACAGATAGTGGTGCTGGAGCTATCATTACTACTAAGTTTGATACTTTACCAATTTCAAGTGATGGTACGATGACTTTCTCTATCAAAGTGAATCCTTAAGTCGTAAATATTTAATAAGTGTTTTTTAATAATTAACTTTAGGAGTATTACAGGTAACCAGATTACCTGTAATACCCAACTTTAAGCTTTACCCCAAGTATTATTTCTTGTTTTATTGGATAAGTAACATATATGACTACTCGTATACAGACAACGCTTACACACACATCATCGCGTACCGCCAGGGTATCCGCGTTGACATTAGCGATGTTGCTTATGCAATCGAATACTGCACAAGCAGCCTCTCAATCAGTGCTACAGCTGATTGATAACGTTGCAAATGCCAGCTACACCGTCAATGACCAATCAGACGTTACTCTACAGTCTGACTCTAATAAAGTCCGTGTCAAAGCATCTGCACTACCCGAATATGGTATCGAACTGACTCAGCCTGCCACTCAAACGGTAGAGCCTAGTACCACCGTAAACTGGATCAATGTCCTAAAAAATACCAGTTATAGCGATCAGACTGTCGATTTGACTTTGACCGTGCCTGACACATTGTCCAATATCAAAATCTATCAAGACCTAAATAATAACGGTATCGTCGATGGTGATGATCAGCAGCTGTTACTTGATAACTTAAGCACCCAAATCAAGCTAGGACAGAGTGAGAGCATTCAGCTCATTGTCCAAGCACTGTCTGACGCCAACGCTCAGGACGGTGATACTGCCGAGATTCAGCTTGGTGCTGTGGTCACCGAGGATCCATCACTAAAAGAAGTCATAGCCACTGACAGCTTGGTCATTGTCAAACCAGATATCGGTTTCAAAAACGAAGCTTTCGATAGTGAGCCAACCTCTTCACAAATTGGCAAAAACGTCTATCTCGAAACCAGCTTTGCACAATGTAACCTGCAAAGCGATGAGAAAGACCAAGTATGGGTCACCATCAAGTCAGCCAATCCACCAGTTGGAACTGGTGATACTTATTCACTAAAAGCTATCGAAACCGGTGTGAACACGGGTAAATATCGCTTAGACGCTCCTACGCAAAATAATGCAAATGCAATTAGTGATGCCATTATTCAGACGCTAGAAGGCGACACGCTGACGGCTACCCTAGATGCCTGTATTGCCCCCTCTGTCGGATTGGATGAGCAACCTAGCGCGTCTGATCTCAATAAAATTGACCGAGATCTCAGCACAACCATCGTCATAAACGATACCTCCCCTACGCTACAGGTCACCAAAGAAGGTGATGTGAAGACTGCTGAGCTAGGTGACTATGTCAACTATACGATTAATATCAAGAATGATGGCAAATCTACTGCCTATGATGTTGAGTTAAAAGACGCGATGCCACGTGGCTTTGACTATGTGTCTGGTAGCTTGCGTGTTGATAACGCTAAAACAGATGACTTCACAGCAGAAGGCAAGTATCAAATCTTAGGTTTGGGTAATCTGGCAGTTAATGAAAGCAAAACAGTCACTTATCGTGTCTTGATTGGCTCTTCTGCCTTAGGTGGCGACGGTATTAACCGCGCCATCGCACAGGGTCGCGACTCTGAAACTGGTGGATCAGTACTGACTTCGATAGAGGCACAGTGGCCTATCGAAGTGAACCGTGGTGTCATGAATACCGATGGTATCATCATCGGTAAGGTCTACCACGATATCAACCGTGATGGTATCCAACAAAAAGAAGATGGTGAGCTGGGTGTCGCTGGTGTGCGCATCTATATGGAAGATGGTAATTTCATCGTTACCGACCCTGAAGGCAAGTATAACTTTTATGGCATCAGTGCCAAGACCCACGTACTAAAAGTGGATCGTACAACCATACCTAGAGAGACTGAGCTGGTTATTCAAAGTAACCGCAATGCTGGTGATGCCGGCAGCCGTTTCGTCGATCTCAAATACGGCGAGCTGCATCGTGCCGACTTTGCTATCGTCGGTGGTATGGGCGATAGCACAGATCTTCTAAATGCAGAGCTGGTAGAGCGTAGCAAGACTATTAGTGCAAAGAATAATGCGCTAGAAGCTGCGGTAAAAAACAAACTGGCATTAGAGCCTGACTATGATCGTGATGTGACCGATAATGTTGATGCCAGTGGTTGTAAGTCTAATGATGACTTAGATCAGAGCATAAAATGCGACTCCGCTATCGTCAATGACATGGCGACACCTAGTGCTGACCGTATACAAATGGCTGTCAACACCATCAAGCAGCCAAAAGCTGAACTGCTAGAAGAGTTCCTAAAAGAAGTGGCAAGCAATGAGGTTGCTTTTATTAACTTGAGCAGCGGTCAACAGCTCGCCTCACACAAGCAATTGGTTCAAGTACAAGCGCCACTAGGCTCAAACTTCATGCTATATGCCAATGGCAAGCCCGTATCCGAACAGCAAATCGGTAAGACCGCTGAGCAAGAAAAACAAAAAGTCATCGCTTTTGACTATTATGCAGTTGATTTAAAGCGTGGACGCAATACCCTACGTGGTGTGGCTACTGATGTAAATGGCAAGGTTATCTCAGAGCAAACTATTGAAGTGCTTGCTCCTGATAGCTTGCAAGCGATTGACTATCGCACCCAAGACAGCCTTGTACCTGCAGATGGTGTCAGCGAATATCAAGTCGTCATCAGTCTAAAAGACCGTGATGGCCGTCCTTACGTTTCATCCACTCCTATCAACATCGATACTAACATCGGCCGTATCAACCTAAAAGATGGCAATAAAGACCAGGCTGGCACTCAAGTAACAGTCACTGGTGGCGAGCTGCTCATTCCCGTCATCGCACCAAGTGCGCCGGGCAAAGGTGAACTAGTCATCAACACGGGTAGTAGCAAGCAAGTCATTCCACTACAGTTCACTGCCAAGCTACGTCCGTTAATCGCTGTGGGTATCGTAGAAGGCGCCATCTCACTCAAAGACTTTGATGGCAGCAATATCACTGATGCACAAGGCGCGTTTGAACAAGAGCTGCATGAAATCTCAGGCAATGATGATTATTCAGCCACTGGTCGTGCGGCTATGTTCCTAAAAGGCAAAGTGCGCGGCGATTATCTGCTGACACTGGCCTATGACAGCGACAAAAAAGGCGAGCGCCTATTCCGTGATATCGAGCCTGGTGAGTATTACCCTGTTTATGGCGATTCATCGGCCAAAGGCTTCGATGCGCAGTCAACCAGCAAGCTATATGTACGTGTAGATAAAGGTCGTTCGTTTGCGATGTACGGCGATCTAAAAACCCAAATCGATAATGATGACGGTATCAAGCTCGGTCAATACAATCGCACCTTAACTGGTCTAAAAGCCCAGTATGAAGATGACAATACTCGTATCACAGCCTTTGCTGCAGAGACCAGCACGTCACAGCGTGTCAATGAGACACGTGGTCTTGGTATTTCAGGCCCCTATCCATTGGCTGAAAACTTCGATGCGGTACTTGAAAACTCAGAGACGGTTGAAGTCATCACCCGCGATGCCAATAACGCTGGCCTCATCGTTAAACGTGAGACACTAACGCGCTTCGCTGACTATGAAATCGATCCTATCAGTCGCAGCTTATACCTAAAAGCCCCTATCGCCAGTCTAGATATCGATGGCAACCCTATTTATTTACGTGTCACAGTAGAAGTAGACGAAGGTGGCGAAAAGTACTGGGTTGGTGGTGTGGCCGCTAAGCAACAACTGACTAAGAAAATCGCTATCGGTGGTAGCTATATCCATAGTGATGACCCACTCAATAAAGAAGAGCTTGCCAGTATTAATAGCGTCATCAAGTTCAACGACAAGCTAAAACTTGTCGCTGAATATGCCAAAAATAAAGCAGAAAATCCTAATTACGACCCAAGCAATCAAATTAATGCCACAGAACTGACAGGCAATGATACGGATGGTGATGCCATACGTATTGAGCTTGACTATGACGATAAGAAAAACACCCGTGCCAAAGCTTATTATAATGATGCCGATACAGGATTTGTCACTGGTGCATCGCCGCTAACGGCTGGCCGTACTGAGTCTGGTGTAGAAGTCACTCATACTCTGAATGAGAAAAATACTGCGCTTAAGCTAGAAGGTGTACGCACTGAAGACCATACGACTGATGCAAGCCGTGAAGGTGTGCAAGCCAGTATAGAGCAGCGCTTAAGTCAAAATATCGTGGGCGAGATTGGTCTACGCTACTACAAGCAAGATGCAACTGCTGCTTCACGTAATACCCAAGCGGCAACCGATGTGGTAGATATCACTGATGATACGGTATTTAACGATGACATCATCAACCAGTCAGCGCTTAATGGCGTCAATAATGCTGACAAAGATATCGAAGGCACCACGGCTCGTGCTCGTATTACCGCGCGTTTGCCTAAACTCAATAACTCGTTAGTATTTGCCGAATATGAGCAGGATATTGACAACAGCGAGCGTAATGCAACCTCTGTCGGCGGCGAGACGCCTCTAGGTAACCTAGGTCGTCTATATGCTCGTCATGACCTAATCAACAGCTTGTCTGGCAGCTATGGTTTGGATGACACAGAAGAGCGCCAACGTACGGTCATTGGTTTTGACGCCACTTATATGAAAGATGGTAAGGTCTATAGCGAGTACCGCATGCGTGATGCCATCAGTGCGCGCGAAGCAGAAGCCGCCATCGGTCTAAAAAACAAATGGTACGTGCAAGAAGGTCTGACCCTAAGCACGTTGTTTGAGCGTGTTGAATCACTAGAAGGTGATACGGAAAATACTGCAACAGCTGCTGGTATAGGCGTCGAATACTTAGCCAAAGAAAACTACAAAGCATCAGGGCGTTTTGAGAAACGTTGGGGTGAGACCAGTGATACATTATTAGGTAGTGCTGGTATTGCTTATCGTTATACCGATGATGTCACCCTACTTGCCAAAGATATCTACTCACAGGTGGACTATGATGATGGGCATCGTACTATCAATCGTTTTCAACTGGGCGCTGCATACCGCGACTATGATAGCAATCAGCTAGACATGCTTGCCAAGCTAGAGTATCGTTTAGATGACAATGCTACTGGCACTGACCAATATCAAAAAGATACAACGATATGGTCATGGAGTGGCAACTATCATCCGACACGCCCATTAACCTTATCAGGTCGTTATGCTGGTAAATATACTGAATATGATGCTGACGATATCGTAAGTGATAACACAGCGCATGCAGTCTATGCACGCGGTTTATACGACATCAGCGAGCGTTGGGATATTGGCTTACAAGCTGGTACTTACTGGAACAAGCAAGCGGATGATATGTCATATATGCTTGGTGCAGAGGTTGGCTATAGCCCTATAACTAACCTATGGTTGTCGCTTGGCTACAACTTTATGGGCTTTGAAGATGAAGATATCGCTTATGACGACAGTACGCAAGAAGGCGCTTACTTCAGATTACGCTTTAAATTCGATGAAGATTTATTCAAACGAGAAGATCCACGTAAAAATAAGCGTTTGACGAGTAACTCTACGCTATAATCTAACAAAATTGTCGTCGGTCTGACCTGCGGCAATTTTTTCATTACTGTACTGATATTTTTCAGTTGGCTCATATATACTGATAAACGTTTGATATAGTGATTAGGGTGTGTCCTAATATTAACAAACACTTAAAAATAAAACCGATTACCTGAATACAAGGGTTGTAATATGTTGAAGTCTGCCACCACAGTAGCTACCTATAAACGCTCTCTTTATACGGCATTGTCAGCAGTATTGCTACTCACATCTGCTTCATCAGCATTGGCAGCAAGCGACAGTGTCAAAGCCAATACATTCTTAAGTAATGACTACTGTCATAGCAATTCAGAGAATCAAATCCCTTCTTATAAATACCAAAGTACTCAGCAGCGCGCATTGAGCTGTATGCTCACACAGGTGCAAGCATATCAGCAAACTGACAATACCGCACAGCAGCGATATCTCGCCTATAAAGCACAGGCATGGCTGAATTACGCCATCCATCAAGACAGTATTAATAGTCGTTCTAATTCTGGTGCCTATGCAGCACAAACAGCAGAATCTATACTGCAATCATTAAAGAATGGCACAGAAAAAGATATCAGCCTGCATCAAGATATTCCTTCTATGTCGACACTGATGCGACCTGACCTATGGGCGACGCTAAGCGCTCTTAAAGACAGTGACGGTATCACCTCAGCACCACGTGAAATGGCCTTTAGTGAAGTGGCTCTGATTTGGGCGGCCACCAATCAATGTCAGCGTGGCTGGAGAGAGTCAGGCAGTCACTTTCGCATGGCAGATCGCTGGCTTGAGCAAGCACGCGAAGCTTATGTCAATGACCATGATTCAGAAACCAATGTTGCGTTGCAAGACCTGATGGTCCGCTATTATGAGCAGTACTCTTCTTTAGATACGGGCGAAGATACTTGTAACGGACAAGTCCTCACCCCTATCAGCCAAGCAAATACTCAGATTCAATCAAATCCCTAGCTTTCAAAAACCTAGCAGCGATAGGCGATAGCATCGGGGCAAAAACTCGCTGTCATGATTAAACCTATAGTCAAAACATCTTAAAAACGCTACGCTATTGCTGATATCAATTTTTTGTAGCCTCTGTCTGCGCAGGCACAGCAAGCAAGAAAAATTGATATCAGCAGTGCGTGATGTATCGATATTACTTTTCACTGACTATAGCAGACATAGAAAAGCCGACACTTGATGTCGGCTTTCTTATGTTCATATCATCAGCTAAGATAGATCAAATTAGCGATTTTTACGTGGTAGCTTTTCTGGTAAGTAGCAACGCAGGTAAGCAATAAATGCAGTATTCGCTTCTTGAATGTATTCATTGGTGATGCTTTGATGACGGCGGTACGACAAGGTAAAGATAGCATTGACGATACCGTAAGCAATCAATAACGTGTCCTGAATATCATCAAAGTTTGGCATTTCATAGCGCTCTGACAAGCGCTTATAAACCAAATCAATGATTTGATGATCGATGTCTTCACCAAAACTGTCACCTTCAAAATCAGGCGTATTGGTGTCATAAATAAGCTTGGCTTTGGTCTCATCATTACGGAATATCGTCACACAGTGATCAATCAATGCCGTTAAGTAGCCCTGCCATCTGTCATAATTACCGATATCTACCGTCTCTACTATTTCTAATATTTCGATAGCATTCAAAAAGCGTAATGCTAAAAAGATTGCTTCGATATTAGGAAAGAAGTGATATGCAGAAGCTCTAGGAATACCCGCTTCTTCGCACACTGCAGCCAAAGTAATATCATTGATAGCATGTGTTTCACTGAGTTTTTTTGCACCAGCCAAAAGTTTCTGACGGCGTGCACGGCCCTGCTGGCTAGTAAATTTGAACTTGTTAGGTACCAGTTTTTTAGCCAGTTCCGAGTCTACCAATACATCTTCAATTTTTTCGTCTTTGTTTTCGCTCATTGTGATTCTCTTAATATTACGCCCTATTGTATAAATATAATCTTCATTGAGCAGCATTCGTCCTAAATTGAAGGACTACTATTGTTACTGGCTAAAAATGTATGGCCAATATTATCGTTACTGTGTCCAATGGAGAGGCATCATAAACGCTTGTACATTATCAAGCAAGGGTGATGAATGGGTTAATAAGAATGTATGGGTCAACAATGTAATAGAGTTAACCAGGTAATGTAATAAAATTAATCATTCAATTTAATTTTCGCTCGTATAATACCATGGTCGATGACTCTATCTGCATAATCCCACTTTAAATGATCATTAAAATAGTCCACCCGTTCTACTTGACCGAGCGAAAACTTGCTATCAGGTAAGAACTCTTCTGAAACAAACAGCTGATCGATGACTTCCGGCATACCTTGGTATATATGAGTATAGGCAACATCTTTCATCCAACCGTAACGTGCTTGGATACGAGCGGCATCAAATAGTGCAACATCCCGCATGCTTTTATCATAATTGACTTCACCAGTTTCAGTCATCAATTGTGTCGTCACGCTACCGGTCACATCATTCATATCGCCCAATAGAATCAATGGTTCACGAGTATGATGTAACCGTTCAATGATGGACATGCGAATGGAGGCAGCTTCTGCAGCGCGCATACACAAACTACGGAGTTTGGCACGCACCCGAATGTTAGGATCATCCATATCCTCTAATAGGTTGCCATTATCATCGCGTAGGAAAAAAGCACGTTTGCTTTTTAGATGAGCGGTAATAATCGTAATGGGTTGTCCATAGGCATTGACTCGCAACACGATAGGTGGACGATTAAAACGTTGATAAGGACCAATATCAGGGACATCAATCACCGCTTTAGGTTCTACCTGCTCTAACAAACTGGTTTCTAACTGCTCAAACCGGCTTATGAAACCAACCGCTGGTGTCTTTTGCGCCCCTTTACCTTGAGTATAAGGACTGGCATTGTCATTACTTGCCAGCGGAATCACCACATGTTCTGGCTTGAAACCCAATGAGACCGCTAGTGCTTCAAGTGCATTGCTGTCCCACACCTCTTGTACTGCGATAATGTCCGCATGTGCCTTGGCCAATAAGTCACTAATACCGCGCAGCTTATGGTCATATTCACTATCATTGTAAGCTGGCGCATTATCGTAATAGATACGATTGGGGTTGGCAAAATTCAGTAAATTAGCGGTCGCTATATAAAACTGCTTATTAGTATTGGCGGTATCGTTGTTGCTCATATACACCCTATCATATTTATTATTATAATATATTCATTAATATCCATACATAATACCTTTTATGCATAAAAAAAGCTTCCAAAGTCAACTTTGGAAGCTTTAAATTAACATAAATAGCGTATACGGACGTTGCTGATAGACCTTAATCTACAATTAGCCTATCTGTTGTAACGAAATAGTAAGCTATTGCATTATTTTTTAACCAAGTACTATCTAGCAAACGCCCTTGTAGGCAAATTCTTAAGATAAGCGATTCCAAGCATCTTGTGATGCTCTACGGGCCTCGTTCCACTCTAGGCGTGACTCGCCTTTCACTTCATGCCATGAGCGCTCTAAATCAGACTCATGATCCTCAAAGCGAGCATCAGCTGGGTAGCGAGCACGGTTGGCATAGCCTACTGCATACGCTGGATGTAAATCACGGTCAAAATCTAGACCATCACGGTAGTAATCAGCATTGGCATATTCAGCACGCCAGTATGCTTCTTCACGTGTTGGATCAATCGCTTCAGCCGCTGCATGACCTGCACCGCCACCAACGATAGCACCGATAGCACCACCGATTAATGTTCCTAATGGACCTGCCATTGTACCGATAGCCGCACCTGCTGCTGCACCACCCACACCACCAATGCCTGTACCTACTGGATGTGAACCTGGCTCACCGGTGATTGGGTCAGCATTCAAGTCATGCTTGGTCTCTTTTGACATATGTTTTACTTCACTGCGATCGATACCGTCATGGTTACTCATAATATTATCCTTAACTTATTAGTTATGTTTTGAATTATTCTTCCACTAAAATAGTGGTCTTGCAGAAATCTTCTAAAGTATAGGGATTTATGAACAACGACAGATAGACGGATTATGTAAACTATGTCCAACTTCGTATTGCCTTGCGTTACAGCCTGTATCTTTATCACCATTATGTACGCTAGCGTCATGCTTTGGGTAATCTTAAGCTGACACCTAACGACTCAAAACAACTCATTTCTAAGCGAATCACTTAATAACACAGAGCGAACTATATTTTCATTAACGACCGTTGAATGGCTTGTTGCCACTTTTCGAGGTGCTGCTCGCGAGCATCAGCGGACATACTAGGCTCAAAGATACGATCCACTTGCCAAGAGTCTTTCATCGTTGTTTCATCGTAGAGCCCTGTTTTTAGTCCCGCAAGGAGTGCTGCGCCCTTAGCGGTAATTTCTGTATCTCTAGGACGCAATACCGGCACATCGAGCAAATCCGCTTGGAACTGCATGAGCAAATCGTTATTGGCTGCCCCGCCATCCACTCTTAGCTCAGTCAATGGATGTGGACTGTCTTTTTGCATGGCAATCAGCACATCATAAGTTTGGTAAGCAACCGCCTCTAACGCTGCCCGAGCAATATGCGCTTTGGTGGTACCGCGACTCATGCCTGTGATACTCGCACTGATATCGGAACGCCAGTAAGGCGCACCAAGACCGGTAAAGGCCGGTAATAGCACCACATCTTCACTGCTATCCACTTGCCGCGCTAAGTCTTCGACTTCATGACTCTGTTGAATCATGCCCAAATTATCACGCAGCCATTGAACAATAGCGCCTGCCATAAACACGCTACCTTCCAACGCATATGTCACCTCCTTTTTCGGCGGCTGTAGTATGCGCATACCTGATTGCACGATTTGCTCAAACGATAAATTGTCTGGACGCGTCGGTACGGATTTTCGCTGCCACGCTATGGTCGTGAGCAATTTATGCTCGCTAAGCTTGGGCTGTTGCCCGATATTCATCAGCATAAAACATCCAGTACCGTAGGTGTTTTTTGCCATGCCAGCATCTAGGCACCCTTGTCCAAACAGCGCCGCTTGCTGATCACCCAATACCGCTTGAATGGGTATCTGCTTGGCAAATAAGCCTTTTTTTGTTTTGCCAAAATCTCCGTCAGACGGCAAAACTTTGGGTAGGATATTCATGGGTATCGAAAATCGAGCACACAATGCTTCTGACCACTCCAGTTTATGAATGTCAAAAAGCAGCGTTCGAGAAGCATTGGTTACATCAATGACATGCTCGCCCCCTGTCAGCTTGTAAATCAGCCAGCTATCAATGGTGCCAACCGCAATCTCACCTCTACTGGCGCGGACGCTAAGTTTGGGGTTGTTTTCGAGCAACCATGCGATTTTGCTGGCACTAAAATAAGGGTCTAGGCGCAGCCCTGTGATACGCTGCACCTCCTGCGCCATGTTACCTTGCTTACCATTTTGCTCATTGTTCTTACCATCGCTTTCATTCATACCATCAAGATTGGCATTAAAATCATGACCATGAGCAGATTCGGCAGCGAGTGTTTTACAATAGCTTGCCGTGCGTCTGTCTTGCCAAATAATGGCTGGTGCGAGTGGTTTGCCTGTTTGCTTATCCCAAATCACGATAGATTCGCGTTGGTTGGTGATAGCAATACTGGTCACATCAGTGGCGAGCAGCCCTGCTAGGTTAATCACATCATGGGCACAGCTAATCTGAGTCTGCCAGATTTGCTGCGCATCTTGCTCCACAAATCCAGCTTTTGGCGTTTGTAAGGTCGTGGGCTGTTGTGCCATCTTGATGGGACGTGCATGGTCGTCATACAATATCGCCCGACTCGATGTTGTGCCTTGATCTAAAGCCAATATATATCCCGCCATTACGTGCACCTTTTGCTAATTTTACTTATTGTTTTGCATCTCAAAGAGTTTTTTCGCCAATAAAGCTGACTGCTGCCACTGTCTATCATAGCGTATATTTCGTGCCTAAGAACAACAACTAGAATGCTGAGTTTTAACCTATCAAAAGTATTATTATATAAGACAAAATTTATCCGTAAGGACCAACCATAATACTCAGCTGGTACCTAGGCATAAGGCTAAGAATGAGTCAGTCACTCATCACTGATTCACTGGCTGTCAAATAGTCTATAATAGTCTGACAATTCTATTGGGTAAGCAGCTAAAACTATATAATGCTGTCTGTTATTTTATAATACCTTGCTTTCTAATTAATGGCTTATGTGACTTATGAAATTCGCTTTATCGGCCCTACCTACTGCTATGATGACGGTTACCCTCATGGGTATGCCTGTGGTGACTTATGCAAATACTCACACAGACAGCGTAGAATCACAAGATGATGTGACACCTATAACAGTGACGCAAATCGTTGATGCGGATAGCCAAACGGGCAGTAATAATATTGTGCCGCCTGAATCAGAGACTGTCTTAACAAATGTCAATAGCACCAATGCCTCTAACGTCATATCAGATAATGGCATACCAGCAACAAAGCTGCAGACACTTATTGACCCTATCACCCATAAGGCGGTAGATAACAGCTATGCCTTAGATGTTTCTAGCTTTTTAAGCCTTGAACAAGCGCAGAACCTCTTATTACAAGTTTCTCCAAAAATCGCTGCCAATGAAGCCGCCATCGCCGCCAGTGAATATCAAACAGATGCACTCAGGACTATAGACAACCCCTTGGTCTTTGCTCGAGTATCGGCCAGCGCTTACCATATCGACGAAGATATAGATTTATCCTCTATTAAGAGCGGTATTACCAATGAGATTAATAATAGCGTCGACAACATCATCCCTCCTGTACCACCCATAACAGATTTGCCAAACTTTGGAGAACTGGTTGGTGAACGTCTACCAGATAATTACGATTTTAAGCGTTCGGGAGAGACGACAAGTGCAGGGCTTGGCGTGGTTTGGCCTATCTATACGGCTGGACGCACGACTGCACTGACTGGTGCATCAAATGCGCGCACCCAAGAAGCGGTGGCAGACAGCATACTCGATAAAAACGAGCTTTATAATACGTTAATTGAGCGCTACTTTAAGGCACAGCTGGCCATTATCGCGGCCTATTTGCGTGAAGATGCTTATGACACGTTAAAGCAAACGGACCATATGGCAGAGCGTTTGTTTGAGGAAGGTTTCATCTCACGTGTGGATAGGTTAGAGGCGCAGTCGGCACTTGCGGATGCAAAAAGCGAAGCTGCCAACGCCAATAATGACGCTCGACTCGCGATGATTGCCCTACAGCGACTGTTGCGTACTGATTATCGTATCAAGCCAACCACACCGCTGTTTGTGTCCAGTCGCCCGCTACCAGATGTCAGTTACTTCCAAGACTTGGCACTAAATAATCATCCAGGTCTACAGAAAGTCGCTGCTAAGCGCGCGCAAGCTCAGCAGTTACATGCCCTATCAGACACAGGCTATAAGCCTACCGTGATGTTATATGGTTATGGGCAAATCGAAAAAGACCCAAGCTGGGTTGCCGGTATATCTGCCAGTTGGAAGCTATGGGGCGGGCTCGATAAAACCGCTTCACTGGCATCAAGCAGTGCTCAGATACGCCAAGCTGACCTATCTGAGATTGAAGTCAGTGATAACCTACTGCTGTTGGTCGAAAAAAACTGGCACGATGTGAATAACGCCCAATCACGCTACCAAGCATTACAGAGCAACGTCGATTTGGCAGCGGAAGTACTGCGCTTACGTCGTCTTGGACTGCAAGAAGGCGTGAATACCACCATCGAAGTGGTGCAGGCGCAAACGCAATCGTTGAAAGCCCGTACAGAGCAAGCACAAGCTGCAAACAGCTACGTGCAGGCGCTGGCAGCCCTAATGCAAAGCTGCGGTACGCCACTCGCCTTCAACGCTTATCTCAATGCCGCTGATATCCAACTGCCTACATTATATAGTGAATAATGACCGGACTTTATTCTGTGCTTTATTGATACTAATTCTACTGTGAATAACCGTTTTATGACAAAACTGACTGCTAACGTGACAAATTTGCTGCCGCAATTACTACAGACCTGGCGTATATCGAACCACTCTAATGTTTGGGCACATTGCGCAAACGTAGGATTTTTTGGTTTTCTATCTATTTTTCCAGCAATGGCGGTATTTGTACTGCTTTATGGTCTCGCTTTTTCACCTGTTGAAATGCAAGAGCAGGTTTCACTGTTACGTCCGTTTATCCCTGAGTCTGTCTATGAGGTTCTTAATTCACGCTTAAGTGAGCTGGCGTCTAATACTGCATCCAAACTGACTTTTGGTTTGATTATATCGACGCTGCTGGCACTTTATGCAGGCTCCAAGGGCATAAAATCCCTCATTATCCTGGTGAATCTTGCCTTTCATATCACCCAAGAGCGCAATTTTATACAAGGTACGATTCGAGCACTTGGTTTAACCTTCGCTGCCGTTGTGGTCTTGATTATAGCCATCTCCTCTATCGCTATTATTCCTTTGGCGGCGGCTTATTTTCCTTTCCCTCAAATAGCCAAGACCATTGCGCTTTGGAGTAGATGGCCGATATTGGCTGGCATCATATTTTTCAGCTTCTTAAGCCTATATCGTTTTGCGCCAAACCGTGATGCAGTACCATTAAAAAAACTGGTGCCAGGTGCTGCAATTGCAACCGTACTTTGGATTTTACTGTCCATATTGTTTTCGATTTATGTGCAGAACTTTAACAACTATAGTGCTGAGTTTGGTGCACTTTCAGCAGCGGTTGTCATTATGCTGTGGCTTTATTATTCAGCGTTTATTGTCGCTTTTGGTGCTATTTTTAATTTCGAAACCATAGAAAACGCCAAGCCTTATGCCATTCGCGTGTACTAGGTAAAAAGGCTTTACCCTATGCTTTTCACTCTCAACTTTACTGCTTTAGGAATCTCACTGTCATGACTGAATTTCCAAAAGAATCAGACGATTCACGTAAATCAAATGATTCGACTGATTACACTGATGAGTCAACGTTGTCTCACGATGATCAGCCGTCAGTCGACTCTGTAGAAGACGCACCTGATGCGCAGGCTGAGCCGCCGACGCCAACTTATCGTGACCGTGCTAAAGCCGATAAATCTGCCATGATAAAAAAGGCGCTTGTCGCTGTAGTCGTACTCATCATACTGGGCGTGATTGCTTATGGGTTATACAAAAGCACCCAACAGAGTGAGCCGCAAGTCATTACACTGCAAGGACAGATGCAGATGCAACAAACGTCTATCGCAGCAAAGGTGCCAGGGCGTATCGCTCAGATTATGGTCACTGAGGGTGATGCGGTCACACCAGGTCAACAGCTCATTGAGATGGATTCACCTGAGATAAATGCCAAAATCAACCAAGCGCGTGCTGGCAAGCAAATGGCGCAAAGTCAGTTGGATAAAGCAGAAAACGGCGCGCGCCCACAAGAGATTGCGCAAGCAAAAGCAGCTTGGCAAGCCAATAAAGCAGCCTCTGACTTGGCAGAAAATACCTACCAACGTGTCAATCGCCTGTATGAAGAAGGACTGATGGCGAGGCAAAAACGTGATGAAGCTTATGCTCAATTTCTTGCCACTCAAGATCAGACAGAGGCGGCGCGCTTACAGTATGATTTGGCATTAGAGGGCGCGCGTAGTGAAGACAAGTCAGCCGCTTCAGCGCAAGTGGCACAAGTCGATGCCCAATTAGATGAAGCGCTTGTGGCCAAAGAAGAAGCCAACTTAAAAAGCCCGATTGCCGGTATTGTTGATAACGTTATTGTCAGTGCAGGTGAAGTCATCGGTCAGGGCGTTCCACTCTTGACGTTAGTGAATACCGATGATCAGTGGGTGGTGCTCAACGTCACCGAATCACACCTTAATCAGTTCGCCATTGGTCAACAGTTTACGGGCAGCATACCAGCGCTCTCATCCGCTGATAAACCCTATAAAAAGCAGTTCACGGTTTATGCGACCTCCACACTGTCTGATTTTGCCACGTGGCGACCGACCAATAGTGATGATGGTTTTGATGTGCGCACTTTTGAAGTGAAAGCACGGCCAACGACGCCTGATGCTCGTATTCGCTCAGGCATGAGTGTCATTGTGCATATCAACCCAACCATCACAAGCCAAGAGTAAGTCATGAGCCTGACTAAGCTAAGTGAGGCTTTTATACGTAGTGCCGCCTACGAGCGACGGTTTTTGGCCAAAAATCCGTGGGATTTGACCATGGTGCTATGGATACCTTTGGCAACCGTCTTGCTGATTTGGTGGATATTTTCACAAACTCAGATTACCGACTTGCCCATCGGAGTCATTGATCAAGACAATGGTCCTGTTGCCAATACCGCAGTGCGTTATTTGGAAGCCAGCCCCACTCTGACAGTAAAACACACTTATTATTCATCTGCCGAAGCAGAAGCCGCTATTTTACAACGCGACATCTATGCGGTCGTCATTATCCCCGAAGATTTCTCTCGTAATATTCTATCGAGTCAGTCTTCGCCATTAATTCTGCAAGTAAATGCTCAGTACGGCACGCATTCAGGCATTATTCAAACCAGTGTTCAAGCCGTCGCCGGCACACTATCAGCGGGTGTTGAGATACAGCGCTTGGTCAAGCAAGGTATGGCACCATCACAGGCAGCGCTCGCCTACTCACCCATTAGCATTCAGCGCATCAGTCTTTTCAATGCGGCAACTGACTATCAACAGTTTTTGGCGTCAACGGTCATCCCTGCACTATTGCATATATTGGCAATGGTCATCGGTGCGACAACCATTGGCCGTGAGCTGCGTGATAAGCAACTCGGTCACTGGTATGGTTTTATTGATGCTGGTAAACCTGAGCTAACGTTACATTATCAAACAACGACTAACGCAGAAAACAATCTACCAGATAGCCATCAGACGGTTAGTAATCAAGCTGCTAGCGATGCTAATCACCAGACTGATGAGCATTATACTGAACAGATTGGTCAGCATATTAGTGACAGTCATCATGACGGTGTTAGTAAGAACTCAAGTGCTAATAACAATAATGACGTTATCAATAATGGCCCGTCTTCGACTGCAAACCAAACCACTGAACCGGTAAGCATCCTAGTATTACTCTTTGGGCTGTTGGGTAAATACTTTTGGCCGATGCTGGCCTATAGTCTTTGGTCGATATTGGCGCTTTGGCTTGCCGCGCCACAAGAGTCAGTTGCTATCAGCTCAATTGTTATTACTTACCTTAGTCTAATCATACTCATGATGTTGTCGTTTTGGCTGGGTGCTATCTTCACGCTAGGCTCGTTCTCACTACGTATGGGCTTGTCTGCTACAGGCTTTATTTCAGCACCTTCTTATGCTTTTGCTGGTGTTACTTTTCCTTATATCGCTATTAGTGACAGCGCTCAGCACTGGTCAGATGCTCTGCCACTTACTCATTATTTAAAACTCCATATCGCGCAGTTGCAGATGCAAGCACCTGTTGCCATCTCATTGCCGATTATTTATGGGTTGGCGATTGCTACCATCATTGCTATGAGCTTGACTGCACTGCTGACCAAACGTGCACTGGCACATCCTGAACGTTGGGGAGCACGCTAATGCCAATACCACCACAAGACAAATTATCTCCCTCAACATCAGACCTAGAACACTCTTTAGCATCGCCAAGCTTCTTTGGCAGTTTTTTACAAACGATGAAAGATATCTTTACTGATAAAGGTATCGTCTTAATGTTGATTATTGCCCCGATTATCTACGGCTTCTTTTATCCTTGGCCATACTCAGCAGAAGTGGTCAATCATGTGCCAGTCGGTATCATTGACAAAGACAATAGCGACTTATCACGTACTATCGTCCGTTATGCAAGTGCTAGCCCGCAGCTAAATACCCAGCGTTTCCTCGACGAGCAAAGTGCCATTGAGGCCATCTGGTCAGACGAGATTGCAGGCTATATGATTATTCCAACTGGACTTGAGCAGCAGGTACTATCAGGCAAAGCCGCTAGTGTCAGCGTCCTTGGTAATGGCGGTTATTTTCTGCTGAATAAAAACGTACAAATGGGTTTCTTACAAGCTGTTAGTACCGTATCAGCAGGCATTAAAATTAAAAAGAGTGTTGCCCAAGGTGCCTATGCCCCTACTGCAGCACAGAATGCTCAAGCAGTGCCATTACAGATTGTGCCTTTATATAATCAGACAGAGGGTTATGGTGCTTATGTGGTGCCCGCCGTCTCGATTATTATTTTGCAGCAGACTCTACTGATGGCAACGGCCATGCTGATTGGTACTTGGTATGAACAGCGGCGTCATACAACCAGTACTCGCGGCTGGCTTGGTCGTATAGCCGCGCTCAGTACGCTAAGTTTCGTGATTGGCTGTTTTTATTATGGCTGGGCATTTGAGTTACATCACTATTCGCGCGGACAAAACATGCTGGGTAGCCTACTATTCTTGCTGTTGTTTTGTCCGACAGTGGCGACGCTTGGCTGTCTGTTAGGGCTATGGTTCCGGCAGCGCGAGCGCAGTATGCAAATATTGATTTTCAGCTCATTGCCGATGTTTTTTGTCAGTGGTTATCCTTGGCCAGCAGATCAGCTGCCTACCTTCTTACAAATAGTACGCTGGTTGATACCCACAACGCCCGCCATTAATACCTCTGTACAGCTAAACCAAATGGGCGCGAGTATCTCTCAAGTTTCTACTGGGTTTTATGCGTTGGCAGCCCTATGGGTGTTTTACTTTGTTCTACTCATGTGGGTACGCTGGCATGAAGCTCACAAATCACCGAGACCCATTATATAACCTCATCACATAGCTCGATCACCTAAAGATGATATTGATTGATACTATATCAACCAAAAAAAAGCGCCTGCTAATATTGCAGACGCTTTTTTTATTTTTATGTCCCGTCCTAGAATGAGTTGACACATTTTAGGCGGTATTATGTCAAACATAGAGAACAAAAGAGCTAAGCGTAGTCAAAAAGATTACACCTTAGGCTTTAAATTAAGCGTTGTAAGTAGTGTTG
>NZ_JASDCF010000013.1 GCF_030408035.1 Psychrobacter sp. APC 3426
TGGTAAGGCGGCTAATGAAAGCCCGCCGTATCGTTGAAACAGTCATTGGTCAGCTATCAGAACGATTTAATATACAAAAGGTACGAGCAAGAGATTTATGGCATTTGTCTCATCGATTGATTCGTAAGATTCTTTCACACAATCTGTGCTTTGTACTCAACAAAAAACTTGGTAACCCGCCTCTTCAGTTTGATTTGCTTATTTCAAGTTGAGAGTGGGGTGTATTTAGCGCTTCTGTATCAGACGTCATTGTTAATATATTAGTATTAGTCGACCTCTCCTTAGTAGCCAGCTTATTATTAATTATCATATTTAGTGGTTATGAGATATTTGTCTCAAAAATTGACACTGGTGATCACGTTGATCGACCTAGTTGGATGGGTAAAGTAGATTTTTCTGGTCTAAAACTAAAAGTCATTGGTGCCATCGTCGCTATTTCTGCAATTGATCTTTTAAAATCATTTATGGACATTCCTAATGAATTGAGTAATGGTGAAGCGGACAAGCTCATGTGGAAAGTCATCATTCATATGACTTTCGTAGTGTCTGGCTTATTGTTTGCTATTATGGATAAAGTGGTTGGTGATACTAAAAAACACTGATGCCAGAAAGCACTGATATCAGAAAACACTAAGGCTTATTTTTTCCACACACTCTCCATCGTTCTTACATATTTTTTCTTTATCTCTCCTCTATGATCTTCTTTGAACCTACTGACTGTTATATGCACAGTTTTGGAATAAAGATTCATATGAGGCACTCTTATGCAAAAAACACTATTCACCAAATTGACTATCATCGTGGGGCTCTGCATTATTTTTGTCGTCGGGCTCATGATGTTTCGCACTGTCATCGCTGAACGACAATATTATGCACAATCAGTGGTGAAGGAAATCGCCCAGCAGCACGTCAATCCGCAAGAAGTCATTACCCCTTTCATCATTATTCCAACCACCATAACGCCAGAATGCTCAATAGTAGGCGATACCGATGCCGCTAAATGCAAATCCGCTTATTCATCGACGCTAACGGTCTTTGCTAATAAAACTAGCGCCACTCAAGACCTTGAAGTCAGTACGGACACCTATCGACGAGGGATTTATCATGCCACTAGCTATAACGGCGCGTTAAAATTCGATCAAAGTTATACCATAAATCAAACCCTACAACGCTTAATAGCAGATAACCAGTCGGTGAGTAACGACTCAAAAATCCTTAGCACAGCTAACAATAGTACCAATGGCAATGGCAACACAAAAACAGAAAAGACCGATATACACTGGAATGACGCTAAGTTGATTATTCCAGTTTCTGATTTGCGCGGTGTGGCAACCTTACCAACAGTAACGATCGACAAGCAAGCCATCAAAGCAACCTATCCGCAGAGTGCCATGCTTAATGGCTTAAGCTATGTTGAAGTATCGTTGCCCAACGATGTTTTGAATCGATTAACCACAACGAGCGCAAGCCAGCAAGAAAAAACAAACCTTGTGGCTGAAAATCTGAATAGCGAACCACTAAATACGCAAAGTTCTAACATACAAACGCCTATTAGCCAAAACCCAAACCATCAAGACTTAGACGGTCAGCAATCAGATAATAGTCGTCATCAAGCGCTTGATATTGTGGTGGACTTGCCTCTCTCAGGTATTAGCACCTTAAATACCGTGCCAACGGGGCAAAACTTTGAGCTATCTATGCGCAGCAATTGGCATGCCCCAAATTTTATTGGCAGAGCCTTGCCCAATGCTAAAACATTCACCTCAAAAGGCTTTGAGGCCAAATGGCAAAATCAATATCTAACGGTCGCTAACAATCAAAATTTATCAAAGTGTGTCAGCACTGCCAACAACCAATGTATGGTAGCCAGTAGCGCCGTGCTCGATAGCGCTGACCAAGATGATGAGGCTATCACAGCAATAGAAGGCATTGTCACAGCAGAGGGTAATATCGTGTCCAATAGCGACCGAGATGTGCGCTTAAGTAGCTTTGGAGTGAGTTTCGCGGAGCCAAATGACGTGTATTTACAAACAGAGCGCACGATGAAGTACGCACTGCTATTAATTTTGGTGTCGTTCGGTACATTTTTCTTATTTGAGGTGATCAAATCCAGCCGTATTCACCCTATCCAATACTTATTGGTCGGTTGTGCACTGCTGTGCTTTTACGTCTTGTTGCTACCGCTGGCCGAGCAAATCGTCTTTTGGCAAGCCTATGCAGTTGCTGCAAGCGCCTGTGTCGGATTGATTGGTTGGTACACTTATTATGTATTAGATGGTATCAAGCGAGCGGGCATATTTACCGCTATATTGGGAAGTCTGTATGCCGCCTTTTATGGCATCTTGACCACAGAAGACCTAAACCTGTTATTGGGTGCTATCTTCTGCTTTGTATTGCTAGCCTGCGTGATGGTCATGACCCGTAAAATCGACTGGTATAAGATTGCTTAATATAGGGTCTGTTGAACATTCAGAAATCAGGACTGCTGATTGCTAAAATCGTCCCAAACCTTTTATCAAATCAGGCGTAAACCGACGATAATGTCGAGACCTTAGCTAGGTTTACAACAACGTTTGGGGTGATTTTAGTATCAGCCTTTCAGGGCAGGGCTATTTTTTGCCAATACATGGCGAAATTATCTAACCTAGAATGACTAGGCGTCAAAAACTTCACTGCGTATTGTCTAAAAAATAGCTACTGCCAGTTCCACATTTGAATTTTCAATAGATCCTAGTCGATACTAAATAAAATAGACACACAACATTATGATGCGTGACTGCTACAAATTTTTCTTGCTTGCTGTACCTACCCAGACAGAGGCTATAAAAAGTTTATATCAGTCACGCTGTATCTTTTTTATATTCACCTGATTAGAGTCGGTTCACTATAAGCTCATCTTTCATCGTCATTTTTCAATCGAATCTATTTATAGGGTATGTTTACATTTAATTTGTCAGTCAGGTTTTTTGGTATTGCACTATACTATCGTCATTACGATATAGGGCTAAAGCGATAAGCCGTAGTCATTGTCGTTATTATTATCGTTGTCATTACGACTGCCATTTATTCAAAAAGCCAATTTAACGACTGTAGGGATTATTTTGAAAGCCACGTTATATACGATTATTGCTTTAATAGCATTTGCCGCGAACTCACTTTTTTGCAGAATGGCGTTAGCTGACGATCATATAGATGCATGGAGCTTTACCATACTTCGATTACTGAGCGCTGCTGCCTGCTTAGGTATTATCATGACGATTCATGCCTATAGATTACGACAGCAAGTGCCGTCGCCAGATGCTATTACTTACGGAACCGTTTCTTATGATGCCATCATGAATGATAGGGGTAGTTGGCTAAGTAGCCTCAGCCTCGTCATTTATGCGCTGTGTTTTTCGATTGCTTATGTAGAATTAGATACAGGTACTGGCGCACTGATTCTATTTTCGGCAGTACAGCTGACCATGATTGGCTGGGGCATTTATAAAAAGGAGCAGCTGAGTGCGCTGCAGTGGATCGCTTTTATCGTAGCAGTGGCAGGGTTTGTCTACTTGATGTTGCCTTCAGCAGCAGTGCCTTCGTTATCAGCAGCGATACTGATGGCTATTAGCGGTGCTGCTTGGGGTGTTTATAGCATCCGTGGTAAAGCTTGTATATCACCACTTCGAGCCACCGGTTTTAACTTTATTAGAAGTATGGTGGCAATTCCGGTACTGTTGTTGGCTGCATTAGCTTACTTAGATGATATATCTATAACAGGGGTTTTACTGGCCTGTGCGTCAGGCGCGATTGCATCAGGAATGGGCTACAGTATTTGGTACATGGCAATGCCGTTGTTGAAAAATACCCAAGCAGCGGTCGTACAACTTTGTGTTCCTGTACTTGCTGCTATCATGGGTGTGATATTTTTATCTGAAACCTTAAGCGCACCATTCATCATAGCTAGTGCCGTCATTTTGGGTGCTGTCACGGTGTTTCTCATGAATAAAAAAATATAGCCGTGATTTATTTTCACTTAATGTTACGTGCAGTCATCGAAAAGGTAACAAGACAATTCGAAAACTGTCCTATCATACATTCTTGTTTTTAGAACAATAAAAAATATGGTTTATTTATCAATTAACCATTCATGCATCTTTCAAAACTGAGGAATATTATGAAAAAATTATTAGCCGTAGCCCCTTTCGCTGTACTACTAGCCGCTTGTGCGACTAACGCGCCAACTACTACAGGTCCAACTCCAACGACCGCTGCTAAGCCAGTGGTTCAGTCGTTCACTTGTGAAGACAACGGTATGATTACTGCTGCATATACTGCTAATGGTCAAGCTGTCAACGCTAACGTTACTCTACCTAAAGTGGGCTTAAAAGACGCAAAAATCACTATGGAACAGGCTGTATCAGGTTCTGGCGCTCGCTATGTAAACAATGTGAACCCTAAGACTACTTATGATTGGCATACTAAAGCTGATTATGGCATCATGACTATTACATCAGACAACGGTCAACAGTACCAAGTTAATTGCCAACTATAATAGATTGGTTTGAGTAAAACCTTTACTCTTAACCAAAGTCGACCCATAGTAAAAGAGCCAGTAGTCGAACTACTGGCTCTTTTTTTTCATTAATAAGCCATGCGTAATCTTAAGGTTATGACACTTTGAATAAATAAAAAATTGCTTGAGTACTCTGCGTACCCAAGCAATTAAAAGTGATGTTGTTTTTATATTTTTTATAGCTATCAAATAGCTCTTAGATATCACCTATAAATATTAATGGAAGCACTAACGATGCTTAAACAACGGTCACATGCAGGCGTGCGTCAACGTTACCACGCGTGGCGTTAGAGTAAGGACATACTTTATGAGCAGCTTCAATTAATTCTTGCGCTTGCGTTTCATCAATGCCAGATACTTCGACATAGATATCTAAATCTAAGTTATAGCTGCCATCAGGTTTCATACCAATGCCGACTTGAGCAGAGGTTTTCGATGAGTTGATTGGCAGTTTCATTTGTTGCGCGGTCAAGTTCAAAGCACTGTCAAAACAAGCCGCAAAACCCATCGCAAAAAGCTGTTCTGGATTCACGCCTTCTTTACCTTCTTCTTGAAAAGATACCAAATCAAAGCCTAATGAACCGTCATCAAGTTCGGTGTGTCCAGAACGACCACCCGTTGCGGTTGCGCGAGTTTTATAAAATATTTTCATTGTTTATTCCTTATTTATCTCTTATATGGGTTATGGGTCTTACTCGCTATTGCTAGCAATGAGGCTTGGTAACTCTCAATAGAGCTAGTATAAGAGCATGCCAAATAAACTGTTAGAATATTACTCCAAAACTCTTGCCTAATCCTATAAACATCCATGCTATCAAGCAATTCAAAATAAGCGAACATAATGAATCAATCAATCATTGAGCAACTACTTTCAATATTGCCTAAAAACAAAACTATCGAATCTGCTATTCCAGGTTTGTTTTTCTACTGTGCGGACAAACCCAGCAAAGCCGTCAGCTATATCCAAGAACCAAGTATTTGCATTGTCTTACAAGGCGAGCGCGAGATTTACTTAGGTACAGACTGCCAAAAGTTTGACAATAGCAATCTGATGTTCTGTCCAGTCGATATTCCTTTAAATATGCATGTCAGAAATGCTTCGATAGAAGACCCTGTCATCGTCCTGTCTATGAAGCTAAACTTAGCGATGATTAGTGAGGTGTTAGCAAAAATACCGCCTACACAACAGAATACTAATGGTCATTTAGGGATAAAGTGGCAATTAGATGATGCCATACTAATGGCGTTTGAACGGCTGATTGACTTGCTCAATTATCCAAATGATATAGAGTTTCTCTCTTTATTAATCCAGCAGGAGATTTACTACCGTTTGCTCACCGCACAGCAAGGCTACAAGCTGCGGCAACTGGTGGTCAACGGCAGTCACACGCATCGCATCACTCAAGCAACCGATTGGATTAAATCCCATTTAAGTGAACTGATTATCATAGAAGAATTGGCCAGTCGCTGCGGTATGAGTGTCTCGGGGTTTCATCATCACTTCAAAGAGATTACTCAGTTAAGTCCACTACAGTATCAAAAGAGTTTGCGACTCATGGAAGCACGACGACTGATACAGTCAAATGACCTGCAGGTATCGCAAATCGCCATGCAGGTAGGCTATGAAAGTCCCAGTCAGTTCAGCCGAGAGTATAAACGGCTATTTGGAGTTAGTCCTAGCAAGGAGCTAAGTGAATAGCCCGCTCACTATTTATCTCCATAGCACGATGCATTCACTGTATTATCAAAACTGACAGTGATGTCGATCAAGTAGCGTCTCTCAATTAACAGGTATAAATCAATATTTATAAGGAACTATCGTGCAGCCATTACGACAGTTTAAGGATTATTTACATGACAGACCTGAACCTACAGGCATAGACATTGTCTGCGGTCTGAAGCACTTTTCTATCATTACTTATGCCGTACCAGCAGTCAGATTTGAGGGGCTATTTCCAGATAGATTCAGGCTCGATACGGTGATAATTGATGGTGAGGAAAAAGGACTGATTTCTGTTGTACCTTTCATAGATGTCGACTTTACCTCAGCTGTTTATGCATTTCCATCTTTTACGATGGGACAGACCAATTATCGCATCTATATTATAGATACAGAGACTGATGAACGTTGTGTATGGTTTTTGGGCACGACTTTAGACTCTTGGACCCTAGCCGTGCCAAGATATTTATGGAGTCTGCCTTGGTATAGCGCAAAAATGACATTTGATTGTCAGTTTGACGCAGTCACTGGCAGGTACACTAAGTATACGGTTGATGCGAAATCAAAATGGGCGGCGGCGTCAGTCTCTTTGGCACAACATTCAGAAGAGGCTTTTTCGTTTCCTGGTTTTCCTAATGTTGAGTCAGCGCTGGTCTATCTGACCCATCCGCTAGCAGGATTTTATCATCGCCGTGATGGCAAGCTTGGTACTTATCGCGTTTGGCATAAAAAACTAGACGTACAGCCAGCCTCTCTCATTTCTGCGAAATTTTCCCTATTATCAAACTTAGGCATTGTCACCACTGCAGAGCAAAATCACCCTTACAGCGTACTGATTGAGCCTTTAAATAGGTTTACCATATATTTACCGCCAAAAGTCATCGACTAACTCTTAACCCACAGTCTAGTTGCTGAGTTATTTTTTCTTACCAACGAACTGCACGACAGCACTCAAACCATGATGCCCTGTCCCTTCAGATATCATGCGGTGCTGTTCAACGCCGACAGTTTCTGTGAGGGCTACCAGTTCTGTGCGTAATTGGCTCAGCGACATAAGCATCTGCTGCTGTGAGGCAGGCGGCCCACCGACACTGTCCATTGTCGTTTGCTCATAGGTATAAGCCTCTAGAATGAACGCGCCATTTGGCTTTAGAGCGGACGCAACCTGTGTATGTACACGCTGACGAGTAGCCTCTGGCGTATGCGCCCAAATAGAGACAATACCATCCCACTGCTCATTGCCAAACTCATAATCTGCCAAGTCTGCAACTTGCGTTTGGATATCGACCCCTTTTTCAGCAGCTAGCTTTAAGGCTTTATTCAAGCCAATATCAGACAAATCTATCGCTGTTACTTGATAGCCTTGCTCAGCTAAAAACACCGCATTCCTACCCTCGCCTTCTGCCAAACAAAGCACTCGTCCGCCTGCTGGAATCTGCCGAAACTGTTCCTTTAGGAATTCATTTGCTTCGGTACCATAGACAAATTCTGAATTACTGTAGCGTTCATTCCACATAATAGTTCCTTATGATTCTTTTAAAGTTTATTTCCCAAAGTTGCTCTTTCAAAACTGCTATCTGAACACTTTTCTTTCAGAACCTCCTCTCAGATATATTTTCCAAATTATCAATCAAAAGAGTTATTAAAATTTGAACTTAGGCTATGTTTACTTCCACTCAAATAAGAAAGTGATTGACTTTAACCATATATTCAATATATAACATATAGTATATATTCATTATTTTAAAACTATTAGCATGCTCGTTTTTCCATGTCTCATCGCAAGAACACTTGAGGAGAATCTACTATGATTCGTTTAAGCTACACTCTCAAATGCTGGGCATTAGGCATCACCTATTTCATCGCCTTTTATTTCACAGTACTGATCAGTGACCCAGGTTTTAACAAATACATCTATATGTTGGCACTGAGTACCTTGCTATTTCCCATTGCGAAGCGTGCAGTTGACGTAATGACGGACTTTTTTGCACCCAACACCATTCTGTTTAATGGACTATTATCATCATTGCTCATCAATATTGTGATTTGGATCCTAACTCCATTCATCGTAGCACTGTCAATCATTGCTTTTATACTGTACAGCATGGGTGTGCTAACAGAAAACATCAGTCATTAAGTTGCTCTAAGCAGCTGTCTTTTTTATTCATTTGCTTGTTAAATCATTATATCTTAGGGCAAAGGTAGCATAACAAGGTTACTTTTGCCCTTGTTGGTTAATAACACTGTCTGACCTGTTTTAGCGCCACCAATGATAACCAATTATTTTTATTTGTTTATATATAGTGCAATAAATATTCATTATTAATAATGATATAAAAGGCATATTCTGTAATGTTGTCCATAATGATTCACATATGTGGTATAAATACCGTTCATTTTTATAAAGACAAAGGTTATTCACATCTGAATCAGACACTTTATTGAAGGAGTTTTATTGAATGACTACTGCTACTCGCCAAGAATATGACCTACTCGGCCATCGTGATGTCCCCGCTGATGCTTACTACGGTATTCAAACGTTACGCGCTTTTGAAAACTTCACCGTCAGTGGTGTCCGTCTACACCAGTTCTCTACCTTTATTCGTGCTTTTGCCACTGTTAAAAAAGCCGCCGCCATTGCCAATAATAAAGTAGGCGTACTAAACGATACTATTAAAGACGCTATCGTAGCAGCATGTGATGACTTAATCGCTGACAAGTATCACGATCAGTTCATTGTCGATATGTTCCAAGGCGGCGCCGGCACTTCAACCAACATGAATGTCAACGAGGTCATTGCCAACCGTGCGTTGGAGATTTTGGGCTATGAGAAAGGTCAATATCAGCATGTGCATCCTAACAACCATGTCAACCTCTCACAATCAACCAATGATGCATACCCAACGGCTCTAAACGTGGCGTTAGACGACTATTGCACGCGTCTGTTAGATAAGATGGCCATGCTACATCAAAGCTTGGTTAATAAGAGTATTGAATTCGCTGATCATTTAAAAATGGGTCGTACGCACTTACAAGATGCTGTACCTATGACGGCGGGTCAGGAGTTCAATGCTTTTGCAACGATGATAAAAAAAGAGATGGCACGTATCGAATCTAGTCGTGCGCTATTTCACGAGATTAACATGGGTGGTACAGCGATTGGTACCGGTTTAAATGCACCAGCTGGCTATTCTGAAGAAGTTGCTGAAACCTTATCCGAGCTAACTGGCAGACCTTACTATATTGCTGAAGATTTGATTGAATCGACGCAAGATACCAGTGCCTATGTTGCTTTGTCTGGTAACGTACGTCTATTCGCTGCCCGCTTATCTAAAATCGCTCATGATTTACGCTTACAGTCTTCTGGTCCTCGCGCTGGATTGGCACAATATCGTCTACCAGAAATGCAGCCTGGTAGCTCAATCATGCCTGGTAAAGTAAACCCTGTGATTCCAGAAGTGGTCAACCAAGCCTGTTTTCATGTGATGGGCATTGATAGCGCTATCGTCATGGCATCAGAGAATGGTCAGCTACAGCTTAACGTCTTTGAGCCAGTTATTGCCTTTAACTTGTTTACTGGTATGAGCATGATGGCCAATATTTGCGAGATGTTTTCCACCCGCTGTATCGACGGTCTGATGATGAACAATGACATGTGTAGTGTTCAGGTCTTCAATAATATCGGTCTGGTCACGGCGTTGAACCCGCATCTTGGTTATGACTCGTCTACTTATGTGGCGAGAAAAGCGCAAGAAACAGGCGGTAGTGTTTATGACATCGTGCTAGAAGAAAAACTGATGGACAAAGAAACCTTAGACAATCTGTTGTCTCCTGCCAACATGGTATACCCAAAGGCTAAATTAGCACCTTAATGATTTTTTTATAAAGTAAAAGCTGGGTTAGCGATTGCTAACCCAGCTTTTTTTTGGTTTATGAAGTTGAATTTACGTTATATAAAAACAAGCCTACAATTTTTTAACTCACCTTATCCCACATTTTACTTAGGCGCTTAGGTGATACTGCCATACGAGTTTTCATCGGTTGCGCAAAGAGTTGAATGCGATATTCTTCCACCATCCAGCGGTATTCACTAATAGCCTTATCGCTAGCGCGATTGCCCAATCGCTCCATGTGTACATCCAACGCATAGACACCATCGAGATCAGCATCAAGATTGTGCTCAAGGCGTTCGATACGAATCTCCAGTGCCTCTAAATAGCGTGGATACTGCTGCCAATGACTATAATCCATCCGATAAACAAAGTCAGACAGATACAAATCCTCTAGCTGATCTTCGATATCATCGATGGACTCGCCAAACACTTCACGGTCGAGCATCAGCAGACTCTGACGAATACGTTGCCAGCGCGTATAAACATTTTTGAGGGTTTTTATAACGCTTTGACCCGTCAATAAGAAGTTGCTTAATACCACATCGAGCGTTTGGCTATACTCCTCAGGGGTAAACGGCAGCTCTTCGCTCAGTCCAACCGCGATATCATCAGCGCTCTCTGGTAGATCGGCACTATGATCGAATAAGACATAATGCTCTTCAAGTGCCGCATCTAGTGTGGCATCGATGATGATGGTTTTTAACTTTTCCATATCACCCAGCGGTGCAAAGGCCAATTTAAATATCTTATCGACTTGGCTGGTCAGCTGTTTTTTCTTGGCGCCAAGCTTACCTTTGATTAATGTCAAGACCCCGATACGGTGTGCCTGCAATGCAGCATTTACATCGGTGTATTGATGAATCGATACCGCCTCACCTGACGCGTCTGCTACTAGCGCAGCAAACTGCTTCATCACCACGCCTGCGCTATGATGGTTTTTGCTAAAAGCAAAGTGCTCAGGGAATTCGGTGTGCGCGCCTTGCTGCTCATTCACCGCTTGGCGGGTCTCTTGAGCGTGGCGAATTTGTAGCGTTTGCAGGTCACGGCCTTTTTCGATAATGCGTTTTTTGTCATCAACAACGCAGATTTGCGGCTGCAAATAACGATCAATGCTAGAAGGATCAAACTTATCAGGCGTCACTGACATAATGCCGCGACGATTTAGCGCTTGGCAGAGCTGTTTAAGCAACCCTTGTCCGCCCTCTGGCTGCAATTCATCGAACAAGCTATCGGCAGTGTCGGGAATCGGTACAATTTGGCGGCGGATATCTTTCGGCAATGACTTGAGCAATTGCAATACCAGCTCATAACGCCAACCGGGTACGCCCCACAATAGCTCAATCGCATCGAGCTGCGGTAGCGCCACCAGTGGTACGCGAATAGTCACACCATCATCATCGCTTGATGGATCAAAGACATAGCGTAGCGGTAATTTTAAATCGCCCAACTGCCACACTTCTGGGAAATCGCCTGTCATTGGCGCTTGGCTATTAAGCACGTCATCATCGGTAAAGAATAGATATTTGCTATCATTCTTTTCTACCTCTGCACGCCAATCTTCAAAAGCTTTACGGCTAGCAATATGTTCGGGGATTTTTTTCTCATAAAACTGATACAGCGCTTCTTCATCAACCAATAAATCACGGCGACGCAATTTGTCTTCAATGCGTTCAATATCAGCGATTTTATCCATATTATGCTGTAAAAATGGCGCTTGCCGACCAAAGTTACCTGTGACCAAACCATCACGGATAAAAATTTCCCGCGATTCAGCCAAGTTCACTTGCTCATAGTTGGTCAGCTGCTTACTAATAATAATCAGCCCAAACAAGCTAATCTGCGCATAGGCTTTAACTCGCCCCGTCTTCTTCGACCAATGCGGCTCAAAGTAGTGATATTTTAATAAGTCACCTGCCGCTGAGATAATCCATTCCGGCTCAATTTTGGCAACGGTGCGCATAAAGACTTGCGAGGTTTCAACCACTTCAAAAGCCATGACCCAAGGCGGTACTTGTTTGAACACCGTACTGGCTGGGAATATTTTGGCTTTTTGCTGGCGCGCAGCAAGATACTCACCACGATTTTCGGTCTTATGCGCAATCGTAGACAACAAGCCTGTTAATAATGCGCGATGTAAATTGGCATATTTAACCGCTTTAAGTTCTTCATCTTCAATCGCGGTAGGGTCGCTCGTAACACTCTCTAACGAAGCATTTTTAGCACTACCTTTATCAGCATCTTTCACATCCGTCAGCTTAAGCTCGGTCACCATTTGTACCAGCTGGCGATGGGTTTGGTTCCATTCACGGACACGCGGGAAGCTCAGATAGTTTTTCTTGGTAAAATTCTTACGCTGATTACCAGACAGCTTATTGCCGTCTTCATCTTTTTCAAACAGTGCTTTCCACAGACTTAAATAGAATAAAAAGTCGGAATCATCTTGACGAAACTCCGCATGCTTTTGATCGGCTTGCTGACGTTTATTGGCTGGACGTTCACGCGGATCTTGTACGGCAAGCGCTGCCACAACGATAAGCATTTCTCGAATACAATCAAAGTCAGAACCAGCAACCAGCATACGCGCCAGCCTTGGATCGATCGGCATACGTGCCATCTTTTGACCAGTAGGTGTCAGACGTAGATGATCGAGACCTTTTTTTGGTTTTGGCTTGTTGCTTTGCTTAGTAGAAGTTGCTTGATCTTTAGACGTAATCGCCCCTAACTCATCGAGCAATTTATGCCCATCAGTGACCAAGCGGCTATCAGGTGGTTCAATAAAGGCAAAATCATCCACACTACCTAAGCGCAGGTTGGCCATCTGTAAAATAACTGACGCCAAGTTAGTACGTAAAATTTCAGGTTCCGTAAATTCAGGACGACCAGTGAAGTCCTCTTCACTATACAGACGAATACAAACACCTGGCGCGACACGACCGCAACGCCCTTTACGCTGATTGGCAGCGGCTTGCGAGATGGCTTCAATCGGTAGACGCTGTACGCGTGAGCGATAAGAATAACGCGAAATGCGCGCAAAGCCTAAGTCAATGACATAACGAATGCCGGGTACAGTCAATGCAGTCTCAGCAACGTTGGTGGCAATAACGATACGCCGACCGCGACCTGAGGGTTGAAAAATACGCTGCTGCTCTTCATAAGTCTGCCGTGCAAATAGTGGCAGTACTTCGGTATGCTTGGGTCCATGACGTTCAAGCACGTCTTGGAGCTCACGAATCTCTGCTTCAGTGGCGGCAAATATTAAGATATCCGCTTGGTCAGCATGACCTTTATTTTGTGCATCGCTAAAGCATTCTTCAACTGCGGCAACCACCGCACGCGGTAGATTCTCTTCAAAGTCGTCGTAGCTGTCATCATCCGAGCTATTCACCGGCTCATCAGTGAGCGGACGATAACGAACTTCTACTGGAAAACTACGGCCTTCAACATTAAAAATTGGCGCAGGGACGTTACGCTTGAGCTTATTATCATAACGGCTAAAGTATTCGCTAAAGCGTTTGGTATCAAGCGTCGCTGAGGTAATAATGACTTTTAAATCGGGGCGTTTGGGCAGTAGTTTTTTTAGATAACCCATAATAAAATCAATGTTTAAGCTACGCTCATGCGCTTCATCAATAATAATGGTGTCGTATTTACTTAAAAATCGATCATGACCCAATTCAGCCAATAAGATACCATCGGTCATGAGCTTAACAACTGATTGCGCTGACCCTTGCTCATTAAAACGAATTTTAAAACTGACAGTATTGCCAAGCTGCTCGCCCAATTCTTCAGCGATACGGTTTGCCACACTTCTAGCCGCTAGTCGCCTTGGCTGGGTATGCCCTATCTGTCCAGTAATACCGCGCCCTGCCAGCATTGCCAATTTCGGCAATTGGGTAGTCTTACCAGAACCCGTCTCACCTGCGACGATAATAACCTGATTATCAATAATAGCCTGAATCAAGTCGTCAGCACGTTGGCTTACTGGCAAATCGAGATTAAGTTTCTCTGCCAAGTGCTCTGGGATGCTCTCCATACGTGCCTTCACCGCTTGCTGTGAGCGGGCTTTAATTTTGTCATACTGCGCACGTTTTTTAGCTAGTTCATCAACTGCTTTATTATCAGAATCGCTACTGGTTTTCTTATTCTTAGCAACAGCAGCACGCGCCAGCTCACGCTCTAAGCGACTTAAATAGTAGCTGTCTTTTGCCAGCACTGGCAAATCAGCAGCAATATCAGCTTGAAAAGACACTTTATCACTGTTTACTGCGATATTTGAATTTTCGTTATTTAGGCTTATAGAATTATTTGTTTCGCTAGCTGTGTTTTCAGTAGGTATTTCTGTGACATTCTTAGAAGTATTGGGCATATTCACTTAGGCTGTTTATTATTTGAAAGTAGTTAGATTATGGAGGTAGTCTGGGTGTGATTCAAGGTGGTTATAGTGTTTGCTTCGCAACTGCAAAGTCTTTTACTTATTCATAATCTTGACTGAGGAATCCTGCGAACTCATCAGTGGTATCGTTAAATTTGTGCAGCAGTGCCTATTTAAGAGTTATCCAACACTCCTTGAAACTATAAAAACAGCTAGAAAGTAAATTTAATCGCTACTAGTATAAATAGTCTGTTGGTTGGTAACTGCTCCAGTAAAGAAAGTCTGCATCTTTTGCAATGGCACTCTAGGAAAAGGTAGCTGTAGCGAGAGAATTAAACGCTCAAACGCGACCATCTCATCTGCTAATGCGCGAGCAATGTCCGGCCCAATTTGCGGATCATCATGGAGATTATCAATCAGCCAAGTTAATTTCGGAAAACTAGCATTATCATGAACCTGATAAAGGGTCGGCACTAGGTCATCGGGAATTTGGCAGCGCGTTTTGCGAATCATGCCGTTCTTAAAATACATATTTAGAGCCATATTAGATCAACCTTCTTAAGTTTTTAATACTGAGATAACCAACGTACTCTTTATCATCTTCAGCATTTGCAAGCTCATGGTTATCATGAGTAATAGGTTCAATTAAAATCTGTACGTTTGAAATAAGGTCGTTGACGTTATAAATATCATCGATATCTACTTCAAACTTATCATCGATATGCTAGGCGGCGTTGAAAGGTGAATCTTTATCTTTATAAGTGAACTGTTTGTAAAATTGACTTTGTTTGGCTTGTTTAATGGCATCCGTTTGAGTAGCAGCAACGATAAGTAGCTTGTGATGAAACTCCTCAAAACTGCCCTGTTGATAGCCACCTAAATTGATAAAAAACAATTTGAAACCGTTAGCACTTTCTACTTGATTGCTTGACTCAACCAATTTGATACTATAATTATCGACTTTGCTAATGGCTCGGTACGAGTCAATATGCCATTTATTTTTGACTTCCGGCCAATGATGATTGATATCGTCTATCAGCTCACTCACCTGCTTTGCCACGCCAAAAAAAATATCGTGCTGCTCAATCAAACGACCTTTAGGGCGACCACCAAGTTGCACCATAAACAGTGTTAGCATTTTAAGCAGTCCTTATTAGGTATATAAAACTTATGGTTAGTCTAATGAATATTATCAGCTTACACTAAAGAATCTTCGACCATTTTACAGTTACAATACTCGCCCTGTCCTTAATGCAAACGCCCAATCTTCACGACCATTTGCTAAAGCCAATTTAGCCGCTGCTTCATAATCGTAAGGCACTCTAATATGCTCAGTTTGCCACTGTTTACCTTTTTTATTTTCAACACATTTAATAAGGGCGTAGCTGGCATGGGGCGAATAAGTCTGCATTTTATGCACGATAGGTAAATCATCTTTATAAGCGGGATAGCCAACGCTACCCGTATTAATAACAATTTGTCCTGTCGATAGCATCACTGTACGTGGAATATGAGTATGGCCACATACGATAACTGGACTGTCGATACCCTTGAGCAACGCTAAAACATCTACGTTATTACGCAGCGTCGGCTGCCCTGTTTCAATATTTTCTAATAGATATACCATGTCGTCGGTTGGTGACCCATGGCACAGATATATATCGTCATTCAAATGACAATCAAAAGGCAAGTTCTGCATCCATCTTACCGCCATTTCAGGCAAATCTTTGATAATGAAAGCCAGCGTAGCATTACCCTTAATTTCTACTGTCGTGGCCTCATAAATCTGTCTATCTTGATTACCACGGATAGTAATAATATCGTCTTGATATTTCGTTAACAGCTCATACGTAGCATTAGGTGCAATCGGCCCATAGAGAATATCGCCGAGATTAACAATTTGACCAATATCTCGATGTTTGATATCAGTAAGCACAGCTTCAAGTGCAAAGAAATTACTGTGAATGTCTGAGATAGCCGCAATAGTATTGAATTGCTTATTATTAGAGTGCGCCATCCTGTTTTTCTTCCTCACAAATCACTATGTTATACACCGACTAAGAATAAAAGGGAACAAAAAACCCGATATTTAAGCTTAAATATCGGGTTTCATCCAGACTAACAAGTAATGGCTTAAACTAGATTAAGAAAAAGTAAGCCCACAGGCCAATAACCAAAGTTGAAATAATATTGAGTATCACCCCAGTACGAATCATCTCTGACTGCTTAATCAGCCCTGTACCAAAGACAATCGCATTCGGCGGTGTCGCAACTGGTAGCATAAAGGCACAAGATGCACCAATACCGATAACCAGTACCAATACTTCATGTGGCAAGCCCATCTGCTCAGCAATGGCAGCAAATACTGGCACTAATAAGGCTGCTGATGCTGTATTAGAGGCAAATTCTGTCAAAAAGATGATAAATGCTGATACGGCAATCATCACTAAGATAAGCGGTGCAGAAGACAGCGCATTGGCCACCGTCTCGCCCAGTACTAATGAGGCGCCTGACACCTTCAACACCGTTGATAGTGCGATACCGCCACCAAACAGCATCAGTACGCCCCAGTCAGTGTTGTCTGAGACTTGCTTCCATGACACCAAACCTAGACTAACCACTGCTGCTGCTGCTGATAAAGCAACGATAGAGTCGGTATCAGTAATATTCAGTGCAGCGCCGATTTTTTTGGAAAATATCCAGCTCAATGCAGTGATGATAAAGACAATAATCGTCAATACACGAGGTTTGTTCCATTCAATAGGTGCTTCTTGTGACACAGTGACTTTACGATTAAGATTGGGTTTAAGAAATACATACATCGCTCCCAATAATAATGGTAATAACACCAACATCATCGGCACACCAAATTTCATCCAATCGACAAAAGCGATGTCTAGCGCTTTAGCAGCGATTGCGTTAGGCGGTGAGCCAACAATCGTACCCAGACCACCCAAACTGGCAGAATAAGCGATACCCAATAATACAAACACAAACGTACCGCGATCCTTCTCACGGTCTACTTGCGTCAAAATACCAAGTGCCAGTGGCAACATCATCGCGGCCGTAGCAGTATTGGATATCCACATGGATAAAAAGGCAGTCACACCAAATATTAGAAAAACTGCCGTGCCAAGATTACCTCCAGACATTGACAGTATTTTTAGCGCAATTTTTCTATCCAATTGCTGTACATGCAGAGCTGCTGCTAAGGCAAAACCACCAAAGAACAGGTAAATAATTGGGCTAGCAAAACTCTGTAAGCCGATTTTGGCATCGAATTCTGGTATGCCAACCAGTGCACCAACCACAACGACCAGTAGCGCAGTAATGGTAACGTGTATCGCCTCTGTTAGCCATAACACGCCGATAAAGAATAGCAGCGCCAAACCTTTATTGGCATTGATATCAAACGGTAATACATTGTAGATGATTACAGCGATAATCGCCGCAATGGCGACGACTATCAGCCCTTTACCAGTACCCTTCGGAAAGGTGTCGGTAAATAAATACTCATTGCCATCATCAGGAAGATGGCTGTCTAGTTTTTGCGTTGACATATAATGTCCTTATTGCCCCAAAGACAGTGGAAAAAAGACCCTAAATATAAAGACGTAAAGTAGTCATAACGGTAGCGTTATGACTACTTTACATCGCCATCATAGCAGATATATAACAAAAAAATTGCTTAGCAAAACCCTTGGTTCGCTTATGCCAAGCCATAGTTATAAGAACGCTTTAAACTCAATTACTTAGCAAAATAAAAACTTATAGCCGTATGCTTTACGCGTAGAGCGCACTTATAAATAGGACATCGATTTGTTGAGCAGCAAACATTGTGAGCTCTGGTTACACATCGTCACTAAACAAGCGTACACTGTATCTGTACAACAGAACGGTGCTATCCCATACTAAATAGGTGAGTTAAAGCACTAAATATCAATAAATACTCAAAATTTGAAGCTATAAATTCATATTAAAATCGATACTAAGAACCAATAAAAACCATTAGGAGCACCTTATGACAGACGCAAACAAGACTGACTCAACCACTAAAATGGCACCAAAAGATATCAACCAAGATGGTTTGGCCAAAAAAGATCAGCAGCGCACTGATGACTCTGCACTTGATATGATGCAAGGTATGCATGAACATGAAGACCATAAAGAAGAAGGTGAAAAATAAGTAGCCACTTTATGATTGGCTGAAATTAACATAAAAGAGGCACTTATCATTATGATGAGTGCCTTTTTCGTCTGGGTACTCTTTTTTCTGGTAAACGGTCGGAGACATAGTTATATACAAAGGCTGCGCCTAAAACGATAGTGATGGGTACAAACAAAGCGTCGTAACCGACTTTGGCAAACAAGAAGGCACCCACTGCACTGCCCCCACAAAAACAATACCAAATAATTGCTTGAAAGCCTAGCGTGGGTTTGCTTATTGAACGTCCTGCTAGCCAGTTACCAATGGCAGCTCCCATGTCTGATGTCAGTCCCGTCAAATGGGTCGTACGAATGACAGCGCCACTATAAGTTGCCACCATGGCATTTTGCAATCCGCATGCCATTGCTGCTGCTAACTGTCCCAAATAATCATGCTGCTGATACAGCCAATAGCTGGCCATGAGTAGTGCCGCCTCGATATATAGCGCACGTCCATAACGCCGACCTAACTTTAATGAGGCTTGACCAATAACATACCCACTTAATACTGCTCCTGCCAAAAAGGACAACAGTAGCGCACCCACATACAAGATGCTGCGAGCATCCATATAGGCTATTGCAGCGGCAAACAAGCTGACATTACCAGTGACATGCGACACTGACAAATTGGCAAACCCCATTAACGCTGCTGTATTGACACAGCCGGCACTAAACGCCAGTACCGCGCCGCCCCACAATATCCACTTAGGTAACTTGGTTATCATATCTGCTGCCTACAGGCTTATCAGAAAAAAGCTCATAGTATAACCAAAAAAGGCAACCGATTGGCTGCCTTCTGTCTGTTTTAACATTTTCAGCGCAGAATTCCCCTACCTCTAAAGTAGAGGGATGAATGCGTCAGACTTTTGATATGGTACAATAGCTTCATGCCAAAACAAATCCTAAAAGCCCATAAAGTAAGATTATACCCCAATGAAGAACAGCAAATATTCTTTGCCAAATCATTCGGCTGTACACGCTTTATCTGGAATAGGATGCTTAGTGACAAGATTGAGCATTACAACGAGCATAAGACCGAGCTTAAAAATACTCCTGCTCACTATAAGAAAGAGTTTGATTGGCTCAAAGAAGTCGATAGCCTGGCACTGGCGAATGTGCAGCAGAACCTAAGAGCCGCTTATAGTAAATTCTTCAAAGGCGGTTTTGGCTTTCCTAAGTTCAAGAAAAAAGGCCATCGTGACAGCTACACCACCAATAACCAAAAAGGCACAGTAGCGATCACAGACAGCACCGTTAAGCTGCCTAAGATTGGTCATATCAAAGCCAAGTTTCCAGCCAAGATAAAAGGTTTGATTAAGAGCGCCACGGTCAGTAAAGATCCTACAGGAAAATATTTTGTCAGCCTATTGGTTGAAACTATCGTAGAGCCGTTGCTAAAAACTCACTCAAGAATAGGCATTGATTTAGGACTGACTGACTTTATCGTCTTATCGGACGGCAGCAAAGTTGCTAATCCTAAGTTTCTATCTAAGCTGCAACATAAGCTTGCGCGAGAACAGAAAATACTGGCCAAGCGTAGAGCCGTTGCTAAAGCGAATCAACGCAAGCTGTCAGAGAGCCGCAACTATCAAAATCAAAAAGTTAAAGTCGCTAAGGTATATGAAAAAATAACCAATATCCGAAAAGACTTTCTACACAAACTCTCATTCAATCTCATCAAAAACCACGATGTGATTGCGATAGAGGACTTAAACGTCAAAGGCATGGTTAAGAATAGAAAGTTATCTAAAGCCATATCAGACAGCTCATGGTCAACCTTCACCACCATGCTGAACTACAAGGCTGAATGGTACGGTAAAGCGCTAATCAAGGTTGATAGATGGTATCCATCTTCTAAGACCTGCTCAGGCTGTGGTCACTTACTGACTAAGGCTGAGCTACCATTACAGGTGAGATCATGGAATTGCCCCAGCTGCTTGCAATCCAACGATAGAGACATCAACGCCAGTATCAATATCCTCAACGAAGGATTGAAGTTGGCAACAATCAAAACCGTCGGTGCGACGGGGTTAGCTTAGTCCATTTGCCTAACCGCTGATACAAAACATCGTATCAAGTATGGGTATTACCTAAGAAACCGCCACCTCTTTAGGTGGTCGGTAGTTCATGGTAGAGTGATTCTGCATATCATTGTTAACAAGTCCTGGTTATAACAAATAACTATTTTTGTTCATCAATCATCATGAGCTGCTCACTGATGGCAACGGTATTAAAACCTGCATCGACGAACATAATCTCTCCAGTAATCCCAGACGCCCACGGTGATAGTAAAAATAAGGCTGCATTACCTACTTCTGTTTGAGTGATATTGCGCTGTAACGGCGCTATCTTTTCGCTGATATCGAGCATCTTACGAAATGATTTGATACCGCTGGCTGCAAGGGTACGGATAGGACCTGCCGAAATAGCATTGACACGAATACCCTCACCGCCCATAGAGGTGGCCAAATAGCGAACACTGGCTTCTAGACTCGCCTTTGCCATACCCATGACATTATAGTTTGGTAATACTGAAATACTGCCTTCATAAGTCAGTGTCAACATCGAGCCGTGACGCATAGCCAACAGCTCGCGTGCTTCTTTGGCCAATGCCACAAAGCTATAGCTTGAGATATCATGTGCGATATGACTACCTTCACGAGTGGTAGCGCTGACAAAATCTCCATCCAGCTGATCCATCGGCGCAAAGCCAATCGCATGGACAACACCATCAATACCGTCGCCCCAATGATTACTGACTTGCTCAAAACAAGCAGCGATAGACTCATCCGATGCCACATCACACTCTAGTACCAAATCTGCCTCAAATTTCTCTGCTGCCATATCGACGCGTTTTTTTATTTTGTCGTTAGGGTAAGTCAGAATCAATGATGCGCCTTCACGATGTAACGCTTCTGCGATAGCCCAGGCGATAGATAATTTGCTTGCGATGCCAGTTACGACGAATCGTTGTCCTTGCAATAGCATAATATTTCCTTTTAAGTCGATCGAGGTCATTTAGATAAGTGGTCATTCAAATAATAAGTTATGTAAGGTGTGTTCTTATTTTAAAAACTTGGCTAAAAATAGCGAAATAACATTCAAATTTGAAGATAGCCCATTATACATGAATTGATTTAAGTAAACAGTCGTAAACTGTATTTACTTCCACTCTTTTGGTTTGTAACTTTGTCTAATAATAGCACCCAATTCTGATAAAACAACTAACTGCCAACCACAGCGGTATGAAGTTAAGTAGATTTCGAGTATAATCACAGCCCTTCCCAGCTTGCACAATTTTTTTATAAAAATCCTTTATAACCATTGTTTATAACCAAGGATTTAGCGTTAAGCTACACCCACATTTTGGATGGCTGCCAAACTTATGAGTAACACCCCAATAACAATTCCAGATTATAAAGAAAACATCGAATCCTATCGTCAACTGATTGGATCAACTGGCGAAGACTTGAATCGTCCTGGTTTATTAGACACGCCTGCACGTGCGGCAAAAGCTTTTTCTCATTTAACCCAAGGCTATCATCAAAGCTTGGATGAAGTGGTCAATGATGCTGTATTTCCATCGACAAATCGTGAACTAGTATTGGTACAGAATATTGAGTTTTACTCATTGTGTGAGCATCATATGTTACCTTTTCACGGTGTTGCTCATATCGGCTATTTGCCCAATGGACAAGTGCTAGGTCTGTCGAAGTTTGCTCGCATTGTAGATATGTTTGCCCGTCGTCTACAAATTCAAGAAAACTTAAGTGAGCAAGTTGCACAGACTATTATGGATGTGACTGGCTGTCGCGGTGTGGCAGTCGTAATGGATGCATCGCATATGTGCATGATGATGCGCGGCGTCAGTAAACAGCACTCAACCACGCGTAGTACTGCTATGCTTGGCGAATACGAGCATAACAACCAAGCGCGTAATGAATTTTTGGATGCTGTGCCCAAACGTCGGCCAGCATTTTAATGTGTAAAAGCATTATTGTTAGGATGTGTTGCATACGCCCTAAATAACGAAGAAAAAAGGATACCTAACTGGGTATCCTTTTTTTATAGAAGACTTATGCGTTTTACTCACTCATTCATTGCAAATTAATGCAGGATGATTAATCGTTGAATACCTACTAGCTAGCGGGTGCCACATCATCTATCCAACGCCCATAGCCTTCTGCCTGCATTTGGGCTAATGGTATAAACCGCATCGCTGCTGAGTTCATACAGTAGCGCTTGCCTGTCGGTGCTGGCCCATCATCAAATACATGACCGACATGTGAATCTGCATAGCGACTACGAATCTCAGTACGAGTGCCAAATATTCCTCGATCTGCCTTTTCCACCACTAGATTAGTATTTAGCGGACGAGTAAAGCTTGGCCAACCTGTGCCAGATTTATATTGGTCACGAGAAGAGTACAACGGCTCACCTGATACCACATCGACATACAACCCAGGGTCTTTGTTGTCCCAATATTCGTTATCAAAAGCACGTTCGGTACCGTCCTTTTGAGTCACTTTATATTGAATATCACTGAGCGATTTTTTTAGGGTTTCCTGAGTAGGTTTTATAAACCCATCAGGATTGAAGCCGGCTCTTGTGTTAGCGGTAGATGTTTTAACTCTATCTGTCGTGGCTGTTACCAACTTATCAGGCACTGCTTGACTGGTATTGTCCGCCGTTGGTGTAAACTGACTAAAATCCAACTCATAATCTTTGCCATAGACACTTTCAATAAACTGGTAGCGACCAGAATTAAAAGTATAAGCCTTGTATCGTAGTGGATTCTTCTTATAATAATCTTGATGATACTCTTCAGCAGGATAAAAAGTACTGGCAGGAACAATTTCAATCACAACTGGTTTTTTATAGACGCCAGATGCTTGTAGCGATTGCTTCGCAGCTTCTGCTATCTGCTTTTCTTGCTCATTGTTATAAAAAATAGCGGGACGATACTGAGTACCACGATCTACAAATTGGCCTTTATCATCCGTGGGATCAGCAATTCGCCACAACGCTTGAACGATACCGTTATAGGTGATTTTCGTCGGGTCATAGTATATCTGCGCAGCCTCAGTATGACCTGTACCACCTGCCGATACCGCTTCATAGGTTGGGTTTTGTGTCTGACCACCAGCATAACCTGACACCACCTCTACCACGCCAGGAATACTCTCATAGCCCGATTCGACACACCAAAAACAACCACCAGCGACAGTAGCGACTGCTAAATTTGAATCCGTAGGGGCATAGGGATTATCAATGCGAGTGTTTTTGACAGTATCCGTATTTTCGGTAGCAGCACAACCAACGTATAAAGCACTGCTCGCTATGATAGCCATACCAACAATTTTAGCTGATGACGGATAGCCAATTAGTCGTCGGTGTGTCATGGAAGTCTCCTAAAAATAGAGTCTTGAAATCATCGTAACCTCTAGGTCTCACGGAAATATTCCTAAACTGTTATTTATATTCATACGGCTGAATTAACACCAATAAAAAAAGCTTACTACCTTCCGGTAATAAGCTTTCGTTCATCTAATCGCTAAATGACTTGTACTGCAAATAATTTATGCAACCGCATCTTTAGAATCAGTACCTGCACGATCTGCACTTGCCTGCTTAATTTTCGTTAAGATATCTTTGATTTCAGACGCTGATAGATAAGTTGGTACTGCATAGGTATCACTGACTTCTTTAGCTGCCGCTTTAGCAATGCTATCAAAATCACTGGTTTGCATACCTTTAACGGTTGGATCGATATTTAAGGCAGCAATGAGCTCGCGTACTTGAGCGATTAGGTGATCTGCAATCTCAGAATCATTATTGCTGGCTTGACCATCCTTCACCATACCTGTTCTGCGTGCCAGCGCTGCCAGTCTTTTTTTGCTCGCTTTACGGTTGACGTCCAGTACATAAGGCAACACAATGGCGTTGGCGCGGCCATGAGGAATACTGTAATACGCACCGAGCTGATGGGCGATGGCATGAACATAACCCAGACCTGCTTTATTAAAGGCAATGCCGCCGTAGTGAGCCGCAATGCCCATCTCTTCTCTTGCCTTTAGATTGCCGCCATCTTCATATACGACCGGTAGGTTCTGCATCACAGACTTAACCGCAGAGGCCGCATAATAATCGGTCTCGACGCTAGCATTGGCACTCATCCAAGCTTCTAAGGCATGTGTTAACACATCAATGCCCGTATCGGCTGTGATATGAGCAGGCATGCCTTTCATAATCACAGGGTCAATGGCCGCTGCTAATGGCACCATTCTTGGATCGATAGACAGAGCTTTTTGATGGGTTTTGTCATCTGATACAACAGCCCCAAGTGTCGCTTCTGAACCCGTTCCAGCAGTTGTAGGCACACAATATAATGGCACAGAAGGCTTTCTTGCTTTTAGGATACCGATAAGCTGTTGCGGTTGGCACTTGTTACCTTGTGACATGGCAATCATTTTAGCCGCATCAATCACTGAGCCACCACCGATAGCAATAATTGAGTCGCACTTGGCGTCGATAGATTTTTGCAGTCCCTCTTCCACAACCTTAAAGGTAGGATCTGGCGTAATACCATCATAAACATGATAGCTGATGTTTTTGCTATCTAGATAGTCAGTGACTTTAGCAGGGATACCAAGCTTATTTAATACCGCGTCAGTAACGATAAAGACATTGGTATTACCCTCATTAATAAGCATGTCGCACAGATCCTCACAAGAGGTCTCACCGACAAATAACATCGGTCTTCTGATAGGTACGACGTAAGAAAATGCTTTTAGCACTTTGGCGCGAGTCTTGGCAACTGCCAAATAACCAGCATGTTGCAATGGATTGTTACTCACTAATTTAGCAATACTGTTTTGTTTTTTCATGGGCACAAAAATCCTTTTTGATGAGGCTAATACTAACAACTTGAATCAGCGAATCAGCACCGCTGTCAAAATAAAAATAGAGACACTGCGTCAGCGCCTACATAAAGCAAACTACTGTTTAAACTTATTGTACCACTGCCATTTTTAGGATGTTGCGATTATTATGAACTGCTATGTTCTCACTATTTCTCGCTTTGCCACTGCTTAGTCGACAATTTTTTTGATAAATACGGCACACTCAATTAGCTCATATTAATCCGCTTCTTTGGCCAACCACTGCTTATTATCTTGATCAAAATACCAAATCATTACCACAGGTGCCAAGATGCTCAGCCAAATACCATAAGTGATATATGAACTACCCACCACCTATAGAGGTAGGGGTTTCTTAGGTAATACCCATACTTGATACGATATTTTGTATCAGCGGTTAGGCAAATGGACTAAGCTAACCCCGTCGCACCGACGGTTTTGATTGTTGCCAACTTCAATCCTTCGTTGAGGATATTGATACTGGCGTTGATGTCTCTATCGTTGGATTGCAAGCAGCTGGGGCAATTCCATGATCTCACCTGTAATGGTAGCTCAGCCTTAGTCAGTAAGTGACCACAGCCTGAGCAGGTCTTAGAAGATGGATACCATCTATCAACCTTGATTAGCGCTTTACCGTACCATTCAGCCTTGTAGTTCAGCATGGTGGTGAAGGTTGACCATGAGCTGTCTGATATGGCTTTAGATAACTTTCTATTCTTAACCATGCCTTTGACGTTTAAGTCCTCAATCGCAATCACATCGTGGTTTTTGATGAGAGTGAATGAGAGTTTGTGTAGAAAGTCTTTTCGGATATTGGTTATTTTTTCATATACCTTAGCGACTTTAACTTTTTGATTTTGATAGTTGCGGCTCTCTGACAGCTTGCGTTGATTCGCTTTGGCCACTGCTCTGCGTTTGGCCAGTATTTTCTGTTCTCGCGCAAGCTTGTCTTGCAGCTGCGATAAAAAGGTAGGATTGGCAACTTTCGTGCTGTCCGATAAGACGATAAAGTCGGTCACTCCTAAGTCAATGCCGATGTTAGAGTGTGTTTTTGGCAGTGTTGTAGCGATGGTTTCAACCAGTAGGCTGACATAGTACTTGCCTGATGGGGTGCGGCTGATGGTCGCTGATTTTATTAGGCCGTTTATTTTACTTGGGAGTCTAGCCTTGATATGACCAATCTTAGGCAGTTTGACAGTGCTGTCTGTGATCGCCACTGTGCCTTTTTGGTTGTTGGTCGTATAACTATCCTTAATTCCTTTTTTTTTGAACTTAGGGAAACCTGTGCCGTTCTTAAAGAAGGCGTTATAAGCGGCTCTTAGGTTTTGCTGGACGTTAGCCAACGCCAGGCTATCGACTTCTTTGAGCCACTCAAATTCTTTTTTATAGTGAGCAGGGGTGTTTTTAAGCTCGGTCTTATGCTCGTTGTAATGGTCTATTTTGTCACTAAGCATCCTATTCCAGATAAAGCGTGTACAGCCGAATGATTTGGCAAAGAATATTTGCTGTTCTTCATTAGGGTAGAGCCTGACTTTATAGGCTTTTAGGATTTGTTTTGGCATGAAGCTATTGTACCATATCAAAAGTCTGACGCATTCATCCCTCTACTTTAGAAGTAGGGGAATTCTGCGCTGAAATGTTAAATCCGTGTCGTTATTCAATTCTATCTTCTTAGGCTATAGCACACTTGCCTGCAATAACTGCTGAGCATATGGATGCTCTGGGTTATTGAAAACCTCTTCAGTACGACCATACTCAATACACCTACCTTCTTTTAGCACCATAATATGCTGACATAACGCGCGGACTACTTTTAAATCATGACTGATAAATACATAACTGATTTGCAGTTTTTCCTGAATTTCACGTAGCAAACTGACCACAGTAACTTGCGTGGTGCTATCAAGTGCAGAAGTGGGCTCGTCCAGTATCAATAGACTGGGCTGCATAATGAGTGCTCGCGCAAGCGCCACGCGTTGACGCTGACCACCTGATAGCTCATGTGGATAACGCTGCGCAAACTCTAACGGCAAATGCACAGTAGCAAGACTATCCATTACTGCCTGCTGGCGGGATATTTTATCAACGCCTTGTACTAATAGCCCTTCTTCTACTATCTGCATGACCGTCATACGCGGGTTAATACTGGCAAAGGGGTCTTGAAATACCATTTGAATCTGCGAGCGAAAGGTACGCAGATCGCGTTTTGATAATGCCGAGATATCTTGTCCATTGACCATTATCTGGCCACCGACACGCGCTTGATTGCTGAGTAATTGACTTAGCGCAAGGGCAATCGTGGTTTTCCCAGAGCCTGACTCACCAATGATACCTAGTGCCTGCCCTTTGTGTAGGATCATATCGACATTTTTTACCGCATCAAACCAGCGTTTGGTACCGCCAAATAGACTTTTCTCTACAGGAAACTGCACTTGTAGGTTACTGACTTGCAATACGGTTGGTTGCTCACTGCTATCAGCGAATAAACTTAGCGCCTGCCCAAAGTCTTGCTTAATAAGTGTGCGAGTATAGTCGGCTTTAGGCTGACTAAACACATCTGCAGTTTTCCCCTGCTCAATAGTGTGCCCTTGACGCATAACGATGACTTCATCACTGTAGCGTCTAACCAAATTGAGATCATGGCTGATTAATACCATCGCCATATTGTGCTGACGCTTAAGGTCATCTAACAGGGCGAGAATTTCATGTTGCAAGGTCACATCAAGCGCGGTGGTTGGCTCATCAGCGATTAAAATATCAGGCTGCTGCGCTAATGCCATGGCAATCATTACCCGCTGACGTTGACCACCCGATAGCTCATGCGGATAGCGATTCAGTTTATCAGCAGGGTCAGTAATATTGACATCGTCTAGCAAAGCGATGCTTCTTTCGCGCCATTGCTTTTTGGGTACACCGCTGAGACGCAGAGACTCTGCGATTTGCTTAGCAACCGTATGTAATGGATTGAGCGCCGTCATCGGCTCTTGAAATACCATGCCGATGCGTTGACCACGGATAGAGCGTAGCGCAGCATCACCTGTTTTGTGATTGCTTATCGGCAATGTAGCCATTCCTGTCGCATCTGCTAACTGCACTTCACCAGTAACGGTCAAACTATCGGGTAACAAGCCCAACAGCGCGAGACTGGCAATCGATTTGCCAGAGCCCGACTCACCAACGATGGCTAGCGTTTGCCCTTGCCTAAGCTCATACGTTAGTTTATCGACTAAAGCATTACCTGCATTGGTGGCGATACTAAGCTTATCCACTGTCAGCATGAGCTTATTCTGTGCTTTGCTATGACTGTTATTTAAACGATTATTTTGCTCAGTAGCAGTTATCATATTAGCGTTTATCATCTTATCAGTTGTCATATCAGGAACGCCTCGGATCAAAGGCATCACGCAGCGCTTCGCCAACGAAAATGAGCAATGATAAAATAAAGGTTAAGCTGAAAAATCCAGATAAGGCCAGCCAAGGGGCATCGAGGTTGTTTTTCCCTTGCACCATCAACTCACCAAGCGATGGTGACCCAGGCGGTAAACCATACCCTAAGAAGTCTAGCGCTGTTAAAGCAATGATATTAGCGGTTAGGATAAACGGCAGTTGTGACAAGCTTGAGGCCAACGCATTAGGCAAGATATGTCTGAGCATGATTTGACTGTCCGACACCCCAAGGTTGCGAGCGGCACGGACATAATCAAAATTACGCGCTCGTAAAAACTCTGCCCGTACCAAACCGACCAGCCCCATCCAACCAAATAACAGCATCATCGCAAACAGCATAAAGATACTAGGGCTAAACAAGCTGACCAAAATAATAATCATAAACAGCTGCGGCATACCGCCCCACACCTCCATGAAACGCTGCCCTGCCAAATCTACCCAGCCACCGTAATAGCCTTGTATCGCACCGACAATGATGCCAATCAATGCGCCCGCCAGCGTCAGTGCCAGACCGAACAATAAAGATACGCGCATGCCATAAAGTATGCGCGCCAGCACATCACGGCCTAAATCATCAGTACCAAGCCAATTCTGGCTATTGGGTGGCGCAGGATACGGAATGCCCAGCTCAACGTTTGGCGTCTGATCGGCAAAGGGAATGAGCGGCATCACATAATAACCCTGATCGTTAATCAGCGTTTGCACCGCAGGGTCTTTGTAATTGGTCTCGGTCTCAAATACCCCGCCAAAAGTCGTCTCAGGATATGCTTTTAACACTGGAAAATAGTAATCGCTTTGATACTGCACCAGTAGTGGCTTGTCATTGGCAATCACATTGGCTGCCATACAAATGACAAATATTAGCGCAAAAACAAACAGCGATATAACCCCAAGACGATTATGGCGAAAACGGTTTAGGCGTGCCTGCCAAATAGGATTTAAACGGCGTTTTTTTTCTATAGGAATAGAAGATACGGTTGAGGGCGTTGAAGGTAATGGATGACTTGACATTAACGCCCCTCAAAATCAATACGAGGATCAATCAAGTGATAACTTAAATCACTGATTAACTGTAATAACAGCCCCACCAAGGTAAAGATAAATAGTGTCCCAAATATCACTGGATAATCGCGCTGCTGAATGGCTTCGAAACCTAACAGCCCCAAACCATCAAGCTTAAAGATAATCTCAATGAGGAAGTTACCAGCAAAGAAAATCCCAACGATAGCCGCTGGAATACCGGCGATAATAATCAGCATCGCATTACGAAAGACATGGCCATATAGAACTTGACGCTCACCTAAGCCTTTGGCTCGTGCGGTGAGGACGTATTGCTTACCCAGCTCCTCTAAAAAGCTAAACTTGGTCAAATAGGTTAAGCCTGCAAAACCACCAACGGTACTTGCTAGCAGCGGCAGTGCCAGATGCCAAAAGTAATCTTTCACTTTACCAAGTACGCTTAACTGATCAAAATTCTCGGAGGTCAATCCTTGCAATGGAAAAATGTTCCAGTAGCTACCACCCGCAAAAAACACCAATAATATAACAGCAAACACAAACACAGGAATCGCATGGCCAATAGCAAGCAGCATAGCAGTGAATTTATCAATCCCCGAACCATGATGCATGGCTTTATAAACCCCGAGTGGAATGGCGATCATATAAATCAGCAGTGTACTCCAAAGCCCTAGCGAGATCGATACGGGTAGTTTCTCTATAATCAGGTCGGTCACCGTCTGACCTTTAAAAAACGACTCACCAAAATCTAACTGGGCATAGTTCTTTAGCATTAGCCAAAAACGCTCAGGGGCTGACTTGTCAAAGCCGTATTGGGCATTAATTGCCGCAACCATCTCCTCCGATAGACCACGCGTACCTTGATAAGTGCTATCGTTGCCGCCTGCACTGCCCGCGCCGATATTACCACCGAGCACACTGTCCTTTGCACCTTGCTCGATCAGTGCCAGTTGCTGCTCAACAGGACCACCAGGCGCTGCTTGGACAATCACAAAGTTTGCCAGCAATATCAAAAATAGCGTCGGTAATATCAGTAGCAATCTTTTTAAGATATAACGACCCATAATGGCAGCTTCCTAAAATAAACAGGTATGACAACTTAGCGTTTAGAAGTTATTTTTAAGCTCACGTAAAGCGGCAAATACAGTCAAAGACTTCTCATCATCGATAGTCAATCTAGATTTCACACCTGCAATCACGCTTGGCTCTTGCGTCCGCAAAAACACGTTTATCGCACGCTCATGTTCTAAGGTCACAGGTAATGTTGGAATGCCTTGGGCAGTTTTCTCTTCAGCTTGCGCCAATGCTTGCTGCATCGCTTCATTAGCAGGCTCAATAGATAGGCCGAAGCGTAGATTGCTGGCAGTATATTCGTGAGCTGGATACAGCAGCGTCTCAGCTGGTAAGCCATTTAAACGCTTAAAGCTCTCATGCAACTGCTCAATTGTCCCAGTAAACACACGTCCACAGCCCGCACTAAACAAGGTATCCCCGCAAAAACAATGCTTACTACCATCGATATCTAGTATATAAGCCATGTGACTGGCGGTGTGACCTGAGACATCCCAAACTTGCGCGGAGCAGCCCCAAGCACTTACGGTGCTGCCATCTTTAATGGTTTGATCTTCATCTACCGTATGCTCACTGTGTGCGACCAGATGCGTCATCGGATAAGATTCTTGTAGCTCTGCGACGCCGCCGATATGATCATGATGATGATGAGTGGTCCAAATAGACGTCAGCTCCAACTCATTTTCTTCTAAATAAGCAATGACTGGCTCAGCTTGACCCGGATCAATGACAATGGCCTGCTTATTATTTTCATTAATGAGTGTCCAAATGTAGTTATCATTGAACGCTTTGATCGGGTGAATACGAATACTCATATTGAATCCTTACCAGTAGTTATCTTTATTGCTAATGTTTTTTATCAAAATTTTGATATGAAATAAAACTTAAAAATCACTATCATTTATTGTTTTAAATATTGATTAACACGTGACTCTGCTTCTTTATCAACCCACCAATAGTCGATACCGACGGCATTGGTTGGTAGCTTTTCAGTGTGGCGATACTGATCCCAATAGGCCACATTGGTGCCAGACTTGCCATATAACGGTACTAAATAATGACCCGCACGCAGCAGACGATCGAGTACTTTAGTATATAAAATAATCTCGTCACGATTTTCAGCATTCGCAAGCTTGGCTGTTATTTCATCGACGGCTGTGTTTTTGATACCGGCTGTATTTCTATTACCGGGTTGATCAGCCGCCGCGCTACCCCAAAATGCCGCTTGCTCAGCACCAGGCGATAGACTCTGGGCAAATACATCAACCACCATATCATAATCAAAACGGCGCACACGCTCGTAATATTGCGGACCATCCACTTGGCGGAGAGTCGCATCGAATCCTAAGCGTTTTAAATTTCGAATATAAGGTAGTAATACACGGCCCATGGTTTCGCCCGTCATCAAAATCTCAATCTGAGCAAGCGCGCCATCAGGCTGATATAGCTGCATATCTTCATAGTAAAAGCCTGCATCTAGCAATAGCTGTCTGGCTTGTAATAATCCTTCGCGATTAAAACCACTACCATCACTGGTGGGCAGTTGCCATTCTGCTAACACCGCTTGACGTTGAACGGGTTCAAGCTTCGATAGCAATGGACTCAGCACCTGCATCTCAGCAGCAGATGGCGTACCCGTAGCGGCAAGCTCTGAGCCATGAAAAAAGCTTTGCAGACGCTCATACTGCCCATGAAACAATGTTTTATTCATCCATTCAAAGTCATAAGCTGCGGTCAATGCTTGGCGGACGCGAATGTCTTGAAAAATTGGTCGACGCATATTCATGACGAGTGCTTGCATCGGTACGGGATTTTCGCTGCTGATGCTTTCTTTGTTAATCATACCTGCTTTGACGGCTGGGAAATTGTAACCGGTTGCCCAATTAGAAGCTTTATTCTCCGGACGGAAACGATATTGCCCTGATTTAAAACCCTCAAAAGCAATCTCATCACTTTGATAATAGACAAACTTAATCATATCAAAGTTATAACGACCGCGATTGACCATCAAATCACGCCCCCAATAATTAGGATCACGTATATAACTGACCGAGCGTCCTGCATCAACGCGTCCGAGCTTATAAGGCCCACTACCCATCAATGGCGTTAAGCTAATTTTTTCAAAGTCAGCATCGATAGAAGTTTTGGCAAAAACAGGAAACTGCCCGACTGTTAATAGAATCTCTTTATTGTCATCAGAAGCAAAGACAAACTTCACTCGTTGCTTATCAATAATTTCAATATCTTTAATATCGCCCAAATAGCTACGAATATACATCGGCCCTTTATTCAGTATCGCATCATAAGTGGCTTTGACATCGTGACTGGTTACCGCTGAACCATCCCAAAAGCGGGCGGCAGGGTTAATATGATAGATAATCCAACTGGTATCCTCTGGGTCATAAGTCACCTTACTTGCCAGCTGCGGATACATGGTAAAGGCTTCATTTAGTGAGCCAGTCATCAAAGTATCATATAAATAGTCCGTACCAACCATCGCCACGCCTGTGGTCATCCATTTATTGGCCGCATTAAAGGTACCACGTGCATCAAGCGAGAGCGTGCCACCTGTCGGCGCATTTGGATTGGCGTAGGGCATAAAGGGCACGTCAATATACTCGGTGGTACTATTATGACCAAGCGCAGTAGTAGTGATTGGCACCGCGATACTGGCTGGAATCCAACTCACAACTGCCACTAACAGGACAGTTTTTAGCATGGTATTTTTTATCATAATAAAGTTATAACAAACCCCTCTGCTAAACCAAATGGATATATGGAGAATTTACCTAATGACTGAAAGTCTATTGCATCTTAAATGAGAACTAAACGAAAAAACGCCATATCATAAGCTCTCATAACTACTGCAAAATTTTATCATAACAAACTTAGGTTTTTTAACCTAATGGTTTGCAGCGTTAAGATTGCTACATGACAGATTATTTAGCTTAAAAAACGCTAATGCCCATAAAAAAAGACGCAGCTTATAAAAGTTGCGTCTTTTGTTTTAAAGCCTGTGCTGACTTAAGCGTGCTTTTTTTCAAACGCGATCATAAAGTCAACCAATTGCTGTACCCAATCTAGCGACACCGCATTATAGATACTGGCACGCATACCGCCCACATCACGATGACCTTTTAGATTCATCAAACCTGCAGCTTCTGACTCTTCTAAAAATACTTTATCAAGGCTGCTGTCAGCTAACGTAAACGGCACATTCATGATAGAGCGATATTTAGGATCAACTGGATTACTGTAGAAGCCGCTGTCATCGATTGTCTTATAGAGCAAATCTGCTTTTTGCTTGTTCACTTTATAAATAGCCTCAACGCCGCCCTGCTCTTCTAACCAATCAAACACCAACCCTGCCAAATACCAAGAATACGTCGCTGGCGTGTTTGACATCGACTCTTTTTCAGCCTGATGCGCGTAGTTCATTAGTAGCGGGCACCATTCACTTGCCTGCCCCAGTAAGTCTTCACGAATAATCACAATGATAAGCCCTGCTGGACCGATGTTTTTTTGTGCGCCAGCGTAAATCATGCCAAATTTGGAGACGTCAATTGGCTGTGACAAAATGCAAGAAGACATATCAGCGATAATCGGCGCATCAACTTGTGGCGGCTCAAATATTTGTAGACCATGAATAGTCTCATTGGCGCAGTAGTGGAAGTACGCAGCATCTTCGCTTAGGTTCCAATCGCTTTGAGCCGGCACGTCTGTAAAGTTACTGTCCTTACCCGTTGCCACCTCATTAACCTCACCAAGACCTAAGTTGGCATAGCGCTTGGCTTCTTTGACCGCTTTACCTGACCATGCACCGGTAGTCAGATAGTCACCGCGCCCACCATTTAATAAGTTCAATGGTATCGCTGAGAACTGTAAGCTGGCACCGCCTTGCAAAAATAGCACCTTATAGTTATCTGGAATATCCATTAACGAGCGCAATTTAGCTTCGGCTTTTTCAGTAATCGCGACATATTCTTTACTACGGTGACTGACTTCCATGACCGACATACCGCGCCCCTGCCAATCAAGCAGCTCACTTTGCGCACGCTCTAGCACTGCGGTCGGTATAGTGGCGGGTCCCGCTGAAAAATTAGGTACACGGTTAGGAGCGGCTTTACTGGTCATAATCAATATCCTAAATATGATGAAATCATCGTGGTTATATAAGTTTTAACAGCTAAGTTTAGAAGCCAAGTTTTCAAACTTCAGCTTTAAAACGCCTTAAGGTATAGTCGATCCACTATAAAATAAATACAGTGCTACTGGGATGCTTTCTTTTAAAATACAGTTATGCAGCCTCTGGAGTGACGGAGTCGCACAGCAAGCAAAGAAAATTTATCCCAGTAGCACGCTGTAAAAGCTGTACTCTTTTTATTTAGGACTCACTATAATTTATATCTCTATTTTGTTAATCACAATTTTTAATTTCTTTTTAACATTTACAGAAGTAAGTCTTTAACTTTAACTCTGACTCGACAGCAGCTTCCACAATTGATGCTTGAGGTTACTATCAGCGAGCATCTCATCCAAGGTAGGTACTGCAGTAAGTTTAGGATGGTCAAGGTCATCAGGCAGCGCGGTTAATGACATAACTTTTATTTCTTCAGTGCGACCAATTTTAAACACATATCCAGCAAGGCTGGCATTGGCAAGCTCGGCAGTATCCATACCCTCACATATCGGAAAGGAAGTTGTCTCGCAGGTGATTGATAACGCTTGCGTGATATTTTGCCATAGCTTTTGGCTGTCATTATTAAGTGCTTGGATATCAACCAAAATTACCCAATCGCCATAGCGACCACCTTGTAAGTCAAACGGTGCTACTTTTTTAAAGCTATCATCATTGCTAATACTGGCGGCATGCGTTTGATTGATAGACGTAATGGAAGTTGTCGTAACTGTTTCTATTAGAGGGGCAACCGCTTGCTCAACGTTTTGTGGTATTTGTTGCAAGCTATCTTGAGAGTCGCTATTGCTTGGAGAGTTCGATGCATGGCTTGTCGTACTGTCAAAACTATAGCTTACTGGGCTTTGCTCATTGGCATGCTCGTTAATATCTTGAACGTCATTATAACTCTGAATATCACCATAATCGCTAGCAGGCGTATTTTCTGTATCCAGTATAGAGTCTGCTGATTCATTGTCTAAAGAGTTATTATTTAAACGCGCCACGACTTCTGCTTCAACGCTTGGTTGTGCAATATTTTGGTTAGAGGCGCTTTGATTAGATAAGTCAAATTGGCTTTCAGCAGCCTCAATATCCGTAATATTTAACGTCGCTGAATTCGGCTGTACCCATTGCTCAATACCCATCATCGCTAGGATTTGGCGCTGCTGCATACGGCGCTGCAATACAATTAGCGGTTCTTGGATATCACTCATGTGTCTCTATTACCCTGCTCATTTTGTTTGAATCATTTAAAGATGTGCTGATCAGTTTGACAGCTTAACCAAAGTATTCATCATAGCTGCTGAATGACTCCTGAGGTGTCAACTAAGCTGCATTCAAAAAAGCTCGCGAACGCCTAGCCATCGCTCTGCGAGTACCATCAAGCAGTCATACTCATCCTGACTGATTATCGTATCGTGTAACATGACGGTATGCAATGTGCTTAGCCATTGTCGATACTCATTATAGTCTATTTGACGGCTTTCTTGTTGCCTCTCTGGATAATTCTCTTTCCCCTGAGTCCCTATTATAGAGTCCGTAGCAATAGATGCAGGATGGGTGGGCACAGCATTAATAATAACCAATAGCTGAACGCTATTTAGACTTTGAACAGTTAATAATAACCACTGCAAGTTAGCATCACTGACCGTGGTTAAATTAATATCAATCAAGCGCGCATGGCGGCGTAAATCTACAATATAGTGCGCAACGCTGTCATTATTATAGCCGAGCCCTGACACATGTACTGAGCTATCTGGCGTCGATATCACTTGACCTTTGACGTCTTTCGATAGCCGGTATGCAAGCAACGTCAATATGGCTCTCTTAGCCACATTAATGCCATTAAACACCTGTCCAGAAGGATCAAGCTGAGCACATATATCACTCATACCCCTCTGTAATAGCGGTTGCCATTCAGCCTGTATGTCTCCATCATTATCGTTTAAAATTTCGGAAAATATCGGCAGTAACTGCTGTAAATGCAGCGCTTGCCATAACGATAGAATTGGTGAAACTTGCTGCGCTGGAGTTGATATTGTCGCATTATTCAAAGGAGTCGGTACTGACTGAACATCACCTGTTAAATATTTTTCATCTGATAAATTATCAGAAAAACTTTTGGTCAGATCAGCTGATAGCTGTTTTCCAAACAACTCAAGCATGCCTTGTTGATAGCGCAACAGCATCGTACGGCATTTTTGCTGCTTTACATAGTGTTGATGCGCTTGGTTGCTATGACTGGTTTCGCTTTTTAGACGTAATTGATCAATGATGCTTTCTGATAAATCATGCTGGCGTAGTTTATTTACAGCAAATGCAATCAAAGCACTATCTAAACGTCTATCAAGATTTGCAATTATTTTTAATAATTTATGGTCTAGCGTATGCGCTAAAACTTGAGGGTTACTGAAAGTACTAGGCTTCATCTTAGTATTAGCATTGGTGTCAGCAGCAAATACTCTATCGTTTGGAAGCCCAAGCCAAATATCTTTTAAATCATACATGCCAGTCGTAGATATTGCCTGTCCTTGATGACAAAGCATGATGGCTTCTATTAGAGCTTGCGCCCCTAATGGATGATGACTGTGATTGAGCACATATTGTGATAATGTCACTTTGTTTATATCGTCAACACTAATCAAAGCTGCTGATGGCAAATCGCTGTCAGGTTTTGCCATCCATGGTTTTAACAGCTGATAAGTACCAATATCTTCTGCTACCTGCAAACGCCCATCAACAACCACATCTCCCTCTACGACAAACTCAAGACCTACATCTGTTTCCAGTTTACTGCTAGATTCATCAGTAGAAAAATCTGAAACTTCATTGTCAGTCATATCATTAGGATTTTCGATGAAATTATTATCAACAGCATGATTAACAGATGTTGAGTGAGCTTTAGATATATGAGATTGGGGTGTGATTGCTTCTTTATTTCTGCTTAGGCTATTTGCTTTTATTGCTCTCCAATCACCAAGACGACGCTGTTCATATATCTCTTTTATTTTTTGCTGATTTATGCGCTTCTCTCTTGCGACCTGAACGGCAAAGTCATGATAAGCATTGGCATTGATGGCACTCATACGCTCGCTTAAGCTAGGATGCGTAGCAAACCACGAAACATCACCCAGATCCGCCCCACTGCTGGCAAAAAAGAAGTGACTCAGCCCGTTAATATCAGCGATATTTGATAAGCGTGAACCAAGTGAATCTTGATGAATGGCTTTTAAAGTTTCCATGATCGCAGGCGAGCGTGTCAGCTGCACGCTAGTCGCATCAGCGAGCAATTCACGCTGACGGTTAAAGCTATGCTTAATCAGCTGCGCACTTGCCATACTCGAAAAGCTCAACCCATGTAACAGCAATGTCCAAACACTGCGCGGTGCTTGCCGATCAATCTCAGGTCTATTTTGTAGCCATCTGGACTGACTTTTTGCTGCTGACTGCTGCCTCTGTGACTGGCTGTGCCAGTAAGATACCCAATCGCTATGGCTCGTAAAGCTTGCTGTTTGCGCCTCAGTGCTGCGTGCATGACTATCGATTGCGCTTTGTGGCAAAGGCATGTCTCGATTAACAGCACTATTAAAAGAGCCATCAAAATAACTGCCTTGCCGACTATAACCAGAGGCGTTATTACTGATAGGATCACTCCAGTCATACACTATCTGCAAGCCTGCCAGTACCACCATTAGCTGCAAATTGAATGTCGCATCGCCATGCAGGATATGACCATATTCATGACCAATAAGCCCATATAACCCCTCATCAGACAGCTTATCAAGCGCGCCTTGGGTGACGACTAACACCATATCCTGACTATGGCGACCCGCGACAAAGCCATTGATGCCTTGCTCATCAGGCAGCACATAAAGAATTGGCATACTTAGACCAGAAGCAATGGCCAACTGCTGGGCAATCTCATAGTAACGCCGATAGACAGGCGGAAAATCACGCTCATCACGTACCGCTATATGACGATCACTAAAACGAACCTTGGCAACAGACTCATGCTGATGGGCGACTCCGCTGCTGTGTTCCCAAGCGTCCTGACTGTTATCGATAAACAAACGCACCGCACCCACGCGCTGGGCAATAGCACGACCACCAGCCTTTAAACGGCGATACTCTAAAAAGCTACCACCAATAAAGCTAGCCAACGTCCAAACAATGACCAGTACCAGTGCCCAATAATACACACCACCAGTAAATAAAGTAAGCAGCAGCGCCATTACCCCAAGCGCCACTGCTATATGTGCAAATACGATGAGAAAAAACAGCCCATAGAGCAATAGGCTGCGCTGAGTACGTGTCCGCTGTTCACCAAAAAAATCCATCTATATGCCTGACTTAAAGATAGCTAAACGTATTTGAATATAATGAAATATCAGCCCATATTGACGACAGGTGCTTGAGCAATTGCTTCTCTATCCTCAAACACTAACGGGCTAAGTGGGCGAAAGCCAAAGGTGCTGCTGACAAGATTGTTTGGGAACACTTCGCGGTCATTGTTATAAAACATCACGCTATCATTATAATGCTGACGGGCAAAACCTATACGATTTTCCGTATTGGTCAGCTCATCCATCAACTCTTTAATCATACCGTCCGCTTTTAACTCAGGATATGCTTCCACGACCGCTGAGAATTGCCCCAAGGCTTTGGACAACATACCTTCTGCTTTGGCAAATAGCGCCATATGCTCAAGCGAGTCTGGTTGATGCTTACTAGAATCCTGCAAGCTTTGAGCGTGATTACGCGCACTAATCACGCGGGTCAGTGTTTCTTCTTCGTGGGTCAAATAACGCTTGGCAGTCTCTACCAAGTTTGGAATCAAATCATGACGGCGCTTTAGCTGCACATCTATTTGAGCAAAACCATTCTTCGCTTGGTTGCGCGCCCGCACCAACTTGTTAAATATCGACACGCCAAAAACAACAGCTAGCACCACAATAATAATAAATAGCCAAACGAACGTCTTCATAATTAATCCTCAAAGCTTTCAGTATTCATACCAATGGTAATAATCTTTAATATCTTATTTTAACCCATCTTAACCACTGAAACCTCAGAATCAGACGAAATACAGGCACAAAAAAAGCCCTTTATAATGAAGGGCTTAATATGTCAATCGAGCATTTTTAATATTATCGTTAAAGCTTTACTCAAATTTTAGGCAAAAAAAAGCGACTCCATCAGCACATCCTCGGCACACATTATAACTATTACCGTTGCTACCTTCCGGTCCTGGCGGGATTCATAGAACAATGTTGCGAGGCTACCAATGGAGCCACCAGTTGCAGATTATACAAGAATTTTTTAGTATTGCAACCCCTAGCTCAAACTGTTTACTTTAGGAGATATAAAACTCTTTGAGCTTATGTGCTAAAAGACCGTGTAACGTTCACCTAATCCATAGCGCTAGCCCGTAACGTAAGTGACAAAACTCTCACAGCAACCCCATTAATTTCTGCTATTTTACTTACAGCATGTTAAATAAAAAATGAACACAAACAGCAGCTAACATAATAATTTTTAAATGAGACATCGGAATACGCATTATTACGATGTGACTCATAATTATGATTACCTACTTAGGAGATAGCCATGAAAAACATTTTGATGAATAAAACAGCAATAGCCACTGGTACGGCCGCCTTACTAACAGTGATGATGAGCAGCGCACACGCAGAACCAACAGGCTATGACCAGCTTACTTTTCAAACGGAAGTCAAGGAAGAAATTCAAAATGATGAAGTGCGCGCAAGTATGTACAAAAAAGCACAAGCAAACACGTCCAAGGCTCTGGCTACGACCCTTAACACGTCTATCAATAACGCCATGAAAATCGCTAAACGCTACCCTAGTGTGACAGTCAGTACAGGGCAGCAGCGCACCTACCCTCGCTATGATAAAAATGACAAAATCATCGGCTGGACAGGACAGGCAAGTATAGACCTGAAAAGCACAGACTTTGCAGCGACCAGCCAGCTCATTGCCGACTTACAAGAAACCTTGGTCATGGAGAATCTAAATTTTGGTGTCTCAGATGCCAAAAAAGATGCGCTTGAGCAAAAACTGATGACTGATGCTTCTCGCGCCTTTCAAAACCAAGCTAAAAGCCTCACACGCGCTTGGGATGCTCGCGGCTATCGCGTGGTAAACGTCAATCTAAATACGGGTAGCAATTACCCTCGCCCTATGTATAGCAGCATGAATATGAGAGCAGAAGCAGCGGATGCCTCAGTACCAAGCCAAAGCTTCGAATCTGGTAATAGCACCATTTCAGTCACTGCTAACGGCACGATTGAGCTAACTAAATAATGGAGTTAAGTTCATTAGATGTCGGCTAATTAAAGAGTTTTTAATTGAATAAAAAAAAGGGCAGTCACTTACCGAAGTGGGCTGTCCCTTTTTTGAGATATTAAAGATCAAGCACTTTAGGCGCAATGCTATATTCAGCTATTGCCCAAATTTAGCTATCGCCCAACTCATTTGGTAAAAGCATCATTAGTCACAGGTTGGCTGTTTTGTATGTTTCGCTGACTACTCTCTTTTTGACGCATTTTTAATAACACTTTTTGATGCCAAGGTAGTCGCTGATACGCTAAAAGCTGTTCTGCTATTTTCTTATCCTTTTGCAAGGTTTGCGTATTTTGGATTACATGAACCGTACGCTCAACCCGTTTTAATATCTGTCCTTTATCGCTTTTTACTACTGCTTTTATACTATGCACCCCTGGCAGTATGTCAACGGTCGCTATTGAAGCATTCAGGCCTTGCGCCACTTCATTCTCATCTAAGTAAATACTCACACTATCCCCCGCTTGTAACGCAGGCTTTACTTGTATATTCACGTCAATATTCTGCACTGGACGACGATAAGCGCGTTCCTCGCTAGGCTCTATCATCGTCAATTGATAATTGGTAGGGACTTTAGTTGTCGTATTTAAACCGGCACTGGTCGTACTAGATGGCTGATTGTTTGCAGCGTTGTTTGAAGTACTAGTCGAAGCGCTAGTTGAGCCACTGCTTGAGCCAATAGTTTCAGCACCTGTGGATATTCCAATCTGACTAACCTGTTTACCAGCCTTTTGCTCATAGCTTTGAGGGCGATCGGTAAAGGTGACTTGACCTGTTTTTTCATCGATTACTTTGTAGATAGGCGCAGCATTTGCTATAGATAGTTGCAAACTCGCTGAAGTAACAACCAAACCAGCCAGTAGCCCAATGAATTTTTGAGAGCTAGACGGTAAGCTGTCTCGTTTGTTTATTTTACTTCTCAAATGCATATACATAGTCAGTCAACCTAATCAGTACGTATTATTGTCAATATAACTTTATTACTACTATTATGCGGTACTTTTCATATGAAAACAGTAGTGATTTTCTACAAATTCATACCTTTTGCATCCATGTTGTTTTATGCAAAAAAAACCAGCTAAGTTCTCCTTAGCTGGTTTTTTTTATTAAAATCCTTACACGTGCTAATTAATGATTAGCAGCTGTAGTACAGGTCAAATTCAACTGGGTGTACAGTGACATTGACACGTTGTACTTCTTCTTCTTTTAGAGCAATGAATGCTTCAAGCATCTCTTCGGTGAACACATCACCTTTTAATAAGAACTCATGATCATCACGTAATGCTTGTAGTGCCACTTCTAAGTTCTCTGCAACCGTTGGGATTTGTGCTTCTTCTTCTGGTGGTAAGTCATACAAGTTCTTATCAGCCGCTTCACCTGGATGCATTTTGTTTTGGATGCCATCAAGGCCAGCCATCAATAGCGCAGCAAAGGTTAAGTACGGGTTAGCTGCAGGATCTGGGAAACGTGCTTCTACACGTACCGCTTTTGGGCTGCTAACGTGTGGAATACGAATAGAGGCTGAGCGGTTAGAGGCTGAGTAAGCAAGCTTAATCGGCGCTTCATAATGCGGCACCAGACGCTTATAGCTGTTGGTCGATGGGTTGGTAATGGCATTCAAGGCACGGGCGTGCTTGATGATACCGCCGATGAAATATAGCGCTGTCTCAGACAGACCAGCATACTCATCACCAGAGAAAGTGTTTACGCCGTCTTTTGAGATAGACATATGCACGTGCATACCTGAACCGTTATCACCAACCACAGGCTTTGGCATAAAGGTGGCTGTTTTGCCAAACTGATGCGCAACGTTATGAACCACATATTTCAACTGCTGCACTTCATCCGCTTTACGTACTAGGGTGTTGAACGCAACACCAATCTCTGACTGACAAGGCGCGACTTCATGGTGATGCACTTCAACACAGCCTTCGCCGATGATTTCTTCTAGACGCTCACACATGACAGAACGCATGTCTTGTGAGCTATCGATTGGTGGTACTGGGAAATAAGCACCTTTCACACGTGGACGGTGTCCCATGTTGCCCCAGTCATAGTCATTATTGGTCGACCATGCCGCTTCTTCAGCGACAATCTTGTGGCTGACACCTGACATCTCAATCGACCATTTCACTTCGTCGAATACAAAAAACTCAGGCTCAGGACCGAAGTAAGCAGTATCACCGATACCCGTTGATTTTAAATACTCTTCAGCACGGCGGGCGATAGAACGTGGGTCGCGGTCGTAGCCTTGCAAGGTCGTTGGCTCAATGATGTCACAAGTTACCACCACAGTCACCGAATCAAAGAACGGGTCGATAAAAGCAGTTTCTGGGTCAGGGCGTAAAATCATGTCTGAGGCTTCGATGCCTTTCCAGCCAGCAATGGATGAGCCATCGAACATCTTGCCATCTTCCATCACTTCTTCGTCAACGCTATGCGCTGGAAAGCTGATGTGCTGCTCTTTACCACGGGTATCGGTAAAGCGAAAATCAACCCATTTGGCATTAGATGATTTGATAAGATCCAGTAGTTTATTCGACATGAATAGTCTCCGTTGTGTTGATTGGTTTTTTGTGATTTAAAGTGAGTGGTATACGTTGCTTTTTAGGAATATAAGTTTCAAACATATTAGCTAGGTATCTGAAGCTAAATAGCGTGTTCAATATTATGCTTATTATCAGCACCATCAATAGCATTTATCAGAGTATTTCGCTGATGTGAAATATAAAATTTCGTACACCCAATCAATTCTGCTGCTATTTTAGCAATATATCGCTGACAATGCTGAACTCTTCAGACGCTTAACGATAATTATTTTCAGGCTGACATCTTGTATTAGACAGTCCGGCAGACTTTGATATTGACAGTCCTTGATATTAATAATATTGCAACTGCTATGCCAAGTTATTATATCGATTTTAATGGAGCATACTAAAAAAACCTAATAGTGTGGCTATAAGCCTTGTACAGCAGATAATATGAGGTTTCATGACTGCTATATGCAGATGGCTAACAAAACAGTGACTGCCCAAATTATCATCAATCGCAAATATTTAAAGCCAATATGCACCATATGGGTGCGCATTCAACCATATTACTAAAAGGCATTGTGCTGTTATGGTGCATGCAGCGTCTGAACGGCGCTTCATCGTGCACCACAACCAGTGGCCTTATCTAACTTTCTACATAAAAAGTTGCATGAATGCAGCCCTCAATACGCTATTTTTATAATGTACCTATTTATAGGTTTACTCACTCACCTTATGCCTGTTCAATAGCCCACGTTTGATAGACAGTAAAATAGTGGTAAGATAATGCCGTCTAACGACAGCACTAAACGCTGTCAAAATAGTTAAGACGTGAATACTAAGAAAATAACAACCGCACAATCATTCTTGTCACTATAAATATAGCCAAATCAATGAGTTGAAAACCTAATGATTTTGATGATCGATAACTACGACAGTTTTACATACAATATTGTACAGTACTTCGGTGAATTGCAGCAGAACATCACCGTCTGGCGTAATGATCAGGCCACGATTGAGCAGATAAAAACATTAGCTCCTGATGCCATTATTATTGGCCCAGGTCCCTGTGACCCAGACCGTGCAGGTATTTCGCTAGAGGTAATAGATACCTTTAAAGGCGTCATACCTATATTGGGCATTTGCCTAGGGCATCAGGCGATTGGCCAGGCATTCGGTGGTCAGGTCGTCAAAGCAGGTGAAGTGATGCATGGGCGCTTATCAGATATTTACCACAATAACGAAGGCATATTTGCAGATCTACCTAGCCCCTCACAAGCGACGCGCTACCATTCCCTTGTCATCGATAAAACCAGTCTACCCGCTTGTTTAAAGATGACTGCATGGACACAAAATAGTGACGGTAGCATTGAAGAGATTATGGGCATACGTCATGATACATTTGCCATCGAAGGGGTACAGTTCCATCCTGAGTCTATTTTAAGCGAAGCAGGTTATCAGCTTCTTAATAACTTCTTACAAACTCACAATTTGGCAGTATTGCACTCAGATGAGTTACCACAAGTTGGCTAATGATGGACGACTGAAAAGCTGATTGATAATAATATGAAGACGAATAATAAAAAATTTAACCACTTTAAAACCACTCTATAAAAATATTAAGCGAGAATACAATGAGCATGACAAAAACAGAGGAAAACCTCACTCCAGATAATATTGCTCAACTGTCTGACGAAGACACGCATAAATTATTGACGACAGCCTTGGCTAGAATCTTTCAACACATTGATTTAACCTTTGATGAGATGTATCGAGTCATGCTGATTATTATGCAGGGCAGATGTAGCGATGCCATAATGGGCGCTATTTTGACTGGTCTGCGTATGAAGGGCGAATCTATCGATGAGATTACCGCCTCCGCTAGCGCCATGCGAGCATTAGCTGCTAACATCGAACCTAAAGGTTGTGACTATATGGTCGACATCGTTGGCACAGGTGGCGATGGTGCCAACTTATTCAACGTCTCTACTGCCTCAGCCTTTGTGGTGGCAGCTGCCGGTGCGCAGGTTGCCAAACACGGCAACCGAGGTGTCTCGACTAAATCTGGTAGCTCCGACTTGCTTGAACAAGCGGGTATCAGTCTAACGCTCACCCCTGAACAAGCCAAAGACTGTATCGAAAATGAAGGCGTTGGATTCTTATTTGCACCCAATCACCACAGTGCCATGCGTTATGCCAATCCAGTCCGCCGTGAACTAAAAGCACGGACAATTTTTAATATTTTAGGGCCATTAACCAACCCGGCTGGCACCCCCAATTTGGTGATTGGTGTTTTTACTGCCCAACTGTGTGAGCCTATCGCCAAAGTGATGAAAAACTTGGGCGCACGTCACGTCATGGTCGTGGGTGCAAAAGATGGCTTAGATGAGATTAGCCTTGCTACGTCTACGACTGTTGCAGAACTAAAAGATGGTGAGATATCTGTGTATGAGATGATGCCAGAAGATGCGGGTATTGAATCACAAACGCTCATCGGCCTCGATGTAGACTCTCCACAGCAAAGTCTTGAGCTGATACGCGCCGCTTTATCAGGTGAAGATACCAATGACCGTGCGGTTCTGAAAGCACGTGATATGATTGCACTCAATGCTGGAGCAGCCATTTATACAGCAGGGCTTGCCAGCAACTACCCTAATGGGGTCAGCCGAGCACAGAAGGTCATTCAAAATGGCGATGCTTTGACTAAGCTTGAATCTTTAGCCAAATATACGCAGAAGCTGGCGGCCAATGCATCATAGATATCAAACCAATTGCTAATCAAATTTAATCAGCCACTGCTGCCTATTTACCTTTAATGATAACTGGATATGAGCATGACCAATACAGACATCCCTTCAGTATTACAGCGCATTGTTGCCACCAAACAAGTCGAGGTAAAAGCGGCTCGTGAGGCGCTACCTCTTGATGCGTTAAAAGCAAAAGTAGCTGCAGATAATAAATCACGCCGTGGCTTTGCAGCCGCCCTGCGAGCTGCCAGTAATAAAGAAAACGGTATCGGCATCATCGCTGAAATTAAAAAAGCGTCGCCATCTAAAGGCATCATCAATCACAACTTTACACCAGCCTTATTTGCCCAGCAATATGAGCAAGCGGGTGCCAGCTGTTTATCCGTGCTCACCGATCGTGATTACTTTCAAGGTGATGATACCTACCTCATCCAAGCTGCCAATACCTCTAGCCTGCCTGTACTACGCAAAGACTTTATGATTGATGTCTATCAAATATATCAATCTTATCTCATGGGTGCTGACTGCATATTATTAATCATGGCATGCCTTGATGACACTCAAGCACAAGAGTTACATGCGCTGAGTATCGAGCTGGGCATGGATGTATTGATTGAAGTACATACCAAAGCTGAGCTTGAACGCGCACTAGAACTGCCTCGTTCAGCGCATAATATCTACGGCATCAACAATCGTGATTTAAATACGTTCGATGTTGATCTACAAACCACGCTCGATTTAAAAAATATTTTAATCGAGGCATTGGCTGCTGACGCCGATAGCACAGCACAAAAACCACTTATCGTTACCGAAAGCGGTATTCATAGCAGCGATGATATCCGTTTGATGTTAGACAATGATATTCAGCACTTTTTAATCGGTGAGCAGTTTATGAAAACTGATCACCCAGGCCAAGCGTTACAATCCTTACTTGCGGGCGTGGCAGCAGACGAGTAAAGTAACTCAAATAGCTTCATTCAAGATTATATAGCTTGTAAACGGCTAACAAATAAATCACTCATTCATCAACCAACGATACGTTAACTTTTATGTCAAACTCTCTATTTTCAAAAGAAATGCAAGATCAGCTCAAAGAGCTAAAAGGCCAACTGAGCAAAGGTCGTGATACCAACTCGCCTGAAGGCGAAAATCAAAAGCCAACTGAGCCTGTTGCACTGCCTACTCAAAAGCAGGTCAAAAAAACAGTCAAGCAGTTAGACAGTCAACATATCGATGATGATAAAGTGCTGTTTATGCAAGCGATGCATGGCGTCAGTCAGCTAGAAGATAAAAACGTTCGCTCGCCTGCCAGTGCGACAAAATCTGGCAAACTTGACGCAGCAACTTTATCCAAACGTGCAGCGGCGCAAGGTAGTGAAGCCAGTGATTTGGGGGCAGGCTTGTCAGATATGCAAGCACTACTCAATCCTGTCGCTGCTGAAGCCTATTTGTCTTATAAGCAGCCAACTTTGCAAAACAAGATTTTTGATCAGCTTAAAAAAGGTAAGTTACGTTGGTATGACGCGGTAGACATTCATGGCTGCACCATAGAAGAAGCACGCGTGGCCATGACACAGCTATTGAGTCAAGCCAAAGAAAAAAATGAAACCATGGTAAAAATCGTCCATGGTAAAGGCAGCGAAGCCATTCTAAAAACGTGTGTTAATGGTTGGCTACGTCAATTGCCTGAAGTATTGGCATTCTGCTCTGCTCCGCCAAAGGATGGTGGCAATGGCGCAGTATTGGTCTTGCTCAAAAAACCTAAAAATGACGGCGAGTAGCATTTAGGTTTCGCTCAGTATCAAAATAAAAGGACTGCTACTGGCAGTCCTTTTTTATAACGATAAACTCTACTTTCCTTTGATACGATGCCGTAGAGACCCACTATATTTCCATGCACATTTTTATTTAAGCGAACCTATCATGACCATACAAACGATCGAAAACCCTCAACAGCTAGAAGAACACATCACTGCATTGATGGCTATCGAACCAAGATTCGTGCCTATTTATGAGCAAGTTGGCGTGCCCAGCCTTAGGCACAATGCAGGTGGGTTTAAGCAATTAATGAGGGCTATGGTCGGACAGCAGCTATCAGTGGCGGCGGCAACCAGTATTTGGCAACGATTGGTGGATGCAGACTTGACCAACTCACAAGCCATTAGTGAAGCAACGGACGAAACCTTACGAGCACAAGGACTGTCTAAACAAAAAATCCGTTATGTCCACTCATTGGTAGCGCATGATATAGATTTTGCTGCGCTAGAAACCATGGCAGATGAGGAGGTGATACAAGTGCTTACCGCGGTGACTGGTATTGGCCGCTGGACAGCGGAGATGTATTTGCTGTTTTCTTTAAAGCGAGCTGATGTGCTAGCGGTCGATGATTTGGCGATTAAAGTGGCCGCGATGGAACTATTAGCTTTAACAGAACGTCCAACGCCGAAACGATTGAAAACGCTCACCAACAGTTGGGCACCGCATCGTAGTGCTGCAGGCTTACTACTATGGTCATACTACGGTTTATTACGCAATAAAACCGCAGTGCCCCTGTAAGTTAATAAACCACTCTAAATAAGTTAATATTGCCTGCTAAAACGCTTTTTTTAAGGCTGGTTCCAAATAGAAAATCCGAACTTCCTTCTTGAGTGCTTAAATTTATTTTTCTTTAGGGCGCGACCTTTCTCTCTTAACGCTTTTATTTTAGGTTCTTTTTTACTACCTGCTGTTGTCTCTTGCTCATCATCCGACTCATGCCCGTTAGTGCTATCATTTTCTTTATTTAAATCCACACCATCGTTTATATCAGGACTATTGTCATTGACAGTGCTCTTAACCGTATCATTACTATTTGAAGCATCGTCTATCGACTCAAGCGTATTGCTTTCTTGAGCATTGTTTTCCATGTGATGCTCAAGCTCAGCTTGATTGACAATCAACTGCTGCGTTGGCAAGGCATGCTCGACCTTATATTTAGCCACTTGATTGAGTACATCAACGAACACGACGTTTTGCTTGTCATAAAACTCCATGACGTCATTAGCATTGATATACGCCTGTAATTGAATCACATAACAATCTTGGCGCAGCTCTAAAATATTGACCTGATTCCATTCTTGGTTAGTTAAGTAGTGCTCATTTAAAAACTCATCCAAGTCTTTGACCATCTTAAAGACCACATCTATATCAGCGGTACGCTTAAGATATAGCTGATGGAAAAAGCGGAACATGTCACGCGAGGTAAAGTTTTCAATTTGCATCGATGAAAAGTCACCGTTTGGTACAGTGACGATAGTGCGCGTCAAGGTACGCACGCGTGATGAGCGAATACCAATATCGATAACGGTGCCTTCGTACGTACCAAACTTACAGTAGTCCCCTATTCGTACTGGCGAATCTGCCACCACCACGACACTACCAACCAGGTTCTCAATCGTCTTTTGCGCACCAAGGGCTAATGCCAAACCACCCACACCCAGCGCAGCAATACCAGTGGTCAAATCAAACCCTAGATTGCCAAAGATAACAATGACAGCAAATATTAATAACAGTGCTTTGACGACTTTACGCAATAGTCCCAAGATAGAGACTCGTTCTGTATAGTTTTTCTTATAGCTTAGGTTGACAGCACGGGTGAATATCGCATCGATGACGCGCAGTAATAGCCACGTTAATGCCAACCACGAGGCAATATCTGTAAAGCGATTGACAGGCTCTCGCAGCGTAACTGACACGCCAGCGTAGACCATGACCTCAGACAATATCAATGCCATAATAACAACTGACAGCGGTAAAATTACTTTATTTGGCAAAGGTAGCGGGACGCCGCGTACTCGAGGATATGCGATGCGTAATAAATGGTAAAGTAGCCATACCATGATGTACGTCAGCACAAAACTACTGATAATCATCGTGAGTGCAGCGACCAAATCAGCCATTTGATAACCAAATAGCTTTTTGCCTTCTAATGAGTCAACAGTATAACGAGAAACCAAGGTCGGTTCAGTGTTCTCTATCACTTCTGGCACTGAGCTGAGCGTATCGCTCGAAAACTGCCAATACTGCTCACCCTGCTTTGATACCACTCTTTCGAGTAATAGTGGGACGCTTTTTTCACCGACATTGATGACACCAACATTCTCTTGGCTCGGTGGTAACTGGTCGGTCAGATTACCTTCAGGTGTATTGTTAATCTGCAAATCAGGTTGAAACCGACCACCTGCATCCAATGCTTGTTTGAATTGGCGTACGACAGTGGTTGGATTGTCAGACTTCGACAAGTTTAGATAATTACTTGCCAGTAAGTAATCATTTTCGCCTAATGCACTGATAAACCCTTGTACCGTATGACGGGGAGTATCTCGTCCAAATGAGTCTGGTATGGGTGTATTGACAGACTCTTCGCTATTACCATTGCCGACACCTAGGGCGCCTGCTTCAGCAGCCGAAGCGCCATTGGACGATAACACACTCACTATAACTGCAAATATAAACACCATTATTATGACTGGTGCTTTCATGAATAAGTATCGTGAGGATGACGCAGTGTGGGTAGTCAATTGATGCTTAGTAGACAAAACAAACCTCTTAGCTTGATGAAGGGTATAACGAATGACACATGAAATCTGTCCTATGATAACAATTATTTATCACAGCAGTGCTTTTGATTGCACGTTTTTGTAGTTAATTACCGTGGCTGGGAGATTACCAGCAAAATATAAATATCAATGATAAATGCTGCTACTAAATAACGGATAACAAGGCAATTAATATGGATAAGTACATCATTTATCGCCAATCCTGAAAGACATTCAGCTTACCATGAGGAAACATTAGGTTAAAACGGTTTATAAAGTAACCGTTTTTATAGATAATAAGCGCTGTATAAGCTGTCCACTACTTTTTGTAACACTTCTTTCTCAATCTTTGCTTTCGTAACTCTGGAAATCATTATGTTATTATCACGCTCTTCTTCATCTACTTATCTACGTTGTAGTATTTTAAGCGTATTGGGCTTACTTTCTATAAATACAGCAATGGCTGTCACACCTGTCAGCTCTGACCTAGATACTGTCACTGATAATAATAAGCTGCCACAGGTCGAGCTTGATAAAATTGTGGTAACCGCGACACGTACACCGACTAAGACCAGCAATGTGATTGCTCAAACTCGCGTTGTTGATAGCGAAGCGCTCAAGCGTTATCAAGGGCAAAGTGCCTTTGAAGTGATAAAACGCCAGCCAGGAATCAGTCATTATACTAACGGAGGCCCTGGCACCACCTCTAATTTTTATATGCGCGGTTATGATAATAAGCAAATTTTGGTGCTTATCGATGGTATACGTTATAGCTCAATCAGTGCTGGTGGTGCAACATTAAGCCTACTACCCGCTGATCAAATCGATCGCATCGAAATTCTGTACGGAGCCTCAGGCTCTAGTATTTATGGCGCTGATGCTATGGGCGGTGTCATTCAGGTATTTACTAAAGGCGCAAACGTTAAACGTAGCAACTTTTCGATGACAGCAGGTGTGGGCTCCAATGATGAGTATCTGTATGGCGCAAGTGCACAATTAGCCAATGAGAGTGGCACAACACTGAGTTTATCCGCCAGTCATACTGAAACTGATGGTATAGACGCAACGTTACCTTCAACATCTACGTATAAAGATGATGACAGTTTTGAAAGCGACAATATTAGTTTGGCGCTAACGCAGCGCATTAATGAGCAACTACTTGTAGGCGCTAGTGCCTTATATAGCAAATCAAACACTGAGTTTGATTATGGTCTTAATAAAGACGTATATTCTGATCAAGAAAATGGTGCCGCTCAAGCTTTTATTGATTGGCGCTATATGCCAGGCTCTTCGGTAAGACTACAATATGGTCATTCTATTGATAAAGTGGATACGCCAGCATATAACAGTCGTTATGACACTGAACAAGATCAAATCAGTTTAGTAGGCCAGCATAAACTACCTGTTGGTCAAGGTATCTATGGTCTAGAGTACCTCAATCAAGGTCTAGACACTAAATCCCCTGGTTATAACCTTGATGATCGGGATGTAAAAAGTGCCTTTTTGGGCTATTTACTGGCTAATAATAAGTTTGATGCTCAGGCTAATATACGTTTTGATGATTATTCAGAATATGGTGACCAAACGACTTACAATTTAGGTGGTGCGTACCATATCAACTCTAATCTTCGTGTTGGTGCTAATTACGCTAAAGGCTTCCGCGTTCCTACTTTTAATGATTTATACCCTGGTTTTGGTGGTGATCCTGATTTAAAATCTGAAACTAGTGATAACTATGAAGCTTTTATTGAATATGACACCGTTTTGCAATCTACGCGTCTAACGGGCTATCAAAATAAAGTTGATGATTTGATCGTCTCTCCTGCACCTACCTATCAGACTGTTAATATAAATGAAGCTAAAATTAAAGGTATATCTTTAACTTCAGACTGGATATTGAACAATTACTTATTTGGTGGTAGCTATGATTATCAATCAGCTAAGGATGATAGCGATTATAGTAATAGAGCAGATGACTACAATGGTAATTTTTTACCTGTACGCCCTGAGCACAAAGGTTTAATTTATTTAGGTTACCGTCTGCCAAGCCTAGATCTTCGCGCTGAGTATCAATATGTAGATGATTACTATTACAGTATTTCTAATGCTGATTCACAACTCGTTGAAAGCTATGGCCTGTTTAATATTAGTGGAAACTACCAACTCACAGATAACTTATCAATGACTGCAAGATTGAATAATATAACTAATGAAAAATATGTAACAGCCCCTGGTTATAACACCGACGGCACTAACTTCTTCACGTCTTTAACCTATAACTGGTTCTAAGCCTGTCTAACAGTATAAAAATCCTATCGTTATCAAAATAAATTAAGGTCATCAATCGATGGCCTTTTTTTATGGTCAAAACTATCCCGTTACCTTATGCGATGTTACCAGCTATTATTTATATCAGTAAATAAGTGACAATAGGTGACATTTGAGGCCTCATCTATTACAATAATGACCCTCCGAGAGGTGTTGCACCATAAGAATGGACTTGCGCATTTAAGCTTTATTATTATGCCAATCCCATCCTATGTTAGGCTCGGTAACTGTTATGCGCTCATTATTTTATCTGAGCATTTGACAGCGCAAACAACGGCACCTGCGTTTTTATTCTTTTTATCAATCATTTACCACTGATAGGAGCATATTATGGACGCAGTGTCTAACACCCCATCTGCCCATACGATCGATCCCTCTTTCACCGACTATAAAGTCGCCGACATCAGCCTTGCTGATTACGGTCGCCGTGAAATCACTCTTGCTGAAGCCGAAATGCCTGCCCTAATGGGTTTGCGTCGTCGCTACGAAGCCGACCAACCGCTTAAAGGCGCGAAAATCGCTGGCTGTATCCACATGACCATCCAAACTGCGGTCCTTATTGAGACGCTCGTCGCGCTAGGTGCTGAAGTACGCTGGACGTCATGTAATATCTTCTCAACCCAAGACCATGCTGCTGCGGCGATTGCTGCTGCTGGTATCTCTGTTTATGCTTGGAAAGGCGAAACCGAAGAAGAGTACGAGTGGTGCTTGCGTCAACAAATCCACGTTGACGGAGAAGAATCAGGTCAGCTTTGGGATGCAAACTTAATCTTGGATGATGGCGGCGATTTAACCGCATTGATTCACAATGATTATGCCCAAATGCTTGATAGTATTCATGGTATCTCTGAAGAAACTACTACAGGTGTCCATCGCTTGGTTGAAATGCTTAATAAAGGCACGCTAAAAGTACCAGCAATCAACGTCAATGACGCGGTTACCAAGTCTAAAAACGATAACAAATACGGTTGCCGTCATAGCTTAAATGACGCCATCAAACGTGCCACTGACATGTTCCTTGCTGGTCGCCGTGCCTTAGTTATCGGTTATGGCGATGTAGGTAAAGGCTCTACGCAAAGCTTACGCCAAGAAGGCATGATCGTACGTGTTTCAGAAGTTGACCCTATCTGTGCGATGCAGGCATGTATGGACGGCTTTGAAGTATTATCACCATACATCGACGGTGACAACACGGGCGGCGCAGCCAGTATCAACAAGCGTTTGCTTGAAGACACTGACATGATCGTCACGACTACTGGTAATTACCATGTTTGTGATAGACATATGCTAGCAGCCCTTAAGCCTGGTGCTGTGGTATGTAACATCGGTCACTTTGACACCGAAATCGACACTCAGTTTATGCGTGATAACTGGCGCTGGGTTGAGATCAAGCCACAAGTGCATCAAATCTTCCGCTCAGACGATGAAAACGATTATCTGATCTTGCTTGCTGAAGGTCGCCTAGTAAACCTAGGTAACGCAACTGGTCACCCATCACGCGTGATGGACGGCTCATTTGCCAACCAAGTATTGGCTCAAATGTATCTGTTCGAAGAAAAATTCGCTGACTTGCCAGCTGACCAACGTACTGACAACCTATACGTAAAAGTATTGCCTAAGAAGTTAGACGAAGAAGTGGCCGCTGCGATGGTTGCAGGCTTTAACGGTACGCTAACCAAGCTGACCCAAAAGCAAGCTGAGTATTTGGGTGTGCCAGTTGAAGGTCCATTCAAGCCTGACGCTTATAAATACTAAAAGGAGCCTGACTGTGAGTAAGCCTGCTTTCTCCTTTGAGTTCTTTCCTGCAAAGACCGAGCAAGGTCACGAAAAGCTTCTCAGCACTTACGATGAGCTTAATAAGTTATTACCAGCTTATTTTTCGGTAACTTACGGTGCGGGCGGTTCAACCCGTAGCCGCACTTTGGATATCGTTCAAGCTTTGTGCGCGCGCGGTGAGACTGATATTGCGCCGCATATGTCTTGTATCGGTGATGATAAAAGTCAAATCGCCGAACTGCTCGATCTTTATAAAGGCTTAGGCATCCAGCGTTTGGTCGCCCTGCGTGGTGACTTACCATCCGGTCAAGTAGGTATGGGTGAGCTACCGTTTGCGTTAGACTTGGTGAAGTTTATCCGTGAATATTCAGGTGATCATTTTCGTATCGAGGTCGCAGCCTACCCTGAGATGCATCCACAAGCGCGTAGCTTTGAGTTTGATGTTGACAACTTAGTCAATAAATATCAGGCTGGTGCCGATGCATCAATTACCCAGTTTTTCTATAACGCGGATAGTTATTTATATCTGCGTGATACGTTAGAGAAGCGCGGTATCGATACAGTAGCGCAGCCGTTAGTCGCAGGCATTATGCCGATTACCAACTCTAGCAATCTCGTACGCTTTGCCGATAGCTGTGGTGCTGATATTCCTCGCTATGTGCGTAAGCGCTTGGCAGATTTTGGCGATGACCGCACCGCTATTCGCGAGTTCGGCTTTGATGTGGTCTATCGTTTATGTGAGCGCTTGATTGCCGAGGGCGTACCTGCCATGCATTTTTATAGCATGAATAAGGTTGAGCCAAACAAGCGTTTGGTCGAAGCGTTGGGACTCACCGCTTAAACTTTTATCGAATGTATTGCTGAATGACTGGCGTTCTTAGGAGCGCCAGTTTTTTATTGTTGCTATTATTTATTGTGTGGCACTATGAGCCTATACACTCAACCAACACCATAACATCGATACTATCGTATCAATTAATACCACTACTTAAAAAAACGGTTTGATTTAGCATTTCTAAACCAACTATCTAATACACCACTGTTAATCCCTCTCCCTACTTAACTAATATTCTGCTAAGATATTGAGAAAGATTACTATTCAAACAAAGGATTAAACGACTGTGCGACGTTTTTTTTATGCCAGTAGCAATAGTACGGACACCGCCTACCCTAAACTCAGCACCTTTCCTATTGGTGCCAACATCGAGTTAACTGAAAGTATTGTTCATCACTGGTGCCGTGTATTACGCGCTACTATCGGTGACAAGGGAGTCTTATTCGACGGTTTTGGCGGTGAGTATCAAGTACAGTTACAGACTGTTGGAAAAAAACACGCAGCCGTCACCCTACTTGCCCATGTCAGCGATGAACGCACCGCCCCGATTATCAGTCAAATCGGTCTGGTCATGAGTCGCGGTGAACGAATGGATTATGCCATTCAAAAATCTACTGAGCTTGGCGTGACTGCCATTCAGCTACTGAGCAGCCATCATGGTGAAGTCAACTTAAAACCTGCCCAAGTGGAGAAAAAACTGGCACAGTGGCAGCAAGTTGCCATCGCTGCTTGTGAGCAGTGTGGCCTCAATCGCCCGCCACTTATTATGGCGCCTTTGTCTATCAATGATTGGTTGCATCAGGTGGCAGATAGTGACCAACAACTGGCGGTCAGCCCTCTTATATCTAAGCTTAGCCAAGATGCTTATTATCAAGTGCTGAAGCAGCCGGCTGACCTGCGCTTGCAATTGAGCGTGCCAGCGCCGGACCAGCCTGCTAGTCCTGAGTCTTTACCATTAGTACTAAGAAAACAGTCACCCTATATCGAGCTCTTGATTGGCCCTGAGGGCGGGCTCAGTGATGATGAGTGCGAGCAGGCAGCTAGCGTTGGTTTTACACCTTGGCAAATTGGCTCAAGGGTTCTACGTACTGAAACGGCACCCGTGGTTGCTTTAGCAACACTGCATGCGTTGAGGCATTAGCTTTGGATCATTAGATAGTAAATATCCAATGATGATTACCCAAACTTTCATTTAGTTTCGATGTGATGAGTCCAGTTATGTCTACTTTTACTCCTATTTCAATTGCAGATAAACAGAAACTGTTGGCCGAATTATGTGAGCAATTCGATGATGCTATTTTTATCTTAGATGACAATTTACGCTATCTGTCGGTGAATGCCAGCTACGAGTTGATTATAGGCTACAGCGAGTCATTTTTGCTTGGGCGCCCACTGGGTATATATGCTGCTGAATTTTTATCAGAAGATGAAAGAGCGGTGTTAGCAGACATTACCAGCAACCTAGACAGCAGCGGTTTTTATGAAAACGACTTTAGAATGCCGAACCGTTATGGAGAGATGTTAGACTGTTATATCACCTATCGAGAAATAAAGATGGGTACGACGCTCTATTACATCGGTATGGTTCGAGACATGTCTGCGGTGGTCAAAGACAGAAAACAAGTCGCACACTTATTGAACTATGATCAGCTCACCGGCTTACCCAATCGTAAGGTTTTTTTAAGCCAAACCAGTGATTTGTTATTAGATAGCTATCAAGAAGTCATTATCGTGCGCCTAAATATTGACCGCTACCGTAGCCTTGCTAGCTTGCTAGGTCCTGATGGCGTTAACTCCTTAATTAAAAGTTTTGTCAGTCGTGTCAAAGACCTTAAACTCGATTGTTTACGTTGCTTTTCACATTTTGGTGGCGATGATTTTGCCTTATTATTTGAATGCAGCGATGCCAATATGGTTCGTCATCAGCTAGACACACTGATGCAAATGTGTGAACGTCCTTTTTCTATCGATGAGAACACTGCTAAAGACACCAATATCTATTGTCATATGTCTGTGGGCGTCAGCTACTTTCCTGAAGATGGTAACGAATTGACAGAGCTGCTAACCAAAGCTGAAAAAGCTCTACATTATGTCAAGCAGCAAGGTGGCGATGATATCTGTTGGTATAACTTGGCCATCGATGAAGCCACTGCTGGTAGCTTGCAGTTAGAAGCTGAACTGAGAGAAGCGACTTCCACTAAAGGTCAGTTCATCCCTTATTATCAACCAAAATTCGACTTAGTCAGTGGTGCTATCACAGGCTTTGAAGCGCTAGTACGTTGGCAACACCCGATTCGTGGGCTACTCAATCCTGTACACTTTATTAATGCCATTATCACTCATAAGCTGTCGTTTGAGCTGTTCTCCCAAATGGCCATTCAAATCGCTGAACAGCTGTCTATTTGGCAACAACTAGGGTTTTGTCAGCATATCTGTATCAATGCAGACGCTGCTGAATTCAGCCATCCTGACTTTTTTGACATGGTGAGTAGCCTGCTGACTCAGTATAATATCTCTGCTCATCAACTGCATATTGAAGTCACTGAGTCCTCTTTGATTCAACGCCATGACAACGTCAAAAAACAACTGAGTCTCTTAAAAGAGCTGGGTATTTGCATTGCCTTAGATGACTTTGGCACTGGCTACGCCTCATTGAGCTACTTGCAAGAATACCCGTTCGATTTCATTAAAGTTGATAAAAGCTTTATCTCCAATATTGCCACTGATCAAACCCAATATGCCATTGTAAAAGCCATTTTAGACTTAGCTGTGGCCTTAAATATGCAGGTGGTCGCTGAAGGTATCGAGACTGAGCGACAGCGTGATGTATTATTAGCGATGGGCTGTCAGTATGGTCAAGGGTATTGGTTCGGCAAACCTGTCACCGCTGACGTCGCCACTGAGATGTTAGTTCAACAATACGCCCCTGACAACAAACCTAATTGACCCCTATTTTATTTAGATTTTTTATTCAGTATCATCAGCATTTTCATAGGCTTATTCTTATCTTATTTTAGCGCCTAACGTTGATTGCACAATCGATGCAAGGTAGGTTCATGACTTATCAGTGCTGTTACCAAACTTGTATAATCGCCTCTGAAAGCCTATCTTTTATAGTGAATTTGTTAGAACTTATACAGTCTCAAACCGACTCTGACAATCACCATTCTTTTCAATACCATTTTATGTCATCGCTAACCCAGTTAATCTCTGTGACTGCCTATCATTCATTTAGGGTCACGCGAGTAAAGTAGGCAATATATAGCTCTGCTCTTGACTATTACTGATGACATTCCAAAAAGGACAGGATTTTATGCAATACAAAGCGCCCTTACGTGACATTCAATTCGTGATGCATGAACTACTCGATAGTGAAAGCCACTACAAAACTCTGCCAGCCTTTCAAGAAGCTGATCGTGAGTTGATGGATAGCCTGTTTGAGATGGCTGCAAGCTTTGCTGAAAATGAGCTGTCACCACTGAATCAAAGTGGCGATGCTGAAGGCTGTCAGTTTGACAATGGTAATGTCACCACGCCAAAAGGTTTTAAAGAAGCGTATAAGCAATACTGTGAGCTTGGTTTCCCTGCATTGTCTGCTGAAGAAGATTTTGGCGGTCAAAACATGCCATTCTCATTGTCTACGGTCATCAACGAAATGGTCGGTACAGCGAACTGGTCATTCTCTATGTATCCTGGTCTGTCGCATGGCGCTATCCAAACCATCGAACATCATGGTACCGATGAGCAAAAACAAACCTATTTAGAAAAAATGGTCACCGGTGAATGGTCAGGTACCATGTGTCTGACCGAAGCACATGCGGGCTCTGATTTGGGTATTATCCGCACCAAAGCGGTACCTAACGATGACGGTAGTTATAGCATTACTGGTCAAAAAATCTTTATCTCAGCGGGCGAGCACGATTTAACTGACAACATTATCCATATCTGTTTGGCTCGTCTGCCAGGCGCACCTGCTGGCACTAAAGGCATCTCGTTGTTCATTGTTCCTAAAGTAATGGTCAATGAAGACAACAGCCTAGGTGAAAAAAATAACGTCGTTTGTGGTTCTATCGAGCACAAAATGGGCATCAAAGCCTCAGCGACTTGTGTGATGAACTTTGATGGCGCAAAAGGCTACCTAATTGGCCCAGAAAACCGTGGTTTACAGTGCATGTTTACCTTTATGAACGTTGCCCGTATCGGTACAGCAGTTCAAGGTTTAACGGCTGCAGAGTATGCGTTCCAAGGCTCACTAACTTATGCTAAAGACCGTCTAGCGATGCGCTCACTATCAGGTGCCAAAGCGCCAGAAAAAGTCGCTGACCCAATCATTGTGCATCCAGCGGTTCGTAACATGTTACTGACTGAAAAAGCCTTTGCAGAAGGTGGTCGTGCCTTGGTTTATTACCTCTCACATTTTGCGGATACTGTGGCAAAAGGCGAAGGCGATAACCTTAAGTTCGCCGACCAAATGCTATCACTATTGACGCCAATCGCTAAGGCCTTCTTGACTGAAACTGGTCTAGAAGCGGCTAACCATGGCGTACAGGTTTATGGTGGTCACGGCTTTATCAGTGAATGGGGCATGGAGCAAAACGTGCGTGATACACGTATTGCGTGTCTTTATGAAGGTACCACTGAAATCCAAGCACTTGATTTATTAGGTCGTAAAGTATTGGGTTCACAAGGTAAGATGCTTGCCAACTTTGTCAAAATCATCCAGACATTCTGTGAAGAAAACAAAGAAAATGATGAGATGGGTCAATTTATCCGCCCACTTGCTAAGCATGTAAAAGAATGGGGCGATTTAACCGCACGTATTGGCATGCAAGCGACTGAAAACCCTGATGCGGTTGGCGGTGCAGCTGTTGATTATTTATACTTCAGCGGTTATGTCACTCTCGCGTACTTATGGGCTCGTATGGCGCTGGTTGCTCAAACTGCTATCGCTGATGGTACTGGCGAGCAAGCATTTTATGATGCTAAGATCAAAACCGCTCAGTTCTACTATGCTAAGCTTTTACCGCGCACCACGACGCACGTACAGCGCATCAGCACTGGTGTTGAGCCGTACATGACGATGGATGTTGATCAGTTCGCGTTTTAATAAAAACACCACTCGCTTTAAAGCGTGGTTTGTTAAATACACGACTTTTTTAAACCACTAACTGTTCATCAAGTCTAACAAGCCACGTAAATATAGTGGTTTCTATCGGCAACATACTTAGGTGTGTTGCCGATTTTCTTAGCACGATTAAAACCAATAAAGAGTAGACTGTCTATTCTCAACGAATCCAATCTTATTTTTATAAACGCTATCTTTTATCAATACTTTTGGTGTACGCACAATTCACGAAGAAACACACCCGCGCGCGAGCTTATTTGCTAAACTTTGATTACTAATCGCGAAGGTTAAACCAAAAGAACAATTGATATCTTTAACCACTTTAACTTTATTTATTTGAACCAAAGGAATGTTTATGGCTGTTTATAACGCCCCTCTTAATGACATGCGCTTTATCTTAAATGATGTATTTAACGCGCCTAAATTTTGGCAAAACAACGAAAACCTCGCTCATGTCGATATGGAAACAGTCGATATGATTTTGGAAGAAATGGCAAAGCTGTCAAAAAACGTCTTATTACCTATCAACCGTAGCGGTGATGAAGAAGGCGCAACCTTTGAAGGTGATGGCGTTGTAACCACCCCTACTGGTTTCAAAGAAGCTTATAAGCAATATGCAGAGTCAGGTTGGGTTGGCTTAAGCGGTAATTCTGAATACGGTGGTCAAGGTTTTCCAAAAATGGTCACCATGCTGACTGAAGAGATGGTTTTCACGGCCAACCAATCATTTGCGCTATATCCAAACCTAACCGTTGGTGCAACGCTTTGCCTAAATGCAGCGGCGTCTGAAGAGCAAAAGCAAACCTACCTAGAGAAAATGTACAACGGTGAATGGGCTGGTACTATGTGCTTGACCGAGCCGCATGCTGGTACTGACTTGGGTATTATTAAGACTAAAGCAGTGCCTAACGATGACGGTAGCTATGACATCTCTGGTACCAAAATCTTTATCACTGGCGGTGAACATGACCTCACTGACAATATCATTCATTTGGTATTGGCAAAAACGCCAAATGCACCAGAAGGCTCAAAAGGTATCTCATTATTTGTCGTACCAAAATTCTTGGTCAATGATGATGGTAGCTTGGGCGAGCGCAACACTTTAGCAGTTGGCTCTATTGAGCACAAAATGGGTATCAAAGCCTCAGCGACTTGTGTGATGAACTTTGATAGCGCCAAAGGTTGGATGGTTGGTGCAGAAAACACTGGTCTGTCTTCAATGTTCATTATGATGAACTATGAGCGCGTCACCATGGGCCTACAAGGTCTAGGTGGCTCTGAGCTTGCCTATCAAAATGCGGCGCTATATGCCAATGACCGTGGTCAAGGCCGTAGTGATACGCAGATTCAAAGCCCAGAGAAACCAGCCGATGCGATCATTCACCATGCCGATGTACGCCGCATGCTGTTGAATGCAAAAGCCAACACTGAAGCATCACGTTGTTTTGCGATGTACGTGGCTAAAAACCTTGATCAAGAGAAATTTAGTACTGATCCAGAGGCCGCTCAAGCAGCAGCAGCGCGCGTTGCGCTACTGACGCCAGTTGCCAAAGCATTCTTGACTGACAAAGCGTTAGAAGCGACTGTTGATTGCCAGCAAGTATTTGGCGGTCATGGCTATATCCGTGAATGGGGTATGGAGCAGATTGTTCGTGATACGCGTATTGCGCAGATTTATGAAGGCACCAACGGTATCCAAGCACTGGACTTACTAGGTCGTAAAGTTGCTCGCAATAATGGCAAATACGTCACTCATTTCTTAGGTGAGATTCGTGATTTCGTCAATAACATGCAAGCGGATCATGGCATCAAGCAAGCAACGCTAGACGCAGCTGATACTATCGAAGAGCTTACCACTACTGTGTTAAACAATATTGGTGAGCGTAAGAGCGAAATCAACGGCTGTGCGGTTGACTATATGCATGCCTTTGGTTATCTCGCCTACTCGTACATGTTTGCATTGATGGTTGAAGCTGCCAATGGCAAAGAAGGTGATTTCTACACCAACAAAGCCAAGCTTGCTGATTATTTCGTTGGCCGTATCTTGCCACGCATCGATGCTCATGCACAGATGGTTAAAGCCGGTAGTGATCCAATGATGAACTTTGATCTTGATTACTTTGATGTACCTGCTAGCTAAGTAGACATCGAACGCATGCTATAAGACTCTAATAGAAGGGACAGTTAAGTGACTGTCCCTTTTTTATGCCTAACACATTGTTTTTAAAAGAAATAATATACCTCATTATATATTTGGTAGCCGTTTTGGTAGCCACTAGCTTTATTTTTTGGCTATCGGCAGTAAAAACCTTAACAATCCTTAACATGCTAAATCGTAGAAGTAGTATTTTGTAGTAATTCAGGTTTCAACATTTCTCAGCATGCAGACAATTAAAACCATAATAATAGATAACAAGCTGATTGGCTGTTATTTGACGTTTAAGGCTCTTTGCAGATAATTAGCTATCCTTTTACCATATCAAGATTAAAACACTGTAGAGGCTGTATTTTACTGCACAGCTAACGTGTTAAGACTCATATCATTGGTTGATAACTCAATACTCACTTGCCTGCCTCGTTACTTGTCTTGAAACTATCCAGCATGAGCAAAATCTACCCCGTGCGCGTACTGTTCCATTAACTGCCTCGATACCTGTGCAGAAACTAGCCTTTCATGGGTTTGTTTTCGATAAGCAGCTAAACACAATATTTAGGCAATAAAAAACCCGCTCTAAATGGCAAGTTTTTTAGTTAGGGTCAGTTAATAAACTAATTCATGTTGTGTGATTGGCACTATTTTGATTGGTACAGCATGCAACCATGGCATACCGCCACTACAATAAAAGCAGCCGTTTTTAAATTCCACGATGTAAGCTGTAAAGTCATTACCGCTGAGGTAAGACATCGTTTCTTGATCACTCTCATCACCAACAGCACACCATATATTTTTATAACCATTTCTTAGCATGGCGTGCGCTAATTCACTTCCTGTCAAATTGTTATCCACTATACATTTTTCATCTCCTAGTGGTGAATTTGTAAAGCTCTTATAACGATATCAAATATACAATTGTCTGTATATCCATAATTTTATATGTTGGAAGAGCATCTGCTTTACCTGTCAGATAAGTTGCTTTTTAATGTTTGATCGGTAAGTAAGGAAGTAAACAGACAGCCGTAACCTTTGATGGATAAGGCTGCTCGCTTTCTGTCTTTGAAATAGACCGCATTTTATACCGCACTTTGCAAAAGTCACTTGCTGTCATTTGTGAGTTTGGTCGGCACTGTAGGAAGTAAACACTAGACGTAAGTAATTGATAAGTAAATAATTACCCATGGTCTGATTTGCTCAATACCATTACCAGTACCAACAATCGGTTTTTATTCTGCCTGATTGCTGTTGATGTACTCGTTAATTATTCAAACTTAGAGCTTAATAGCTTGCCGTTATCGTCAAATTCACACATTCCAGTATGCTTTGATTCCGCATTAAGCTGATTCTTTGCGTAAAACTGCAACCATAATTCGTGATTAACTTCTTTTTTGTATTTTAAATCACTGTAAATTATATCCATCGAGCGCGGATTGCTTAGCTTGTTCTGTATATCGATTTGGCAATCGGTTAGTAATTCAGCCTCAGACCTGCCACCTAAGTTTGGTATGCCGCTTTGAGTGGCGACTGGCTTGGTTTCCGTATCGTTTGAACTGCAAGCGGTTAGTAACGCTGTCATGGCTAATGCTGTAAGTATCTTTTTCATATTATTCCTAAATGATTATTGTGAGTATCAAATCGTGCTCGGTGCGCTGTAAAGGCATCGAACTATTGACCTGCAGCCCAAGTGATTTCGGGCTTTCTTGTCTTCTCGCTTATTCTTTTAACAAGCCTTTTAACAACGTCTGTCTGTCGCTACTGGTCAAAAACATGGGGTGACTTGTCGCGAAACTAATCACGCGCGCGTACTGTTCCATTAACTGCCTCGATACCTGTCCATAAACTAGCCTTTCATGGGGTCATTTTCGATACATGGTTTTACCTGCCTCGTTACCTGTCCTAAAAGTCCCTTTGGCTGCTCACGATACTTGTTAAGAAACTATTCATCATGGGCAAAATATGCCCCGTGCGCGTACTGTTCCATAAACTACCCCTAACGTGTCCAACAATCCATTTTTAACCCTGCTTACGATGTCCGAAAACTAACCCTTTTTATGGACTCAAGAAACTACCCTCCACGATGTCCAAAAACCTGCCCAAGTCCTTTTTAAAACAGTCCGAAAAACTACCCCTTTAAGGACTCCGAAAACTCCTTTTTTATATTGCTCAAAAACCCCTGTAATTGGTGCTTGCCTCGCGTGCGCGCGCGATACTTATAAAGAAACTAGCTAACTCCTTATGTTGCATAGCTTTGCATTAATGGCAGTCATGAGCTGTTGAGCGTCAAAAATGTCATGTTTTGTCATATTCTGGCATTGATTAATTCACGTTTGAATATAGGGTTTTGACAGGTTGGCGGTGGGCTAAAATCTCAGGTTTTAACCTTGAGGTTTTCTTGGGGTAGTGAGTGCTGCCAATAACAACATTTCACAACATGCACGGCGGTGCAAATTGATTTTGAATGTAAGGTTTTATCAGGTTTTGAATATTGGGTTTTGCTGGGTTCTAACGTGTCCGAAAACTACCCTTTTGCATGAGATAGGCTCAAAACTAGGCGCATCTAAAACCTAGGGGTAACCTCAGGTTTTTGAGCGTTATAAAAAGGCTTGGTTTGTCCAATGAATGCCACTTATTCAGTTTTAAACCTTAACATTTATTAACATGCTGGCATGTCGTCAAACTGGTTTGAATGTAAACAAATGACAACATGCGGCGCGGTGTCTGTTTGCTGAAAACCTTAGGGTTTCCTTAGGGTATCTTTACATTATAAAAAGACGCTCATGCTTCTAATCATTAAATTATTGCTACTGGCTCTAACTTTGCACTGCCAAAACTGACATAACCCCTTAACAGGCACAAAAAAGGACGCTATTTATTAATAACGCCCCAATATTGCACTGCCAAAACTGACGAAACTATATGAATGACTTTAAGTTTGGATTGATGAAGTAACGCTCTGTCGGTCTGCCACCTTGCCCCGTGCTTTCTACTTGCTTGTAGTTTAGCCATTCATACTCTATCAGCACATCAAGCGCGGTCTGTATGGCATCGTCATCATTTAACCCTTTCCAGTTCCTACGCTTAAGACTTCGAGCCGTAAAGCCATGACTAACCCAGTTGGTTTTGTCGGTTTTGTCACCTCCTTTTTTAACCATCTCTAATATTTTATTTGATAGTAAAGACGCTTTGAGGTGTGAATTATCAGTAATGCAGCTATACACTCTAAGCATGTGAGTTTCTAACATATCGCCCCATGCGATCGCCGCTTGTAGTGCCTCAAGGCTAACGCCTCCTAACCGTCTGCCTATCTCTACACAGTCCACCAGATGAAAGATGAGGGCTAACGCTGGGATAAGTCTGCCATACTTAAGCAAGTGCTGGGTTATTACGTCATGTTCTGCCTCATCAGCTTTGTTCTGTAGATTGTTATACCACTCCATAAACACAGGATAGGCATTACTATCAAAGCGAAAATAAGGGCGCTTATAATATTCGTTCGGCTCATGTGCCCCGTAACTGATTAAACTATCGGTGTAAAGGTTGTCCATTGACTCAAACAAAGCATAAGCGGCGTTACGGCTGTCCTTATCGACTGCTATGTCGTTCTCCTTTGCCCGTGCTATTGGGTCTGGGTAAACCATCATTTGAAAGCGTTGCATGAGTCCATCATTGCCTAACCCGCGCATGGTCTTTTCTAAATACATTTCGAGCTTATCAGGCTGCAAGCCACCAATGACAGACAAACAATGATTTTCAATGAATAGCGAGCCGCGCCCTATTCTATCCACCATTGCGCTGCCTGTACCATTAAAGCCCTCTAAATAAAACGCGCGCTTTTCTTGTTCGCCCTCCTTATCAAGACTGGCTAAAAAGCCTGACAGCTCATCTCTAAACTGTAGTACGCCGTTATTGTTCTCGTTCTCAATTTCGCCTAGTTTCTCCATAGTAATATCGCCTACCATGTGGCGGCGTGAAATAGGCACGTTATTATCTTGAGCCTTACTTTCTGCTATCGCCGCCGCCTTTTTGTGCAAGTCATCACTGGTTATAGGTGCGTCCGTGTCATCGGTTTGGGTAGCGAGCTGCTTAGCCATTTTCTTTAATGCGTCATCGTCTGCCTTTGCTTTGCTATCATTGATGAGCTTTTGCGTTTCATGTTCTTGTTTAGCGAGTTCATGAGCTGCCCTTGCTTGGCTCGCAAGGTTATCAATGGGTTTCATAGCGGCGGCTATTGATGGGCTTTTCTTACTTGAGGGCTGCCCAATAACTGCACCCCACAGATTTGGCACTATGTCCCAGTCATCAAGGCGTTTAGGCATGATAGCCACCTTTGTGCCTACAACACTACCCAATGCCACAAGCAAAGGCACTGCTACAAATTCTAGCGATACGTTGAGCCGTTCGGCGCTGTTCATTGCATAGTTGTAAAGCGGCTCTGGTAGCATGTTTTTGGTTATGCTGGTCACGGGCGGCAAGGTGTGATTGATTGGCTTTGGTTTTGCCCAGTCTGCTAGTTGTAAATCTATTATCTGGGTATCATAAAAAGATAAGATTTCAGCATAACTTTTGCCACATTCAAGATGAGTGATTACGCCCAATGGTGCAATAACTACTTTGACGTTGCACCCTGCAAACTGTTTCTTAATCTTGTCCTTGTGCTCAATGCTTGGGAATATCGTTACTTGGGTATCGTGTGCAAAGTGCTTTACCGTATCAAGGAATAGATGAGGCGTTGGACTCACTGCTACTATGATTTTCTCATGTGCAAAATGCTTAGCGAGCGTTACACCATCTTGATAATTATCAACTATGACAAGCTCATAATCGTTTTGAGGTGTGCCAAGAAATAACGCGCATGATTGGCTTGTGTCAGTGACAAACGGCAAGCCGCTATCATTTGGCGTAAAGCAAACAATACTGATTGCCTCTATAACTCTATTATGTAATATTACTCCTACTGTGCCTGTAGTTTGTTGTCTCACCCCTCCGTGTTCGCCTGTGGTCGGTGCGATATCATGTTGAATGTCTAACAAACTATTGGGTTCTAACAAGTGATAAATATTTGTTAGCAGCTTGTCACCTTGTAATGTTTGCTCCGTTGCTGGGCTGTGGTCGCCCAAAACAGTGGTTACGCCCGTGTTAGTCGCATGGGCTTTTTGCTGTGTAGTGGTCATCTTTTACCCCTTGCTTGCGTTTGTTTCGGCTGGCGTGTGGCTCGATACTTCTTGTAGTAGCTTTTGCGCTTGGCATACTTGCGGCTTTGTTTAGGTTGTGGGCAGTGCCTCATTGTTCGCCCTCCTTGTCGCTGTCGTCTTGAGCCTGCAAGCGTTTAGCTGCTTGCATGATTTGATAGTAGCGGCTGCCTTGTGTGTCCTTTCTCTTTTGCTCCTTGCCCTGCTTTGATTTAGCAAAGGCAAGTTGAGCGTCCATAAAGGTTTTAGTGTTGTCCTTATCAGTAGGCACAAGCGTCCTCCTTGCCAAAGTCTGTCTGGGCTAATGGTTCGTTGATAATGTCTAATTGACTGTAAAGCAGATTTACCCAAGTGTTGGCGGTGTCATTTGCAAGCCGTGCCATTGCTATGGCTGCATGGGGTTCTATTTGACGGGTAGCGATAAGGTGTAGCAATTGCCCCAAGTCATGCAAAACAGTAGCAGCGCCGTTAATATCACATGCAATATCGGACAGCATGATAGACGGCATTAAAATCACTTCGTCATCATCGGCGGCGGTCATGTTGATGGTTTTAATTTGGCTGGCGTGGGCGGTGTTATTTAAGTGACGCATGATTAGTTACCTTTGATTTTGTGATTGTTTGAACGTTGACGCGCTCGCATGAGGCGATTAGTAGCAGCATTAACAAGCAAGCCATGATTGACATAAAACCGATAAAGCTAGGATTGCCGCGCTTGGGTTGCTGGTTGCCCCTGTGCTGCCCGTAGTCGGCTTTTAGCTTGGCTTTATTATCTTTGCTCATGTCTTACGTCCTCCACGTTAAAGGCTATCTCTGCTATTTTTACAGATAGGTTTTTTAGCGACTCCACTTGTCGGCTGCCTGTAGGTAACAAGCTGCCTAACATTTGAGTTTCTATTTCTGCAAGTTCTGTCATGGTATTAATGATGGTCACATTGGCATGCAAGGTAATGATTAACTGGTCGATAAAGTCATCAGTTATCATCAAAAAACCTTGCTCTTTTAGCCTTTCCATTACCTCGTTTACAAGTTCATCTCTACTCATGGTTGCTTACCTCATCGTCTGCCTTATTAACCCAGTAGCGGCTAAAATGCTTGCCGTTATCCTTAACGGTTTTGCTTTGGATATTCATGCCTGCCCGTCTAAGCTCATGAATACACTTAGCAAGGCGCGTTATGCGGTATTCAGTGATTGCTTGCCATGATGTGATTGGCTGCCCTGTTAGCAAGTGCTCTTTGATGATTTGGTTTTGTGTTTGTTTAGTCATTGGTTACACCTCATCACTGTTAGCATGTTGGCTATCAATAAATGCCAGAATGTCGCTGTTCTTGAATAGCAAAATGCCATTGACGTTTGACGGCTTGATAAACTTTGGCGGTTCGGCTTGCCACCATCTACGCAAAGTAAGCGGACTTACACCAATTAAGGCGGCGGCTTGCTTAATACGCATTTGCCCGTCTGGGTGGATTGCTGGGGGTGTTTGAGTATTGTCTGTCGATTGGGTCATGCTGATTAACTCCTATTGTCTGCCATTGTTTGGCGTGGTCTGGAGTTAACAGTATGCTAGGCAGTGTATGGGGTGTAGCAATGGAATGCTCTTAAGAAAGGGGCATTATGTGAGGGTATGCCCCTCATGTTTTGGGCAATAAAAAAGCCCTGCATTTGCTGCAAGGCTATTATGTTCTGCTCATGTCTTTACTGGTTCTGCTTGTAGATTTTATTCAATATCAAGCCTGTTATAAACCCCTCCGCGTTCGCTATGTATTGGGCTGCTTGATATGAGCTGACTTGCTTTTCACTGTCTTTGCCGTACTTAAGCGGCGTTAAGTAATGCTTGGCTATGCTACTGGCGCTCATGCGTTCAACATATTTCAATAGTAAGATCTTGCCCTCTAACGGCTTATGCTCACATAAAATAGTGATAAGCCCCTCAACTTTTAACGCCTCATCATCAGTTATAAACATGGTAGTACGTGCTTTGCTTTTCTCCACAATATGCCCACGCATTAACATAGCCATTGGGCTTTTATAGCCTAACCCTGTACCGTCTGCTAATACCCAATGCCCCCACGATGCTAAAAGGTTCTGCACCTCTAAATCTAAGCTGATTGCCATATCTCAATACCTCATGATTGTGTCTTGAGATGATAGCGGCGGCTCATGGGGGTTAGGCAATGGGGTAGCCTCTAGAAAGGGGCGTTATGCTATGAGGTAGTCTTTTCTTTTCTAGGCGGCATGTATAACTGCTCAATAGCTCGCAAAGGTTCGGCAAGTGAAGCTTGTTCATTCTTACTTTTAGCTGTATTTATTATCATTGCTACTCGATTAAATAGCGTACTTTTTGGATTAAGTCCTATTTTTCTGGCGATTGCAGAAGCTTTGCCATTGTGTGAGGGAATATGCTTTTCTTTTAGTTCATTATCCACATAAATGCGCTGCCATATCATGATAGCTAAATGCAGTTCAGGCGGATAAATATGCTCACTCATGTTTTGCCAATCAAAGGGCTGGGCTGTGGTCGCTGTCTTGGCGGTTACCAACTCAGCATTGGCTTTGTTTAATTGCTCTTTGAGTTCATCAATTTCAGCTTGTGTATGAGCTGGCGCGTTTGTTTGTTTTTCTAACTCTAATATCTTGCTGTCTTTTCTCTTAATGACTTTAAGCAGCCCTTGAATACGTTTTATCATTTCATCAGGTGTATTAACTGGGTGCATGTCTTCATGAAAGCTAAAATCATTACTATAGATTTGATACGACTCTTTAAGGCGCTCATCTTGTGGCAAGTCTTTATTAATTAAGTCTATGCGCTTTCCAAAAGGAATGCTTACGACGTCTGGCGCGGCAGTTTGAAACTTTGAAAGCTGACTTTCAAGTTCGTCTATACGTTTTTGTAGCTGGCTAACCTGTATTGATTGCTCTAATGATAAGTCGTCATTAAAACCCTCAAAAATTATCTTATTATTTTTTAACCATATCTTGATTTGTTCGGCTAATATTTCATCTTTGTCATTAACATAATTGAGTTTACTAGCGTCTATCGCATTGCTTACCATGTCCAAACGGGCGTTATAGTCATCATTGTTATGGTTATATGCTGGGTTGCTGTCAGTTAGCAAACAAGCTATTTTTTCAGGTGTGAATAGCTCATAAGTGATTAAAAGTTTTTGATATTCTCCTAACTTGCTGGCTGGGCTGTCATCAAAAACAACATGCTTTGTAATTGGTTCAAACGCCATTACATCAGCTTTTTTAAAGTAAGTTATGTTTGCGTCATTGCCTACCTGCTCAAGCCAACTACAATAAGGTTCAAAACAATAATATTCGTCCATGTAGAAAATGGTTAGGTGTTCGTCAATATCAAAACCCATTAGATATTTGACCACCTCATTAGGTGTGCTATTGGTAGCTTTTGCCATTGGGTTTATTACGTCTGCCACTAGAATGTAGTCGTCCTTTCTAGCCTCTAATTCTTTAATTAACGTACTCATGTTTACACCCTACACCCTTAAAAAAAGTAGGAGTGAGGCGCTGACAGCATAAGGGTGTAAATCGCTGTCGTTCGGTTCATGACTACCTAGCCTCACAAGTGGAATGACAGCCCTTGAGCCGTCAAAACTGGTTAAAAACTGTCTAATATGGGGGTTTTGTCAGTTATGGCAGTGCTGTTTTAGGCTTGATGTTGTTTTTTATTCTTAAAATCAGCATGAATAACATTATCAAACTTGCCAGCTTTGATATTGTCTAAATAGTTCGCCCAGTCGTTCATCATGCGCGTTCTATTGTCCGAAAACTCAAAACGGCTATATGCTTTGCCATATTTATTAAGCATTGCATGACCTAACTGCATTTCGGTTATCAGTTCATCATAACCTAGTCGTTCCATCAGCATGGTTTTTGCACTGGCTCTAAAACCATGAGGTGTATGAATATCTTTATATCCCTTGCCGTTGTTCATAGCTGGGCTGTTCAGTAGCTTATTAACTTCTTGGGCATGATGATATTGGACTTTTTTACGTCTGGAATTATAAAAAACATAATCATAATCGCCCGTTAATGGCTGCAGTTTCTCTAATACTGCTATAGTTTGCGGTGCTAATGGTATCAATACACTATCTACCATATCGTCCCGTCCCTGCCCTTTCTGTGGCTCTAATATCCATTGCTTGGCGTTTAGGTCAATATCTGCCCATCTCATAGCACAAATATCACCAATGCGAACAAACGTGAGTGATAGTAGCTGTAATATGCTTTTGTTATATAGCTGGCTTGTATCGTCTAACTGGTCAATATCTTTTAGCAGTTCGGCAAACTCTTTAGGCTGTGTTAATGATGGGCGGTGCTTTACTTTATGTTTAATTAGCGTTCCACCTAAGTCGCTTGCTGGATTGTACTCAATAATCATATGAGCTTTAGCAATTTGTAGAATGCTCTTTAATATAGTTTTTACCGTTAAGCCTTTGTATGAGTGCTTTTTTTGTATGTCTTTAATAAACTTGATGACAATACTAGGACTAATATCTGTAACTTTCATATGTCCTAAATTTTGCTGAATAACTTTGATAATGATTTTATTGCTCTTAATGGTCGACTGGGATAAGCTCTTGCTGCTTTGAATTTCCAGCCATTCATTAATAAAGTAGTTTAAGGTGTTTTGACGGTCTGCAATATCCTTTTGCTTTAAGCTATCTCTATGCTCTATAGGGTCTATATCTTTGGCTAGTAGCTGCATGTTATCGCTGTGATATTGACGGGCATCGGCAAGGCTTAACGCTGGATATTGCCCCAAAGTCATATAAGGACGTTTGCCAGTAATAGGGTGTGTATAACGATGTCTAAAATCTGCAGTTGCGTCTTGGCTGTCTTTTTGTGGTCTAACACGTAACTCTAAACCTTTATATCCAGCTATAGAATAACTAATCGTTTTACCAGTCTTGATAGTGTCTTTGATTGCTTTCTTGATTTGGGTGTCGGTTGTTAGGTCTGCTTTAGCCATCGTCTTATCACCTGTAGTTTGGTAGCCACCTTGGTAGCCACCTTGGTAGCCATTTTGTAGCCGTTTTCACATTCGTTCTAACGTTATCACAGATGACATATTAACACCAAAGTCAATAAAAATAAAGGCTTTGAAGTTATCAGGAGATATCAGGCTTTATCAAAAAACACACTTAAGTGACTGTCCCTTTTTTTGCCAAAAGCATTCAAAAAATAACTACTAACAAAATAATTAACTATCGAAGCTTGGTTCCGATTAGAATAACGCAAGGCAAGTGAGCACTCAAATTACTTCAAAACACTACTTACTTTTTAGTTATAACTTCTATTGCATATCAAATAACAGTATCTAAAACCTAACAATAAAAACGATTAAAACAACCATGATAGAGGATGCGACGTGCCAGAATTAAAACGCATTTTACAGCAAGTTACTGCCTTAAGTGATGTGCCTGATCCTGCGGTACTCAAGCGCTTAATCGATGAGCTGCGAGTCAGCGATAAAGAGCCTGTCCTAGCCAATGAAAAAATTCAGGGGCTTATCGATGTCTTGCGCCAACATCCAGAGTATGGCGATGGGTTATCTAGCTTCGTCTTAAAACTCATCATTCAATATCGTCAAATCGCGCTTTATACCGATACTGGTATCATGTCAGATCAAGGTTTCTTTAACAGCTTACGCCGATTAGTCGGTCATCGGTTTTTGCCGCTACTGCCGCAAGATGATTCAGTAGTCGAGCTAGTAGGTTATTTATTCAGTAAACGTTCTGATGAACGCTGGCTTGCCAATATCGAAAAAGAAAAGTGGGATGAGCTCGTTGACTTACTTAAAGTACAAGAAGCCCATCTAGACTTGGTCGCCACAGCCAAAAATAGTATTTTGAACGCCATCATCATATTGTCTTATCGCATCAGCGGTATTGGACTACATCCTGATTTGATGGAGGCTTATCCACAGATACTGAACTACTCCGCATCTTTTGTGGCTCAGAACCAAGAAGCGGTATTATTCGTCAATCAATACAGGCAAGCTCATGAGCTTGATACCTTAACGGATATCACTCCAGAACATGCCGTTGACCCAGCGCCACTATTGGTCATGTTAGAACAGTGTGAAGACATTGTCGCCACGGTACGTAAACGCATTTATAAGACGGGTATTTCAATCCGTTTGACTAATATGATGCTGCGTCTTGATCAAAGCTTGCAGCGGATGCGCATCTTAACGGAGCTTGTGACCGACGACTATCAGAAGCGCGATCGTGCCATTATCGAGTTAATACAAACACTTATTACCACTGCCAACCGCCGCTATAGCATTGGTTACCTGATTGATAATAATACCAAGCTGCTATCGCGCAAAGTCACTGAAAATGCGAGCCGTGTTGGCGAACATTACATCAGTACTGATAGATCTGGCTATCAAAAGATGTTTAAAAAAGCCTCTATCGGTGGCTTCATTATTGCCTTTATGGCAACCATTAAAATATTGGCATATCAGTTGGCACTAGCGCCGATGGGTCGAGCTTTTGTCAATAGCATGATTTATGGGTTAGGCTTTGTATTTATTCACGTGGTACGCGGTACAGTAGCAACCAAGCAGCCCGCTATGACTGCCGCTGCAATTGCCTCCACCATATCGGATGGTTCTGGTAAAAAATCACGCCAATTGACCAAGTTATCAGAGTTGGTCGTTGATATCTTACGCACACAGTTTATTGCCATTATGGGCAACGTGATGCTAGCAATACCAGTCGCTTTAATCATCTCTTTTGCGTGGCTGCAATATAATGGCGCGCCAATGATTGATTCTGAAAAGGCGGGACACCTACTCCACGATCTCGATCCGTTTCACTCATTGGCATTACCGCATGCAGCAATCGCTGGTGTTTACCTGTTCTTATCTGGGCTTATTGCCGGCTACTATGACAACTTAGCAGTTTATAACAACGTAGGGGCACGTATACAGCGCCATAAACTGCTCATGTATATACTACCGAAATCATGGCTGCAACGTCTTGGTGGCTTTGTGGAAGCCAATTTGGGCGCCATTATGGGTAACTTCTTGTTTGGCGTATTCTTAGGTAGTACCGCCACGATAGGCTTTATATTTGGTGTGCCAATTGATATTCGCCACATTGCGTTTGCATCAGCCAACTTAGCCCATGGACTGTTTAATATATCAGCCGATGACATAAGTTGGGGTGTGATTTTGGTGTCGGTGCTTGGCGTGGCGCTTATCGGTATCGTCAACTTAATGGTCAGCTTTTCTCTAGCATTGTTCGTCGCACTACGTTCTAAAGAGGTGCGTTTCTTTGAATGGGGTCGTCTCACCAAGTTGGTTTTTGGTCATATCATTAGCCACCCTTCAGACTTTTTCTGGCCACGTGACAAGCCCATGAAGTATGCACGCATCGATAGCCAAGGGCACATGATATTCGAAGATACATCGGCACAAAAAGGCGGCAAACCCTTACCCAATAATTATGTGGTACGTCGCTTATCTGATGTGAGAATACTACCTGAGTCTAAGCAGCCAAATGCCCAAGGTTCAAAAACGAGCACTGATATATACTATGAGAACCAACCAGAGGGCGAACACATCCAACCTCATGCACCGACTAAAAAAGTAGTCAACCTAGATGATGGCCTGAGAGATGAAGAGCTGAATAGTGTGCCTTATACTGATGATATCCAGTATGATAAAACAACCAAGACGCTCAGCAACCACCTTGATGATAACCATTCAGCTAGCAAGGAAACGAGTCATTCAGACCCAGATAGCAAAGCTGCAGGTGATGCCAAAACACCGCTGCCAAAACCCAAAAAACCACCAAAGCTGCCGAGTTAATACGGCCGTTTTGGTGGTTTAATCGTTAGAGACTTATAGAGATTAAAAATTACTTACCATAACATCAATCATGGTAGTAATCATGGTTCCCTAGTGAGGACTTGAATCTTCGGCTGTGTGCTAATGACACCAATAGTTTGGATTATTGAGATAGTAGTGATGTACTTCACAGTATACATAACGTTAATATTTTAAGGTTAAAGAGAGTTACTTTTGATTTGATATTCATCATATCCATTTTTGTCACCAAACGTCAGCCCCCAACAGAGACTAACCAAAATAAAAACGTCAGATCCAGTGTTCATGACCTAACGTTTAAAGTGGGCGAAGAGATGACGCTGGTTGATAATGTGGTTGTGGAATAAGTGTTTAGTTCATTTGAGTACCTGTCACGCTTGTTTTTACCTGCATGATGAGTGATAAGCAATAAAGGATTACTGCTAAGGCTAAAAAAATAAAAGCCAGAGGTAAAAACAAGCTTTCTTGAAGCACGCCATCAGAAGCAATGCCACCATAAAATAAGCTTTCCATCAGCCCAGACATTCCAGCGAGGGCCAGCATAATTGAGCCACTAATAAATAATTTAGATGTCATGAAAGCTCCATAGGCTGATATTTAAGAGTAATAAGTCATTATGAACTACCGACCACCTAAAGAGGTGGCGGTTTCTTAGGTAATACCCATACTTGATACGATGTTTTGTATCAGCGGTTAGGCAAATGGACTAAGCTAACCCCGTCGCACCGACGGTTTTGAGTGTTGCCAACTTCAATCCTTCGTTTAGGATGTTGATACTGGCGTTGATGTCTCTATCATTGTCCTGCAAGCAACTTGGGCAATTCCATGATCTCACCTGTAATGGTAGCTCAGCCTTAGTCAGCACATGAGCGCACCCTGAGCAGGTTTTAGAAGATGGATACCATCGGTCTATTTTAACAAGCGTTTTGCCGTACCATTCAGCCTTGTAGTTCAGCATGGCGGCAAAGGTTGACCATGAGCTGTCTGATATGGCTTTAGCAAGCTTTTTGTTCTTAACCATACCTTTGACGTTCAAGTCCTCAACAGCAATCACATCGTGGTTTTTGATGAGATTGAATGAGAGTTTGTGTAGAAAGTCTTTTCGGATATTGGTTATTTTTTCATATACCTTAGCGACTTTAACTTTTTGCTTTTGATAGTTGCGGCTGTCAGACAGTTTGCGTTGATCGGCTTTGGCCACTGCTCTACGCTTGGCCAGTATTTTCTGTTCTCGCGCAAGCTTATCTTGTAGCCTCGATAGAAACTTAGGATTGGCAACTTTTGTACCGTCTGATAAGACGATGAAGTCTGTTAAGCCTAAATCAATGCCGATGTTTGAGTAGGTTTTTGGTAATGGCTCTACAATAGTCTCAACCAGTAAACTGACAAAATACTTACCTGTAGGCTCTTTACTGACCGTGGCGCTCTTAATCAAACCTTTTATCTTGGCTGGAAACTTGGCTTTGATATGACCAATCTTAGGCAGTTTGACAGTATCATCAGTTATCGCTACTGTGCCCTTTTGGTTATTGGTGGTGTAGCTGTCACGCTGACCTTTTTTCTTGAATTTTGGGAAGCCTGTGCCGTTCTTAAAGAAGGCGCTATAAGCGGCTCTTAGGTTCTGCTGCACATTCGCCAGTGCTAGGCTATCGACTTCTTTGAGCCACTCAAACTCTTTCTTATATTGAGCAGGAGTATTTTTAAGCTCGGTCTTATGCTCGTTGTAATGATCAATCTTGTCACTAAGCATCCTATTCCAGATAAAGCATGTACAGCCGAATGATTTGGCAAAGAATACTTGCTGTTCTTCATTGGGGTATAATCTTACTTTATGGGCTTTTAGGATTTGTTTTGGCATGAAGCTATTGTACCATATCAAAAGTCTGACGCATTCATCCCTCTACTTTAGAGGTAGGGGAATTCTGCGCTGAAAATGTTAAAATTAGAAGCATTCATCAAGTCATGAGTGCCTAGGCCTATATCGTATATGAAATAATACGCGTATTGGGCGCTCTCCTATTTTTTCATAAACTATTCATACTCGGTCTTTAAAAATATCAATATTCGTTAAAATGTATTTAGCAGTCGTTGACTATAAAAATTTGTGCGATCAAGCTGTAGACCCAAACTCAAATCGCTATCATGTGCTCTACCAAAAAATCTAAAAAAACGCGTGTTTTTGGTGAGATCATATCTCGCTTTAAATAAATAGCGTAAGTAGCACTAAGCTCTTCATAGGGACTAAAAATATGATCTGGCATGACTTGAACTAATGACCTGTTCGCCAATTCATCTTTAACAGCCCACAGTGGTATTAGCGTCAGACCTGTATGATTCAATACCAGCTGCTTCTGACCATTCACTGAGTTCACTGAAACCTGACTATTAATAATCAACTTTTTACGATCTTCTGCTATCAAAAACCACTCTTTCCAACCGTTATAACCATATCGGATACATTGGTGATCAGCTAGATCATCAATCCTACGAGGCGTGCCATTATTTTTTAAATATTGGGGGCTTGCACACAGTAGAAAATCATTAAATACCAAGCGTCGGGCAATCATGGTCGAATCAGATAAGCGTCCACTTCGAATAGCCACGTCAATATTTTCTTCTATAAGATCTACAACCCGCTCTGTTAACTCAATTTTTATATCAATATCTGGATATAACGACATAAATTTCGGTATTAACGGTAATACCATGCTTTCACCAAAACCGACTGTCATGCTGATTTTAAGCTTACCCTGTGGCGTTATTTGTAAATCATTAACGGCTCTTTTGGCATTATCAAACTCTGACACAATTCGCTGAGAGTATTCGTAATATTTGTGCCCCGCTTCAGTCAAACTAGTGTTTCTGGTCGTTTTATTGAGTAGACGTACGCCCAGCTCCTTTTCAAGCACTGCTAACTGCCGTGAAATGGAAGACGGCTGTACATCAAAGATGCGGCTGGCCTCTGAAATGCTACCGGTTTCGACAACACTATTGAAGTATGCCAATCGATTTATTGAGCTCATCGCCACTCCTTTATTAAGTTGATAGGTATTCCATTTAACTGTAACCATGGCTTGCTCAAAAAGCAAAAGCAATTTGTTTACTGGATAATGGTTTGCTGGATTAGCAACATCTAAACTGATTCTCCTGAAACAAACAATAAGACATTCACACCAGTAAAGGGTAATAACATGAAAGTGAACCGCCTCAGGTTTTTCGGAGAAACGGCGTTCTGAGAGAGTATGAAAAAATAGGGACGGTTCAGACCTCACTTATATCAAGACTTTCCGGGGCTGGGTATATACCGCTTTTATTATTGACGTGTTTGCCCGCGCTATTGTGGACTGGAAAGTCTCTAATCGCATGAATACCGATATGGTAATGCCGGCATTGAACCGCTAAATAGCAAATATAAATAATCCCAAAAGATGTGATTCATCATAGTGATCGCGGCGTTCAGTACTTATCCATTCCCTATACGGATAAGATGGCTGATTCTGGCGTCATTGCATCTGTTGGTACGACGGGTGATTCATATGATAATGCGTTGGCTGAAACAGTTAATGGGCTGTATAAAACGGAGGTGATGGATTATTTAAAACAGCAGTGGCAAGGCGTGAGCGATGTTGAATTAGCAACTCTTGAATGGGTCGATTGGTTTAACAAAACTCGCATTCATAGTACGATTGGTTATGTGTCGCCTTTTGAGTTTGAGAGATGATACTATGATAGTCTTAGTGAGTCAGACAAAGTTGCCTGACTCAAGCAATCCACTCTCCGATATAGTCGGGGCGGTTCATTCGTTTATTTACCCTGTTTTGGATATTGACCCATGTAAATGATGAGATTAAGCCACCAAATAAAGTAGCCCAACTTGAATAAAAAGCCTCTGACAAACCTCACAGGGTTGAAGTGCTGCCTTTCATTCAAAATTTCAGGCAGCACCCTCATACATTTAAGCGTCGGTATGAGCTGGTAGTTTACTAGCCAAAACATCTACTTTTTCAATAGACGGTGGCTCTGAAAATAGCTCATCGGCCTGATCCATCAAAGCAGCTGCAACCTTGCCAGATAAATGTGCTTGGCGACCCGCCTCATCAGGAAATGCATCAAAAATACCAAATGTTGTAGGTCCAAGACGTAGGCCAAACCACGCAACTGTCGCAGGTTCTTCCATTACAATAGGTAAACCGCCTTTAAGGAAAGCTTCCACTTCGTCTTCTTTACCCGGTTTAGCTTCAAGACGGACATATAAAGCTGTTTTAAGCATGACTAAAACTCCACAATTGATTAGAATGAAAACTGATTCTGACATTGTTAATGTATGCATGTCAGAAAGTTTTGTTGTATAAAAGTTAAAAAAAATTTCCCATAGCTGAGCCAAAATCTGGGTTTTTATTTCGACATAATGCTATTGTTGCAGAATTGCACCATATTCCACATTGTCTTCTAACGCTTTTTCAATCGCTTACGTCTGGCCTTTGATCTTTCTGACGCGTAGAAGAATCTTTTTTTTGTCTTCAACCTGATTAGGCATCAGACCTCCTTATTTGCTAGCATTAATATAGTGCCCCATAGTATAAAAAAAGCAATATTTTTTATAAACCTTAAAAATTTAGGTAGTGTTTCAAAAAGTATGCTGAGATTAAATGAAGTCACTATTGGCTCTGCAACTGGATGCCATAATTAACTTTCCGAATCTTTACAATAACTTATAAAATTAAACTTCTGACATACTCCCCCACTTTTGACTAGCTCTTTACGAAACAGGTTTCTCAGGGATTTTAAAAGCAAAAGCTCTTAGGCGACTTCCTCACGGATTTAGGCATGCTTTCTGCTTCACAGAGCGACCTTTACCGCATCTTTCCTCCACAGACAAAGTGGTATGTCCTACCGCTAGAATATTGCGAGAAGCATTAGGGCGTGTTGAACATTCGACCATGACACTGACAGCGACTATTTTTTAGGCGATTCGATGTTAAAAATAATAAGTTTAGTCACTCTAAGCGCTTATTTTTAACGATGAAGCGGCAAAAAAGAGTCCTGTCCCCTGCTTTTATCGTTGGGTCTGATGCTAAAATTGCCCCATACTGCGTTACAAATCTCGCTAAGGCATCTGCATTATCGTCGCTTTGTTCCTTGTCTGGAACAATTTTAGCGATCAGCAGTGCCTATTTGCGAATGTTCAACACGTCCTAATATCCTTATTCTTGCTAAAGCCACACTCAATACTGAACTAACACATCTAATTCGATGCCTTATTTTGCAATTATTTCCCTCAACACCTATAGTGAAAAGCTTACCAATACTTTGCTGACAGTCTTTAAATGCAGTGATAAAATTATCCCATTGATTACTTGAAATTCGGGTATAGTGATTAACTGTTTCAACTAACTACAAACGTGTTGCACTTGTGTTTTGAATCTACTTTCTATACTTGAAGTGTCAACAGACTCTATACAAAATCTGAGAAATATATGAACCTTCTATCCCCTGTCATACTGCTCACAGCGGCAGTGATTTCAGTCCCCTTAATCAAGCGCCTAGGATTAAGCTCGGTATTGGGATATTTAATTGCAGGATTAATTATTGGTCCATTTGGACTAGCGTTTTTCTACGATTCTGCGTCTATTCTGCATGTTGCTGAGCTTGGTATTGTGATGTATCTGTTTGTGATTGGACTAGAAATGCGTCCATCGTATTTATGGAGTTTAAGAAAAGAAATTTTTGGATTAGGCACATTACAGATTAGTGCCTGTTCATTGGGGTTAATGGCGGTAGGCTTGGCCTATGGCTATTCTTGGCAGGTGAGTTTTGTATGTGCTGCAGGCTTTGTACTCACCTCGACTGCAATTGTTATGCAACTTTTGGGAGATCGTGGAGACATTGCTCAACCACGAGGACAAAAAATTATCTCGATCCTGCTGTTTGAAGATTTATTGATTGTCCCTTTATTGGCAATTGTCGCTTTTATCGCACCGAATCATGTTGTTGAAAGTACTTCTATGCGTTTGCAGAGCATCGGAATTGGTTTAATTTCAATTGTAGGTTTAATCGCTGCAGGTTATTGGTTGCTTAATCCTTTATTTCGCTTATTAGCCGTAGCCAAAGCCCGTGAAGTCATGACTGCAGCAGCACTCTTGGTGGTGCTCGGCGCAGCATTACTGATGCAAGTCAGTGGCTTATCGATGGCAATGGGGGCATTCCTTGCAGGGGTATTACTCTCCGAATCCACTTTTCGCCATGAGATTGAAGCAGATATTGAACCGTTTCGTGGCATATTGCTCGGATTATTTTTTCTAGCCGTAGGCATGTCATTAGACCTTGACGTCATAAAAAATAACTGGATGTTAATTTTAAGTGCTGTACTTGTGCTGATGTTTGTCAAAGCATCCATAATTTATCTGATTGCACGCCTGACCAAAAGTTCACACTCTGAAGCACTCGATCGCGCATTACTAATGGCTCAAGGGGGGGAGTTTGCTTTTGTACTCTTTGCTGCCGCCTTGAGTGCTCAAATCATTAGTGCTGATGAAAGCTCAAACCTGAATGCGATTGTAGTCTTGTCGATGATTTTGACCCCCATCATAGGCATTCTGTTTAAACGTTTTACCCAAACTACAGAACAAACTTCTTTGGAAAATATCCGTATTGCTGAAGGACTTTCTGGAAAAGTCCTGATGATTGGTTTCGGTCGTTTTGGACAAGTCTCCAGTCAATTGCTGCTTGCTCGAGGCATTGATGTGTCCATCATTGATAATGATATCGATATGATTCAAAACGCTGAAAGATTTGGATTTAAAATTTATTATGGCGATGGTTCTCGTTTAGATATTTTACATGCCTCTGGAGCAGATACGGCTGAAGCCATTGTTGTTTGCGTAGACCACAAAGAAACGACGAATAAAATTGTAGAGTTGGTGCAACATGAATTTCCTATGGCCAAGTTACTGGTTCGCTCTTATGACCGTGAGCATGCGCTGCATTTAGCAAAACAAAATGTGGATTACATGATACGCGAAACCTTCGAGTCGGCAATGCTATTTGGCGGTGCAATTTTAGAAGAACTGGGTGTTGACCAGAGTGATGTTGAAGACATTAGCCAAGAAATCCGAGAACTAGACAAAGAACGTTTTGGAACTGAAACTGCAGCAGATGATGTCTATGCTGGTATCGGCTTGCAATATACAGGACCGCGTCCGACTGCACCTTTAATTAAACCAAAGCACACAGGGCAAATGCTGAATGAAGATGGCACTCAGCAATAATTTCACGTATTAAACCCAAATAAAAAAGAGGTCTGTGTAGATCTCTTTTTCGGTAAGCATCTGCTGAACCCCACCTCTTTAGTGAGCGGATGATATTTATTATTCATTATTTAGGAATTATTAAATCCTATAAATATCATTTATTGGATTAATTTATTTTGGTACTGTGCATATCATCCCTCAGTTAAGAATAAGGAACAACTATGAATAAGATGATGAATGCGCTTATCCTAGAAAATTTTGGTGATCATGAATTTAAACGTGTAGAACTCCCTATACCTCAACCAGAGGCTGGGCAAGTTCTAGTACGTATTCATGCTAGTGGTGTAAACCCTATTGATTATAAAATTCGTCTTGGTGAAGCAACATATGCTATGCCAGAGCTTCCTGCCGTGTTGGGAACGGATATGGCTGGGGTTGTAACTGCTGTTGGTGAAGGTGTCACCCACTTCAACGTCGGAGATGAAGTTTACGGTCTGATTGGTGGCGTCCGTGGTCTTCAAGGATCTTTAGCAGAATATGTTGTAGCAGATGCTGATCTGATCGCATTAAAGCCACGGAATATCTCTATGCGCGAGGCAGCAGTACTACCATTGACGTTCCTCACCGCTTGGGAAGGTTTAGTGGATAATGCGGAGGTCCAACCAGGGCAAACTGTACTGGTTCAAGGTGGTGCTGGTGGCGTTGGTTATATGGTGGTTCAGCTTGCAAAAGCACTTGATGCAAATGTTTGGGCGACTGCTCGTACAGCTGATCAATCACTGATTTCAGAACTCGGTGCAATACCTCTCGATTACACAACAGCATCTTCCGATGACATTATTGCTGCAAGCCCTGAGGGTCAAGGCTTTAATATTGTTTACGACACTGTGGGTGGTCCAGTACTCGAAGCTTCACTTTCCATGACGACTCACTATGGCCACATCACCAGCTGTGCTGCATTTGGCAATCATAATTTAGCGAATTCATCTCTACGGTGTGCCACAGTGTCTGGCGTATTCGTCCTAATGCCGACGTTAACAGGCAATCGCCGTTCTCATCATGGTGATGTCCTTAAGACCGCGACTCGTCTCGTTGAGGAAGGTAAACTGCGTGCTATTGTTGATCCTCGTCATTTTACTCTAGACCAAGCGATTGAGGCTCATGATGCTGTTCAAGATCGCTCTGCTAATATTAAGGTAGTTATCGATGTCATTTAACGCACTTCAGGCCAAGACTTGGCGCTTCAATTGTATTGGAGATACAGATGTTCTGACATTAGAAACACTTCCTGTTGCTTTACCAGCCGCAGGAGAAGTTCTAATACAGATGAAAACGATCGGACTCAACCGGGCCGATGTAATGTTTCGGCGTGGTACTTATATTCAAAAGGCAGTATTCCCTTCTCGTCTGGGATATGAGGGAGCAGGCATAGTTCTTGCGATAGGTGAAGGTGTACACCAATTTTCTCCAGGAGATGCCGTATCGATTCTTCCGACTGACAATCTAGCCAAATATGGGACATATGCGGACAAGCTTCTGATTCCAGAAAATTTTTTAGTTCACAAACCCGATAGTTTAAGCTGGGAAGAAGCTTCTTCAATCTGGATGCAGTATTTGACGGCTTGGGGTGGTGTAATCCATGCTGGTGGATTATCGAAAGGAAAAACAATCTTGATCACAGCAGCTTCAAGTAGCGTAGGACTAGCTGCGATACAGATAGCTGAAGCAGCGGGTGCTAAGGTCATTGCAAGTACACAGACGATAGAGAAAAAGCAACGTTTACTGGATCTCGGTGTTAAAGATGTTATAGCCAGTGAAGATGAACCAGATTTGTATGAGGCGCTTGTTTTACGTTTAGGTGGAGAACATCTTGATGTCGCCTTTGATGCTGTAGGAGGGCCACATATTGAACAGATTGCAAAAGCGATGTCTGTGGGAGGAACTATGGTTATGCATGGTGCACTTAGCCCGGAGAACACACCATTTCCCCTTAAAGTTGCATTACGCAAGAGCTTAACCATGCGAGGTTTTTTGTTCCTTGAGGTTCTCCATGACCCTGTTCTAAGGGAGCAAGCCAGACGATTTATTCTTAGCAGTATAGGTGCAGGATATCTTCGTCCAGTGATCGACCGTTGCTTTAACTTTGAGGACATGCATGACGCTCAGCGCTATCTTGAATCAAATCAGCAAATAGGAAAAATTGTAGTTACTCTAGATACATGATGGTCTTATCTGATTCAGGTTTCTATATGGCCCAGCACTTCCACTAAGTAATCAAACAATGCTCGGATTCGCAAAGGTGTCGGGCCCCGCTGTGGACGATATAAATACAGGCGCCAAACGGGAGAGGTTTCCTCATGAAATATCTGAATGAGCTTACCACTCCTAAGCCACGGCAAAACTAGAAATCCAGGCATGTGTCCGAATCCAACTCCAGCGAGAATAGCTTGAAATTCAGCTTCTAGATCATCTGTAATAAAACGGGGCTTTGATGGCGTAAAGCTTCGACTTTCGGTGAATGTCCATGGCCAGTAACGCCCTGTTTTATGATCGACTAGTGCTGTTAGAGGGTATTTATCAAGGTCAATAATTTTTTTGGGCATTCCAACCTTATCAATTAACTCTGGCGTACCCACAGAATAAAATTTCACTTTAGCCAATTCCCTTGCTACATATCGATTGTCCGGCAAAAATCCAAATCTGATCCCGATATCTATCCGCTCATCGATCACATCCGAGTGTGAATCTGTTAGCACACAATCCACGACAATATCTGGATAACGTGTGGCAAATTCTGCTAGTGCAGGTACTACCAATTTACGCCCTAACACAGACGACACAGTAATACGGACAGTCCCACGCATTTCATCTCGTTTTTCCTTGGTGTCTTTTACAAGCAAAGCATCGATCGATTCCACCGCAAGACGTGCTTGCTTTGCCAGACGCTCACCATCAGCGGTAATTTTAATTTGTCGAGTACTCCTGTAAAACAAAATCTCTCCACGCTGCTCTTCTAGCTCTTTTATTGCCCGTGTCACTACCTGTGGGGAAATACCCAGTTGAGTTGCTGCCTCTTTAAAATTTCGAGACTCTGCTGCGACACAAAAGATACGCATCATTTCCAATTTGTTCTGCATGTCCAATCCTGTGTTATAGTAATTATTCCGTAAATAGGAATTCTGAAAGATAATATTATTCATTTATTATACCTAGCAAGGCTGTAATACTTAACCCTCAAATATGATTGACAGATAGGTTGAAGGTTACTTGTATGAATAATATAGAAAATAAAGTTATTGTTATCACTGGTGCAAGTAGTGGTTTAGGTGAAGCTACTGCTCGCTTACTTGCTAAAAAAGGTGCAAAGGTTGTAATTGGTGCTAGACGTACTGAAAAATTAGAGGCTATTGTTCACGACATTCGTGCTGAAGGTGGTCAAGCTGAATTTATTGGTATGGATATAACCAAACCACATGAAGTACAAGCACTTATTGAAAAGGCATTAAGCGCATTTGGTCAAATCGATGTATTGGTAAACAATGCTGGATTAATGTCTATTGCACCATTAAGTGAGCTAAAAGTTGATGAATGGGATCGTATGATCGACATTAATATTAAAGGTGTTCTTTATGGTATAGCAGCTACCCTACCTGTTTTCCAAAAACAAAACTTTGGACACTTTATTAATCTCGCATCTGTTGCAGGGGTAAAAGTATTTAGTCCAGGAGGTACTGTTTATAGCGGTACTAAGTTTGCTGTAAGAGCCATCTCAGAAGGCCTTCGTCATGAAGTTGGGGGAACAATTAGAACGACTACTATTGAGCCTGGTGCAATTGAGTCAGAACTAAAATTCGGTTCTTCTCATAAAGAAAGTTCAGAGTTTGTTACTGATTTCTACAAACAAGCCATACCAGCTGACTCAGTCGCTCGAGCAATTGCTTATGCAATTGAACAGCCTGCGGATGTAGATATTAATGAAATTGTTTTGCGCCCAACGAGCCAAGAGTTTTAATGATTGAATAACATAAAATGGGAGCACTTCGCTCCCATTTTTACTAGGGCGTGTTGAACATTCAAATGTGGCACTGGCGGCGGCTATTTTACAGGCAATACGCAGTGAAATTTTCGAAGCCTAGTCATTCTAGGATAGACAATTTCGCCATGTATTGGCAAAAAAGAGCCCCGCCCCAAAGGGCTGATGCTAAAATCACCCCAAACGGTGTTGTAAACCTAGCTAAGGCCTCGACATTATCGTCGGTTTACGCCTAGTTTGGTGCGATTTTATCTATCAGCAGTCCGAATATTTGAATGTTCAACACGCCCTATATTTTTTAAAGTTGAGGACAAATCTATGAAAGCCGTATCGTATGTTATAAATAACCATGATGATTTTAAAAATTCATTGGTAGATATTGAAAAAGCGAAGCCTACGCTTAAGGAGCGTGATGTACTGGTAAAAGTTCAGGCAATCTCTGTGAATCCAGTTGATACCAAAGTGAGAAAAAATTCGTCTGAAGCAAATAATCGTATTTTAGGTTGGGATGCCGTTGGGGAAATTATTGAAATTGGCTCAAAAGTTACCTCGTTTAAAGTAGGAGATTCTGTTTGGTATGCTGGCGATTTAACCCGAGATGGTAGTAATGCTGAGTATCAAGCAGTCGATGAACGAATTATTAGTCTTAAACCAATTACAATATCTAATGCAGAAGCAGCAGCATTGCCATTAACTGCAATAACGGCATGGGAAATGCTGTTTGATCGGTTTCAAATTTCAGAAACAGAAGTTGGCAGTATTTTAATTATTGGTGGTGCAGGTGGTGTAGGATCAATCGCTATCCAACTCCTAAAAGCAAAAACAAATCTGACCGTTATAGCAACAGCGTCACGTGAAGAAACGAAATCTTGGGTGGAATCACTTGGTGCCGACCATGTCATTGATCATAGCAAAGATTTAAATGCACAAATCGAGACACTAGGCATTGCAAAACCAAAATACGTATTCTCTACAAATCATACAGACACCTATATCGAGCAAATAGTTTCTCTGATTGCACCACAAGGCAAGCTTGGATTGATCGATGATCCACAAACATTTGATATTATGCCGTTTAAGACTAAATCTATTTCTATCCATTGGGAGTTGATGTTCACCCGTTCAATGTATGAAACCGATGATATTGAAAAGCAAGGTGATCTGTTGCAACAGGTTGCTCAATTAGTTGACCAGCAAAAAATTAGAAGTACCCTCAACCAAAATCTAGGCAACATTAACGCTGCAAACTTGGAGAAGGCGCATAAGTTACTTGAATCAGGCAAGTCAAAAGGCAAAATTGTACTAGAAAACTTCTAAAACAAATTCAAGGTGAAATAATGACTATTTCAATAATTGCGAACTTTAAGGCAAAATCAGATCAAAAAGAGACGTTAGATGCGCTTTTAAAAAGTGTAATAGAGCCTACGCTTCAAGAAGAAGGGTGCTTGAAATATGAGCTTTATATTAGCGAAAATGACTCGAGTAGATATTTCTTCTTAGAAGAATGGCGTAGCAGGGAGGATTTAGATATCCATATGGCCTCTGATTATATTCAAAGTTTATTTGGTAATATCCAATCACTCATTGAATCAAGTGATATTGTAGAAATCAAAAAAATATAGCTGTATAGTCAATCCACTATAAAAGCGTTACAGCGTTAACCTTGCTTGAAGTATGACAGATACATCTGCACTCGGCTGCCTTGTACCACTCTCAAATTGGATTAACTATATTCGGACATTATGATGAAGTATTCTTGAAATTAACATAGAGACTTAGAAAGCTAACATAAAAATGGGAGCTATAAGCTCCTATTTTTTGAGTGAAACGCCCCGACTATAACGGAGAGTGGATTGCTTGAGTCAGTCAGCTTTGTCTGACTCACTAAGACTATCATAGTATCGTCTCTCAAACTAAAAAGGCGACACATAACCAATTTTACTATGCAAACGGGTTTTGTTAAACCAATCGACCCATTCAAGGGTTGCCAGTTCAACATCGTTAACGCCAGTCCAGTTTTGCTTTAAATAATGAATCACCTCGGTTTTATACAGCCCGTTAACCGTTTCAGCCAACGCATTGTCGTATGAATCACCTTTGGTACCAACAGAGGCAATGACGCCAGAATCCGTCATCCTAGAAGTATAGCTAATGGATAAGTACTGAACGCCGCGATCACTATGATGAATGACATCTTTGGGATTGTTTCTATCTGTTATGGCTTGATTTAATGCCGCCATCACCATATCGGTGTTCATACGATTAGATACCTTCCAACCAACGATAGCACGGGCAAACACATCAATAATAAAAGCGGTATATACCCAGCCACTCAATGTTTTAACGTAAGTAAAGTCAGCAACCCACAGCTGGTTAGGACGATGCGCATTAAAGTTACGATTGACTAAGTCATCAGCGCGCTTTTGGTCGTCACGGCTGTTGGTGGTAATCTTGCCTTTGCCACGCCAGATGCCTTGTAGGCCATACTGCTTCATTAATCGCTCTACGGTACACCGAGCAACCTTTAACTCGTCAGCTTTCATATGCTGCCAGACTTTACGCACACCATAACGGAATTTACTGTCCTGCCAAATACGTTTAATCTCGCTGAGATAATAGTCGTCATGTTGACTGCGTAGTGAGCGCTTCTCAGGGCAATACTCTAGGTTTTTAGCACGGTAGTAGGTTGATGGGGCAATCGGTAGTACTCGGCAGATTGGCTCGATCCCATAATTTTTTTTATGATCATCAATAAAGTCGACCATTACTTGGGTGGACGGCCCTTCTCCGCCTGAGCTTCAAGACCAGCAGCCTTACGTATAATCTCATTGGCTTGCTTGAGCTCTTTATTCTCGCGTTCAAGCTCTTTGATACGCTCTTTGTCACTTTGAGCTTGCACATTTGCAGGAATGGTTTGATCGATGTGCTTCTTATGCCACGAGCGTAGGGTCTCAGGCGTGCAACCTATCTTTGGCGCTATGGCTTTGATGGCTGACCAGATGGAGGGATAGTCGTTTGCTGCTTCGATCAGCATACGGACGGCGCGTTCTTTAATCTCAGGAGTGTAGTTTCGTGTTTTCATTGTCGTATTCTCTTGGAGCGTTGAGCCTTCGACAATACCGGGGCGGTTCAAATACTCAAATACTCAAATACTCAAATACTCAAATACTCAAATACTCAAATACTCAAATACTCAAATACTCAAATACTCAAATACTCAAATACTCAAATACTCAAATACTCAAATACTCAAATA
>NZ_JASDCF010000014.1 GCF_030408035.1 Psychrobacter sp. APC 3426
TGCCGATGTTAGAGTGGGTTTTTGGCAGTGTTGTAGCGATGGTTTCAACCAGTAGGCTGACATAGTACTTGCCTGATGGGGTGCGGCTGATGGTCGCTGATTTTATTAAGCCATTTACCTTGCTTGGAAATTTAGCGTTGATGTGACCAATCTTAGGCAGTTTAACGGTATTGTTTGTGATCGCCACTGTGCCCTTTTGGTTATTGGTGGTATAGCTGTCACGCTGCCCCTTCTTTTTGAATTTAGGGAAACCCGATCCTTTGAAGAATTTACTATAAGCGGCTCTTAGGTTTTGCTGTACGTTAGCCAGTGCCAGGCTATCGACGTCTTTGAGCCATTCAAACTCTTTCTTATATTGAGCTGGAGTGGTAATCCCCCCGAAAAATAAGAACACTTAAAAATAGAGAATAACTGCTAAAATAAACCAGCAGGAGGATAGAATAATGAGTGCGAGTAAAGTTAAAGAAATTCAACAACAAATTGCTTACTGGATATTTGAACATGCACCAAGGAATTGGAGTAAATGCTGTATATATATGGAATTGTTACTAATAGATGGAGATATGGATAACAGTTGGACTACAGTATGGTTCGATAGTAATAATAAGGAAATGATTGATATTGAAATCTCAGCTTTAAATGAATCAAATATGAAAGAGCTATTTGTCGACCTTAACAATGTTATTGCTGAAATTGATGAGCGTTGGACGACCTGCAAGATGAAAGTTACTTCAGATGGAAAATACAACTTTGACTTTGGTTATGACAGACCACCACGCTTGAAGTGGGAAACAGCAGACGACCTTCTATATCATCCAGATTATGCAAGTTTCTAATTTTCTTAATTAAGTAGCTATAAATGAGTATAGAAAAATCTAAAGAGTTACAGGAAAGAATAGTAATTACTATATTTGAAAATGCTCCAGAAAATTGGGATAAATACTGTCAATATCTTGAACTTATTCCATTAGACGATGATTTTGACAACAGCCTATTGTCAGTTTGGTTTAATGGATCTGAAGAGATGGATTATAAAATTAATGCAAGTAATGAATACGCCCTATATAAACTATTCGCTGAATTAAATAATGTAATGAAACAGACTAATAAGCGTTGGACAACCTGCAAGATGAAAGTTACTTCAGATGGACGATATAATTTTGACTTTGGTTAGGAGCTTATCTATATAGTCAGCCCAATCTTGCATCATGAGTATTCGAGTATCGATTTCATCTAATCGGTTATAAGCCCCGCCATGCGTATCCTTTATTCGATGTCCTAATTGCAGCTCAGTTACAATATCTGAGTAACGCAGTTCAGGTTGCTCCATAAGTAAGGTTTTAGCTGATGCTCGAAATCCATGAGCACACTGGATATCTTTGTATCCAAGCCTATGAAATATCTGTACTAGCGTCGCTTTACTAATATAAGAATTACTTGAGGCACGCATCGATGCAAATACATATTCTTTGTGACCTGTAATTGCTTGTATGCTTCGTAAGCGTTCAATGACTTGCGTGGCAAGGGGTACAACTAAGTGCGATACCATGTCCTCACGACCTTCGCCTTTAGTAGGAGAGAACGCCCATAGTTTGTTATCCCAATCTATATCTTGCCAGCGCATAGATCGTAAATCGATACTACGCACGAAGACATACGGTAATAAATTCATTGCCTCCAATGTGATTTTACTTGCCCCCTGAAAATTGGACATATCGTTTAGGAGGGTTGTAAACTGATCAGGTTTAGTAATGGCTGGTAAGTGGTTGCCTGAATTAGCAGGTGCAAGCTCTCCACGTGTATCAATAGCCACATTTTTATCGCATAACCCTCGAGCTACGGCGAATGAAAATACCTTCTCAGTATAAAGTCGAGTGCTCGCACCAACGAAAGCTGCCTGATTTTCATTATTTTGAATAGCCTCACATACACTTAGTATTACCTCACTTGTGATATCGTTCATTCTTAGGTCGCCAATCTCTTCACACATGTATCCTAGGCATAAATCCCAAAACTTAAGGGTCGAGTCGCTAAAAGCACGTTTATTAGATTTGCCTTGATGACGACTCGCTATCTTATTATCTCTCCAAGCTTGTACGATCTCAGAAAAAGTAGCGTTTTTTAAATGAGCGTATTTATTGACTTTCTCCTGCCTGTCTATAGCTTTAGGATCAATGCCTTTGGAGACCGTTTCAAGTATGGATTCTGCTTTGTGCTTAACCTCATATAAGCTAATATCATCGATTTTGCCAAGCATTATTCTAGGACGTTTACCTTCAACATGTGGATGAGGATAACGAAGATAGTATTCCTTCTTGCCATTTGGGTAGACGCGTACACTTAAACCAGCGATGCCTGAAACGCTTACTGAATAGATCTTATCTTTATACTCAAGACTGTTAATATCATTTATATTATTGATAGACATAACTTATATCCGAAAATACTTTAGGTGAGATGAATTAAGGTCATAAATATTAATTTACATTCAAATGAATGCTTAGGTTTGCACAAGTGCCATGGGTCATGAAAATCAAGATCTTTATTAAGACTATACATAATTGGACACCAATTTGGACACCATTCTTATTAATTTATATCCTGAAAGCCTTTTAAAATAAGGATTTTAATAGCTAATCATTCCCAAGGCTCACTTGGGGATAATTATAGTATAGTGGAGAAAGAAGGAGTAAGCTATTTTTTTGTTGATATATATGGCGTTTGAAGTAATAAACTTCACATAGATTAAAAGTAAGAGTGCTGTTTGCTATTGGCAATAGAGTCCTTCGACGTATTTGCACGAAAAACCGTGATCCTGTACTCGCACAGAATACCTTAATCAGGGTGATAGTACTGTTCTGTGCAAATTTGGGAGGCATCAACTCAATGCCTTAGATTAAGATATCTCAGGAAGAACGAGAGATGTTAGAAAAGACCAATGAATGTTTCACTAATCTAGAAGGCTATTTTGGTGACTTTAAATAAGAGCGTATTACAACGTAGTTAGCTATGATAATAGCAGCTATAAGGTGTATCTAGACTTGGACTTACTGATATGCCAAGTAGGCGCATTGCCAGAGCTTGTATGCGTGCTTATCAATGATATAGAGTAATAGGCATTCAGAACGGTTATTGCTTTTACTTTGAACTGATTGTCACTTGGTGGCGAATACTTCTGTACCTAACGTAGTTCAAGCATATTCGCATTAATGATGAAGTCGGCTAAGCTACCAAAAATCGATTGATGAGTGATTTGGTTATTAGGTGATGATTAGAAATGACAGATTATGCAAAGGGCTTGGTAGGTACTGTGAAGGTAATAAGCTTAGCAATGATGAGCAGAGCAAGATTACCAAACAGACTAACTTTGAATTAATAGTAAAATTACTGTATCTACAACATGTCTATAATAGGCTTCTGGAGTATATATAGAGAGAGGCTATTAGCGACTTGAATTAATACATTAATCGATTACGGATACACTAGGATCTATGAAGACTCTATACATTAAGGCTTCAAGATATATCAGTTAGTAATTATACTAGCGGTGATTACAATGATTATTTGAACAGGTAACACATATCATGGTTAAGCAATTAACAACCAGACTGACTAACGATTTACTGTTTAATTATAATCCCATGAACTTATTGTGCGGTAGCTCTAGTTTAACATAATATACATTATGCGAAAACAAACTAACAGCTTTGAGAGTATTCTGTAAACCAAATATTACAAAACTCCCTCCTAATGTTTGCTAATTTAGTAAGGATATTCATTGTACGCTTAATCAAGCATTGTTCAATCAAAGCTTATTGCAGTACTGATTATAATTTCAATTAACTTAATTTAGTTACGATAAGGATATTTTTATGATGCCGTCATCTTGCCTTAGTATCTCTAAGTCTTGTCTATATAAGTTATCTGCTGCTGTGTGTTTCGCATCCATCCTAACTGCAACTGGCTGTCAATCTTCTGCTGAGTCCAACACGACCATTCCCAATCATCAAAACGGCAATTCATCAGCGCCTGTCGTCTCTGACATGAGTCAGCAAACGCTTAGACAGCAAGCATTACGTATCCAACGTGCGCTTGCCAATAACGACTATGCCAGAATCACCAACGACATCCATCCAACTCGCGGTGTGCGTTTTTCGATGTATGCCTATGTACGTCCAGAGTCAGATAAAGTCTTTAGCCGTGACCAGTTTGCCCAATATCTACAAGAATCTAAAATTCGCTTTACTTGGGGTGAACGTGACGGTACTGGCGATCCCTTAGTCATTCCACTACCAGATTATTTGGAGACTTGGGTCGATGCTGATAAGTTTAATGAATCTACCCTGAGTGTTAATGAGTTTAAGCAAAACGGAAACATGATAAACAACTTAAAAAATATATATCAAAACTCAGAATTTGTTGAGTTTTACTATAAGGGAACAGAAGAGTTTGACGGTATGGACTGGCGCATCATGCGTTTGGTATTTGATGAGTATCAGGGAAAACGCTACCTAGTTGCTATTATTAATGAACAATGGACAGTATAGGCGCTTGATTGTTTAGATGATGAAAAATATTAAAGATTGAGGGCAATGTATCTATCAGGCACTGCCCTTTTTTTGTATTCTGCCACAAAGTCTCGTGCTATTAAAAACCACTAGCATATTCACTTTTTAACATATATTGTAGTAAACCAATTCTTATATCGCATTTACTGCTGCAATCGCGCTCGCTACGCTGATACGACCTAAGGGGTCAATCAGTTCAACTTGATATTCTGTTCCAAAAGGAACCTCTTCATTTGCAAGGTCGGTTAAAACATCATTAATCACAAAAGGTCCTCTACCTGATACCTTGACCTCACTAATCACAGCAAATGCTTGTTCTGTAGCTAATCTGCGTCTTATTTGGATGCGATAGCTACCTACTTTGCCACCAGATAAGTCATCCTCATGATCGACGATTAATTGAACCTCTTTAAGGCCTGTTGGGCCAGTTGTCCCTTTTATCTCTTCGATGCTCGGAGCGCTTGGCGCAGTAGCAGGTGCTAAAATCAAGCTGACAGGGTTTGATGCACGGCTCCAACGTCCAGCTACGACACTAGAAGCCGTTTCGCTTTCTGGTTCTGCTTGTACTTCTGCAACCCAGCTATATTCAACCCAAGGTTTTAACTGTGCAGTCGCTGCAACTTCGACGCTACCATCATCTCGATAGATGGCTGTCTGTAGCCCCGTTGTGGTGTTTTCTAGTGGCAAGTTTTGTGCAACGATGAGCATGTCTTGTATATTACTACTGCTAACAGAAGAGCGTCTCAAGCGCCAGCGATGACCTGGCGTTACTCCAGATTCTAAGGTCAGCGCTACCTTGGCGACATAAGGAGGCTCAGATGGCTCTGCAGGTACTTGCGTTACCGAGATACTAGGGCTAGCTGGCGGATCAGTATTAGGAATGGCATATATCAGCATATCCAACTGCTTTAGGTCAGGCTTTGCTCCTGTGGATGCCATTGTCGCCACTTTATAAAAGTTGAGCAGTTTTAATGAGCCTGACACGCCATGACGAAACCCAACCTCTTCTGCATTAAAAACCACCTGCACATCTGCTAGCTTTTCAAATAAGGCATCGTGGAAAAACGCTTGGTGCTCACGATAAATCGCTGCCCGATCCGCTGCAGTGGCTGCATCGTTTAATATACCCCTCTTCCCCAAAGCCTCTAACTGCGCTAATAAGCGGTTTTCATCGGTATAATATATGTCAAAAGTGCTTTGCTTATCTTTTGGTTGCCAGCGATACTCGATCCAACTGACACCTGTTATATCTGGACGTGCCGCATATTGAACTGTATTTTCAATATCTATTTGTGCAGGTGGCCGTGGGTCATTTAATACCAGCGTCAGGGGTTCAGATTCCATTGACAATCGATTGTTGGTATCTTGCCACGTGGCAACGATACGCATCTTGCGCTGCTCTGCTGGCTCAAGTGTCGGTGCGGTAACAGTGATCATCAAGCAGTAGTTATCAAGATTAGGGTCGTGATGAGTGCTGTTATTAGCATTGCTATGAAGGCTATCAACAATAACTTTTGTGGATTCTAATATCGTTAAGGTAGTGCGCTCTTGAGTAGATAGATCTGTCAAACTTAGGTTTAATTTTTTGAGTAAGAAGCTGCCAGGCGCCAATACATCAGAGTCTGGCACTGGTACTTTGATCAGTATCTCACCGCCGACACTTGCCGCCGCCTCGGCTGTCGGTATGGTATAAAACGCCTGAAGCTGTGGACGTGGCGGATATGGACGAGGACCTGCTGCTGCTGTGATAAAAGTCCAGTTTGACCAACGACCAAACCTGTCTTGCTGCGCCACTGCATACTTGATCGCCTCAGGCACGGCAAGGCGATCACTGATAAACCCTGTACCTGGCTCAGAGACAACGTCACCAATACTACTATTGGTATTGATTGATAATACGATTGGCATGTGAAATCTTCTGGCATTCTTTCTATTTAGGGCTTGATACTGACCTGTTTTAATCAATGGCTGCTTGCCAGCGGCCAGTAACCCTGCTACCAAGGTATCTGCTAAATCCACTCTGACATGCCTTTTAGCTAGCGGAGGTATAGCGGGAAGCCAATCTACATGCTCCGCTTTGTTAATAGTAGGCGCATTCACTTGATCTAAAATAGAGCCCTGATCGGCAATGACGATGGTACTTATACCAATATAACGCTTGGTGTTTGCAAAGTTTTGCAACACACGTCTATTTAACATAAACTCTGACTTACCTTCCGTCAATTTTACGTACCAATCCATCACGGTTTCTGACGAAGCTGTTTTGTAAGGCTGCGGAATATCATTCAGTAATAGTTTGTATAATAGATCTTTATTATTTAATTTCGCTAGCCACTCTGCAATTTTACCTGTTCCTGTTGAGCGCATCGGCTCTGAGTAGTCGTTAAAAAAACCATTGATTTGATAGATGACTATGTCATCATCAGAAGCTGCTGGAGTATCATCGTATAATTTATAACCAATAAGGGCAGCTGTACCAGGATCTATCTGTAATTGATTAAAATAACTTAAGCGCGATATGTTATTGCTGCCAATTGGGGTGGCATTTTCATCAATGATGTCTTCTTCAATCGTCTGTGCAAATGGCGAGTCGCTGCCTGTGAGTAATAACTCTAAATCATCATCCATACCCTCATATAAAGAAGCCACTCGCCGACTCTCAAACCTATCATCACTTAGCGGCGCGGTAGCAGGTGCAGGCGTATTAAGTGTCTCTTGCAGCGGTCGACGTTTAGGCGCTTGCGCTTTGACACGCTCAAAAGCGCGGCGCTCGGCATTCGGTAGTGACAGATATCGTAAGCCTCCGGCATGCGGTAAATTGAGCACAGCATAAGGCTGAAAGTATGAAATGGCTTTTTTGCCCTGTGATTGCTGGGTCAGCTCTTTTGCTTCTATCCACTCTATGCCTGTTACCTCACCTACTCCTGTGATCTTAATCTCGGTGATATTGTGTGAGTTGAACACATAGCGATGTTGAGAGCGCTTCCCAATTGACGCAAGTCCGCTGTTGGCTGTATTAACAAAGGCTTCACACTGTAATGATGACTTGCCTACTGAGGGTTTCTTACGCCTACTGTAATCGACTACCCTATCAAAGCTATCAAAGACAGTGTCAGGCAGCCGCTTACCACCCAAAAATTTTACTCTGTTTAATGGGTTTAGTACTCGCTCATATTTCTGATCTATAAATTTATATATAGGGCGTGATGGCTGCTTGACCAAAACCTGTGCCCAAAGGCAGACCTCATCTGCTTGTAACGGTATTCGTGCAATAACAGGATTATCAGGGGTGACATCAAAAGGTGGCTCCAGAGCATATCCCATCGAGTCGATGAAGACAGCTGCCGTACGCAATAAATTACGGTATTTTAAATCTTTGGCCGTGGTAACGGTACGTTTAATCACAAAAGGCGCGACTGGCAACCCCAGTTTTGGGTGCGCCGAAAGTCTAATATAGTTGCCCTTATGTAGATGAGAGTCGTTATTATCAACTGACAGCGCTTGGGCATTAAAGAGTCCTGGTTTCACTAATGGCAACATGTTATAAGCCCTCTCTGTTGATAATAGCGGGTTGATTGCTGATGGTTTTTTTACCCGTTTTAATGCCTTCTTTACTCATAAATACCAATGCAATATGAGAGGTTGTATCTGATATCAGCAGTGGCTGAGCAGGCTTTAAAAACACCCGTGTCCAGTTTTTATTGGCACTGTGGACACTAAGCGTTTGACCACTTATAAGCGCCTTGTTTAGCATCAACGTGTCTTTTATTATCGCCTTATCATCACTGGCTACCGCACCAGTACGTTTTAAAGGCTCTAGGCTGTCTATAAACAAACCCTCAAGTCGCCATGAGCTGCTATTGGTATCGCCATGAGAGTGGATATTAGAATCGGTAAGAGACCAAACGGCATAAGTCATCGGATGACGCCCGGGTAGCGGTAAGATATCCACGCCCATTATAGTTAAGAGCTCATCTATCAGGCTGTCAGACACCTGCAAATCACTATTTGCTATGACCGTACCACTAGGTAAGATAATATCACTTGGGTAATATGGATTGACTGAACCGCTTAAATCATACCCTAGGTGCTCGATCAGCTCGTCAGCTCCCGCGTAAATAGAGGTTTTAAATCTAGAAGCTGATATCACCAAAGGATCACTTTCATCGTCTTTTAATGCAATAAGATTGAAGTCATACATGGCATTGGGCTCCAGCTCAAAGCTGGCTTGTAGCGACGCCCCACCCATCAAAGTACTATCAGGTAAGCAAGGTGACTGCATTACTGCCTCATTAATGCGCTGATATCCCAAGCTATTGAGCTGATCGGGTGCATTGAGCCAGTCAAGAGATTTGGGTTTTAAGGATTGCAGTATTGCTTGCAGTCTACTAAAGGTAGACTGCGGCGGTGGATCTGTACGTTTTACTTCTACCCAAAGCTTTCGATCATATCGTGCCAGCAACTGCTCAACGTGACCAGTCTCAAAATGCACCCATAATGGATCCTCCGTAAAATGTGCTATCTGACCATTGTCAGGCTCGACCAGTTTGAGATAACGAGCGATATCTCTTGGGTCAAAAATATACTCGTTTAGCCCATCTTGGGTATCATCAGCTAGCGCTGATTCCTCTGCTACGGCAAACTGGAATCGTTGTGAGTCCCCTGCCGTCCAATCTGCCGCTACAGGATCTGGTGGAGAGGTTTCATCATCTTTTGGTTGCCATGATTGCCATGACCAGTCCAAGGCTATCTCATAAGTACAGCCTGCATCTAATAGGATTTCACGGCGCTCATTAGCATCCAGCTCTATTAATAGATGCTCTATTTTCTCTTGCAGGCTCTGCCTAGCGGCTTGATCGGCTTCTTGATTGTCTACTGCCAGCTTATCTATTGCGCATATTGACAGTACGCTGACATCAAAATTAGGCTGACTTTCTATCGCAAACCCGTTCCAAGCAGTTTGTCTGTTATTAGGCGCAGGGCGATATTCGACCAGATAGCAGTCATCTGCTAGTGTCGGCAAATTGATGATCTTATAATCCCACATTAATGACGGGTCATCGTTTACAATCCCAGTAACCTTTGGCACACCGCTGATCTTGCTATTCACTCTAGACGTCGTTGCTGAATCTGCTTCTGTAGACGTGGTTTGAGTATGGGCAATCACCTTGTTGATATCTATGCGCTCTGCATCCAATAAAGACGCTAGTCGTCTTTTTTTGCCAGTCTCAACAGGTAACTTGTAGCAGATTTTGAAAAGGACAGCTTCACTCCTACCGCCTTGCAGTGTAAAAGCAGTGATGCCGTCCTCAGTATTTTCAGGATCAAGTTGTATACGATGAAACTCTTTTGCGCCGCCTGATACTGTCATAGAGGCGATAACTTTCTTATCCTTATTAAACGCCTGTGCCTTAATCGAGGATTTAGCCCAGCTCACCACCCACAGCTCGAGATAGTGACATGGCGCTGATAAAGAGACGTGTATACCTGTATCAGGAAGGGCAATATCTAATGAGCCATCACGGCCGACTACAGGTACTTTTCTACGTTGATCTACAGCATCTACCAATTGTAGATAACGATCTGCCTCTAGAGGGGTGATATAAAAAATACTGTGCTTAAGTGTCTTTTGCCGACGCGATACTGGTTTTAAATCATTAAAGCGCTCACAGATAAGCTTGGTTGTTGGTTCAGTGGGCTCAGTTGCGGTTATCAAGTCGTTAGTGGGTATCACACAGATCTGATATAAGACCGCTGCATTGCCACCCCCTGTGATTTTGATCCGCTGAATGGGATCACGGGCGTTTAAGCGTACAATCAGGGGCTCATCCCGAGTGCTGGTTAGGGTCTTACTCACTATCCTATCACCTTGCTCGCTATAGCCTTGCACCTTAATATCTTTAGGCTTAAGTATCATAAAGCGAGCTTCTATTTGTTTACCAGGCTGAGCAAACGACACATAGATACCACTATCAGGGAAAGACAAGTCTGCATGACCATCCCTTCCTGCCCGCGCAGGCGCTACTCTTTTATCCACACTATCCGTGATACTAAAGTTGTGATTAGGGTTGACCGTTGTTATGGTCATGTCGGTCAGCTCAAGCTTGGTTTTGCTAAGACCTGAGCCATAAGGCTTGATGGTCTCAAATGCTTCACACTTCTTTTTTGCTATAGTAGAGTAAGTGCTGGTTCGGCATACCAGCAAGGTGACGATCGGGTCTAGCACTTGTCTATCAAACATCGCCTCCCATGGCATGGGCAGGCAAAGCGCTGTGTCTTGATTGATCACTTGAATGGCAGGTAGTTTATAGCCTTGACGTAAGGCTGTGCCATGTCGTGAGATGGCTCTTGGCAGCTCAATCATACGGCCTGGTTGCAGCGCTATGTTAGAAGCACTTGCCAGCAATTGCGCCAAGTCTCTGCCAGCGATAAGACGACCAAATGCACGATTGACCGATTGACCGACAACATAAAAGCGGCTGGGATAAGGGGTTGTGGCTCTTGGGGTTTGAATTATTTTTATTTTGAATTGACCGATACTACGAGCAGACTGCCCAAACACGCAGCCATGCTTAGGCGCTGGTAATGGCTCACATACTTGCTCGATGGTTTTGGCAGGGTCACCATCAGTGCCCTCTGCGCCATTACTCATATTGGCTACCCAAGACAGGGCGTTCATGTCTAGGAGTTTTAGGTTCGGACCTTCATGTTCGCTTGGCAGCGGGTTGTTATCACCGCTACTATTGCTTTGACGGTAAGGGGATGTCATCCAAGTGGACTGTAGTTTTTTAGACTGACCAACGCTTATCTCACCCACCAATTTTTTGTTAGTAGGATCTGTCACGTCAGATAAGGTCAATTTGTCCATGCGATACGTGTATTTTAATTGATGGCTACCAAACCACTTGGGCTGGATGGGTGTTGACTCAATTGCAAACTGTACATCTGCTGATAAGGCGTTATGGATATAGTGTGAAAACTGGAGCACAGGTGCAGTATCTGGCCATACGGTATGATTGTCAGCTGGCTTGGCACCGATGTTATTGCCATTCTCATCAATTTTAAAAATAGCTTGTTTTTTTAAGACTACCTCATCATTGTAATTTACCTTGGCGGCCATGCCCATGATTTTATTATGTCGATCGGTTAAAGTGATCGAAACCAGCGGTGGAGCAGGAGGCTCAGGCGCTTCTAAGCTATGACTGCTACCGATACTGACACCGACACAGCCAGAGATGCTAAAGAACCATAAATCGACTTCTCCGCAAAACTCACCGTCTAAATAAACATTGTCATTCATATAGGTGAGTGTCAATGAGCCGCGAGCAGAGATAGAAATAGGGCCTAAATTCAGCTCACCATTGACAAATATACCGCCTTTTATCATCAGTGGCTTGGTGCCAAAGCCCACCAGTATAGTTGCTGAGGCTGATAGATTTATCTTTCCTGATCCCCAATCTATTCCCCAGCCAGCCCCAAACCCGACGGCAAAGCCATCGAAGCTAAAGTCTAAATTGCCATGTAGTGCCTCTATGCCGTCTTGCTCTATCATCAAAAACGCCCAAGCCCGCTCATTGATGGTAGTCGGTAACAACGTCAGGGTAATAGGCTCGCCGTATCTGGGTTTGGCAATATCGGTATTACCATCTGATCCCAGGCGAACGTAGGTGCCCTTGCCCCCGCTTGGGAAGTAAGCGCCAAACGGTACTTTGATACTCAGTAGATTGTCTATCTCGTATCTGCCCAAAACAGCGATCGTTATCGCCGTGTCATTAATGACAATCAAGCCTGTTAAGTTTCCAGCGGCTCCCCCTTCGTCAGTAGCCTCGGTATCAGGTAATGTTAATAAGCTGACATCGACGCCTAAAATAACTTCAGGGTTGGGATAGGCCATGACTAACATGCCAGCGGCTGAGAAACTAAAGCTTAAGTCGGGCAAGGTTCCTACGACCACACCGAGCCCTAAGGCATATTGCCCATGTGCTTTTGTGTATTTATCAAAAGCAGGTTTGGCCCACCAATCCAGCTCCCTTGCTACTGGATCAGCGTTTGTACCCATATTACGGCGGCCATGCATCGTGAAACTGCCTATGAATCCATATATCGCCATGCCAGTTGGGCCTATCGGCAGAGGCGTTGAGAACTGCACCCCAAGCAGAAGGGATAAAAACACATATTCAGGGGTAGTAGCAGAGGCGTTTACTTTTTGCATCGCCAGCGCTGCATTACCGCTTAAGCCAACAGGCGGGGCGATATCTACCGCTACCCCTGCTCTAATCAATCCTCCATCCGCTATCCTCAGATTGCCGACACTCGTCAAGATATTGGGTATGTCCGCCTTAATCTCAAAGCCGCGCAACTCAAACTTGGGTGAGGCGTCTGTATAGGTGATTCTAACAATAGCTTGAGAGATCTCTACAATCCCAATATCGAGCGCAGCAGCAATACCCATCTCTACCCATATCGAACCTGTACCAAAGCTAATATCGACAATCCGTAACAGGTCTGCTAACACCCCATCGATCTGCCATTGGCCTGAGTCTTCAATCTCCATCGAGACTTGGTCATCAAATACCAACCCGATTTTTTCCCACTCAGTTTTGGTGTTATCAAACTCAACACCAACGGATTTATAGCGTATTTTGAGTGGCCGATCGGCTTTTGTCTGTATGCCCATAACCTTGCTGTCAGCATGAATGGTACAGACGTAATCGCTAAGCAGGCTGACTTGATAGCCTTGTGTAGGCTGTGCAATCGAGCTGGTCTGAGCCTGTGCTTCTACGCTCATTAGCACAACCTTGCCGTTATCGACGAAATAATTGCCACCAGCGACAGCGACACCAATTAATGCTGCCAGACGCCCGCCCGCGCCGATGACGTCTTGGTCCAAGTCTACCGTCGAGAGCAGGGCTGGACCAAAAGCTAACGCTGAAACGAGGATTGTATTTTCGGACGATAGCAAACCATCGGCATCGCCTTCTGAGCGTAGTCCTAGCGTGGTATTGGTAAAGCCAGTGTGCGCATCGTGTATCCATTTTGCGTAAGCCGTCAGAACTTTTGTGCCACTACTCAGTACTGGCTGGCCCTCTATGGCAGGCACGGTATCTGGTGTCCAAGCAAACTCTGCCTCAGCCAAAACAGGAATGGCGTCTTTTAGCTGAGTCACATAAGGACTTGCCCAGCGCGCTACCAATTTTACTCGATAGTCCATCTCATTGGTACTAGAAACGGTAGGCGCAGCTCGACTATCGACTGAGGCGATCATAGAACGCCGTAAATTCGCGGTATCCGTAGTGTTAGTGACTTCATCGATAATGATGGCCTCTGCCGTTGGCTGACCACCAATGGCATAGATATCAAAGCGGCGGTACTGTTGCCGAAAACGTTCGTAATCCTTGCTCTTGTCTAAGGTGTTGACCCAATTGAGGTGCTCTGGGTATCTATGCCTCATCAGCCAACCATAATTAAAGGCAGCATTAATCGCCTCCGCCTTTTCCTCTGGCATCATGACTGCATCGGCCAAGCTGGCCTCTTTAGCCATGCATGCGTTTGCCTGCCAATCGGTTGTTTCGCCGCGTGCACAAACTTGACTTTCGGCAATGACCTCGCCTGTAGCGCCAGGCAGTAGCTTAGTCAATAACTCCAGACCTTTTTTTGCCCGTTTTTTTGCCAACTCGATATTGGCGGCATCAGGCTCGATATTAGGTTTTTCTTGTCCGATATCATCACAACGGCCAATAACAACAAAAGTTGCGCCAGGGTACTTGGCCGCCCAAGCAAGCAGCTGTATTTGCAAATCTGCCTCATTGGCAAATGACGGCTTGGTATTAATACCAGGGTTTTTATTACCCCATTGTAAAACCCGATTTTCACTATATTCCATCAACACCTGAATATGACGGTCAAGGGTACTGCTTTCGATACTGGGGCTGGAGCTAGAGGTTTCAGTGCTTAGAGGATGCGCTATGATGACCTGAGCCAGACTGTCAGCTGGCAAGTCTAGCTGGGTCTGATTGGTGGGTAGGATAGCGGCTCGATAGGGATGAAAGATTAATATTCCTCGAGTGAGAAAAGCAGAAAGCTCATAATTTGCTTCGACAGCGGCAAGTTTGACGGGGTTGTTTTCATCTGTGTGGCTAAATACGCCATTTTGGGTACCAAACAGTAGGTCACCTGCAGCCAATATCTCTAACTGCAAGTAGTTGACTTGCTTGGTCTCAGCACTACCGACGACTGTTGTTTTGGTCAATTTGATTGTGTGATGCCCTAATAGCTCAGACTCATCGGCATCAACCTCACTGAGGTCAAATACCACTCCCTGCCCGCTTTTGCTTAATGCAGTATTGGTCAGCTCCCACTGATAAGTACTGTTATCTGTATGAGTAGCATTGCCATCAGCAGGTAGTGTAGGCACTGCATACCATTTAATGGTGCTGATATCCGCGGCAGTACCACTAACATGAATGACTTTTTCGTAAGGCTTGTTATCAAAATGTGCTCTCACTGTCGTTGGTGCAGTGCCAGAAGCCTTAAACCGAAAAGTAATGGCTGGATGACGAAGGCGCGTTTCTTGATCTTCTTCAACGATTATTTCAATAGGCTCAACGATGAGCTTACGGGTATTCCAAGCTGTGCCTGTGGTTGTCAATCCTTCCTCTGAGGCATTATCTCCCCAAGTCCATCTCGCCGTCCAACGGTTTCCATCAGGCGTAGGCGCAGCCGCGGTCAATGCCACATCTATCAACACGTTTTCCTCTTGTGTGGCCACAATCTCAACTTTTCGCGACAATCCTGAGCCCGCTATTTCTAATGGTATATCGGGGGTGATGTCTTGTTGCCTAAACTCAAAGGTACTGGGGTCTAATGGACTACGACCAAACTGAACTTCGAGCTCTCCATAAAGCCCAAAGGGCTTGCCTAACAAAACCTCACGTACGCCCCCTGATAGATCGCCCACCAAAGGTAAGTTGCGCGGTGCATAAAATGTCGCTTCTTGAATGGCAAGCCCCATCCAGTCAGGTCCCACACTAGCATTAGAGATAAAAGCAGGAGACAGCTGTTCTGAAAAATCAAAGACGACCTTGCCGACTATCAGGCCAAAGTCGGAGGATCCAATAAAAAAAGATGAAGGGCTAAAAAAGACCGAAGAAAATGCTTGTGAGCCTTGAAGCTCCTCTGCCGACTGAGGTTGCTCAACAAATGAAAAGTCTACTCCTGATGTTCCTACGGGGCTTGAGAGACGTAACCAAGCAGACTGCCCGATGATTTGGACCTTGTTGTTTTTAGGATCAGCAAGCAAATGTCTGGGCGCAGTACCCTGCTCAGGAACATAAATGGCGGGGCGTAGCCCTTCTACTGTCAGTATTAGATTTGATAAAAAAATCTCCAATTGCCAACCGTCGACCGTACCATTAGCGTCTTTCATGGCGATCAATCTAACGGGAAAGCCGCCATTGGTTAATGGCAGCGTCAAGTCACCAATACCGACATCCAATGTCTTTGGGAAGGCATAAGAATCAGTCGGCTTCAGATTGCCCGATACGATCAATACATCTGGTGAGGATTCTGGCGACTCAATATCGATTTCAAAGTGTTCGATAAAGTCTTGAATAGGCTTGGGCACATTCAAGTACGGAATACCTTGGTTTTGGTAGTACTCTGTGAGAAGTATCGACATCCTGTCACCTTCCTATTCAAGTGCTCTTAGAAGCTTGCTTGCCTTATAAAACAATCAAGATTTACTTAAAAATAGCACAATTTGTATACTTAATGAGCAATTCACCCCTTATTTTTGTAAATAATTGTTAATTTATTAATAATTTTCCTTGAAAAATAGCATCAAGGTCTGTATATGACAGCATGTCACAGCTTAGAAGTATCCCGAGGCGTATAACCAAAGTACTGTTTATAGATACGCGAAAAGTAACTTTGATCGCCATAGCCTACTTTATGAGCGACTTCCTCAATGGTCACATAACTTTTACTCTTTAAAATATGATTGGCTTGTTTTAGACGCAGCTCTTTTACCCACTCTGAAAAACTATAAGGCAGGTCAGCAAAAAGCTTGTGCAGGTATCTGACAGAAATATGGCAAGCAGCGGCGACTTTTTTTGGGGTCAAAGCAGGGTTTTCTAAGTTCAAATATACGTAATGCTCGATACGTTTTAAATGCACCGACTGTATAGAAGAAGTGTTACTCATCATGACTTCTTTAGGTGCACTCAACGTTAATACAATGAGATTTAGTAGCTGCTGCTCTAGTATTTTTATCTCCAAATCGTCTAGCTGATGGCTCTGCATAAACTCCAGTATTTGCCGCATCTGAAAAACCAGTAGCCTGCCAGCGCCTTCATCGATAGATAGGCTACGGGCAAACTGGCGCTCTATGGTGCGTATTTGCGCAGTGAGTAATGCGAGCGGTACTTTGATCACATATAGCGACGCTTCATGCAGATGGTAAAACTCGTAAGGTAAATTGGATAGCTCAATAAAGAACTGCCCAGGCTTAGAAGTCAGCTGCCGTCCTTTTTGGGCAAAATGCACATCGCCTGTGATAGGAAACGTAATCAAAATACTGTCGTCAGTATAATCAGAGCTCTGCACACCGCGATCATAGTGCACCGTATTAGCATAATAACGCGACACGCCTATATCTAACAGCTTAGAATGCTGCAAAAAACCAGAAAACTTATTTGGCTGCCTGAAGCTGACATCAAGATCAAAATAAGTATCATTAATGGTGCGCTTCCAGTCAAATGCGTCTAGTGTCTGCACCCTACCTATCGGTGGTATCGCTAACACAGAGGTGTCTAAAACACTCTTATCATCTAAGGTGTCTTTGACAGTGACCGATAACTCAACTGATGGATTTTGATCAGTGTATTGAGGGTTGTTTGGCTTGTGATTTGCAGTCATCCTTGAATACTCAGTAATTGGTACACAACTGTACTGATATCCTAGCAGTTAATAATGAACGATTCTCTTTTATATTCTAAATAAAGCCAAAAAAGGCGTCAGGAACTGAACGCTGTTCAATACCTGACGCCTTAACGTTAATACAAAGCTTAAATTTTGTTTTATGCCGCTCTAGTCAACTTATAGGTCCCAGTCTCATGCAGCTCTGCTTGCCAGCCGTCCTTAATCACCAGAGTCGTAGTTGGCTCTTGAATAAGCGCAGGGCCAGTGACCACAGCGCCAGCTCCGAACTGTTCGCCATCATAGATAGGCGTGTCGATCCAGTCATAAGATTGATCAAATAACATCTTACGACTGTCAATCTGAGCTTGGCTGATGTCACCTTTCTGGGCAGGCAGAGTTGGTAGCTTTGGCTTACTAATCTTACCAATCACCGCCACTTCAATATTGACTAGCTCAACCTTACTATCACGCTCATCATAGGTATACAACTCTTTGTGACGCTGATGAAACGACTCCAAGATGGTTTGCACGCTCTCAGCATCGAGCTTGCCGTTTGGTATCAGCACATTACATTCATGTACCTGACCGACGTAGCGCATCTCCATGGTACGTTCGATAGAGATGTCTTCATCTGTAAAGCCATCTTCGAGTAGTTTTTGTACGCCTTGCTCTTCGAGCTCTTGTAGTTTTGTATTGAGATCATGCAGATCTGCCTCGGGGGCGATGATCATCATTTGTGTCGCCAAGTAGTTATACTTGATATCAGAGATGATTTGGCCAAAGGCGCACAGGCAAGAAGCTATCTTGGGGATTAAGATAGTACCAATACCCATCTCTTCAGCAAGCGCGATAATATGCATACCGCCCGCGCCGCCAGCACATATCAGGGTAAAGTCACGCGGGTCATAACCTTTTTCAATAGTAATACGGCGAATCGCATTGGACATGTTTTGGTTGACGATGGCACTGATACCAAAAGCCGCGTGAGCCAGATCAATCTTCAGTGGATCAGCAATATGCGTCTGTACCGCTTGTACTGCTTTTTCTTTATCCAAGGTCACACTACCGCCTAACACCGCATTGGGCTGTAGATAACCCAATACCAAGTTGGCATCAGTCACCGTTGGCTGCTCGCCACCTTTACCATAACACGCCGGCCCAGGGGTGGCGCCAGCACTTTGAGGGCCGACTTCTAACATACCAAAGGTATTGACATGACCAATAGAGCCGCCGCCTGCGCCCAAGGTCTCGACATGAATCATCGGCACGCCAATGCGATTTCGCAAAAAATCAATATCACGGTTGAGACTGGTTCTACCGGATTTTGCCATGGTGATGTCAAAAGACGTGCCGCCCATGTCGACCGTGATGATATCGTCAATACCAAAAGGACTGGCGATATACAGACCGGCCTGCGGTGCTGACGCTGGCCCTGAGTTGATGGCATTCACTGCCCGTTCACGCATGATCTCGCCAACCGCAAGTCCGCCATTCGATTGAAAATAACGCACGGGCTGCTCTGCGCCTAACGCCTTAAAATAATCATCAATCTTATGGACATAAGAGGCCATGACTGGGCTTAAATAGGCATTGACCAGTGTCGTTGAGGTACGAGTATATTCCTTAATCTGCGGATATACGTCGCTGCCGCAGCAGACAAACACCCCTGGCATATGCTGCTCAACCAGCTCCTTTGCGCGCTGCTCGTGCTGGGTATTGCGAATAGACCAGACAAAAGAGATGGCCACCGCTTTGACGTCTTTTTCCTTCAATACTTTGATGGCATCGAGGACGTCTTGCTCATTTAGTGGTTCATGCTCAGTACCATCAGCTAAGATACGGCCGCGAATGGGAAAGCGACGATCACGGGTAGCGATTTGTGGCGCTGGCGGGTAACTGGCATCATAGCGGTGCCCTTCTTCTTTATGGCCTAAGCGTATCTCGATACTGTCTTCATGGCCTTTGGTACATAATAGTCCGACCTTAACCCCTTTCATCTGAATCAAGGCGTTGAGCGCCACGGTCGTACCATTGATACATAGGTCACAGGCTTGAATAATCTCTTCGATAGGACGGTCAAACTGGGTGGCGATTTGCTGTAAGCCATTGGCAATGGCCAAGGTGCCGTCTTCAGGCGTGGAAGGGGCTTTGAACAGATGCACGTCGCCGCTTTTTTCTGCCAGCACAAAGTCAGTGAACGTCCCGCCAGCATCGACGCCAATTCGGAAATCATTTTTCATAAGTCATCCTTAACTCAAATTATTTAATATCAGTTCAGTGTCGTAATGTTATTTGGTCATTTGCCATTTGCCATTTGCCATTTGATTTTGATATAGCTATGCCGTCAGCTTACGACGCAGCGCCTCTGTTTCGGCTTCATTGACTGCCAGTGTTTGTGGGTCAATCACCACTCCGTATTCAGTCTTAGCCGCTGCTACTGATATGATTCTTTCTAGTACGTCTTTTAATACGGCTGGAATGGGTCGAACAAACGAGCTGCCGTAGCCGCCACCGCCAGGGTTGGTATTACGCGCACGGTCACCAGGTTGGATTTCGGTCACGGTGTTTTGCTTATATAGGTCAGTGACACCGTCTTTATGGATAATCTCCAAGCGTCCTAACTTCAGCTCAGGTGAAATTTGCTCAGCACCTGCAGCGCCCATCGTCGGATGCTCGCGGCCTTCACCGAATGCCACCACCGTCATCTCATGACCCAATGGCTCAACTTCCCATACCGTGCCGCAGCCGCCGCGATACTCGCCTGCGCCGCCACTATCTTCTGCCAGACCATATTTATGAATCAAGATGGGATACTGATACTCAAGCAGCTCGATATCACCAGAGCTTAATGCACCGAAACAGCACAATGGGCCACAAGCGTGCCAGCCATCCATCTGCTGAGTCGCGCCCGCACCAGAGATGATCGAGGCTAGAATCATGGTCACATACTGCTCGCCCGTTTTTGGGTCGATGCCTGAGATATTGATGCCAGAGGCATGACCCCAAGAGGCAATCACCCGATCTGGGGCAGCATCTTCAAATGCCATACGTACGGCATCAGTCAAAGTTTCCATCGGCGTGGTGGTACAGTTGACATGAGGAGCTGGCTCTTTAGCATTACACAGTGTGCCATGCTCGCCCAAGTCCACCGTGACACAGCGATATAGCCCTTCGTTATATGGAGGATCTACTTGCGCAAACATCATCAGTCCCAGCAGCACACCAGACATCGAATTTCCCGCGTAGGAGTTGATAAAGTAAGGCACTTGCGGCGGACTGGTAATCTTGATGTGCACGTCGCTGTCTGTAATCTCAATATCCGCGCTGATGGTCAAGTCGCCCAAACCATGCCCTGAATCTTCCAACACCGCTTCGCCATGATACTGACCATCTGGGATAGAGGCGATTAAAGAGCGCATATGGGTATCAGCCATGTTTTTTAGCTCTTCAATTGCCGCGCGTACTGTCTCGACGCCATACTTGTCTAGCAGCGCAATCATGTTACGCTCACCAACCGCACAAGCACCAAACTGAGCGTTGAGATCGCCTTCTTGGTTGCGACGAGAGCGCATATTACTGTGAATTAAGTTGATGACATCACGGCGTTTAACGCCTTTTTCCCAGATTTTGATGGGCGGGATACGTAGGCCTTCGGCATATATCTCTTTGGCATCTGGGTTATAGCCTGCAGGTACTGGGCCGCCGATATCCGTGACGTGACCTTTGCACACTGTCCAAAATACTAACTCGCCCTGATAAAATACGGGCTTATACATACAGCAATCTAGGATATGACTGCCCATCATCACAGGATCGTTGTGATAAATAACATCGCCCTCATGAATATCATCGCCATAATATTCGGCAACGGCTTTCATGGCTGGCATGAGTGAACCTAAATGAATAGGAATATCCTGACCCTGCAAAATCATCTCAGGCAGATGATCAAACAACGCATTGCTGTAATCGTGAGCTAGGTTGAAGACACTAGAGCGGGCGGTTTTTTCTAAGGTTGTCGTCATCTCGCGCTGTGCCGTTTCTAAGGCACCCCGTACGACGGACAAGGTAATAGGATCAATTGAAGTGTGAGCGTTGCTCATGTGAGACTCCCTGTCTAGTAATTTATATCAGAAGATATGAGAGACTATGTAAAAGTGATATGTAAAATAGGCCGATGTGGCCGTTTATGTTTACAAATACCCTCATTCTTTGTCTGGCTGTCATCCATCCTAATGACTAAGCTTTTTTACTATAGCGGGGTTTTTGGCAAATAGATTGGCTGACAGTGCAGGGTTTTTGACTGTGAGTGTACACTGGTGTCCATAACAATCTAACTTTGTTTGCTTCTCATGCCTGCCAGCGTTGAAGTTAAAATAAAATAAGTTAAAACAAAAAAGGCAGTGCATCACATACGATGCACTGCCCCAGTCTTCTATTCATTGCCTTTTATTTCTAAATGTTCAACACGCCCTAGTATTTCTGATCTATTTAACTACTGTGATTACATCGGTGTCTGCCGAAAGAACTTCACCATAATGTCGTAAATATCAGGATAAGCGTCTACCAGCTTTTGCGGGGTCTCAAAAAACACTTCACTAAGCACTGCAAAGAACTCCGCTGGATTGGTCGCACCATAGCGATCCAGTCCTGATTTACGGTGCTTTTGAAAGTCTTCAAAGTCTCGGCTCATAATTGTTGTCCAACGCTCAGGGTTCATATCGGGCTGTAGTGGCGGGAAGCCATTAGCACGGCCATTAAGCATATCGAGCTTATGCACAAACTCGTGAATGACGACATTGTGACCATCACGTTCGCCTGAGTGCTTGGCATCCTTCCATGACAATATGACCGGCCCGCGTTGCCACGCTTCTCCGCTACGATGTTGGGTGCCCTCATGCACAATACCGAACTCATCTACTGTTTTGGTTTCGCTTTTATACGAACCAGGATAGATGATGACTGACGACCAGCCAGCGTACCATTCAAGCCCTAAGTTTAAGATAGGTAGACAGGCTTGCAAAGCAATAGACTGCCTGATGCTATCTGTAATCTCAAAACCATGAGCGCCATTAATAGATTTGTCATCCAAAAACAATGTCGCCAGCTCAAACAAACGAGACATTTCATCCTTGTCTAACCTATCAAGTATGACAATACGCTCAGCAGCCTGCATCCAATCTGCATCAGTAAACTCGCTGTTATCCAATATACGCTGCTCGCGCCAGTCTTTTATTATGCTAAACATGGATATTGTATCCTTACCTTATTGCTAATAGAGGAGTTTTGCTTTTAACTTTAAGTCTTATTATTAACTCTAATCTAGTGGTAAAACCTTTATTTCAGCTAAATCTAAGCGCGCAAAGCTATCATCAGTTTCAAAATCCCAATCTTTAGGCATACTACGTTGAAGATTTAGCCCCTTTTTAGTATCAATAAATTTTGCTTCGTTTTTGGAGATGAATACAATCTTCCAATGTTTAGCTATTAGTTTAGCAACCTCCTCCTCTGGTTTTCCTTTTTCAAGTAAGCGAATTGATTCCCATATTATAGTTGAGCACGGAACAATATGCTCTGGATAAGGAGTTGCTCCATTTACGACCGCTTGTGATCTTCCGACAGCAACAAACTCCGCTTCTGGGTGAAGAATATGAGATAAAATCCTAGAGTGCACTCCTGATGGAATACCTGCTTTTTTTCGTTTAATACAGCTAGAGAAATGCTGCACTAGAACTACTGAGGCTTGATAAACCGATTCTTGTGCATTCATACTTATATCCTTGAGTAAATTAAGTCGTTCACATATTGTAGATATTTAGAGGTATAACCTGTATTAAATACTGAGTAGGTTTTACTACCTGTGGCAGTTAACGCAAATTTTGCGACAAATGGGTTTTTATCTATCTCATCTTATTTATACCCATCTAACGATAGTACTTTAATCGATAACACTACGCCAATTAACGTTACGCTAATAAAAAGGGCGCAGTTCGGCTGGTCTTTGACTTTGCCACTTCATCAGGTGTGCCTTGAGCGACTATCTGTCCGCCCTCATCCCCTGCCCCTGGCCCGATATCAATAATCCAGTCGCTATTACTGGCCACTTGCATATCATGCTCAACCATAATGACGGTATTACCCGCATCGACGAGTCCGTTCAACTGCGCCATCAACATCGATACGTCTGCTGGATGTAGACCGGTGGTCGGTTCATCAAGGATATAGAGCGTATCACCTCGTTGCGTGCGCTGCAGCTCAGTTGCTAGCTTAATGCGCTGGGCTTCACCACCTGATAGCTCAGTCGCCGGCTGACCCAAACGCAGATAACCGAGCCCGACTTGGAGTAATGCAGCTAGTGCACGCACAATAGACGCCTCATCGGCAAAGAACTCATAAGCCGCTTCCACCGTTAGATTTAGCACTTCAGCGATGTTTTTATCTCGATACGTGATTTCAAGCGTTTCATCATCGTAGCGTTGACCATGGCAGACTTGGCAAGGCGCGTAGACACTAGGCAGGAACAACAGCTCAACACTGACAAAACCTAAACCCTCACAATTTGGACAACGGCCTTTGACCGTGTTAAATGAAAAGCGACCCGCATCATAACCGCGCGCTTTGGCCTGCTCAGTTGCCGCAAATAATTTACGGACATTATCGAACAGTCCAGTATAGGTCGCAAGGTTTGAGCGCGGTGTACGACCAATGGCTTTTTGATTGATATTAATAAGACGACTGACTTTGTCCATGCCAGCAATGATTTTGCCATTCGTAACCGTTTCAAACTCTTGCTCAAGCAAATCCGCTTCGCCCGTTGGAGCATCCACGTGCGCTTTTTGTCCTAAAGCCTCATTGACAAGCTCAACCAATGCCTGACTCACAAGACTTGATTTGCCAGAGCCAGATACGCCAGTGACGCTGGTCATAACGCCTAGCGGAAACTCAACGCTTAACCCTTGTATATTATTGCGTTCAACACCAGCCAGCTTTAGCCACGCTGTTGGCTGTCTTAGTGATGGTGTAGATAGCTGATTTGTCGTTGAATCCGCCAAATCAGTATCAGTATCAGTAAATAGATATTGAGCCGTTTGTGAATAAGCGACATCACGTAGTCCCTCTACAGGGCCGCTATACACAATTTCACCACCGTGCGTGCCAGCCTTTGGCCCCACATCTACTACCCAATCAGCATGCCGGATAACGCTCACATCATGCTCAACGACAAACACTGAGTTACCAGCAGCGATGAGTTCATCCAATGCACCCAGCAACGCCTGTGTATCAGCAGGATGCAAGCCAGCGGATGGCTCATCAAGCACATAGACTACGCCAAACAGCTGCGAGCGAATTTGGGTCGCCAGACGCAGACGCTGTAACTCACCTGGCGACAAAGTCGGTGTCGTGCGTTCAAGTGATAAGTAACCCAAGCCCAGTCTCGTTAATGCTTCGACACGAGCGAGAATATCACTGGCGATACGCTGAGCAACGATGGCTTTTTCGCGGTTGGGTGTCTCATTAGCGACCTTGGTGCGAGCCGTCTTTTCGAGTTTAAGCGCTAGCTCGGTTAAGGTGAGCTGCGATAACTCGCCAATATCTAGCCCTTCAAATTTAACGGATAACGATTCTTTTTTTAGCTTCTTCCCATGACACTCAGAACACTCGGATATCTGCATAAATTGCGAAACACGTTTTTTGGTGCGTGGGCTTTGGGTATTAGCAAATGAGTGCAAGATAAAGTTCTTTGCACTGGTAAAGGTGCCCATATAGTTTGGCTTCTCACCTTTTTCAATCGCTTCACGTGTCTGCTCGATATTATATTCAGGATAGACAGGCACCGTCGGCGTCTCATCAGTGAATAGAATCCAGTCGCGGGTCTTTTTGGGAAGTTTATTCCATGGCGTATCAATGTCATAGCCAAGCGTCGTTAATATACGACTGAGGTTCTGCCCTTGCCACGCGGGCGGCCATGAGGCAATAGCGCGCTCACGAATGCTTTTAGTCGCATCAGGCACCATCAGCGCTTCGGTGACTTCAAACACACGACCAATGCCCGAGCACGTTGGGCATGCCCCTTCTGGCGTATTGGGCGAAAATGCGTCGGCGTATAGCATCTCCTGACCCGCAGGGTACTCGCCAGCTCGTGAGTACAGCATACGCAGGCCGTTCGATATGGTCGTGACACTACCAACAGATGAGCGCACAGAGGGCGTACCGCGTTGCTGCTGTAATGCGACCGCGGGTGGTAACCCTTCTATTGCATCGACATCCGGCTCATCGACCTGATCTATCAGACGCCGCGCATAAGGCGATACGGAATCAAGATAACGGCGCTGTGACTCAGCAAATAAAGTCCCAAAGGCTAAAGATGATTTACCAGAGCCTGATATACCCGTAAAGACGACTAGTGCATTACGCGGTAAATCAACATCAACGTTTTTTAAATTATGAACACGTGCGCCTCTGACTTGAATTTGATTCTGATTATGCACATGACTGTTAAAACAGTCGGAAATTTTATTTTTATTAGAATTAGCCATAAAGTTATCATTCCTCGCAAATCGTTTTTCTCATAAGAGACGTAGTGAGATATCTATAAATGCAGACAGATACCTATTTGAAGAAAGGTTAACACGTACCTATCGATAGCTATGGATAGGCTTACGTATTAATACATAGATAGACAAAACGATAACTTAAACAATCAGCAGTTGTTAGTAGCGCTCGGGAATTAATGAGCTAAAAAAAGACCGCCTTTAGGCGGGTCTTGTTTTCTATAAGCATCTAATATCCGAAATAGGAAATAGGAAATAAGAGAAAATAAAATATTCTCACCCCACCACCAGCCGCATCATCTGCGTACTAATATAACCACCAAACGTACCCACCGCATAGCCAAGAATACCCAAGAATACTCCAACTGGCGCAAGTGATGGATGAAATGCCGTAGCGACAATCGGTGCCGATGACGCGCCGCCCGTATTGGCATTGGAGCCGACCGCCAAAAAGAAAAATGGCGCACGAATGAGTCTAGCGACCGCAAAGACAATCACGACGTGAATACTCATCCATAATAGACCAATGAGCAATAAACGCCATTGTGAGACGATGCCGGCCAGATTGATTTGCATACCGATAGCAGCAATCAATACAAAGATAAATACCGTACCGATTTTTGAAGCCCCAACATGGTCGAGCCTGCGAATCTTGGTAAAGGAGAAGATAACACCTATCAAGGTGATAATCACCACCATCCAAAAGAATGAGCTGGCAAAGCTGTATTGTACTGCCCAGCTGTATGGCGCAAAGAAGCCTGCTATCTGCCCGCCGATAAAGTGTGCCACCCCTACCATCGCAAAGCATAAGCCAAACATCACCATTAAGTCGTTTATTGTCGCTGGACGTGCATGATCGCGCTCATAACTCTCAACCGCTGCGATGACTTTATCAATACTACTGCTATCAGCCCTTAATAGACGATCTATCTTATCGCTATGCTTAGCCATGACCAAGATAGCCAATAACCATAATGAGGCATTGGTCGTATCGACCAAAATCATCATGCCAAATAAATCATCACTGACACCAAACAGCTCCTTCATTGCTGCTTGGTTAGCCGCACCGCCAATCCAGCTACCCGCCACTGCCGAAAACCCACGCCACAAGGTATCATCGGTAAACATACTGGGCGATATCCACTTAGCCACGCCTAGACTAATCGGACCACTGATGACAATGGCGATACTGGCTGCGAAAAACATGGCAATCGCTTTCCAGCCCAGTCCTAATATCTTTGGGACATCCATCGACAAGGTCATTAGTAGCAAACTTGCAGGCAACAAGTAGGTGGCTGTGAAGCCATAAATCTGTGAGCCAATACCGTCAGCGAAAACGCCTAGGCTGTTCAGTGTCGCTGGTATAAAGCAGCACAGTACGATACCCGGCAATATGGCATAAAAGCGTCGCCAAAACTTACCGGGCAGCCCTTGGGTATAAAACACCAAGCCGATAATGGCCATAATGATGCCAAACGCTAGTGGCAGACTGTCTATTGCTAAACTTGAGGTGGCGGGCATCAGAAGTCTCCGGAATATACGATTGGTCAAAGCCAGTCAGTATAGACAAGGCAAAAAATAGGTGCAAGCTGGTATTTATCTATACAGTGCTGAACACTTATTAATATTCACCTAAATCTACCAGTAAGCAAACGCAAAAAAGCCAGATAACAAGTATCTGGCTTTTCTAATGCTACGTTATACGATTAAAGAATCAACCATATATTCAGCGTTCATTAACCGTGAGCAATAACGGTATTACGAGTTTTTACCACGGTTGCCGCCAGTTGGACGACCTGTGCCACGGCTGTCAGAACGACCTGCTGGGCGACCTTGGCTGCCACTTGGACGACCGCGACCAGTTGCTGCACGCTCACCGCGTGGAACACCAGCGCTATCACCACGGCTTGGCCCACTGCGCTTGCCTTGGTATGGCTTGCCACCTGAACGCTCATTTGGCTTACCAGATGAATCGCGTGGTTTGCCTTGATAACCGCTGTCATTGCTAGCGCGTTGACCAGTGTTGCTGTCGCTTGAGCGACCACGGCCTTGACCACCGCCACTAGATTTACCAGCATAGCCACCACCTGAACGACCACGGCCTTGACCACCACCGCCGTTAGAGCGTCCGCGACCACGGCCACGACCATTACCTTTGTTTTCGCTAGGTACGTAAGTCTTCTTAGGCTCCATGCCTTCAATGACACATACTTCCATTTTGCGATCTAAGTAACGGTTGATAGCGTTTAACTGTGGACGATCATCCATGCTACATAGGCTGATAGCGATACCAGTACGACCAGCACGGCCACAACGACCGATACGATGCACGTAGTCTTCTGTTTGACGTGGCAAGTCATAGTTGATTACGTGCGAGATAGCTGGCACGTCTAGACCACGAGCAGCAACGTCAGTCGCTACCAAGATTTTGCACTTACCATTACGCAAGTCTTGAACGATACGGTTACGCTTGCTTTGTGGCAAGTCACCATGTAGGAAGCTTGCTTTGTGACCGGCTTCTTGTAACTGTTTTGCCAGCTTTTCAGTGCTACGTTTGGTAGCAGCAAAGATAATGATCTGTTCCATATCTTTATGGCAAACGATTTTATCAAGTAAACGATTTTTGTGATCGAAATCATCACAGTAGTATACTTTTTCTTCGATGTGTGCTGACTCAACCTTGATAGAGACACGCTCAGGGTTCTTAGTGAAGCTGGCAGCGATTTTACCTACTGGGCCATCCCAAGTTGCTGAACACATAATCGTTTGACGATCTGTTGGTGCAGCGCGCAAGATGTCACTGATATCATCAGCAAAACCCATGTCTAGCATGCGGTCAGCTTCGTCAAGTACCAGTACTTCTAGGTTTGATAAGTCAACGCGACCCGCATTGATATGGTCAAGTAGACGACCAGGAGTTGCAACGATTACTTGAACGCCTTTTTTCAAAGCAGTAATCTGACCATTGTATGGTGCGCCGCCAACTAATGGTACACAGAACAAGCCGCGCATGTCTTTAGAGTATGTACGAACGCTATCATGTACTTGCTGAGCAAGCTCACGCGTTGGCGTTAGGATAAGAGCTTTAGTCAATTTGTCAAAGCTAGTAGCACGGCTTAGACGGTCAAGTACTGGGATAACAAATGCCGCTGTTTTACCACTACCGGTTTGTGCAGACAATAATAAGTCGCGACCCGCTAAAGCAAAAGGAATGGCTTGTGCTTGAATAGGTGTTGGGTTGGTATAACCGCTGCGATCAAGCGCGGTCAAAATCGGCTTGGCAATATTAAGGTCAGTAAAGGTTACTTGATCTTCATCAGTGGCGTCAGTAGCTGCCGCTTGAGTATCAGTATTTGAAGTAGTATTTGGGGTGTCAGTGTTTTCGATGATGCCGTTTTCAGCGGCGATTGCAGATAAGATATCAGTCATGAGAATCCTTGGTAAGTATAAGTTGCTGTAAATTCAGCAAGCTTGATGCATACCACTGATAACCGTTCACCACGCTGCCTTTATTAAAGAATTACCGGACCACGTATAAGTGTCGATAATCAGAAGCCAAGCCAATAAAGCTTAGAGCCTCTACAATAAATGCGTTCGTGCTGTCTGACGTATTTTGGTGGTAGTGCCGAGTGTCTTATCCTTGTTTGATATAAGCGCATTATCGATGCTTTGTCCAAAGCAGATAAAGTCAAATAACAACCAATCTAAACCATAATTATGATTCAGTAGATAAGATATGAGTCAAAAATAACAATTTTTAGTGAAGCGTTATTTAAGTACACAAAATCATCGGCAACAATTACTCTCGGTCAATCCTAGACCCAAAATCGCAGGCGATGTTATCAATCTCATAATACACGCTAGTCATTGCTAACGTGGCGACGCAGTATAACACAATAAAAAACTATATGTACCTTTTTTAACATTTTCAGCGCAGAATTCCCCTACTTCTAAAGTAGTGGGATGAATGCGTCAGACTTTTGGTATGGTACAATAGCTTCATGCCAAAACAAATCCTAAAAGCCCATAAAGTCAGGCTGTACCCCAATGAAGAACAGCAAATATTCTTTGCCAAATCATTCGGCTGTACACGCTTTATCTGGAATAGGATGCTTAGTGACAAGGTTGATCATTACAACGAGCATAAGACCGAGCTTAAAAATACTCCTGCTCACTATAAGAAAGAGTTTGATTGGCTCAAAGAAGTTGATAGCCTGGCACTGGCTAACGTCCAACAAAACCTAAGAGCTGCCTATAACAAGTTTTTCAAGCAAGGCGCAGGCTTCCCAAAATTCAAAAAAAAAGGCCATCGTGACAGCTACACTACCAATAATCAAAAAGGCACAGTAGCGATCACAGATAGCACCGTCAAACTGCCTAAGATTGGTCATATCAAAGCCAAGTTTCCAGCCATGATAAATGGTTTGATTAAGAGCTCCACGGTCAGTAAAGAGCCTACAGGTAAGTATTTTGTCAGCCTATTGGTTGAAACCATCGCTACAACACTGCCAAAAACCCACTCTAACATCGGCATTGATTTAGGCTTAACAGACTTCATCGTCTTATCAGACGGTACAAGAGTTGCTAACCCTAAGTTTCTATCTAAGCTGCAAAGCAAGCTTGCGCGAGAGCAAAAAATATTAACCAAACGTAGAGCCGTTGCTAAAGCGAATCAACGCAAGCTGTCTGACAGCCGCAACTATCAAAAGCAAAAACTCAAAGTCGCCAAAGTCTACGAGCGTATCACGAATTGCCGAAAAGACTTTCTACACAAACTCTCATTCACTCTCATCAAAAACCACGATGTGATTGCGATTGAGGACTTGAACGTCAAAGGCATGGTTAAGAACAAAAAGCTTGCTAAAGCCATATCAGACAGCTCATGGTCAACCTTCACCACCATGCTGAACTACAAGGCTGAATGGTACGGCAAAACGCTAATCAAGGTTGATAGATGGTATCCCTCTTCTAAGACCTGCTCAAACTGCAACCATCTACTGACTAAAGCTGAATTGCCGCTGTCGGTTAGAATATGGAATTGTCCGAGTTGCCAGCAAAAGCATGATAGAGACATCAACGCCAGTATCAACATCCTCAACGAAGGACTAAGGCTGGCAACACTCAAAACCGTCGGTACGACGGGGTTAGCTTAGTCCATTTGCCTAACCACTGATACAAAATATCGTATCAAGTATGGGTATTACCTAAGAAACCGCCACCTCTATAGGTGGTGGGTAGTTCATTAAAGGTCTGTTCAACCCTCAGATAGACTGCTGGCAGTGGCCACTTTTTCAATAAGATGCAGCTATTCACTAAGCTGCTTGTAAGTGGTAAAGCATTTACATGTTATTGAAGGTTTTGGCCATTTATAGCATTTCTGAGTTTTTATTTCGCTATATTAACCTCAGTCACATAGGTTGGCAGCTGCCATGCCCCGCCCGCTTCAATCATACGGCAAAGTCCTGTGGTACTTTCATGGCTTTTTTCAAAAGCATTACCCGTCCATACCCAGTCGATTTTAGTAACACAATCACCGATACCACGCCCTTTTTGTACTGATGTTAATTTACCTTTATCAAAGTCTGTCGCGATGGTTGTCACTAGCTTAGGATTATAAGGCTTACGATCGTTGATGACCCATACGCCTGTACCGCTATTATAAGCACTGATCCAACAATCATGCTTTGCCAATAACTGCTTATTATTGAGTCTAAAGATGCGCCAAGATGAGGCATCAGATAATTTAGGGCAAGTGCTATCTGCATCCTTCAAGGTGGTTTTCATTAACGCGGATAACTCAGATGACTTCATCATAAACTGTTTATTATTTCTTACTGCCGCTTTAGAGGCCGGTAATACCAAACTTAACTGCGGCGCAGGCTTAGGTGACAACACCGAACTATTAGATTTGGTCGCCTTGTCACTGTCGATAAAAGCACTTGGTGTCCCTACTCGACCTTGAACCTCATCTGCCTTTAGCATGACGGCACTAGCACCTTTGTCAGACAGATGCCAGCGTGAGTTACGTAGTACAAGCTCGATTTTGCTTGATTTGCTCAAAGCATCGATGAGCGCTGTGACTTGTGTTGACGTCAGTTCAGCATTGCCAGTAGCGGTTGAAAACGGCTTGGTTTCGCCAAAGTCTTTATCATTAATAAACAACGATATACGATGGCGGTTGCCCAACTGCATGAGCGCTTTAGACGAGCTTTCTTTAGCGCCGCCTAGCTTCACTTTGCCATCGACAGTGGCATTCGCACCAGCCCGACGTACCAATAATATCGATACGGGATATTCACTGTTGTTATCCGCTTGGTAACCTGCCAGCCGGCAAGTGCGGGTATTATCGCAGGCAACCTGCCAATCTTGACTGGTGAGCTCAGTGCCCGCGATACTGGCTGTGCTAAAAAAAGCCGCACTGATAGCGGCAAACATTGGAAGTAATATTTTATTTTTCATCATTAATAGAGGTTTCTTTATTATTATTTTTGAATTTGATGGGTCGGTTATGAGGTCTGATGTAGAGAGCTCAGCAATGTCTAGATGCTTACTACTCTGCGCATGGTTTTTATCCATACCATGATGACTCACATTAGTAGCCCTGTCTCTATTCACAATATTAGCTGCGATATCGCCAACACTCAAATCATATTTGCTCATAGGGCTAAGGCTTGTGCTGCTCAAATTACCGTTATCATTCCTCATAATCGTTACTCATCAATAGAAGAAGTATAACCACCTGTCCATTAGGATTGGTGGCCTGCTATCTTAACGTATCAATGTTTCTATCTGTTATGATAATGTACCATTATGTAAGCAAAAAAGTATATAGTTTTGCTAAATATATTCATATTTTTGAATATAAAGAGTATATAGACAGGATAATGGAGATAAGACTAAGGCCGATAAGTGAGTCACCTACCAGCCTTATAACCGTAATACCATTAATTCTAATGTGCTTCAACAGGCATTAATTTCAGTATTAGATAAGATTCCTATAAAAGCATTTAATCAATGGGTTTTAATACCAGATCTACGGCACGTTTAACCGCTGGGCGTGCCGCGATGGATTCCGCCCAACGTTTTACATGTGTATAATCGTCTACCTGTAAAAATTCAGCCGCTTCATAGAGCTTGCCTAACACTAACTGTCCATACCATGACCAAATAATCATATCAGCAATGTTGTAATCGGTTTCGTCATTACCGCCCATGTACTTGTTGTCTTTTAGATGAGTATCAAGCACATCAAGCTGACGTTTGGTCTCCATCGTATAGCGGTTGATTGGATACTCTAATGGCTCGGGTGCATAAGCATAGAAATGTCCAAAGCCGCCACCTAAGAAAGGTGCACTACCCATTTGCCACATCACCCAAGACAAGCAGTCTGCTCGCGCTTTGCCTGGTGACAACGGAATAAACTTGCCAAACTTTTCAGCCAGATATATTAAGATAGCACCCGACTCAAAAATAGCAATGGGCTCGCCAGCAGCATCACTAGAATAATCCACCAAAGCTGGGATTTTTGAATTGGGGTTAATCGTCACAAACCCAGAGCCAAACTGCTCACCCTTAGATATATCAATCTGATAAGCATCATACTTAGCACCGCTGACACCTAGCTCAGCCAACTCTTCCAATAGCATGTTTACTTTGACGCCATTTGGGGTGTTTAATGAGTATAGCTGTAGCGGTGCATCGCCAAGTGGCAGCTCTTTTTCATAACGCGCGCCTGCTGTCGGGCGATTGATACTGGCAAACTTACCACCATTTTCAGCATCGTTTGTCCATACCTTTGGTGGTACATAGGCAGTGCTAGCGCTGCTTTTTTCATTATTATTAATAGTATTATCTTGGCTCATAGTGTGTCCTTATTTTTTCGATTTACCGTTCAAATTTATCATTATGGGTTTGGCTCTATAGCATTAGGGTTTACAGTGCTAATAGAGATTTTGCTAATCAAGAGAGCATTTATTCTTTGATATCTCAGTTTTTATCCTTGGTGGACATAATAGTTTCAGTCACAAGCAAGCCCTTACTATAACGAGAACGGCCCACTTTATTAAAGCCCTCTCTTGTAATCAGTGTTTTAGGCATCTAGTGAGCAAGGCTTTATTCATTAAATCCTGCATTTTTATCGTCTAGGTTTTTGCTTGTCTAATTATGGTAATGAATCAATCATAACGAGTTTATGATAAACCGTTACCTTGATTCACTTTTATTGTTATTCACTCTTTCTTATACTACATCGCTTACAGAACAAGCTAATAGCGAATGGGTTATGATCTGCCCTATTCGCTTATTTTTCTAATGTTGTAACGAACACAAACTGACTAATGAGATTTACATGGTTACGCTAACTCCGACGCAAGATAAGTACCTGCCCTACGTGTTAGCAGTAGCACTATTCATGCAAATCTTAGACGCCACGATTTTAAATACGTCGCTACCACAAATGGCTCAAGCGCTTGGTGAATCGCCACTGAAGATGCAATGGGCGGTCATTAGTTATGCGTTAACCTTGGCAATATTTATCCCTATCAGTGGGTTTTTGGCCGATAAATACGGTACGCGACGTGTCTTTCTCACAGCGATTATCATCTTTTCTATCGGCTCGATACTATGTGCAGCGTCTCCAACATTAGACTTCTTGGTTGGCTCGCGGGTGATTCAAGGCATTGGCGGCGCCATGATGACACCGGTTGCTCGGTTGATACTGGTAAAGTCTTACCCACGCAACAAGTTACTGACCGTCATGAACTTCGCTGTCATACCGGCATTGGTCGCCCCTTTGGTAGGGCCAGTATTGGGCGGCTATATCGTCCAATACGCCAGTTGGCATTGGATATTCTTGATTAATATTCCGATGGGTATTGTCGGGTTTATCATGGGCAAAAAACTGGTCCCAGCGCTATTTGAGGATACCAAGCGTTTGGATTGGACTGGATTTGCATTATTTGCAGCAGCAGCTTGCGGGTTTACCCTTGCGGTAGAATTTGGCTCACAAACGGGGCGCGGGCTTTATGGTTTATTACTCGGTTTAGCGGCAAGTATCCTGATAGGTGCTTATGTTTGGCATGCCAAAAAACGACAAGCGCCATTGTTTCCCTTAAGTTTATTTGATATTCGCACCTTTCGTATTGGGATTACCGGTAATTTATTTACACGCTTGGGCATCAGTGCCGTACCATTCCTGCTACCGCTACTACTGCAAGTGGTGTTTGAATACTCTCCATCACAAGCAGGGTGGCTACTCGCTCCTATCGCTGTCGGTGCCATCGGCATCAAACCTTGGGTTAGCAAAATCATTCAACGTTTTAGCTACCGTAAAGTGTTGGTCTTCAATACCTTTTTTATGGGCGCACTCATCATTATTTTGGCGCAGTTCAATGATGCATCGCAATGGATTTGGTTTATTCCTATCTTGACCGTCATGGGCGCTTGTAACTCGATGCAATTCAGTGCCATGAACACGATTACTATCGGCGATTTAGAGGGCACAGAGACCAGTAGCGGTAATAGCCTAATGGCCGTCAATCAGCAATTGGCGATTAGTTTTGGCATTGCCTTTGGCGCAGCACTGCTCAACTTATTGCGTGAGCGCTTTGAGCTTGATACCTTGGCTGCGTTTCAGACGACATACTGGATACTTGGGATTTTAACCATCCTTTCAGGACTGTACTTTTTACGCCTCAAGCCTGAGGATGGTCGCGGCTTATACTGATATACTGATACGCTAGTTTAAGGACGAGATTACCAATAAAAAATGCCCGCCTGCTTTTGGTTTTATGTCCAAAAACAGGCGGGCACATTCATATATTTAAGAAAAGGTTCTGTTTATAGTCGCTGGCAAGCGCCTTAGTTAAGGCGCCTAATCATCCTTGATTTGCGATTGAATGTAGCGCTCAACACCAATGCTTTCAATCAAGTCCTCTTGCGTCTCTAACCAGTCTTGATACTCTTCATTACCGTCTTTTAACGTGGTTAGCAATTGACGAGAGACATAATCACGCTGCGTTTCACATAATGTGATGGCGTCAGTAATGATGTCAAACTTTTGCTTCTCTAAACGCAGATTGCATTCAATAATCTCTGGTACATCTTCACCAACGAGCACCTTACCAAGTTCTTGTAAGTTTGGCAGACCACCTAACAACAAGATACGAGCAATCAAGTCATCTGACCATTTCATCTCAGCGATAGATTGTTTGTATAACGAATCATTGAGTGCTTCAAGCCCCCAATGACGCGCAATGCGAGCATGCAAAAAATACTGGTTAATTGCAATCAGCGACTGTCCCAGCACTTTATTTAAACTGCGAACCACTTCTTTATTCCCTTTCATGGCGCCTCTCCTTATCTATTATGATTTAAGCCAAATCTTTGTTTTTAGTTATATCCATCGTGAGGTTAAACGAGCACGATATTAAACATGATTTGGGCTCACTTCGGCCATTTGACTTTGTAGATAATTAGGCAGACCAATCATATCAATCAGACGCAGCTGTTGCTCTAGCCAATGCGCATGATCTTCTTCAGTGTCTTTAAGCTGCTCAACCAGTATCTCACGTGTGACATAGTCATGCTCTTCTTCACACAGCGCAATACCGTCCTTTAAGTGTTGCTGTACCTGATATTCTAAATCAAGGTCGAACTGCAGCATCTCAGGAACGCTTGTGCCAATGTTAATCTCGTTCACACTCATTTTAGGCGTGCCGCTTAGCATCAAAATCCGACGGATGATGGCTTGCGCATGCAAGGTTTCATCTTCCATCTCATGATTGATGCGATCAAACAACTTGCCGTAATGCCACTCAGCATACATCTCCGAGTGAATAAAGTACTGGTCACGAGCTGCAAGCTCTCCACCCAACAAAAAATTTAAATAATCAATAACTTTTTGACTGCCTATCATCACCCATACTCCTGTATTTATTTATTATGCAGCGTACATTCACAATAATGCATATAATTAAAGCGTTATTGATAAACTGCTCAGTAAAGATTAAAACCTATAAGAAGTCTTACAAACGAACATAGATATAGTAGCATAGAGCCGCTGGATGGATTGTGACGTTGTGAACTAAGAATAAATATCAATTAAGAATTTTAAATTGGTTAGTATTGCGACTGGTTACAGCAGCCAACCTCTCAGCATAGCGATACACCATTGAGTTGAGTGTCTTAGTAAGGTTGTATAGACGCTCACTACCGCCCCTCTCTATATCATAAAACTGGATAAGTAAGAGGTGGTAACAGCTAGAGGTGGTATTGCTTATACTGCGTAGGCTAACGCATCGAGCTTTGCATGATGTTCATCTAATAGATCATTAACCATCGGTTCGCAGCAGCCACAACAAGTCGCCACGTCTAGCGTATCTTTAAGACCTTCGAGAGTATCGATACCTGAAGCAATAGCAGCTTTGATTTGCTTGTCTTTTACGTCGTTACAGATACATACGTACATGGATTGGCTCCTTTGAACTTTTCTATTTGAAGACTGGTTGCAGTATTCATTTAACGGTGGTGTGTCAAAAAGTATGCTGATCAAAATTTGAACAATTTTTGAAGCTTTAAAAGCCATATATAATCAGAGAACTTAGCATAGACTTCTTATTGACTTTTAGCGCCAGCATACTTTTTAGAACACCACCCATTTAACATATAGATTAGGTATCAAATAGTGACGATATACGTCATTCATAATGATTGACGTATAATAACGATAACCATTATCATTTGCAATAGCGTTTGAGATATTGTTCAGTCACGATACCTTCTTAACATCACAGGCACTTAATTCATGTAACTGCATATAAGTACTGATGTAACCCAATGGTATCAAAGGTAGTAAATTCACGACGAACTGTAATTTAGCTTAATTTTTAATCGATTTTATGGATGACTGCTGTTATATTGAACGCCTATTAACCAAGCCCCTATTGGAATTATTCTATGTCTGATACTAATTTTACGATACGACCGATCGAATTATTCAAAGTCTTATCTGATCCGACGCGTTTAAAGATATTTCAAATTCTTTTTAAAAAAGAAGCACGCTGTGTGGGCGAGCTGGTTGAGATATTAGATCAGCCACAACCAACCATCTCTCGTCACTTAAATCATTTAAAGAAATTGGGTATCTTGAGCTGTGTGCGTGACGGTACTTGGATGTGGTACGAGGTCGCTGATGACCTGCCAGATTGGTGCCAAGATATCTTGGATATCACTTATGAGCAGACATCGCTTGATACAGATTTGAATATGGCCAAACTGGCTTAAATGAGATTAGAGCGTATCATTATCATTCAATAATTTTACATCGCTAAAACTAGCGACATAAAAAAAGACCTATATTAATAGGTCTTTTTTTGGTTCAGATAGTGGTAAACATCCTACTAACGCAGGAAAGGTTATACCAAATCTAAAAAATCGCTAACAAATGCATTGGCTGGCTGGTGTATCAGCTCCTCAGAGGTGCCTACTTGCTCTACTCGCCCTTGATTCATGACCACAATCTCATCCGATACCGCCCTTGCCTCTTCTTGGTCATGAGTCACCATGATACTGGTAATGCCAAGTTCGTGATGGATGTTTTTCAGCCAAGTACGCAGCTCTTTACGTACTTTGGCATCGAGGGCACCAAAAGGCTCATCCAGTAGCAGCAACTTTGGTTTCACTGCTAAGGCTCGTGCCAGCGCAATACGCTGACGCTGACCGCCTGATAACTGATGCGGATAAGCATTGGCAACCTGTGGCAGCTGTACCAAATCTAATAGCTCAGCAACTCGTTTGTTGATATCGGCCTTACTAGGGCGCTCATGCTTTGGCAATAACGTCAATCCAAAGGCGACGTTATCAGCGATGTTTTTATGACGGAATAACGCATAGTGCTGAAACATAAAGCCGATATGGCGCTTTTGCACCGGCGTATTGGTAACATCTAAATCATCAAACAATATCTGTCCAGAGTCTGCATATTCTAGACCGGCAATAATACGCAGCAATGTCGTCTTGCCGCAACCTGATGGTCCTAGCAAAGTTGTCAGCTTGCCAGTTGGTACCGTAATATTGATATTATCTAAAGCGGTAAACTGACCGAATTTTTTATTAACGTTGCGAATCTCGATGCTCATAATGGTGTCTCTTATTATATCTTTGGTATAGTGGCAGATTTTTATTTATAGCTTACCTGAGCTTTCAGCAGCCGTTGCCTCAATAGCGCTAGTCGAATTGGTCGCGTTATTAGCATCGCCACTTACTGGCAGTTCGGGCGCAATAGCCAGTCGCTCAGACTTAGCAAACTTACGCTCTTGCATCTTGGTCATGACTTGCTGAATCAATAGCGTCACTAGAGCCAGCGCAGCAAGTAAGCTTGATAAGGCAAAAGCTGCGGTAAAGTTATAATCATTATAGGCAATCTCAACCAGTAGCGGCATGGTATTGGTCTCACCGCGAATATGACCAGACACCACGCTGACTGCGCCAAACTCACCCATCGCTCGAGCATTGGTCAAAATCAAACCATAAAGTAGTGCCCATTTGATATTAGGCAGCGTTACATGCCAAAAGGTCTGCCAACCGGTCGCGCCTAAGGTAAGTGCGGCTTGCTCTTCACTATCACCTTGGGTCTGCATCAGAGGAATCAGCTCGCGCGCCACAAATGGGAAGGTCACAAACAGTGTTGCTAATACAATACCTGGTACCGCGTAAATCACCTGAAAGCCCATACTCTCAAGCCAGCCACCAATCGTAGAGTTCAAACCAAATAATAAGACAAACATCAAACCTGCAACCACTGGCGATACAGAGAATGGTAAATCCAGTAAAGTGGTGACCAACTGCTTACCTTTGAATTGATAACGCGTCACCAACCAAGCAATCGCGATACCCATTACCATGTTAATCGGTAACACAATGCCGGCAGTAATCAACGTCAGCTTGATCGCCTGCAATGCTTCTGGGTCAACGAGAGAAGCAATATATAACTGCCAACCGTTTTTGAAGGCCTCGTAAAATACGGCTAATAATGGGATGACCAACATAACCACCATGAATAGCACTGCGATGGTGATAAAAGTGCGCCGTATCCATGGGCTATCTTTGGTGGCTGCGTTGCTTTGATAGTCGTAGCTATTGGAGATTTGCATATCAGCGAGCTCCTACGCGGCGCGACAGTTTCCACTGTACGATATTAATGGTCAATAAAATCACAAATGAAATCAGTAGCATAAATAGTGCAACCGCTGATGCCCCTTGCACATCGAACTGCTCAAGCTTACTGATGATAATCAACGGTAAAATCTCAGACTGCATCGGAATATTACCGGCGATAAAAATCACCGAGCCGTACTCGCCTGTGGCACGGGCAAACATCATGCCAGCACCCATTAACAGTGCTGGTAACAGCTCTGGTAAAATCACTTTACGAAATGTCGTTAAACGATTGGCGCCCAATACTGCAGCCGCCTCCTCAAATTCAACAGACAATTCTGCCAATACTGGTTGTACAGCACGGACAATAAACGGAAAGCTGACCACGACCAAAGCCAGCCAAATACCCAGTGGCGTAAAGGCAACTTGAATATCAAACTTGGCAAACCACTGACCAATGAGGCCATTAGGAGCATAAAGGGTCGCAAGCGAGATACCAGTAACCGCCGTTGGTAGCGCAAATGGCAAATCGACCAACGCATTGATCAACGACTTACCCCAAAACTCATAACGTACCAGTACCCAAGCAACCAACGTCCCAAACACCATGTTAGTCAACATCGCCAAAAACGACATCCATAGACTCAGCTTGATAGCAGCGGTGACTTGCGGCTGACTAATCGTCTCCCAAAAGCCCGTCCAGCCCATTTGTGTTGTGGTATAAGCCATCATGGCAAATGGTAGTACTACCAATAGCGACAAGCTAAAGACTGTAATGCCCATGCTCAGACCGAAACCTGGCAGTACATTGCGCTGACGCAAACGCGTTAGCCAGCCTTTTTTAGCAGGGGCTTTGCGAGCGGATGAAGAGGTTGCACTCATAGTGATGTCCTGTTGCTTAACTAATAGCACTGCTGCTTATCGTAAGAGCATGTTATATCGAACTTATTATTAGTATGCTTACGGTATAAAGGACATAGCGTGTGTGCCATGTCCTTTATGGAGTTGTTCATGACGGTTCATGAATGATGGCTGCATTATCTATAATGTAATCGGTAATGGATAGCGCAGCGGCTGTTATCAATAAATGAGGTACTAATAACAGCAGTATCGATGAGTATCAGTCATTACTGAGGTGCATTAATGGCTAGCTGATCGAACACACCGCCATCGCTGAAGTATGTACCCATGATCTCATCCCATGTGCCAAAGGCATCATTTGGACGGAAAGTTTCAATGGGAGGTAACTTATCACCGTTCTTCTCTAACACGCTTTGTACGCTAGGACGTAGATATAGGTTGGCTGCTAACTGCTGAGCAGGCTCGCTCCATAGATAATCAAGGTAGGCTTTTGCCGCGTCCGTTGTGCCTTTCTTATCCGTCACTGATTTCACAATAGCAACAGGGCTTTCTGATTTAATCGAGTACTTTGGATACACGATGTCTACTTGACCAGCACCGAAATCAGTCGCTGCAAGGTTGGCTTCGTTTTCAAAAGTGACCAATACATCACCAATACCGCGCTGTACGAAAGTCGTCGTCGCTGCACGGCCACCATTTTCATAGACTTTGACGTTTTTTAGCATGTCTTTGACATAGTTTTTGGCAGGTGTTTCTTCGTTGTTAAAAGCATGCAAGCCATAACCGTAAGCACCTAAGAATGCGTAACGACCATTGCCCGTCACTTTTGGGTTGGCCATCACAATCTCAACGCCTTCTTTGGTTAAATCTTCCCAGTCACTGATGCCTTTTGGATTGTCTTTACGTACCAAAAATACGATGGTACTGGTAAATGGCACGGCATTATCAGGGAATTTACTTTCCCAATCCGACTCAACCAAACCTTTTTTCTCAAGTAGCTCAATATCAGAGCCTTGGTTCATGGTAGCGACATCCGCTTGCAAGCCGTTCGCCACAGACAATGCCTGCTTACTAGAGCCACCATGTGACTGTTTGATTAGAATATTGCTGCTTGGGTTTTCAGTTTTGTAATGGTCAACGAACAATGGGTTGTAGTCTTTATAGAAGTCACGTGCCACATCATAAGACACGTTTAGCAACTCAATATTTTGCCCTTCTGCCGCTGCTGTGCCATCCGCATTGGTCGTAGTGTCGCTCTGCTCGCTATTGCTACAGCCGGCAAGACCTAACGTTAAAGCAACGCCTGCAATGCTTAAAACGTTGAGTGTTTTACTTTTTTGTTGATAACGCGCTGCGTGTGTCATAAATCCCTCAAAGGTGTCTGTTAGGTAATGCAAGTATGCTAACAGCGCCATCTTATTATGTTTAATGATGAATATGCGTATGTTATTGCCAAAACGGAATAACAGGAAAATAACCATAAACTTATCAATCGTTTGACAAAAACTTACTAAGAACATCATTCATAAAGATATAAAGACAGACGCCTTTTTTATAAATACTTGACAGTATTCTTTGCCTGACAGCTGGCAAGTGACTATCTATGCAAACTCTGCAAATTAAATAGGACTTTTGAACATTATTTGCCTACGTGTGCCAGCTGATCAAAACGTCCACCATCGATAAAAAATGTTTCCATAATCTGCGCCCAAGAGCCAAATACAGTGACAGGCTCAAAGGTTTCAATATTAGGTAAGGTGTCTTTGTGCGCGGCAAGCACTTGTGCATTACTGGGACGCATATACATCTGTGCCATAAGCTCTTGGGCAGGCGTATCCCATAAGCCTCTTAAATAAGTATTTGCCGCCGCAGTTTTGCCGCTCTTATCAGTGACCGCTGTCACGACTGCCACCGGGTTAGCAATCACAATCGAGTAGCTTGGGTAGACGATATCGACTTGACCTTTGGCAAACTTCTTAGCAGCCAAATGCGCCTCATTTTCAGTAGTAATGAGCACATCCCCTAGCCCGCGCTGGGTAAAGCTGGTCGTCGCTGCCCGCGCGCCATTGTCATAAGTGACGACGTTTGCCAGTAGTTTTTTGATAAAGACATCGGTTTGAACGGGGCTTTGTACCTTTTCTTTAAATTGATGTAGCCCATAACCATAAGCACCCAAAAAAGCATAACGTGCCGTGCCACTGGTTTTTGGGTTTGGGATAACCACATCGATATCGTGACGCGCCAAGTCTGACCAGTCTTTGATGTTTTTAGGGTTACCATCTCGCACCAATAACACCATGGTGCTGGTATAAGGCACAGCATTGTTGGGTAGTGCTTGCTGCCAGTCTGTAGCGACCAAGCCTTTTTCGACCAACAGGTTCATGTCACCTTCTTGATTTAAAGTCACCACATCCGCTTGCAGGCCATTGGCGACTGACAGCGCTTGTTTGCTAGAGCCACCATGCGATTGATTAACATGTACTTTACTTTCAGGATGTTTTGTCTGATAGTCTGCACCAAACAAGGCGTTATAGTCTTTATAAAAATCACGTGACACATCATAAGAGACATTCAACAGGCTAATGTTTTTTGTTTCATTTGCTGTGTCTTTGCCATCTGGCTGTGTGGCTTCAGTAGGACTACAGGCAGTCATGAATGTGGCAGCTGCTAATACGCCAGCCATTTTGAAACTGAGCTTGGGCGTATTTAATCGTATGCTTTTATCTTTAATAATTGATTGTCTGTCAATAGATTTGAGCGTATTAGACAGTTTTTTAGGGCTTTGTTTGATTGGTTGCATACGTGCTCTCGATAGTGTGGATAGAGCCGATTACCACAGTATTGACCACCTTATTACGGTTTATAGTCTTTTAGATGCGGCTCTATGGATGATGAGAGATATGCTAGCAGCTCACCCCAGTAATGCTTAGTGATGAATCCGCTTATCAACTGCCGATCTTGGCATAAGTAGAGAGGGAAAATCCTGACACAGAGCGCAAAACAATGCCCACGATTACGCGTTAACAGAGTGGTGCTACCAGCTAGCTATCTATGGCATACTATAATGTGACCTACCTATATGACAGCCAAGGTATTCCCCATATGATTAAACCCTCAAGCCATCGTTCATTTGCGACCACTGCAGCAGTGTTGTGTGCGGCCACTACTATTAGCATGACTGGCTGTAGTTATGGCCATAATGAGCATGTCAGCACTACCGTAAACCGTGCTAATGTTACTCAGACGCCTGCCGTACAAAAGGTGGTTGGAGACTATGCTTCTGAAGGTTATGCCAAACGCACGCAAGGAAATGACTGGGTAGCTGTCACGGTAAGCCCTGATGGAGCAAGCGCTATCAATATAAAAGTACGTGCTCGCAGTGATATAAAAAAACCAACCTGTCAGTACGATGGCAAAGCAACATTAATGGGCCAAGATGATGCGCATGGTATTATTTTTCAAAGCGACATCAATGACAGCATGGCTTTTTTTCAATTTAAAGGTGATACGTTAACTATTGATAGCCAAGATAAATATGCGTTGAATTACTTTTGTTCTGGTGGTGGCTCTATCGTTGGAGAGTATCAGAAACTGGCTGAAAAGCTTAAGCTGCATTAACGGCTCTATGTCTAGTAATGGCTTATTGAAAACAAGCAATAAAAAGGTGTCAGATCTAATATCTGGCACCTTTTTTAATGAATAATAAACATGTTTGAGCTCAGGATAAATCATTACTGTATCAGGATAAATAAAGAGGTTGGTCTTGAGCGATAGGTATTAGCATGACCTGAATACTCAAAATGCATTGAATAACCCCTATAATCACCGCATAATATGCAGAGATTAGGCTTTTAATGACCGCATCACTTAGGAATAACGATGAAACATGTGACTTATATCCATGAAAGACCAGACTGGACACAGTGGTGCTGGTCGGATAAACAATTGCTACCACTAGTGAGTCGTGTGCGGGTATTGCAGGGACATTTGCTTGGAAAATTATTAACGTTAGGGTTTGATTTGAACGTTGAAGCACAGTTAGATGCGGTCACTCTTGAAGTCGTTAAAACATCTGAGATCGAAGGTGAGACGTTAAATGATGAGCAAGTACGCTCCTCTGTCGCACGGCATTTGGGCATAGAGACTAATGACATGCCTGCTGCCACGCGTGAAATTGATGCGATTGTTGAGATGATGCTTGCGGCCACTTATGGTTATCAGACAGCGCTGACACTAAACGACTTACTGGGATGGCATAACGCTTTGTTTCCGACAGGATATAGTGGGATGTATAGCATTAAAAAAGGAGCAATCCGTGATGACAGTAAAGGACCTATGCAAGTGGTGTCTGGTGGTTACGGACGTGAACAGGTTCATTTTGTGGCGCCAAGTGCAGATAGGTTGCCCATAGAGTTAGAGCGCTTCTTATCATGGCTCAATACGCCAGCTAATGAACAGGATAATTTAGACCTTGTTATCAAAGCAGGTGTCGCTCATTTGTGGTTTGTCACACTGCATCCTTTTGATGATGGAAATGGCCGCTTAACACGTGCAATAACCGAAAGAATGCTGGCGCAGAGTGACGGTAGCATGCAACGCTTTTACAGCATGTCGGCTCAAATACTTAAACAGCGTAATGAATACTACAAAATACTAGAGCGTACTCAAAAAGGGGATTCAGATATTACAGAATGGTTGATTTGGTTTTTACAAACGCTAGAGCAAGCACTGTTATCCGCACAGAAAACAACGGATAAAATCATCAGTAAAGCCAGCTTTTGGCAGACCCACCGTCAGCAATCATTAAACCCAAGGCAAGTAAAGATGCTCAATATATTACTGACTGACTTTTATGGCAAGCTCACGACCAAAAAGTGGGCGACGATGACGAAGTGTTCAGCGGATACCGCATTAAGAGATATTAATGATTTGGTAGAAAAAGGCATGTTAGAGAAGTCTGCTGCTTCAGGACGTAGTACGAGTTATGAGGTAACGCTGTAACTGTAGCGCAGACTCATATAGATAGCATAGACTCATATAGAATAGATATAAAAGCAAAATCCCCAGTCGTTAAACTGGGGATTTTTTAAATGTGCTAGCTATAACTAATCGAACCTATACCGCAGACGCACCGACTAATTTCACCTCAGCACGCTCCTCTTTTGCGATACCTGCATAATAGGTGCGCAAAATCTCTAGTACTTCAGGACGGCTAAAGTTCTCTGGCACATCGAGATCTTCTGATAGTGCTTTACGCAGCTTAGTGCCTGATACTTTGACATGCTCAGACGCTTCATGCGGGCATGTCTTATCAGAGGCCATGGCATTACAAGCATTACACCAAAACGTCCAGCCAATCTTTAATGGCTGAGTAATCAAATCGTCTTTACCGACATATTCAAAAATAGTCTGCGCATCAAACGCACCGTAGTAATCGCCGACACCCGCATGGTCACGACCGACAATCAGATGGCTACAGCCATAGTTTTGACGGAATAGCGCATGTAATAATGCCTCACGTGGGCCAGCATAGCGCATATCCAACGGATAGCCTGCTTGGATAACGGTATCTTGTCTAAAGTAGTTGTCGATCAAGGTTTTGATGGCTTCTTGACGAACTTCGGCTGGGATATCGCCTGGTTTCAATGCCCCGAGCAATGAATGAATCAAGACTCCATCACAAATCTCGATAGCAATCTTGGCAAGGTATTCGTGTGAGCGATGCATTGGATTACGCGTTTGGAAAGCGGCAACCGTTTTCCAGCCTTTGGCATCCAGTATTTCCCGCGTTTCAGTAGGGGTTTTATAAATTTCCGGATATAAGGTTGGGAACTCGCCTTCGCTCAATACTTCGACACTACCTGCGATATTTACTTCACCTTGGCTGAGTACTTGTTGCACGCCTGGATGTTCACTGTCAGTAGTGGTAAAGACTTGCTGACACTCATGTTCTTTATCAATGATATAAGTCTCTTCTACCGTCAAGATGCCCATAATCTCACCATCTTGCGCCACTAACGCGACTTTATCACCTTGGTTTAAGTTATCGGCAGTCGCTTTAGGCGCTGATAACGTGATGGGAATCGGCCAAAACAAGCCAGCATTGTCACCACTTTGCAGGCGCATATCATCAACCACCCCTTGCCAATCCGCTTGGTTCATAAAGCCATTTAGCGGCGTAAAGCCACCAATACCGAGCATAATCAAATCACCACGCTCACGCGAGCTCAGAGTAATCGTCGGCAAGCTGCTGGCAAGTTTCAATGCTTGGTTGCGGGTATCACCCTTTAATAGTAACGGTTTAAGATCGCTGCTGCCATGTGGCGGAACAAGTTTTGATGGCTGTTGGTTAGCAGTGGTAGATGTCATTTTTTGAAACCTTTATAGGTAGTGATGAAATAAGTCGTGATAAATTTGATAAGCATAGGCTACCTAACTTTCGTTATGAAAATTTATGCTGACTTTGGATATACATATGTCTTAAAGGAATTTATGTTTGCAGGCGCAAGCTTATATGATGTGACTCTGAATTGTTTACCTTGCGACTGGCAATAAGATTGATTACACACGCCAATCATTTTCGTCGCTGCTTTTATGTTTAAAAAATTGAGATTACGTCATGTATCAATATAACTACGCTGACCAAGCCTTGGTAGAAGAACGAGTCGCCCAATTTCGCGACCAAACCGAACGGTTTTTGGCAGGCGAGCTGCCAGAAGAGCAATTTTTGCCGCTGCGTTTGCAGAACGGTCTTTATATCCAGCGTTATGCGCCTATGCTCCGTATCGCCATTCCTTACGGCTTGCTTGCCAGCTATCAGCTACGCAAATTGGCTGAGATTACCCGTAAGTATGATAAAGGCTATGGGCACATGACCACCCGTACCAATATGCAGCTGAACTGGCCAAAACTTGAAGAAGTGCCAGATATTTTGGCGGAGCTGGCATCGGTACAGATGCATGCCATCCAAACCTCAGGTAACTGTATCCGTAATACGACAACGGATCCTTACGCCGGTATTCATAAAGAAGAGATTGCCGATCCACGTCCTTATTGTGAGATTATTCGCCAGTGGTCAACCTTTCATCCTGAGTTTGCCTTTTTACCGCGCAAATTTAAGATTGCCGTCATTGGTACCGCCAATGATCGGGCAGCGACGCAGGTGCATGATATCGGACTGCATTTAAAAACCAATGAAGAAGGCGAGCTTGGCTTTGAAGTGATCGTTGGTGGTGGCTTAGGACGTACGCCAGTGATTGGCAAAACCATTAATAAATTTTTACCACGCCATCATTTACTCAGCTATTTAGATGCGATTTTGCGCGTCTATAATCTGCATGGTCGCCGCGATAATAAATTCAAAGCGCGTATCAAAATATTAGTCGAGAGCATGGGCGGTCCTGCCTTTGCTAAACTGGTCGACGCTGAATGGGAAGCACACACCAAAGATGGCTCATTAACTCTAACCGATGCCAACTTTGACAAAGCCAGTAGTTATTTTACCGAACCTGATTATCTAAGCTTTGATGCGCTCCAAGTACAGTCGGACTTGCAGCAGCAATTAAACGCTGATAAAGACTTTGCCAATTGGTATAACCAAAATACGGTCGCCCATAAAATTGCAGGTTATCGCGCCGTGGTGATTTCGTTAAAAGCAGGGTTGGTCAATGGTAAGTACGTGCCTTCAGGTGATATCAGTGAGTCGCAAATGGACGCCCTCGCCGATTTGTCTGATCGTTATAGCTTTGGTGAGTTGCGCGGTACGTATCAGCAAAATCTGGTATTCGCTGATGTGCAAACCAATGAGCTTTATGAATTGTGGCAGCAGCTATCAGATTTGCATTTAGCACGCGCCAATATCAACACCCTAACCGACATGATTGTCTGCCCAGGTTGGGATTATTGCTCACTGGCCAATGCGACTACGCACAATATCGCTGAGCAAATCGAAAAGCAGTTTGATGATTTGGATTACTTGTATGATCTTGGTGATATTCGCCTAAACATGTCAGGCTGCATGAATGCCTGCGCCCACCATCACACAGGTGATATCGGTATCTTGGGTGTGGACAAAAAAGGCGAGCACTGGTATCAGATTAGCCTTGGCGGTAACTCTAGTAATGACGCCAAATTGGGCAAAATCTTAGGAAAAGCGGTGCCAGCGGATGATGTGGCCAGCACGCTACAAACCATTTTAGATGTGTATCTCGATATACGCGGCACTAACGAACAAGATGTTGAGGGTTTTGGTGACGTGATTGACCGCGTTGGTATCGCCCCCTTTAAGGAGAAGGTCTATGGCTAATCATCATGTGCTCGATAGCCATGGCGCAGACATCAGTGGCGAAGATACTTGGCAAGCGCTAGCGACAGCGCAGCTGCCTGACGGTATCGCGTTATCAAACCTGACCTTACTTGAGCTGTTACACAAACAAGAAAAAGTTGATGTACTTGTCCCACTAGCAGATTTATTAAATGCTGATGGAAAACTGGCAAACGGTTTGCTAGAGCAAGTATTGGATATCCTCAAGCAGCACAGCAGCCGATTGGGTGTGTGGATCACATCCAACACCGATGCTGATGATCTGTCTGATGTAAAAGAATTTTTATTGACGCAAGACTTGATCGTCATTCATGTCCCAAGTTTTGTGGATGGTCGCGGTTTTAGTTTTGCACAGACCCTGCGTCAGCTTGGTTATGAAGGTGATATTCGCATGGCAGGCGCGTTTGGTCGTGATCAAATCGCTTATTTGCTGCGCGCTGGTGCTACTAGCTTTGTACTCAATGAGCATGATGCTAAATCTGATATTAGCCAAGCGTTCACTGCCCTAGCCAGTAGCTATGATGGTCGAGACGCTTCAGCATTACCGATGTTCTCAAAAACCTAAACTCAATATTAAAGACCCATTTTTATAGTAACTATTATTAAGGAATGTATTATGAGCCAATTACACCCAAACCTAGATATCGACCAAGCCAACCAAGACCTGCAAGGTAAGTCACCTGAGCAAATCGTTGAGTGGGCACTGACTCAAGCAAAAAACCCAATCATCACGACCAACTTCCGTCCATATGAATCAGCAATTTTGCACTTGGTTGCCAAACAGCGTCCTGATATCACGGTATTGTGGGTAGACTCAGGCTATAACACCGATGCGACCTATCAGTTTGCCAACAAATTGATTCGTGATCTTGATCTCAACGTCGTGACGTATATTCCAAAACAAACCGCTGCCCATCGTGACGCCACCATGAATGGCATCCCAGGCATTGACAACCCGCAACATGGCGAGTTCACTGAACAAGTGAAACTTGAGCCATTCCGCCGCGCCCTTGCTGAGCTAAAGCCTGACGTATGGTTTAACGCGATTCGTAAAGACCAAACAGAATTCCGTCAAGGGCTTGATGTACTTAGCTTATCAAAAGACGGCGTACTAAAGGTAGCGCCATTGTTTGAAAAAACAGATGCTGATCTAGACGTGTACTTAGATGAGCACAACTTGCCAAACGAGCATGACTACTTTGATCCAACGAAAGTAGAAGAAAGCCGTGAGTGTGGCTTGCATACTCAGCTGTAATATTGCTGACTTAATAAATCACCATGTTTGAATGTAAAAAGCCCTTTTAAAGAATAAAAGGGCTTTTTTTTATTTAGATAGCTTATGATTTTTTAGCGAGTTATTTACGTCCCAGCACCCAACCTCCATCCATAAAGACGTTCGAGCCGTGCATATAGTTTGAGTCATCGGATGCTAAAAACACAGCAAGCGCTGCAATTTCTTCAGGCTTGCCAGCACGTTTAGCTGGTATGCGATTTAGACGCTCATCCTCAATACCGTCCGTCATTGGGGTTTCGATAAAGCCTGGCGATAGAATATTCACCTTGACGCCTTGACTACCGAAATCAAATGCCAACTGCTTGGTAAATCCTAGCACTGCATGCTTTGAGGTCACATAAGCGGAACCGCCTGGGCCTGCCATTTGCGTGGCTTGGGAGCCAACATTAATAATGGCTCCATGCCCTTGCTTGATAAAGTGCGGAATCACCGCTTTTGAGGCAAGATATGGCGCTTTGACATTAATAGCCATCAATTTGTCATATAAATCTTCCTCTAACTCGACGGCATTATCATAAGCGTCATGGATGCTGGCACCATTATACAAGATGTCAATTTGACCATAAGTTTCTAAGGCTTTATCGACCACCGCTTGAATCTCTGCTTTCTTTGTCACGTCAGCATGCACAAAGATAGCTTCTTGACCTTTATCTGTCATGTCATTGACAATGCGCTTGCCGTCTTCATCATCGCGCCCCGTGACGACTACTTTTGCACCCTCGTTAGCATACGCTTTCGCAGTCGCTTCGCCCAGTCCTTGATGTGCCACCAAATATAATGGCTACTCTGTCTTGTAATTTCATAGTGCTTATCCCTATTTTATGTATTGTAAATTTAATTTCTTATCTAATTGTCTGTGGATTAGATTAACATAGTCATCTAACACTCAATGTTAGGCTATGTTGGGTATTTTTATAAGCCGAAATAACGTTTCGTTAACGTCTTATTGTTTAACATTGAGGTATTCTATGGCTTGCCTTAGTGGGCTACACGTCATTAAGCTGACTTTTTAAAGCCAAATCATGGACGAAGTTGCCCAATCCTTATAGGCACTCGCGCTCATCAATATGGATATTTGTTATGCCCTTTATAAAAAAAATCGATTCATTCTATGAAAAACTGCACGATAAGCTGCCAGCTGTAGGTAAAGCAGCCTCCTTTTTGACCGGTACAGGCGTCCTCACGGCCAACAGTGCGATGGTTGGTCTGCCTATTTGGAGCTTAGGCGCGGCAAAAGTATTGACTGGAGCAAAAGCGGCTGATGATGCATTAATTGCGATTACCAAGTACTGGATTAATAGTAATAATGCCGTGATTGACCACGCACTACCCCATAAAGACTGGCGCATTAACCTGCCCGACGATTTGAGCGAAGACAAGCAGTATCTACTGGTAAGTAACCATCAATCGTGGGTTGATACCAGTATCGTACAATATATCAGCCAAGATACGCTTCCTTTAACGCGGTTTTTTACCAAGTTTAATTTGATTTACATTCCTGTTATCGGTCAAGCTTTTTATTTCTTAGACTTTCCGATGATGAAGCGCTTTTCTGCCAAAGCGATGGCCAAGAATCCAGATCTTAAAAAACAAAACTTAATTGAGGCCAAGCGTGCCTGTCGTCAATTAAAAAACAAACCTTTTGCCTTATTGAATTACTTAGAAGGCACGCGCTTTACTAAAGAAAAACATGACCAGCAGAAATCCCCTTATCAGCATTTATTAAAACCCCGCGCTGGCGGGTTGTCATTGGCGCTTAATGCGTTAGGCAATGAATTGGATTCTATTTTAGATATCACAATCGTCTATCCAGACGGTGCGCCTGACTATGATGATTTATGGAAGGGCAATATTCGCCGCTTGGGAGTCGATGTGACTCGCTTAACCATACCGGACGAATTGTTTTCTGCCATCATGGACGGCGGTTATGACCGTGACGAGGCTACTAAAAAAATGATGTTTGATTGGTTAGAGGATATTTGGCAACAAAAAGATGCTCGTATTACTAAGATGCTAAGTGAATTTGAATAGGTTGTTTTATATTATTCAATCTAGTCCTTAAACGCAAAAATCTAATATAAATAACAGCCACAAGCTCAAGAATTAGCTTGTGGTTTTTCACCTCTCTCCTCTCTACTTTAAAGACTCAGCTATTCCACATATCATCAAAACATCTCTCTATCATGACAAAAACGAATATGCTAATGCCAATTCACTGCATGAGACGTAGCGCGTGATACCTCATAATGGTGGCATATTTTATATTGATTGAATCATTGGTGATGCTATGAACACCTTTCCCTTATTTTTTAAATTAGATGACCGCAAAGTATTGATCGTTGGTGGCGGTGATGTCGCGCTACGTAAAGCAGACTTACTCAGTCGCGCTGGAGCTTGTATCACAATTCTTGCACCTAGTATCAGCGCTGAAATACAAGCCTTGCTCAGCCACACTAAGTACAAAGCCAAGCATGCACTTATTTATGAAAACTACAATAAAGCTTACATGACAGGTGCGCGCGTTATTATCGCCGCGACTGATGACGAAGGGCTGAATCATCAAATACATGCTGATGCTACCGAACTCAACATTCCAGTAAACGTGGTTGATACTCCGCATTTATGCGACTTTATATTTCCTGCCATTGTCGATCGCAATCCCATTGTGATTGGTATCTCCTCTAATGGCAAAGCGCCGGTACTCGCACGTTTACTGCGTGCACGTCTTGAAACTCTAATTCCGCAAGGTTATGGCAAACTGGCCAAACTTGCTGGTGAGTTTCGCGCGGAAGTCAAAACCAAAATACCAACCCTTACCGGACGTAGGCAGTTTTGGGAGCGCGCCTTTGAAGGTGACGTCAGTCAGCTGATGTTTGCGGGTAATGAAAAGGAAGCTGCTGCCCAATTGCAAGCGGATTTGGATCATACAGCAGCAGCTATCAGTGCGGAAAATGCAGTAGACAATACATCTACAGAATCCCAAACCGTAAAAAATACAATGGGCGAAGTTTATATCGTTGGTGCAGGCCCTGGTGATCCAGAGCTGCTTACCTTTAAAGCGCTGCGCCTCATGCAGCAAGCCGACATTGTCTATTATGATGCGTTAGTTTCTCCGCAAGTATTGGATTTATGCCGCCGTGATGCCGATAAAGTGTTTGTTGGTAAAAAACGCAGCAACCATGCGGTCGCGCAGCTTGGTATCAATGAGCTGCTAGTCAATAGTGCGAAAGAAGGTCGACGCGTCGTTCGTCTAAAAGGCGGCGATCCCTTCATCTTTGGACGTGGTGGTGAAGAGATTGAAAGCTTACGTGCGCATGGCGTCCCTTATCAAGTAGTACCTGGTATCACTGCTGCTAATGCTGCTGCAAGCTATGCAGGAATTCCGCTGACTCACCGTGACCACTCACAATCAGTACGTTTCGTCACTGGATTTTTGAAGGCTGGCGCACCCAACAGTAATTTTAAAAGCTTTTTAAATACCGATGAGACCGTCGTGTTTTATATGGGTTTGCATTCGCTAGCGCGTTTGACTGAAGGTTTAATTGACGCAGGGCGCAGTAGCGACACCCCAATTGCTATCGTCTCTAACGCCAGTATGCCCAATCAGCAAGTATTAACTGGTACGCTTGAGACTATTGTTGCTCAGCAAGAGCAGAACCAACTGCCCACGCCAGCTTTATTAATTATGGGAGACGTAGTTGCATTGCATCATGACTTGGCTTGGTACAATCTACATCTGCAGCAGCATGAGCAAAGTCTAGCTAATACTGAAAGTAATTGGCTGCGTGGCGGGACAGCAACAACACCAAAGGGTAAAGCTGTTAATCAACAAGCTCATGCGTTATCAATGATTACTACTCTTTCTGAGTCAAAAGAAGATAGTTTAGAGCATTTGGTTATTGGCTAGTGCGATCTGCATATTTTAAAAAGCCAAGCTAAGAATTATTAGCTTGGCTTTTTTTATTTTAATTTTTACCGGATAACCTTGATGCTGATTAATAAAACTATTGCTTAAACCAACCAAAGGCATTTTTGCTTCTATCATAGTCAAAACAGAACTCTGGATGGTACTTAGGGTCATAATCGTATGCGTTGCGATAAGCATATATATTACCCTTAAAACAAAACTCATTAGACGCTTTATCAAAATCAAATTCTATCTTTTCGCCTTTAGCATTGACGGATTGAGTTGCCTCACCAAAACTCCAATAAAATGGCGTTACTGTTTTTTTGTTTTTGTCTACACTGACCATTTGATAGACATTACTACCTTCTGGCTTATAAATATAAAGTAGTCTATCATTTGCGAAGTTTGCTTTTCGAGCCTTCATTACGTTTGCGAAGGTTTCCATACGTCCATCAGCACAAAAATCTTCATCATCATGATCAAAATTGCAGTTCGTAACGGTAATACCATATCTTGTTTTTGAGTTATTATCTGCTATAGCGGTTGTGGAAAACAGCACTGCTACACTAGCCAGCATAGCACTTGAGACTCTTATTCTTGAGGATTTGATATATTCAAACATACTAATTCCTTTTTAAATTGACAATATCATTTTTTACAACCAAACTATTGTATTCTAAAATAGGAAACAAAGTTGATTTATTTGGTCACTAATAAACTAACTTTTTAAGTCAGAGCAAACCCCACCAATTCTTGCTAGAATAATCGCTGTCTCTTATCCATTATTAAGCGCAACTATGTCCACACCTGCCGATACCAAATTCATGCCTGCTAAACCTTTAAACATCTTACACACCTCAGATTGGCATTTGGGGCGCAGGCTGTACGGCCGTATGCGTTATGAAGAATTTGAGGCCTTTCTTGACTGGTTATACGACACCATTAGCGCGCAAAAAGTCGATGTCCTTATCGTCGCCGGTGATATTTTTGACACCATGACGCCGAGTAACAGAGCACAAGCGCTATATTATGAGTTTTTAGGGCGCGTATCTAGATCTTGCTGCCAGCATATCGTCATCGTCGCGGGCAATCATGACTCCCCTACTTTTTTGGATGCACCGAGTAACGTGCTTAAGTTTTTAAATGTGCATGTCATTGGCACCGCTTGTGAAGACTTAAACGATGAGGTCTTGGTGTTAGACGATGCTGACGGCACACCACATTGCATCATCGCCGCAGTCCCTTATCTGCGTGATAGAGATGTACGCAGTAGCAGCGCTGGCGAGTCCGCAGATAGTAAAGATGCCAACGTTATCAAAGGCATTCGCGCTCATTATGATGAAGTGGCTAGCATTGCCAAAGCGAAGCAAACTGAGTTAGCCGAAGCAAACCAGCGTCACATTCCTATCATCGCCACAGGGCATCTATTCGCAGCAGGTGGTACGACTACTGAAGATGATGGTGTGCGTGAACTTTATGTCGGCTCCCTCGGCAAGATCTCCGCTGATATGTTTGATGAAGGGTTTGACTATGTCGCACTTGGGCATTTGCATGTCCCGCAGCGTGTCGGTGGTCGTGAGAGCATTCGCTATTCAGGCTCGCCTATCGCCATGGGCTTTGGTGAGGCTAAGCAACAAAAGCAAGTATTGCTAGTACAGTTTGGCGCAGTAGAAAATTATTTTAGCGATCAAAAATTAACCTCAAATAGTTTCGCTGAAAGTATTACTTTTCAACTTGCCAATACAGTGACCAAGATTGAAAAGTCGGTAGAAAAAGCCGCTAAAAAAGTAGCAAGTCGGTCAACTGGTTTTATAGATGACTTGTTTGACTTTGATGACTCAGTAGAATCAGTAGAGGGCAAAGAGAGTGATGTAAAGGAAGAAAGCACGGTTGAAGAAGGTTTAACTCAAACAGGTGCTAAGTTAGCATATCAACTGCTGCATGATGATGAGTCACGTCAGATGCAAGTGGTTTCCCTACCCATTCCAACATTCCAAAAATTGGCGCAAATCTCAGGTGATCTGGAGTCTATTAATAAGACTATCGATAAAACCATTCAAGCTCTTGATGCAACAGAATCTGTTTGGCTTGAAATTATTTATACGGGTGATGACGTGGTCAGTGAGTTGCGTGAGCATATTCAGGCGATGGTAGATGGTTTGCCGTGTGAAGTATTAAAAATTAAAAACACGCGCACCTATAATAAAGTTTTGAACCAACAGCAAATCTCTGAGACCCTACAAGATTTAAATGAGGAAGAAGTATTTGAGCGCTGCTTAATTGCTCACAATATTCCTGATGAGCAAAAATCATCCTTACGTGACGCCTATGATCAAATTGTTTATAACCTGCGTCATGAAGATACTCAGGCCGAATAATAGCAGCGCATTTAGATGCTAACTTCTTACCACTATTATCTTCATAACTGTTCTATATAAAAATAAGACCTACCCATGCGACTGATTGAACTACGACTTAAAAACTTAAACTCCCTAAAAGGCGAATGGCACATTGATTTTAGTGATCCGGCTTTTTTAAATGAAGGCATTTTTGCCATTACTGGGCAGACGGGCGCGGGCAAGACCACCATCTTGGATGCGATTTGCTTAGCACTATATAGTCAAACGCCAAGATTGGGTGATATTACCGGCTCAACGAACGAAATCATGACCCAAGGTACGGGGGAATGCTCGGCAGAAGTCATCATCGAGATAGATTCCAAACGCTATCAATGCTACTGGTACCAGCATCGCGCCCACAAAAAAGCCAAGGGCAACTTATTACCGATTAAGCATGAGATTAGTGAGGTCAAAACTGGCAAGATTTTAGAAGAGAAGAAATCTAAGACATCCGCCTATATTCAAGACCTAATTGGCATGGATTTTAATCAATTTACCCGCTCTATCATGCTAGCACAGGGCAGTTTTGCCGCGTTTTTAAAGTCTGATATTGGCGATAGAGCAGCGATTTTAGAGAAAATAACGGGCACTGCTATCTATGCCAAAATATCGTTAAACGTCCATGAAAAGAAACGCTTTGAGGAAGAAGTGCTGGGTAAGCTACAAGCGGGCGTTGATAGCTTATCATTATTAAGTCTTGAAGATGAAAAGCTACTGGCAGCAGAGTTCGAGACTCTTAATCAACAGCAAAGCACACAACGGCAAACATTCAAAACACTGAGTGAGCAACTGCAATGGCTGGATAGTGTTGAACAGCTACAGCGAAATCTATCGACCTATCAGACCGATTTTGCAGCAGCTCAGCAGGCTCAGCAAGCCTTTACTCCAGAAGCGCAGCGCTTAGATGTTGCTAATAAAGCCCTAGAGATTGACAGCCAATTTCGAGAGCTGAGCTATAGCCGAGAGTTGGTCAAGCGGTTGGACACTGAACAACAAGATTTGCTCAGTAAGATTCCATCTCAGCAAGAAGCGCTTGCACAAGCCACGACCCATTTAAACAGTATTAATATCATTGAACAACAAGCTACAGACAGTCTGCAAGCCACTCTGCCCATCATTGCAAAGACACGCGAGTTGGATGCTGAGATAAAACAGCACTCCCATTCTTTGGCAGACGATAAGCAACGTAAAGACGTATTAGTCAATAATACGCAACGATTACGCCAAGAAATAGCCAGCCATGGACAAACAGAGCAAGAGACTAAGGCTCAACTTAGTAGTATAGAAAAGTATTTTAGCGATTACCAAGAGCTAAACGACCTCGATACAGATATGGCGACCTTTGATAGCAGCTGTACCCGATTAAAGGCGCTGCTAGAAGATAATGTTAACTTAACGACGAATAAGCTTGCGCATGATAATCAAGCCAGTCAGCTACAAGGTCATTTCGATAAGCTATCTAAGCAACAAGAAGCAGATGAATTGTTAATTAAGCAAAAACGCGAGCAATTGGTCAGCGTACAACAGCAGCAAGACGCACTCATCGAAAAACAATCTCTCGCTAGTATGCGCGGCGAGCAAGAGCAAATCGATCAGATCAACACTCATATTGCGCAAGCAAGCTTTAAGTTACAGCAGCTGTCTGAACTTGCTCGCCAAATCAAAAAAATCAACCTCTCGCTACCGACGCTAAACGAGGAATTAACGACCTTAGTAGGAATGATTGCTGGTCATCAATCAAATATTCAAAACGCCAAACTTAAACGCCAAGAAAAGCAAGAGCATCTGAGTTTACTACAAAAGGTCGCTAAGCTTGAAGACTACATAGCAGAACTAGAAGATGGATTGCCCTGCCCACTTTGCGGTGCGCATGAGCATCCTTATAGCAAACATCATCCATTATTAGATAGTAATAATATCGATGATAATGTCGAGCAAAAACAGTCGTCCACAATAAAACAGACTAAGACGCAACAAACTCAGCAGAAAATAGCTGAACTAGAAACCGCTATTGATAACCTTGAGCAGGCTTTATCAACATATAATATTGAATATGCCACAAAGAAGGAGACGCTTAACAACCAAGAGCAACAACTAACGCCCTTACAGCAGAAATCCGAAATATTACATGGTGATATCCAGTCTTACCTATCGTCACTATTTGAGTCTAAAAATAATTACTCTGAAACAATCGCAGCAATTATCAATACTCTTACTCAGATAAACGATGATATTAATACGATCATCACGAATATAGATCATAGCTTATCCTTATTAGACACCGCCAAACATGATCTGACTGAACATAAACAGTCTCTTAAAATTATAGTGGTCGAATATGACAGCCTAACTGAAAGTGCGGCAAAGCTCAGTACTGCCATCGAAACCGATGAAAAACAGCAACAGGCAGTTAGTCGCGATATTAATAATCTAACAACTGACATCAAGCTTAACTCACAAAAAATTGATGGAATAAAAGATAAGATCACCGCTAATTTCTCAGAGCTAGCGCCCCTGATGACTACCGTTTCATCTCTAACGCATAAATACCCAACAGATAAATATAAAGAGCACTTAACTACAGCGCTCAATGCGGCAGGCTTATCTGACGCACTTATGCAGCTGCGTCATAGTTTTGATGAGCAAACGGTAATAGGCAGCGTAGATTATGACCGTCATATTGAAAAACTACGTCAACAGCGCAGCGCTTTAAACCAGTTAAAGCGACAATTTAATGAGCAGAAAGACCGTCAGCAGCAGCTAACCAATACCTTAAGCAGTTTGACTGCACAGATTGAAACCAAGCAAGCACAGCTGAGCAATGATGACACAGCGCTCAAAGAACTAGAGAGTCTAATTGCTCATAAGACCAAGGCTATCGAGAAATTAAAGCACGATAGAAAAGATATTTTTGCAGATAAAAATACAGACAATGAAGAGACTCAATTACGCAGTGCGGTTGATGCAGCTAAAACCAAGCAAGTAGTCGCACAAAGGCAGTTAGATACCATACAGCAGGCTCTAGAGCAATTGACACTTAGAGAGAAACAGCTAGATACAGAGCTTCAGTCGGCGACTACCACATTGAACACGCAGCAAAGCGCCTTTTCTGATTTACTCGCAGAGTCACAGTTCGTCAATGAAGCTGCTTTTTTGAGTGCCCGCCTACCTAAAGAAGAGCGCGAAGCACTACATAAACGTAAATTAGAGGTTAATAATGCATTGCATCAAGCTAAGTTGCAGTTGGACAGCACTCAGCAAGCGTTAGAACAAAAACTTGCCAACCCCATGACAGATGAAAGCCAAGAAACGCTTGCAAGCCAGCATCAGCAAATACAAACGGATATCGACGAGTTAAGTCAAAAAATCGGTGCGATTGACCAAAAGCTCAAGGATAATGACGACCGTAAAGGTGAACAAGCAGCACAGCTGATGGCTATCAATGAGCAAAAACAGAAACTACAAGTTTGGCAGCAGCTACATACGTTAATTGGTTCAGCTGATGGCAAGAAGTATCGTACCTTTGCTCAAGGCTTAACGTTTGAGGTCATGATCAGCCATGCCAATACGCAATTACAAAAAATGAGTGACCGCTATCTGCTCATTCATGATGACAGTAATCCACTTGAGCTCAATGTTATTGACAATTATCAAGGCGGTGATATTCGCAGTACCAAAAACCTCTCTGGCGGCGAAGGTTTTATTATCAGTTTGGCACTGGCACTTGGGCTATCGCAAATGGCCAGTCACAACATTCGCGTCGACTCGCTATTTTTGGATGAAGGCTTTGGCACACTTGATGAAGAGTCACTTGATATTGCGCTCGACACCTTAACCAACTTGCAGCAAGAAGGTAAACTTATTGGTATTATCTCGCACGTACAGGCGTTAAAAGATCGTATCCTAACCCAAATCAAGGTTGAAAAACTCTCGGGCGGCTTTAGCCAAATTAGTGGTCAAGGCTGTCGCCGAGTTACCAATGCTACCGACGAAAAAGCCTCGTAAATTAAGACAGTCGTTAATGCCGTTAATAAAAGGTATGATAATGAGGAAATAGCGATGACTAACAAATTAGCGCTCTTAACATCGATATCTATTTTGTCTGTTGGTGCAGTTAGTGCTATCAACCCTGCCCACGCTACCATCAATTGTGCCGGCTACCTCCCCAATAGCTATTTTGAGCGTATCGAAAACAATAAGTCTTTTGCTGGCAAGTTGGTCGAGCAAACCGACGGGTCGCAGCAACTACATGACCTAAATGGTAATGTCATCATAGGCAATCTCACCGATGCTTATATATTGATGGACGCTTATATGCTTGCCAAACAGCATGGGAAATATGGTGTCGTCAATGCCGCTGGCAAGATTATCGTGCCTTTTAAGTATGATGAGATTCAAACGGAGCCTGATATTGCGACCAGCTTTATCGTCAGCATTCACACCTCAGACGATGCCAGCAATGCCACTAAACAAGGCATCATCAATCGTCAAGGTGACTGGATTTATCCATTAGCAGATGTGCATATCCAGCACGCGCAATACGACCCTGATTATGACCAAGATTTCTTTACAGTCACTGATGACGAAGGGCTAACAGGACTGCTCGATGACAGAGGTTACTGGGCAGTAATGCCGCAGTATGATGCAATCAATCCGCTGAACGCTTGTACTGGCGAGCCTTTATATTTACAGGTAAGCCTGCAAAAAAAGACCGCGCTTATTGACCAAAATAATGATGTCATCATTCCACTAGCAGCCAACCAACATATTGAGTTGTTTAACAGTTATGGCGATGTGCCGTTATTTCTGCGCAGTACTTTAGTCACTGGTAGCACAGCTACTGGCATGAGCGAAGATATTCAAGACGATATCGAGAGCGCCCAAATTATTGATGCCAATGGTAAGTTAATTCTCGCATCAGATACAGCTATTAGAAAACTGTTATATCACCAACTTTATACTTATAATCCGGCTGGCAAGATTGGTGTGATGAACGATAAAGGCAATGTCGTACTAAAGCCACGGTTTGATAGCTATCGTGATGATGCGGATAAAGTCTGGCTTGAAAAAAATGGCGAGATGATACGTTTAAGTACATTGCTTGAATTGGACTAAGCGTTTACTTTATCAGCTTTACTGTTTTTTGATTTTAATAAGTATATGCCCTACACAATAAAAAAACCCCACCGCTAATTAATAACGGTGGGGTTTTATTTTAAAAACATCTGCTGATTCAAGCAATTTTATTAAGCAGCCTACACTTTATAGTCTGCATTTAGAGCCCTACTTAGTAGCCAAGCCGCTAAGCTCACTCATCAGCACTGACAATGTTGATAAACCAACTTGCCCATCTTCATCTTCACTATAGAGCTCATCGAGCTTGTGCATCTCTGTCTCAACAGATGCTAGCTGATCGAGATGACGTGAACGCCACTCGCTAAAGGCTTGCTTGGCATCTGGTTTCGATAATACTGCATCCATTAATAGACGCAAACTACGTGATAGCTCATTTACTAAGGCATGGCGCGCACGGCGATCCCAGTAGTCGTGCTGCGGTAAAGTGGCAATATTATCCATCATCCAATCTAACTGCAAGACGTGATACGCCTCGAAGTATAATGTTGCAATTTCATCGACAGGACGTTCATATTGCTCAGCCAGTAACGCCGCATCGAGGGCATCAACGTGATAAGGCAGCATAGCAAACATCGTCGCATCACTCTCCGACAGATCCTCTTGCATCAAGCTGCTGGCATCTTCTTGCAAGTACTCTGCAAATTGCTGCTCAATGAACCCGCCAGATTTGGTCAATTTCTCAACACTATCTCTAAAGCGGCTAATCATGTCAGCGACTTGCAAATCTTGCCCAAAGGCATTGATAAACCAGACAACACCTTGCTCAAGCGCATCGCGTAGACGTAGCTCAAGGTTTAACAATAGCGTGGCATCGACCTGATTATCCAGCGCTTCAAGCGTTTTCCATGCTTTTGACACATTGAAGACATCACGGCTAATCGCATAGCCACGAATGATGGTTGCCAGCGATTGGTCTGTTTCCTCATAGAGACGGAATAGAGCCTCAATACCTAGACGGTTGACCACACTATTGGTCAGATAAGTGCTGATAATCTCGCGATGCAAGCGGTGTTCAGTCATCTCATCAAAGAAACGTGAGGCCAGCTCATCAGGGAAGTACTTACGTAACTCATTAACGAAGTACGGATCATCTGGCAAATCGGACAACAACAAGTTGTCATATACCCACATTTTTCCATAAGCCATGACGACTGCTAGTTCCGGATTGGTCAGGCCAGTCGTTGCTTTTTGACGTTTGGCAATTTCTTCATCTGATGGTAAATACTCAATCGCGCGGTCCAGACGCCCTTCACCTTCTAACATTTGAATGAAGCGCTGATGATCACTTAAGTTAGCTGCCGCACGAATGTGGCTGAGCTCAATCGCTTGTGGTTGTAAATAGTTTTGGCGCAATACCAGCTCTGCAACAGTATCAGTCATACTTTCAAGCAATTCATTACGCTGCTTTAAGGTCATATCGCCTTGTTCAACGACTTTACCAAGTAAGATTTTGATATTAACTTCGTGATCTGAGCAGTTTACACCACCTGAATTGTCAATAGCGTCAGTATAAATACGACCACCCGTTTGTGCGTATTCGATACGCCCTTGCTGAGTAAAGCCTAAGTTACCACCTTCACCGACGACTGCCGTACGCAGCTCGCCACCATTGACACGGACGGCGTCATTAGCGCGGTCACCGACATCGGCATGACTTTCGTTTTCGCTTTTCACGTAAGTACCGATACCACCGTTCCAGATGAGATCAACAGGCGATTTTAGTAATGCACTAATCAACTCATTAGGCGCAAGGCTATCTTCACTGATATCGAACAGCTCTTTCATCTCAGCACTGATAGTGATGCTCTTATCTTGACGTGAGAACACGCCGCCACCTTGACTGATGAGCGACTTTTCGTAGTCATCCCACGTAGAGCGTGGCATTTCAAACAAGCGTTCACGTTCTGCATAAGAAGCAGCAGTATCCGGATTAGGATCAATAAAGATGTGTAGATGGTTAAAGGCAGCGACTAACTTGGTATGAGTAGATCTGAGCATACCGTTACCGAATACATCACCACTCATGTCACCGATACCGACCACGGTAAAGTCATCACGGTTTTGAATGTCCATACCGCGCATACGGAAGTGACGCTTGACCGACTCCCAACCACCGCGTGCCGTAATACCCATGGCTTTGTGGTCATAACCAACGGAGCCACCTGAAGCAAAAGCATCGTCAAGCCAGAAGTTATATTCAGCAGATAAAGCATTAGCAATATCAGAAAAGCTTGCTGTACCTTTATCAGCGGCAACTACCAAGTACGGATCGTCTTCATCATGACGCACGGTATTGGCTGGCGGGACAATTTTTCCATCAACGATATTATCAGTGACATCAAGCATACCGCGCAGGAATGTCTGATAACAGGCGATACCTTCAGCTTGGAACGCTTCACGGCCATCTGCCATGGTTTTGGTTTTGACGATAAAGCCGCCTTTTGAACCAACAGGAACGATGACGGCATTTTTGACCATTTGCGCTTTAACTAGACCAAGCACTTCGGTACGGAAGTCTTCCATGCGATCTGACCAGCGCAGACCACCACGGGCAACTTTACCGCCTCGCAGATGCACCGCTTCAACGCGCGGCGAATAAACAAATATCTCAAACATGGGCTTAGGCTTGGGCAGATTTGGAATATCTGCGGCCAAAAACTTAAATGATAAGCGATCTTTACGCTGACCATCGCTATCAGTTTGGTAGAAGTTAGTGCGCACCATGGCATTAATCAAGTCTAAGTACCAACGCAAGATACGATCTTCATCTAGGCTATCGACATCCGCCAATGCTGCTTTGATTTGCTGCTCAATCTCAGCGGTTTTCTCTCTGCGCTCATCTTCACTGTGTTTAGGATTCATGCGGGCATCGAATAGACTGACTAAAGCCACACTAATTGCGCTATTTTTTACCACTGTCTGTTGTATGTAAGCGCTAGAGAATGGGGCTTTTGCTTGCATCATGTATCGAGATAACGCACGTAGCGCGACCACGTCATAAGTATCTAACTTAGTAATTAATACCAGCTCGTTGAAAGAGTCGCTCTCAACGCGACCTGCCCAAATTTGCTTCAGACTGTCTTCAAACTGACCACGCACCACTTGCATATTGACCGTGTCGACATGCTCTAACGTCAGCTCATACTCTTGCATCCAAATCGACTGTTCTGGCAAGTCAAACTCATAAGTCTGCGCTGAGATAACCGACACTCCAAAGTTTTCTAAAATCGGCAATACTTTGGACAGGATAACAGGCTGCTCACGACCATAAAGTTTAAGATGCAGCTGATTACTAGCATCGCCTGTTGATTGATACAAATGCCAAATCATTGGCTGCTCTGCTGAAAGTCCAGATAAGCGCTTAATATCTTCTACGGCAGTGCGAGCGTCAAAACGTTCTTGATAAGCGGCAGGAACATGATTTAAAAAACGGCGATTTAGAGCATTGGCTTGCTGCTCACCAACATTATCGAGCAGCATTTTTTGATAGTTGTCACTCCAAGATTGCATCAAAGCTGACAGCTTGGCTTCAAGCTCTGCGGTATTGACGTTCTTTACTTGCCCTGGCACGGTACGTACATGAACATGCACACGAGCATGAGCAGATTCATTAAATTCAGTGGTAAAGCCTGATGACGTACCACCATAAGCTTCTTTTAGGACATTTTGTACTTTGATACGCAGTTCGGTGTTGAACTTATCACGAGGAATATAAACCAAACACGACACAAAGCGTTGATAGTGGTCGATACGGCTGAATAGGCGTAGACTCTTTTTATCTTGTAATTGACTGATACCCGACACCATAGGGTATAGCTCTTCTACGCTGGCTTGAAACAAATCATCACGTGGTAAGGTATTGATAACATGCATCATTTTATGATGCGCATGACCATCACGTGGCAAGTCTGCCATTGTCATTATTTTATTGGCTTTTTCACGCAATAAAGGTATTTGCTGAACCGTAAGCTGATAGGCTTGCGATGTTAGCAAACCAATAAAACGATACTCACCGACCAGTTTGCCAGTATCGTCGAACTTATGAATACCTAAAAAGTCCATATATACTGGACGATGAACGGGTGATACTCGGCTGGATTTAGACAGCATCAGTACACGTGGTTCAGTTAGCAACTGTTTCAACACTTTTGGCAGTTGGCTAAAGCTTTCTGACAAAGTGTCTTCTTCCGCACCGCGTAGCAAGCCAAGACCACTATTGCCAATGGCAAATAAATCTAAATCAGTTGGCTCAGCATTGACCTCGACAGCTTGACCGCCCTCTAAGCGGTACTCACGGTAGCCTAAAAATATAAAATGATCGTCTAATATCCAATCTAAAAATGCCTGAATCTCTTGCTGTGAATAAAAAACTTCAGGTAACGGTTTTGAGGACAGCTCAGTTTTGATATCAGTAAGCTTCGTACGCATTTGCTTCCAGTCACCAACAACCTTATCCAGTGTGTCGATTTTGGCCAATAGCATTTGCTGCAGAGTAGCTAAATCCTCACTGTCTTGGTAAGCAATTTCACAATGAATCAAAGACAGGTGTGAGGTGGCGCTTTCATGTGCACCTTCGATGTGGGAGATATGACCATTGTCATCACGCTCAACACTGACGATGATGTTATAAGTGCGATGTACGTCGATACCTTCTGCTTCCAGACTCATTAGAATGGTATCTACTAAGAATGGTCTGTCATAGGCGACAATTTGGATGACGGTGTGTGAACTATGAAAATGCTGCTCTTCTGGCTTGGGGTTTAAAACTTTCAGCTGCGGCTTGCTACCATCATAAGCTTGGAGTAACGTAAAATGATGCAGCGCCATACCTGCTAGATCAGCATCACTGATAGATTCAGCAGTTTCTTGATGCAGCGGCTGATAGTAGCTATGTATAAAATTTTCAAATAATGATTTGTCTTCTTGTACATAACTGGTGGCAATATCGCTTATCTGGCTGATTCGCTCTTTTGCGATACTCAGAGAGTTTGGCATGTCCTTTGTCCTTTTTATCGATTTGTTATAACTATTTATTGGGTTTTTATCATCGTTTTCTTTTGCTATTGGCACTGGCTAACTATAGTAAATGCCAGTCGTATGCTCGGTTGCAATATCCATTTGTGCAACTTCGACAGCTTCACGTGTATCAGTACTGGTTATTAATGACGCATTTTCCTTCTCACTTCTGTATTTTTGTATTTTATAAAAGTTCATATTTCAAAAAAAGCTTTTAAGAAATTTCAATTCTCCTTTAATTCATCTTTACTATAGATGTATGCAACGATGCGAATTTAATAGCCTTAGTCTAATGAAGTGTAACGCAACTGAGGTGTCAGCTAAAGCTTACAACATCATTTCATGAATCAGTAGTTTGCCCATAACCATTGCTAATGATACAACTCAGCGCATTTTGCCGTCTTTATCAATGATTCATCGCTGGCACGTGATACTCGTGGTAATCAAGGCTGTTTTTTTGTTAGAATATGCCGGTGTATTTGAGAGTGTATGATTAACTCGTTATTAACTTTAATGCTAAGGGCAAGACGTATGATGAATATTTTGGTAATTGGCTCAGGTGGTCGCGAACACGCGCTTGCATGGCAGTGCGCAAAAGACAGTAATGTCAAAAAAGTCTACGTCGCTCCTGGTAATGCCGGTACTGCCCTTGAATCTAAATGCCAAAACATCGTGTTGAAATCTAGCAATGATGATGCTGGCGAGCACAGTGCTGTTATAGATTTTTGTCAAAGCAATGCCATTGATATGGTTATCGTAGGACCAGAGGCACCACTAGTCACTGGTATCGTTGATGCCTGCCGGGACGCTGGTATTCCAGCATGGGGTCCGACAGCATATTGTGCACAGTTAGAAGGCTCAAAAACTTTTGCCAAAGAGTTTATGGAGCAAAACAACATTCCAACTGCAGCCTATCAAGGCTTCACAGATACAACTGCTGCCAAAGCGTATATCGATGAGCAAGGTGCGCCGATTGTGATTAAGGCCGACGGACTCGCTGCTGGTAAAGGCGTTATCGTTGCTGAAACCATCGAACAAGCGCATGACGCCATCGATGACATGCTCGCAGACAATAAATTTGGTGATGCTGGTAGCCGCGTGGTAATCGAGCAGTTTTTACAAGGTGAGGAAGCCAGTTTCATTTGCATGATTGATGGTGACAATATATTACCAATGGCAACCAGCCAAGATCATAAGCGTGCGTTTGAAGGTGATACAGGTCCAAACACAGGCGGTATGGGTGCATATTCTCCAGCGCCCGTTGTCACTCAAGCAGTTCATGATAAGGTAATGACGCAAGTTATCCAGCCCGTGGTTGATGCGATGAAAGACGCAGGTCACCCTTATACTGGATTTTTATATGCAGGTCTCATGATTGATAAAGCGGGTGATCCGTACGTGATTGAATTCAACTGCCGTTTTGGTGATCCAGAGACGCAGCCAATTTTGATGCGCCTGCAGTCCTCAATGGTTGATTTGGTTGCTCAAGGATTGGCTGGTAAATTGCCGAATGAAGCGATGTGGGATGAGCGCCCTGCCCTTGGCATTGTCATTGCTTCGAAAGGTTATCCGGAAACTTCATCAAAAGGCGATGTGATTGCTGGCTTGCCAGAGTTAGATGCCAATAACGACAATCCAGTAAAAGTCTTCCATGCTGGAACAGCATTCTCTAATGAGAATAATGATGAAGCCCTAAGCAATGAGAAAGAAGTGGTGACCAACGGTGGTCGTGTATTATGTGTGACCGCATTAGCTGATAGCATCTCAGATGCACAGCAAGCAGCATTGGCAGTCACAGGCGCCATCAGTTTTGACGGTGCACAGTATCGCCGTGATATTGGCCATCATGCTATTGCTCGCAAAAACAATTAATAAAACCTTTTCAAGGTAGGATATATCCACTCACTTATCAGACTCTAATAATTTATTAGATAATTCGACCTAGCGTGATGCTAGGTCTTATTTTTTGATAGCGACTTGTATATAACTTTCAGGCATTGCTGTTACGATTCGTCACTCGTCACTCATCCAAACAATACTAAGTGGTTCCTCTATGGCTAAGTGTTAGAATGAGCCTCTATTATTTAGTAAATTGACTGGCATACTGTTTAGCCAATCACTACCATCATATTTTAGCTTACAAAGTAACTGCTATTGGGCAGCTTAGCCTCATAAACCAAATGTGCTTTATATGATACAATTTTGTACCCGAGCATCGCATCTCCCTTGTATTGTAGGTTTTGAACCCGCAAATCAATACCAACCGGATGAATGATTATATTTATGGCAAATGATACGTCTAAACCTTATAGCAATAAGCAATCAATCGATAACCTTAAAACATCAGGGTTTGAGCGCCGAATGTCGATTGCCAAAACCTCTTTGAATATTGGTCGTCGTTGGGCTGGTAATAGCGTGTCGGGCATGTTTTTAAATAAAGAAGCTCGCACAGCGCGGAATCAAATATTTATGGAGACGCAAGCAAATTATCTTGCATCAGAGCTTGGCAAGCTTAAAGGATCAGTGGTCAAAATTGGCCAAATGCTTGCGATATATGGTGAGCACATCCTACCACCAGAGATTACTCGTGCTTTACAAACTCTCAATGATGATACTGCCACCTTGTCTTGGCCAACTATTGAACAAACATTGCATAAATTGTTGGGCGATAAGCTAAACGAGCTAGAAGTTGATCCTATCCCTATCGGCACGGCCTCACTTGCCCAAGTACATCGTGCAACAGTCATTGCAACGGGTGAGCAAGTAGTATTAAAAATTCAGTATCCAGGGGTGGCAGATGCCATTAACTCGGATTTGGCATTATTCAAACAGTTATTAAAGGTAAGCAACATCGTTCCCCAGACTCGCGCGCTTGATGCTTGGTTTGAAGAGATACGTGACCTACTCCATCATGAAGTAGATTACGAAGCAGAAGCGGCGACCACTGAGCGTTTTTACGATCGTTTAAAAGGTGATCCACGTTACGTGGTACCTAAAATTAATCGGACATACTCAAAGAAACGCTTACTGTGCATGTCTTATGAGCCAGGTATCACCGTTGTCTCTGAGGCATTACAACTATTGCCTCATGAACGCCGTAATGCTATTGGCCAAGCGGCTATTGAAATCATGATGCAAGAGATTTTTGTTTGGGGCGAGATGCAAACGGACCCAAACTTTGGCAACTATTTAGTAAGAGTTAGTGAGAATGAGGATGAGGTCGATAAATTGGTATTATTGGATTTCGGAGCTATACGTCAATTTGATAAAAACCTATTGACCATCGCTCATGGATTATTAAAAGCTGGCTATCGCCATGACCATCAAGCAATGATGATCGCTATGACCGGCTATGACTTCTTTGATACGATGAGCGACAAAGTACGCGCAGATATCGCTTCATTATTTTTGTTGGCAACAGAGCCTTTTAGTGACCCAGCGACCAATCCAGATATTCCAGCCGATTGTTTAGATGATAATAACCGTTATATTTGGGCCAACAGCAAACTGCACTCTCGCCTATCATCAGAGGCGACTAAAGCAATGCAATCTTTTGAGTTTAATTTACCACCGAAAGAGTTTATGTTTATCAGTCGTAAGTTTATTGGGGCTTATACCTTTTTGACTGTGCTTGATGCCTATACTGACTCTAATAATCTGGTAAAACCTTATCTTTATCTTTAAAAATATCAGCTACTGTTAAATAAGTTTTACTCTTTATCGAGTGTGAATTTTTGAACCGCCCTTTTAGTGGCGGTTTTAATTTAAATTGTTTTTATTTGCTTAGGCTATTTTATATTTTAATAGAAGAACACTAGCAGTATGGCTCATTGATTAATCAATTACAGTACTTAGGCTATTTCTAATTTAACACGGTCATTTGCCAGTTATCGAACCTTGTTTGATAACCTTTGGGCTTTTGCATTCTGAGCTCCCAACATACTTCACCACGTGCTAAATACTTCACTTCAAAATGCGTTCGCTGGCTGTCATTTGCTACTTGATAGCGTTCATTGGGTAGACGCCATATATTCGTTGCCTGCTGTTCTGCGTTATCCATATAGGCTTCAATATTGGTCGCCAACACCACCTCTCCACCATTCTGTAAGCGTGATAATAAGAACTCAAAGAAAGGCATGTTCAGCCATTGCTGATTAGGATTATGCTGTTCAGGGTTTGGATAAAGAATAAAAATCTTAGCCACACTATTGGGTTTAATAGCATGTACAATCCATGCAACTGCATCAGCATGGATAGCATCTAGGTTTGGCGACTGTTGTTGCGCTGCCAGTTTAGCAAAAGCATCAAACTTATTACGGGTACGTTCAATAGCAATCAAATGTCTCTCTGGATACTGTGCTGCAAAGCTCAGCGCATGTTTACCCTTCCCTGCTCCAATCTCTAACACTAAGGAATCATGGCTTGTATCTCCTTTTATGATATTTGGAACAATAAAATTACGTGGTGCTGAGAGTTTTTGTGGTTGAAACGCACGCTGTTTCTGATGTGTTAGTTCACTACTTACTGTCATCTAATGTCCTTAAAGCATTTGTCTTTTGCCATTATTCGGCTGCATGCTATTATATAGCCTATCTACTCTAATAGTAATATAGCGACAGTGAGTAATACTCTTTAGCAATCTACCAAGCGTAATGTAGATAAGATAAAACCACTGACTGCCATTCGCTAATGATGCTAACCCTACAAATAAATCGAGGATATACCCACTCTTATTATGACTGAACCTACCCCCAACACCAGCACTTCACCCAAGACCTATCCTTGCCCACGTTGCGGCACTCAGACAGCATGGCAAGACAATAAATATAAGCCGTTTTGTAGCAGCCAATGCAAACTTATCGATTTAGGCGCTTGGGCTAACGAAGACTATACTCTACCCGCGGAAACAACGCCTTTCTCAGACCAACTATAACCAATAATTTTTTATTCATTTATCATCTTAAGGATGTTCTACATGTCTGCTACTTATCTGATGCCCACATACAACCGTCAACCAATCAGCTTTACACGTGGTTCAGGCAGTTGGCTATATACCAAAGATGATACGCCTTACTTAGACGCGCTGACGGGTATTGCTGTTTGCGGATTAGGACATTGCCATCCACAGGTAACTGATGCTATCCAACAGCAGGCAGCAACCTTGGTGCATACAAGCAATTTGTTCGGTATCGACTGGCAAGAGCGTGCGGGTGAAGTCTTATGTACAGCTGCCCAAATGGATAGTGTTTTCTTTGCTAATAGTGGCGCAGAAGCCAACGAAGCAGCATTAAAATTGGCACGACTATATGCACACAATCAAGGGTTTAAACACCCAAAAGTCATCGTTATGGAGCAGTCGTTTCATGGTCGAACCCTACTATCACTATCAGCCACTGCCAACCCTAAAGCTCGCGAAGGCTTTTATACGTTAGATGAAGACTTTATCCGTGTACCCTTTGGCGATATCGCAGCAATTAAACAAGCTGCACTAGACCATGATGAGATTTGCGCCATCTTTGTAGAGCCCATTCAGGGCGAAGGCGGTCTTAATACAGCGGCTAATGGTTTCACCTACCTAGAAGAATTACAGGCTGAATGTGATGCTCACAATTGGCTATTTATGCTAGATGAAGTACAGACAGGTAATGGTCGTACTGGTAAGTATTTTGCCTATCAGCATAGCAATGCGCGTCCAGATGTATTGACAACCGCTAAAGGTTTGGGTAACGGCTTTCCGGTAGGCGCCTGCATGGTACGTGGCCGTGCTAATGGTTTGTTTGGTGCTGGTAGTCATGGTTCTACTTATGGTGGCACACCATTGGCCAGTCGCGTGGTACATAGTGTCTATGATGTGCTAGCGAATAGTGACATCATGAGCAATGCGGTGACCGAAGGGTTATTCATCCGAGAGACTGTCGTTGACGCATTAGGACAGTACGGCGTTAGCAGTCGCGGTGCTGGTATGATGATAGGTATTGCCTTACCAGAAGACATGGACTGCAGTCAGCTAGTAGATCGTGCCCGTAATGAGCAAAAATTAATTATTAACGTCACTGGTGGGCATGTTGTTCGCTTGCTGCCGCCGCTTAATATGAGCCGTGATGAGAGCACTCAAGTGGCTGAGCGTTTGGTAGATTTATTAAAGCCATCTTTCTAGATGCTGGGGCAACGTTAAAACTAAAAAAGCCTATAGAAATATTCTCTATAGGCTTTTTTAGTTTCTTGATTTCGGTACTTTACACTATTCTTTACTACTTGAAGAATACACCTAATAAGACTTAAGCTAAAAATTAAATCAGCATCAAGTTCTAACGACTGGCTCTAATGAGCATGGAAATACTTTTTTAACACCTCTAGACAGCGGGTAATTTTGGCAGGCTGCTGCTCACGGTCTAAGGTAACGGCATATAGCACAAAACTTGGCAATTGATAGCCAGTCAACACCTCGACTAACTCACCACTTTCAAGCTCCTTTTTAATGTCCATCTCCATTATTCTAGCCAAACCATGACCTTCTTTGGCCAAGGTAGTTGCCATAAAGACATTATTGGTATAAATGCGGGAGTTCATCTTGATACGTGTTTTTTTACCTGTCTCTGTTTGAATGAAATCAATTTGATTGGCATCTTTCATAATTTCAATATTAATCAGCTGATGGTCAGCCAAGTCTTTAGGCGTCTGCAGCTTAGTGTGTTGGCGTAGATATTGCGGTGAAGCGACCAGTAATTGCCTGACATCAGTCAATGGATGACTGCTTAAGTTGGCATCACTAATCGTTGGACTCATACGAATAGCGATATCGATACGCTCATCAATCATATCGATATAGTGATTGTCAGCCAAATAGGTAACGCTTAGGTCATCGTGAGCGGCCATCCATGTAGAAAGCGCTGGCAAAATATGATTGACGCCAAGCTCAGGTGTCGTCGCCACCCGCAGACTGCCAGCCAATTCATCACGCAGCTGATTGACCTTAATTCGACCTTGCTCAGCAGCACTGACCACATCTTTTGCCGCTTCATAAAAGCTCTCACCAGCTTCAGTCAAGCTGAGCTTACGAGTCGAGCGATGCAATAGCACCACACCCAGCTCATTTTCTAATGAACGTATTTGCTGGCTGACTGCACTGGTTGTGATACCAAGTTCACGAGCTGAGCCACTAAAAGAACCATGTCCGACCACACTGGCGAACACAGCCATACCGCGTAAATTATCCAACATATTCTCACCTAAGCTGCATTACAGTATTTAATATAACTTAATCATTATAACGGATTCCAATGTATCTTACAGTGGTTAAATCCCTCTCTAATATTTACACTGAGTTTATTTTATAAGTAATAAAAACAAAAATATCAAGGTAATAGCATTACATCACCTTGATATTTTGTTTAAATATATTAAACAATCAAATTTCCGACTGTTTAATATAACTGAACCTTACCCATTTTTCCTTCTCCACGCTCAGTCAAATATTGCATCACTGGTGTATTGAGTAATTTTGTCTCTGCAACGGCCTTGGCTTGCACCATGCGTTTTTGCTGACGACGCTCAGGCGTCTTGTCATCAGCCTGCATCACACTACCATCGATTTGTAAATCGATATCAGCTTGCGGAAATTGCTGCTGCAATTTTTCAGCCAACTGCTGAAAAGTCACTTGTAAATGGCGACTATCGACACTGGTCACAAATGTTGATTTGCCATTACATATCCCCGTCATCATACCTTGACGCGCAAGTGCCAATCCATCCTGAGCGAGCACGTCCGCCTCACGAGCGGTTTGTAACCAGTAATCCCACTTCTGTGGTGTCCATTCGCCTGTCAGCTCTTGCGGTGGGCAACGGAGCAAAACACGAGGGTCATCTGGCATCATTACTAATTGAGAATCATTTACAGAAGGCTCTACAATTGGTTCAGGCTCTACAATTGGTTCAGGCTCTACAATTGGTTCAGGCTCTACAATTGGTTCAGGCTCTACAATTGGTTCAGGCTCTACAATTGGTTCAGGCTCTACAATTGGTTC
>NZ_JASDCF010000015.1 GCF_030408035.1 Psychrobacter sp. APC 3426
CCATTCTTCTTGGTGTGTTTATCACGACAAAAAGGGCAGTTTTTTGATTCATGGCGTTGATTCCTTGCAAATATAGACAGTATATAGCGTTAGACCCTACGCCAGCATGAATAATGTCCATTACACCTAAATAGATAGAAAATTACCCCATAAATTAAGAAACATTAGATTAAGGATTGATAAAAATAAAATCATAACTACTATTAGTTATCATCTGCATAAATTATATTCATGATTGTTGATCTCATTTTTTATTGGCTAGCTTCGCAAATAAATGTTTGATAAGTTTGCCAAAATTTCAAAAGAAAACTTTAAGTTATGGCTGATATAGATACGTATAGTATCTTTACATGGTTATCAGCTCGCATTTGACAGCCTTGTGGCATACAATAGCCTGCAATTTGTGCTGGGTGCTTTATTTGATATAGACTCAGCTCAGCACATTGACAGTCAATCGAAGCCTCAGTCGACATAAGGAAATGTGATGAGTAACACTCAGATCCCTTCTCCAGGGTCTAATCAACAACCATCAAATCCATCCAATTACGACAGCGAGCCACAAGGTAGCTACCTTGATTTACATAAGCCAAGCTCTAGCTTTGATAGTCGTGACGCTTATCTAAACCATGAACTACAAATCATGCAGCCAAAACGCTGGCGCATGAACTTACCTTTCCGTGATTATCGTTTTGAGTATGAAGATACCATTCCAGCGATGGCAGCGACAATCGGTAAAGTAGTGATGGTGGGCGCCATTGCGGCAACCTTTGCAGGACCGCTTGGTTTAAGCGATGCTTTTGTCCTAGAAAACGTCCGTTATGAGCTATTAATCGTCGCGTTCTTTGTTATTTTATTCTCAGGCTTTCTGCTACCGACTGCCAACCTTGCTGGTACGCATGGTCCACTGATTCCACTGATTCCTATCGTCGTTGCCGCCGGTGGTCACCCAATGGCCTTTGGTCTGCTCATTGGAGCCTTTGGTCTGCTGCTGGCTATTAGTAAAGGGGGTAGTCTGCTGGCAAACTTGACCAGTAAAGGCGTGTGCGGTGGGTTGCTGCTTTATTTGGGCTTTATTGGCACCATCTCACAAGTCAAAAATCTATTTGCTTGGGCAGAAGGCATTGGCATGGCGCATATCGCCTTTGTCGTGATTCTACTGACGATTATACTGTATGCCGTATTAGAGAATTTCCAAAAGCGTTGGCTCGCTGTGCCGCTTAGCTGCTTATTAGGTGGTGGTGTGGCATTTGCGATGGGTGCACCCTTTGCCTTTGAAACTGCACCTGGCTTGCCAAATATGAATCCGATGTATTGGTGGGGCGAAGATACGGGTTGGATGCTAGGCCTGCCAACGGTTGAGAGCTTCGTTGTGGTGCTACCTTTTGCAGTATTAGCCGTCGCCATGTGGTCACCAGACTTTTTAGGGCATCAAGTCTTCCAAAAAATCAGCTATCCAAAACGCACTGAGCGTGTGCTGATGGATATTGATGATACGATGACCAGTGCCTCCATTCGTCAGGTGGCAGGCTCAGTATTGGGTGGTGCAAACTTTGCTTCATCATGGGGTACATATATTGTGCCAGCAGCGATTGCCAAGCGTCCTATTCCAGCAGGCGCGGTATTAACGGGATTGTTCTGTCTCATTGCAGGTATCTGGGGCTACCCGATGGATTTGGCTATTTGGGAGCCAGTGATGTGTGTGGCGCTGATTGTCGGCGTTTTTATTCCGCTACTTGAGGCAGGCATGGAGATGACGCGCGAAGGTAAAACCACGCAGTCTGCAGCGATTGTGGTATTTGCATCGGCACTGGTGAATCCTGCGTTTGGTTGGTCGATTACCCTTGTGCTTGATAACTTGGGGCTGATTGGCTCTAAAGAGCGTAGTGCAAATCTCACCAAAATGAGCCGCTGGATTATCCCTGTCGTCACTTTTGTGATATTGACTGGAGTAATGGCTATCGTAGGTATGTTGCCAGGTATCCCAGCACTATTACCAAATTTCCGTCACTAGCATTTTTGAGTTCAATATAAAAAGTCAGCCTGGTGCTGGCTTTTTTTCTGTCTGACGTTACACTGATAGTTGCCTTGCAAAACTTTCGCTATCGCCCCATAAACAGCTATATATCAGTATCTTGAGAGCAATAAAATCTATGGTTAACGTCTCAGAAACAAGCCCCGTCGACGATAAAAAAGCCCGTCTGAAGCATTTGATTCAGCGCCTGCCAAATTTGCCAGGTGTCTATAAAATGCTGGGTAAAAATGGTGATATTTTATATGTCGGCAAGGCAAAGTCGCTAAAGAGTCGCGTCAACAGCTACTTCGCTAAGACGATTGATCATCCAAAAACACGGGCATTGGTGGCACGGATACATAATATCGAGACCATTATTACTCGTAGTGAGACGGAGGCATTACTGCTCGAGCAAAACCTGATTAAAGAGTACCGTCCGCCTTATAACGTGCTACTACGTGATGATAAGTCCTACCTCTATGTGTTTATTTCAGCGGACAAGCCTTATCCGAGATTGGCTTATGGTCGTGGCAAAGGCAATCATCAAAAAGGTCGCTTCTTTGGGCCTTTTCCCTCTGCTCACGCGGCAAAAGAGACATTAGTTTTGATGCAAAAAATGTTTCAGATGCGCCAATGTACCAATACCTTTTTCAAGCAACGTAAGCGCCCTTGTCTTGAGTATCAGATTAAGCGTTGCCGTGCGCCCTGTGTGGGCTTGGTGTCGCCAGAAGAATATGCAGAAGATGTGAATAATACCATTCGCTTTCTCAAAGGCGACTCTAGCGACATTCATAATGCTTTGATTGAAAAAATGGAAGGCGCCGCCGAAGAGTTAGATTTCGAAAAGGCGGTTTTTTATCGTGACCAGCTGTCTATGCTCCGCGAAGTACAAGCACGGCAAGCGGTTTATACCGTACAGGGCGAGGCCGATGTGATTGCGATAGCTAGTCAGGCAGGTATGACTTGTGTCAACGTATTGACGGTGCGCGGCGGGCGCGTACTTGGCGGCAAAAATTACTTCCCTGATGTTGATAGTAGCGAGCCGCTCGCTGATAATTTGTCAGCCTTTATTACCTCGTTTTATTTTCAGGTGACCGATGACTTGCCAGCAGAGATTATATTGAGTCATGAGCTACCTGATCAGGTTGCGGTGAGTGAAGCATTGGCCAGTCATTTTGGTAGCAAAGTCGTCATAAAAACCAATGTACGTGAACATCGTTCAGAATGGATGGACTTGGCAAAACTAAATACCAATAATGCGCTTAAGACTAAGCTGGGCGATTATTTAGAACTGCATTCGCGCTTTGGTGCACTCAAAGACGTGCTGGCCGATGTTACTGATAGAACCATCGACCGGATAGAATGTTTTGATATTTCCCATACCATGGGTGAGGCGACCATCGGTAGCTGTGTGGTCTTTGATCAAGGTGGTGCGCGCAGGCGAGATTACCGTCAGTATGCCATCCATGATATTCAAGGTGGTGATGATTATGCTGCGATGAAACAAGTGCTGACGCGCCGTTATAAAAAGCAGCCGTTGCCTGATCTATTGCTTATTGATGGCGGTAAAGGTCAGCTGGGAATCGCCAAAGAGGTATTGACAGAGCTGGGCATTCTTAATGATACGTTGCTCATCAGTGTGGCAAAAGGTGAGGGACGCAAAGCCGGACTTGAAGTGTTGCACTTTATCGATCATGAGCCGCTTGATTTGCCAATGGACAGCAAAGCATTACATTTATTGATGCACATTCGCGATGAGGCACATCGTTTTGCTATTACAGCGCACCGTAAGAAGCGTGATAAGCGCCGTTCATCGTCAGTGCTAGAGGTGATACCAGGGCTGGGTGAGAAGCGTCGTCGGGACTTGCTGAATCACTTTGGCGGTATGCAGCAGTTGCTTGGCGCCTCCCAACAAGAACTAGCAGGCGTGCAGGGAATTGGTCCGATATTGGCGAAAACGGTTTATAAGGTGCTGCATGAGTAAGTCGATTGATATTTTCTAAATTCGGACTTATTGCCATAAAAATGGGGCTGCTCTAGAATCGTCTAGAGCAGCCCCATTTTTTAATATTTTTTGATGAATGAACAGTTATTATTTATCAGATTTTTTCATATAAGTCACAAACCTAAAATCCAAATCACTCTTTTCATCGTGCATCTGCTCAGATTCTACAGATGTTTCAAAGTCGCTTGGCAGCTCAGGATAAAAGGCGTCGCCAGCAGGGATTTCGATATCGACATGGGTCAGCTCAATACGATCGGTGTACATGAGTGCGTCACTAAACACGCGCTCGCCACCAATCACCCAAATCGTATCAAGATGTGCACCGTGTGCGAGGCTGGCTGCTTGCGTTAAAGCATCATCTAAATTATGTACGACGTGAGCATTATTTTTGCCTACTAGACCTTTTTGTTCAGCATAATCTAATTGGCTGCTGATAATAAAGCTCACGCGCTTTGGCAATGGTTTGCTACCCATAGACTCAAAGGTCTTACGACCCATAATGACGATACCTTGAATCGCATCACCATTTGCTTTGGTTGTCATTTTCTTAAAATGCTGCAAATCTGCTGAGATATGCCATGGCAGTTCATTATCTTTGCCAATACAGCGATTGCTACTGATAGCAGCGATTTGGGCAACTTCAGTATGGGCATAACTCATAATATATCCTTATTATTCTCAACAGAAAATGACGTAAAAAACAGATTTTTATACCGCTACTTTTGCTTTAATAGCCGGATGCGACTCATAACCATTTACGCTAATATCTTCGTATTGAAAAGCAAAGATATCATTAACCTCAGGGTTAAGCGTTAAGGTTGGTAGCGTATAAAGCTCGCGTGTCAGTTGCAGCTCGACTTGCTCACGGTGGTTTTGATAAATGTGACAATCGCCACCCGTCCAGATAAACTCACCAACCTCTAGTCCGCAAACTTGCGCAATCATATGGGTCAACAGTGCATAACTGGCAATATTAAAAGGCACACCTAAAAATAAATCTGCTGAGCGTTGATAGAGCTGGCAGGACAGCTTGTTGTCCGCGACAAAGAACTGAAACAGCGTGTGGCAAGGGGGAAGGGCAACTTGCTCCGCTTCACCTGGGTTCCAACCGGAGACGATGAGACGTCGTGAATTAGGGTTGGTCTTTATTTGCTCGACGACTTGGGTAATTTGATCGACACCATCGTTATTATAGCGACCATCTTCGCTCTTAGTGGCACCATAGTTACGCCACTGATGACCATAAACGGGTCCTAAATCACCAGCAGGACGATTGAAGCGCGCCGTCTGCTCAGCGGTTGCCCATTCATTCCAAATACGCACACCATTCTCTTGCAGATAATCGACATGGGTACTACCGCTTAAAAACCATAATAGCTCATAGACAATCGATTTGAAGTGAACTTTCTTAGTGGTTAATAGTGGGAATCCTGACGCTAAGTCAAAACGTAGTTGTGCCCCGAAGTGGCTTAGTGTACCCGTACCAGTGCGATCACCTTTTTCAGTACCTTCACTCATAACGTGACGCAGCAAATCCAAGTAGGCTTGCTCGTTTTTACTCTGTTTGTTATTGCTAGTAGTCATAAAGTTACTCTTTTACGCTGTTAAAACGTATTTTAATATCGCTCTTAACATATAGTGCTTTATACAAGATGGTGCCTAATAAGCCGCTTGCTTACCCCAGTCATAAATACCGCGTTTGTAAGCATAAACCAGCATGATAAAGCCTGCGATAATCATCGGGGCGCTTAATAGTTGCCCTTTCGTCATCCACCCCAATAAGATAAACCCTTGGTCAGCGTCTGGCTGACGGAAGAACTCAATGATAAATCGGCTAATACCATAACCTAATAAGAATATTGCTGAGGCCGCCATACGTGGACGTGGCTTTGAGGAATACCACCACAAAAAGATGAATAACAGCAAACCTTCAGCAAGCGCTTCATATAGCTGTGATGGGTGACGTGGCAATAAATACTGCCCATTCACTTCTAGCATCAATTCCTGCAGTTCTGGGTTGGTCTGCAATTGTTGCATATCAAAAGCAGCGGCTTGCGGGAAGTAATTCAACCAATTATAACCGCCGTCAGAGACGCGCCCCCATAGCTCGCCATTGATATAGTTGCCGATGCGGCCGAACAATAGGCCGGTCGGTACACAAGGAACGATAAAGTCAAAAACTTGGAACGCTGTTTTTTTGTATTTACGAGCAAAAAACCACATGCCAAGCATCACGCCAAGGAAGCCACCATGGAACGACATGCCGCCTTCCCAAACCTTGAGAAGGTAGGCTGGGTTTTGTAGCAACTCACCGAATTGATAAAACAACACGTAGCCGATACGACCGCCCAGAATAACACCAAGCGCCCCATAAAAAACCAAGTCTGACACCATATCAGTGGTCCAGTTGTCGCGTTTGCTACTGCGATACCAAGCGAGACCAAAAGCGGCAGCAAATGCTAATAAATACATTAAGCCGTACCAATGTACTTCTACAGGACCCAAAGATAGCGCGACGGGGTCATATTGCGGATGAATCATCATAAGGACATCATTATTATTGATAATAGAATGTGGGTCATAATAGCAAAAATAGCTTGTTAGGCATACCAAATTACTATTAGGCGAATGCCATCGTAACAACTTATCTTCGACTGGTAACATCTAGAAAGAAAGACAGAAAACCGCTAAGATATAAAAAAGCACCTTAAGAAAAGCACTTTAAGAAGTAATGATTAGCATAATGACCATAATAAATATAGCGCCATGTTTGATAAAGCGTCAGAGAGCGTGAGCTTGCGCTAATGAAACGTATTAATGGATTAAACGTACTTTTAAGGAATGATTATGCAAGCTGATTTGTCCAAAGTGGCCATAGTACCTAAGTCAATTGCTAAGACACGGTTGATGCCGCTGAGTTTACTTGGCCTAGCGGCTTTAAGTCTGACTCCTGCTCAGGCAGTCAATAGCAGTATTGAGCAAGTCACTATCTATCAGGGTTTGGCCAGTGTCACCCGTGCGTTGCCAACCAACGGCAGTGGAGAGCAGACACTGATATTCTCCTGCCTGTCCCCTTATATTGATAAAGACAGTTTGAGTGTACAAGCGGCCAATGGCGTTAATGTTGGCGAAGTCAGTATCGAGACCTTAAGCGGTGAGCAAGCCGCGCAGTGTCAGTATCAAGGTGACACTAAGGTGCAGACGCAGCAAAATACCTTAGCCGACATTACCGCTGAACTAGAGGCTGCGAATTTGGCAAAAGCCTACTTGCAAAATCTGACCAAAGTCACGCAAATCAGTACAGATGGTACATTAGCGAATAATGCGCGCGATTTAGAGACGCAAGCGGCGAGTATTAATAAGCGCATCCTAGATATTCAGCAGCGCCAAGCTCGCGCGCAAGATGCGCTTAATCAGCTGATGGTAGGCAGTGCAACCTCAACATATAATAGCGTGACGCAAGTCAGTGTCCGTACTGCTAGCCGCACGCCAAGCTCGGTTAAGCTACATTATCAAGTGCGCGGTGCTGGTTGGCAGCCAACTTATCAAGCGCATCTAAATACCACGACTGAGCAGCTAAATATCACTGCATCGGCTATCATCGCCCAACAAACAGGGGAGAATTGGCTAAACGTCCCTTTAACTTTGAGCTCAGTGAATCCCAATCAAAACACCACTGGTCGGCTGCCCACTGTAGAGCGTCTCTCATTGTATGAAGAGGATGAAGGTAGACGCTCTAAATTTGCAGCACCAGCCATGATGGATGTGGAAGCGACTCCCATTGTCGTTTCTGCAAGAGATAGCTATGGCGGGATATCGGCACCAGATATGGCACCGCTGCCAAGCTTTACGGTTAGTAGTCAAAATAAAAACGGCATCACTGAATATAAACTACCGCAGCGAGTCAGCATTCCAAGCGATGGTAGGCATGTACGTACGGTCATTGATGAGCAATCTGGTAGTAGTAAGCTTTGGATTCGTAGTACACCTAGTGTCGAAGCCGCTGGCTATTGGTACGCATCTGCGCCATTCTTGACCCCTGCTTGGGTTGATGGTTCGCTACAGCTATATCGCGATGACAATTATATTGGTCAGTCACGATACAGTTATCAGACCCTAAAAGAGCAGGGTATTGGTTTTGGCATTGACCCTAATACGATTGTAAGGCAGATAGCTGATGAAGATAAACAAGGGGATAGGGGCGCGTTTAATCGCATGCAAACGCTGACGAAAACCCAAGCTTATCAATTCACCAATCAACACAATCGTAATATACGCTTGCAAGTATTGGGTAGCGAGCCTGTCAGCCGTGATGACAACCTTAAAGTGACCATTACCCATACGCCGCCAGTGACTGAGCGCGACTGGAATGACAATAAAGGCATGGTGGCATGGGAGTTTGATTTGCCAAGCAAACAATCGAAAGTCATACAGTCCACCTCTCAGGTGAGCTATCCTGCTAGTAAAAAACTGGCAATTAATTAGATAAAAAGGAGTCTTATGTGTATCGTCGCCATCGCTTGGCAACTATTTGATGAGCTGCCACTGGTGTTGTTATCAAACCGTGATGAGTTTTTGCAGCGTCCAACCGAGCCTTTGCACCAGTGGGCGGACATGCCCATTTATGCTGGACGTGATAGCCAAAGTGGCGGCACCTGGTTGGGTATACATCAAGAGCTGCATTCGGATTTTCATCAGCAAAACGGACGCTGGGCGGCAGTATTGAACTTTCGCGATGGTGTGCTGGCAAGACCTGATGAGCGCTCACGCGGCGAGTTGGTCACGGGTTTTTTGACCAGTGAGTTAAGTCCGATGGCATTTGCACGGCAGATTGGCTTGCAAGACTATGCTGGGTTTAACTTGATTATTGGTGATAGCCAGCAAGCGGTCATGGTCAATAATCGCGGTCATGCACCCACGCCGTTATATGCAGGATTGCATGTCATCTCTAATGGTCAGCCTGAGGACTGTTGGTTTAAAACTGAAAAACTGCGCGGTCGGCTACGTCAAGAAGTACTACCGCTGATTGCAGAAAACACCTCGCCTGAGTACTGGCAGCAGGCTGCTTTTACTGTACTGTCAGACAATACGCAAGCGCCAGCAGATAGGTTACCTGATACAGGCATGACCACTGAGATAGAGCAAACGCTGTCTTCCGTTTATATCAAGCCTATTGCTTTTGGTAATATGACAGATAATGTACCTACTTATGGGACGCGCACACAAAGTATCTTAATGCTGCACAAAGATAAGGATAGTGATAAGGGGTCAGCTATCACGGCCGAAATTATCAGCCGAGAATTTGATACTCGTTCATCACAAACTTAAAACTCAAAGCCATCCTAGACGTTCTCTATTTTAGCGGCTCCTTATCTCAAATACTTTCTATAAAAACACCCAAAAAAATCCCCACGATAACGTCTAAAAATGTAGATGTCATCGTGGGGATTTATGTTTATGGTACGAATAGAGAAAATGATTACACCAACAAATGATTGTCTTGTTCAGGAATAATCAGCTCTTGTTTTAGGGGTAGTTCGCGCACCAGTTCTTGTAAGGCGCGACGATATACTCCGCGTTTAAAGTGAATCACTTGTCCGAGTGGATACCAATAACTGACCCATTGCCAATGGTCAAACTCTGGTTTGCCCTCATCAAAGCGGATATGTTGGGTATTCGGCTCATCTAAGCGTAGCAAAAACCATTTTTGTTTTTGCCCAATACACAAAGGGTGTTGTCCATGACGCACATAGCGTTTTGGCAGACGATAACGCAACCAATCTTGCGTCACTGCCAATAAGTCTACATGACGCGGATGCAAGCCGACCTCTTCCCAGAGCTCGCGATACATCGCATCCATCGGCGTCTCCCCGCGGTCGATACCGCCTTGTGGGAACTGCCAAGCGTTGTGACCAATACGTTTTGCCCACAGAACTTGCCCTTGTGTATTTGCCAAGATGATGCCGACATTGGCGCGAAAGCCGTCTGCATCTATCATGACTAAACCTTTTAATTTGTTTAAAAATAGCTTATCTCAATCCGATACATTGATATCAATCATAGTTATTATAAGTCGATTGTTATCCATATCAGGTCAAAATAAGATTCATTACCGTTATTAAACCAAGAAACAAGCAAAATGTGTAACAGTATTTTGCTATAAAATGTTTCACGAGTTTAACCGTTTAAAATCAATGGTTTATAAATGGACATTTGTAAACAAAACTGATTGTATTTTAAGAGAGGTTACCGCTAACTTACCATTGCAATTATCTACAAAGCTAAAAATTATCTATAGATATGATTTTTAAAGTTATTATTTTTGAGTGAGCTTATTAAGCAATAAAAGCCCATCAATGCAGAAAATAAAATATCAAAGTACCAATCGCTCATGGTTATCGTTAAGCAAGATAATTAAAATACATAACTATGAGAAATAGCGACGAGAGACAGTTGAGAAAGTAGCCTAAGACAATGGCTCTATAAAATCTCAGTTTGGCTTGTGCTACACTAACAAAGTAAGGGTTATCATCAAAAATAAAAGGCAGACAATCTGCCAATTAAAATAAGGATTACTAAAGATGTCAGAGTCAAAAGCAAGTGTTACTTGGCAAGAAAATAAGGCGTTCATGGGCGTCTCACCATCAGGACATGATGTGCAAATCGATGCGGATAAAGCAAAAGGTGCTAGCCCGATGGAATTGATTCTACTGGGGCTGGGAGGCTGTGCCAGCTATGATGTGGTGTCGATTTTACAAAAATCCCGTCAAGAAGTGACGGATGTGCGTTGTGAGTTAACGGCGCATCGTGCTGAAACGGTACCAGCGGTATATACCGATATTCATATGCACTTTATCGTGACGGGGCAGGATATCAAAGACAAGCAGGTCGAAAAAGCAGTGAAACTGTCAGCAGAAAAGTACTGCTCAGCCAGTCGGATGTTGGTGCAAGGTGGCGTGAACATCACCCACGACTTTGAAGTTATCGCCGGGTAGGGACTGATATCATAATGAATCTATTTTTTGGGTTGATCCCTGATACCGCAGCGTCAGCCATTTGGGCAATGGTGGTGGCAAGCTTGTTACCGCTTGCGATGGCCATCACCGCAAAGGCCATCGGTGGCTTTAGATTGGCTGACAATGCCCATCCGCGAGATTTTTTGCAAGGTACGACGGGAGCAGCAGCACGTGCTAATGCCGCCCAGCATAACAGTTATGAGACTTTGCCAATATTTTTGGCCGCGGTATTAACCGCAATGCTATTCTTTGTACCGCAGTCGATTATTAATGTACTGGCATGGTTATACGTACTGATTCGCATTGGATTCTGCGTCGCTTATATCACCAATCTGGCAACGTTTCGCTCGATACTGTGGGTATTGTCGATAGCATGCTGTTTGATGCTTTTCTATCTGGCCATTCGGGTCAGTATGTAGACCGATGAGGTTGAGCGCGCTATTTTGACACAAGCTTTTTGAGCAATAGAGCGTTTTATCAATAAGGTGGTGATTTATTAAGCAACGCTTGCTTGTAGCGCCTTAATAATCGCTGCTTTATCTTTTTCTCGTTTGATAGCAGTCCACAAGTTTTGTGCTTCAGCATAGCCTTTGGTTAGCATCGCTAGCCACTGCTTATAACGACCGACCAATGCCACATCATTTTTTGCCTGACCTTGCAAAAATTTAATTTGATGAGGGATTAAGTCTTTCCATAACAGTGTTCTCGTATTCTCCAAATCTGGATAATATTCATTATCCACACGCGCAATTAAATCTGGACGGGTAACCGCACCGCGACCTAACATAAGGTGATTAGACCCTGACTGTGCCATACAGTCTTGCGCTTGCTCTGCATTCCATATTTCACCATTGGCAATCACAGGTATATCCAAGCTATTAAAGCTCTGAATTTTGTCCCAATAAGCAGGTGGCTTATAGCCTTGGGTCTTGGTGCGGGCATGAATGGTTAGCCAGTCAGCACCACTGTCATTAATTGCCCCGCGAATATCATCCATTCTGCTCGTGTCGGTATAACCCAAACGAATCTTGGCTGAGACAGGGATATGAGTAGGGACGGCTCTGCGCACGGCACTAATAATCTCGTACATCACTTCAGGCTCATCAAGCAGTACCGAGCCACCGCGATGACTATTGACGGTCTTGGCGGGACAACCAAAATTGATATCAATCGCAGGCGCACCAAGCTCACAAGCATAGGCAGCATTGTCGGCCATCAACTGCGCCTCACTACCTAATAGCTGCAAATGAATAGGCGTGCCGGCAGCGGTCTTGGCATCATGATGCAGCTCTGGTACATATTTATAAAAAACATGTGCTGGCAGGACATGCTGTGTGACTCTAATAAACTCACTGACTGACCAATCATAAGGTCGCCCCAAATCGGTCGCAATCTGGGTTAGGATTTGCCGCATTAACGGGTCGGTTAAGCCTTCCATAGGCGCAAGTAAGCGAACGGGGTTGGCAAACAAGCGCTGAATAGTGTGTTGGCGCTCTTGTAGTGCTTGGAATAAAGATGGAGTGTTATTCATGGTTGGCAAGTCATTTCTGTAAATTGAAATCGTTAATTGAGGTCGGCAAGGGCTATGATATGTGGGCTAGAAAGTAAAACTACGTGTTACCAAAAACCACCTTTTTACCTGTCTGCAATCCTGATATCAAGTCTTTAATATTATGAATATCTAAGTTGCTTTGTGCACGTGTGCAGGCAACATAGAGTAGACGCAGCTCTTCTGGACTGATTTTGACGGCATTGGTGGTCACATCGTAATAAAAGTCATCATCGAGCTGTACGCGTCCCCATTCAAGACCTTTCGCCTTATGCGCCGTTGAGATGACATAGTCAGCATTTTCGATACTGGTCAAGCTATTCACCGCTTGACTGAGTACATTGGTGCCATGGTCGTCGACCAGCTTAACCAAGGTTTTTAAATCACTGCCCTCATTGGTTTCAGAGTATTCTTGCACATCACCCCAATTATAAAAATATGCCAGCTCAGGTACACCATAGGCAGACTTACCGTTTTTTAAATTTTCGGCTGCCTGACAGAATTTAAGCATACGATCGGTATCGGCTTGTAGTGCCACGCGGTGACCGAGTTTCAGTCCAGTCAATAGCTGCGCCATCGCTGCGGCATTGGTACGGCAGAGAATGGCATCTTTTTTACTGTGTACCATGCCTTTTTCGGTAGAAGATTGCTTATTGGGATTGCCTTTAAGGGGTACATCTTCTTGTAATGCTTTGAGCAACGTATTGGCCACTTCTGCAATTGGCTCACCAAAACGAAAAGACTGGGTCAACAAAGTTTGCGGCAATGGCAGTTTTTTCATCGCATTGACGGCACCGCGCCACTCATAAATCTGCTGATGGGCATCACCTACGTAAATGACTTGTCGTGGCTGCTGAGTCAGAATTCCCATCATCAAAGGATCAGCATCTTGCGCCTCATCAAATAAGATGAAGTCCGCTGGAATGCTGGGCTTAGATAATGCCCAGAGTTTAAGGTAAATATCATGACCAATACCAGCAGGGTGACGGGCATCAATTGACTGTAACCAGCGCTGTTCAACGGCAGGGTAAAGCATCTCACGCAGCTGCTCTGAATCTGATTCATCAAGCCAGCTGGGAAATATTATATGCCTTGGTGCCGGATAACTGGCATGTGTACTACAAAAGTTACTGACCGCATCACTAACGAACCGTGCCAATCTGGCGGGCGTGAGGGTAATGTATTTATTCACACCGTCCATTTGGCGACGCACTTGTACCGGTTGCAAACCCAAATCATCTCCTAGACGTTTGGGTGAGAATCTGGGTAACGACAGTTTAGCGGTGATATCACGAGGAACGTGACGGTAGGCGAGTGAGTGAAACGTACGGCAGTCCACATGACCGGGGAATTTTTGCCGAGCATCATTGGCAATGGCTTTGTTGAACGCCAAATATAAGCCGCGGCCACGTAGGCGTTCACCGATTAGTTTGAGCGTCGTCGTTTTCCCTGCACCCGCATAAGCGACCACTTTAAAAGACTTGTGATCCATCGCCATGTTCAAGGCGCTTAGCTGCTCATCAGTGGGATCGCTCATATAAGCTGGCATAGATGCGGACATAGTAAAGCTACCTAAAATGCTAAAAGTGAGTAAAAATAATGTATGGGCCAAAAACAATGAGGGCAAAAAAAGCCACTGAATCAACAATGGCTAGCAGATAATAGCGGTACTCAATCATGATACTGAATGGTCAGGTTGGATCATGACAACAAGCACTGAGCTCATTAAAGGGGTAAGAGGAAAAGTAATAAATTTAAATATTATTAACTGACCAGATTGCAGGTTGCTCAACCAAGTACAGCAAAAAGTCTGTCAGTGCTTTCATTTTTTATCTGTTGCTATTGCAGAGCTGTTTTCTTCTTTAATCAATATTTTGGCCAAGAACAGCCCAAGTTCAAACAACAGCCACATTGGAAATGCTAGCATCAGCATCGATACACCATCAGGCGGTGTGACGACTGCTGCTACCGCAAAGCAGCCGACGATGATATAACGACGCTTATCTTCTAAGCTCTGAATGGAGACGATGCCAGCTAATATCAACAGTAAAGTAACCACAGGAATCTCAAAGGTCAGCCCAAAAACCATAAAAAGCTTTAAAGCAAAGCTCAAATAACTGTCGATGTCTGTCATCGGTAGGACGTTTTGCGGGGCAAACATGATAAAGAACTTAAGCACCCCTTTGAGTACAATAAAGTAAGAAAAAGCCACCCCTGCATAGAATAAAATGATAGAAGATAGCAGCACTGGAATAGCGACTTTCTTTTCTTTTTTATACAGACCTGGCGCCACAAATGACCAAATTTGATACAAGATATAAGGCATTGCCACAAAGGCGGCAACAAATATCGTTAAGCGTATCGGCGCCATAAAGTTAGATGTGATATCCGTCGCAATCATAGTCGAGTTGGCAGGCAACTGAGCGACTAACGGGTCCGATAAAAAATTATATAGCTCGCGTGAAAAACCAACCAAAGCTAAAAATATCACCAGTACTGCCACGCATATCTTAATAAGATGCTTGCGTAGGTCAATTAAATGCTCAGTGATGGGCATATCGCCGAGTGAGCTTAGTATGTCGCCAGAGTTGTCATCACCATTGTTAATCGTATCTGATGCGCTTGTGTCTTCTAAGCCTGCATTAGCGACTTTTTCTTGACGGCTTTTTTTGCGTTTAAACAAATCCATCAGTTGGTCTCCTGTGTATTGACAGAAGCCTGTGTGTTGGAGTGGCTGTGCAACGGACTGTTTAGCAGTATATCTGCTTTGTAGTTGGGTAAGTACGGCGGTGCAGGTAGGCGACGCGCTTTATCATAATCACCAAGACGAAACCACATATTCTCCCAAGGCTTGGTCATGGCAGGTTGAACAATGCTTTCTGCAGGGTCATTAGATTGAATGCATTGACTGTCTAGGCTTTCAGTCTCGTTACTATCAGCGGCGTCTGATATAGAGCCTTGCTGAGCGTCTTTTGTATCGCCAGTATCACCGTAAGCGTAATCAAACTCTTTTGGGGCAGAGGCTAGCTTGTTACTTACGCTATTTTCGTTCTCTGCAGTATGTTTGGAGGTGTCAACACTATTAGCGCTATCATGTGCTGCTTTTAGCGTTTGGTTCTGCGAAGACTCAAACTCTTGCATGCTGCCGCGCATTTCTGCCATCTCGCGCCTCATCTCCGCCTCAGTCTGACGAATTTTGGCCAGCTCCTTTTGCATCTGTTGCCGAGTTTCTGCCAAGTCCAATTCAGCCTCTATTTCAGACTGCAGAGTAGAGACCGTACGACGAATTTTGGCATACCATTGCCCAGCCGTACGCGCAGCTTGTGGCAGCTTTTCAGGACCTAAGACAATCAAGGCAATAACGCCAAAAAGCAATAATTCAGAAAACCCAATATCAAACATAAGAGTTGGTTATCACTATCTAGATGCTAGCAGTATTATACCCAGCACTATACTCGGTATTATCAAAGGTGCTTATCGTCAACAGAAGTCGTACTGATATCACTCTCGTTGACCTTGTCGGTCGTTGGGCGAGTGGTTGTCTTTGCATTGCCATCATGGTCGAGTACCACATGCTTTTTAGCATGCTCGGCATTTTCGTCCTTGACTGCTTCTTTAAAACCTTTGACAGCACCGCCTAAATCTTTGCCGGCATTTCTAAGCTTTGAGGTGCCAAATACGACCACCACAACAACCAGTAATATCAGCCAATGCGTAATAGAAAAACTGCCCATAATGGTATCCTTAATGTCCAAAGTTTCTGAGTGTTAATGCCTTGGTTTATCGTCTATTTATCAGTGCGTTTATTTTATAGAATATTGATCTATTTAACAAAAAATCCAGATGTCAGCATGACCTTCATCAGTTTGACATTGAAAAGCGTTATTATAACCTGCCATTGTGTCAAAATGGTAAAAGCAATAATAATGAGACAAAGTAAATCCTGACTTTACGATATCGCACCTTGGCTTTTCTGTTTTACTGCCTTCACTTTACGATACGATAGCACTAGACAGCATTAATAGTTATCGAGCTGCTTTTTCATCAATACCAGATAAACCAAAACGCCGACCCAACTCATTTAATACTGTGTCTGATTCGATATCGAACCAGGCTAGACCCACTAGAGTATGGAACCAAACATCAGCCACTTCATATATGAGCTCATGACGTGCCTCATCATATTGTTCTTTGTCAGTATATTCATCACAATGGGCAAAGTCTTTGGCAGCGATGATACTTTCTGTACTCTCTTCGCCAACTTTTTCTAATATTTTATTCAAACCCTTTGCATATAGGCTTGCCACATAAGAGCTGTCGGCATTAGCTTGTTTGCGTTCAGCCAACACCCGATCTAACTGCTGTAAAATTGATTTTTCATTGCCTTGGTTTTCAATAGCTGTAGCGTCAGCGTTAGCGGTATTATTTGTGTTTAAATCGTTAGACTGCAGGTCAGATTGAGCCGCTTTATTTGACTGATAAATGTCAGCAGGGTCTTTTAGTATCTTATCAACGGTTTGCCATTCAGGCGTTGGACCTGACAATTCCAATCGCTGATAAAAACAGGATTCGCGACCAGTATGACACGCGATGCCGCCCGCCTGAGTGACACTCAATACAATCACATCTGCGTCACAATCTAGGCGAATGTCATGTACCGTCTGCGTATGACCTGACGACTCACCTTTATGCCATAACTTAGCGCGTGAACGTGAAAAGTAAACAGCCGTCTTTGTCTCTGCGGTTAATTGTAGCGCTTCGCTGTTCATCCAAGCCATCATGAGAATACGACCAGACTCATGATCTTGAGCAATCGCAGGAATTAAACCATCAGCATTAAATTTTATAGTGGCAAGCCAAGCAGGTAGAGTCATAATATGTTTGTCGTCTTATAGAAATAAAATTAAGTAATAGAGGCGAATCAGCTGTTGCCGTTCCGAAGCGTGTAAAGCGGTTAATACCAATGTCATAAAATCATTGTTCACTTAACCAAGCACAGCAATCATAAAGCACTTGTATTCATTACTAGGGAAGTTATGAGCTGTATTACAGCCTAAATAGATGCGGGTATAGCGCTTCTTTGATAGTGCTATCAAGGCCAGTGACTTTATTCAAACGAAAGTCATAATTGACGAAATGCTGACGCGCTTTTGCCACTACTTCGCCCGTATGCATACGGGTGATTTTAATCAACAGGTTTCCGCCATTATCATACAACGGCTCAACGCCTACCTCAAACAGCAACTCTTCACGCGCTCGTACACGACTGCCAATACTGAGATGCAGCTCGTCGACAATGAGACCTTGATGGTCGGCGTTGACTTCTTGAATACCTTTAGCGTATAAAAACCTCAGCCGCGCCTCACAGAGTAACGCTGTCAGTGCTTCAAGCGTTACATGTTGAGCCCCGTCGATTTCAGTATTGCGCACGCGCATTACCGTTTCAAATACAAACAGGCCGTCGTCAAACTCTAGCTTTTGATTTGACACGTTGTCTCCTAGATTGACTGCAGGTGATGAGGTCTGCTAATCATGCTGTAGGGTAGCAGGGTCATAACCGATTAAAACTGTACGATATAAGGTCAGTTAATAAGATAAACGGTGTTTATTATCGATGTTTATATAAAAGCAAACCCTAGCCTATACTTAAGCACAGCTTGGGTTGACATTCAATCTATTTGCGAGCAAATCTAAAACTTTATGGAGGTTTCACTGAGTCCTTGATAAGTCGGCTTGTGTTCTTGAGCTGACTTTACTGGGTAATAGAACGTGGCTAAAACTTTCCTTGGCAAATCAGCACATTATTTGCTAAAATAACGCCTCCCACCTCGAGGCAAATAGAGGTTTAGTGGTTGTTTTTAAAGCTACTATTCGTTATTTACTATTTGACGACCAGGTTCTATCAAAGACAAAGAGGCAAATCATCATGAAAGTTAAGATGAAAACCAGAAGCGGTGCAGCTAAACGCTTCAAAAAAACAGCGAACGGCTTTAAGCGTAAGCAAGCATTCAAAAGCCATATCTTGACCAAGAAATCAGCTAAGCGTATTCGCCAGTTGCGCGGTCTAAAGATGGTGGACAAATCTGACGAAGCAGCAGTTCGTCGCATGTGCCCATACCTCTAGTCGACTATCGTCATTTTTTTAATCAAGCGCTTTTTAATTAATAAATAGCGACTGGATTAAAAAACACATGACTTTGCAATCTGATAACGATGTCTATTATTCAATGACATCGTGATTCGTTTAATAATGATTAAAATATCTTGGAGTAATTTATGGCCCGTGTAAAACGTGGTGTACAGGCGAATCGCCGTCACAAAAAAATCTTAAAGCGCGCAAAAGGCTACTACGGTGCCCGTTCACGTGTTTACCGCGTAGCGGTACAGGCAGTGACCAAAGCTGGTCAATATGCTTATCGTGACCGTCGCAACAAAAAACGTACTTTCCGTCGCCTTTGGATTGCACGTATCAATGCTGGTGCACGCTTAAACGGCTTAAGCTATAGCCGCTTTATCAATGGCATGAAAAAAGCTAACATTGCAATCGATCGTCGCGTACTTGCTGACATCGCTATGCATGACGCAGCTACTTTCACAGCATTGGTCGAAAAAGCAAAAGCGGAACTAGCATAAATATTAACCATCCTTTAGGATAGTCTGCTTGCCAAGTGCTTATTTATAAGTAATTTTTCTAAGTGGTTATCTATATGGATAGGGATAATATTGATTAATAGGTCGATATTAATAAAAGCTACCGCTGGTCGGTGGCTTTTTTTATATTAAATTATTCTATAGCTTATTCATTAGCGCTTAGAATAGTAGCGCATAATATAAAAATACTTGTTTTGAGAGTACATCTCTAACCGTCTAAATATTCAAGTCATTCATATAGCAGTCTTTATGTCGCTTTCTTTTAGGATAAAAGAGCAAATGGTTTGCAATATTTGGTCAAATCCCTACAATTACCAATCACTATTATTAATAGTCTGTCTAAATCAGGAAGAATGCGTCTTATGACTACCCCTGCTGCCACCATCGATTTGTCGGCGCTACCGACCTTGTCCTCAGAGCTCAGTGAGTTAAATGAAGCTCAGCTAACTGAGTTTGCCAGTGCCGCTGAAGCCTTAATCTTACAAGTCAATGATGTACGCTTATTACAAGATTTGCGTGTGCAACTGACGGGTAAAAAGAGCCCCTTAACTGGCTGGTCAAAGCAGATGGGTAAACTTAGCGCTGATGATAAAAAGACTTACGGTGGCTGGTTACATCAAGTCCGTAGCCGTATTCAAGAAGCGTTAACAGCGCAGCAGCAGCAATTAGAAGTCGCGGCATTAAATGCCAAGCTTGAAGCTGAAAGTATCGATATTACCTTGCCTGCCCGCGGTGGTCATAAAGGCCATTTGCATCCAGTGACCATGATTACCCAGCGTATGCAGCAGTATTTCATACAAGCGGGTTTCAATGTAGCAACTGGTCCTGAAGTTGAGAGCGATTACTATAACTTTGAAGCACTCAATATTCCCTCGCATCATCCTGCACGTGCGATGCATGATACGTTTTATTTTGATGCGCACTATTTATTACGTACGCATACCAGTCCGGTGCAAATTCGTACCATGGAAAAGAATGAACCACCAATTCGTATCATTTGTCCCGGTCGCGTCTATCGTAATGACTCGGATCAAACGCATTCGCCGATGTTTCATCAGCTAGAAGGGCTCATGGTTACTGAGTCGAGTACCTTTGCTGAGCTAAAAGGCTTGATTAGTGAGTTCTTAGAAGCATTCTTTGCCAAAGAATTGACCGTTCGTTTCCGTCCGTCATTCTTCCCATTTACTGAGCCTTCTGCTGAAGTAGATATCCTCGATGATAATGGCAAATGGCTTGAGGTCATGGGCTGCGGCATGGTGCATCCACAAGTATTGACCAATTGCGGTATTGATAGCGATAAATACACGGGCTTTGCTTTTGGCATGGGTATTGAACGCTTTGCGATGTTGTATTACGGTATCGATGATTTGCGCCTGTTTTTCCAAAACGACGTACGCTTCTTAAAACAGTTTGGCTAGAACTTGTCTTATTAATATGACAGGTGCTCCTTGTTGATACAACAAGTTGATTCGCCAACCTTCAATCCAAAATCTTTATTATAAAATTCTGATCCGAGATATTTATGAAAATTAGCGAACAGTGGCTACGTCAGTGGGTAAATCCAAACAATAGCAGTGAGCAATTGGCCGAACAACTCACGATGGCAGGGCTTGAGATTGACGATCGCTTTGCGGTTGCCCGTGCCTTTAGTGGTGTGGTCGTCGGTGAAGTCATTAGCGTTGAGCAACATCCAGATGCTGATAAGCTGCGCGTCACGCAGGTTAATATTGGTGCCGCTGAGCCGCTACAAATTGTTTGCGGTGCGCCCAATGTGACTGTCGGTATGAAAGCACCCGTTGCTACCGTTGGTGCCGTATTGCCAAGTGATGACAAGAAAGGCTTTAAAATTAAAAATGGCAACCTACGCGGTGTGGCATCTAATGGTATGCTTTGCGGTGCCTCTGAAATTGATTTGGTTGACGATATCGATGGTCTGCTTGAGCTACCAGCTGATGCGCCAGTCGGTACTGATATCCGTGAATACTTAGGCTTAGACAATCAGATATTGGATATCTCCATCACCCCAAACCGTGGTGACTGTTTTAGCGTCCGCGGTATTGCGCGCGAGATATCAGTCATCAATGATTTACCGATGCAAATGCCCGAGATTCCTGCCAATCTAGCAGCTACTGATAACAGCGCAACACCAGCGGTGACAGTGAATGCGGTTGAGGCTTGCCCACGCTATTTACTACAGTCGATTAGCAATATTGATCGTAGCATCGATACACCAAAGTGGATGCAAGATGCGCTAGTCCATTCAGGGCTACGTTCACACAACTTCTTGGTTGATGTGACTAACTATGTGTTGATGGAATTGGGTCAGCCGTTACATGCGTTTGATGCCGATACCATTGTTGGTGATATCGTCGTACGTTTGGCAGAGCCTAGCGAGACCATTACCTTATTAAATGAGCAAACCATTACTTTAACCGGTGATGAATTGGTCATTGCTGATGATAAAAGTGCACTTGCACTTGCCGGAATTATGGGCGGTCAGCGTAGTAGCGTGACTGATAGCACGACCAATATTGTATTAGAGAGTGCTTTCTTTAGCCCATTGGCTATTGCTGCGCGCGCACGCCGTTTTGGTTTGCATACCGACGCCTCACAACGTTTTGAGCGTGGCGTGGACTTTGAATTACCAGAGTTAGCGTTGGCACGTGCTACTGACTTGATTACCAGTGTCACGGGCTCTCAAGCAGGGCAAATAGTAAAAGCAGAAAGTAGCGATAACCTGCCAGCACGTGCGCCCATTACCTTGCCAATTACTAAAGTTCGTGATGTCATCGGTATTGAGATTGAACCAGCAGTGATGGTGCGTATCTTGAATCAATTAGGCTTTGCAGTAGAACAGCAAGCGGATAGCCTTATTTGTACACCGCCATCATATCGCTTTGATATGAGTATCAAAGAAGACCTCATCGAAGAGATTGCCCGTATCTATGGCTATGACAATATTCCAAGCGTCTTGCCACATTTGCAAGTCAGTATGGATTATGAGGATACCGCAGACTTGACACATGAAATGAAGCTGGCATTGGTCAATAATGGTTATATGGAAGCAATCAGCTTTAGCTTCAGTGATGCAAAAATAGAAGCATTGCTCGATGATAAAGCACTAGGGGAAGTGTTGGCACTGGCCAATCCTATCTCAAGTGACTTGGCGGTGATGCGCCGTACTCTATTATCGAGTTTATTGCCTTGTGTGCAATACAACCTCAATCGTCAGCAGCCACGTGTCCGTTTCTTTGAGACGGGTCTAAGTTTTGTCGGTCAAAGCATTAGTGATTTGGTACAAACGCCTAGTATTGCTTTGGTAGCAGTCGGTAATGTTTGGGACGAGCAAGCGTATCAAAATCGTGCGTTAGACTTTTATGACCTCAAAAACGACATTGAGCAGTTGTTACCTGCACAAATCGACAGTGCGCGTATCCGCTATGAGCGTAGTGCGCTTGCTTTCTTGCATCCGGGGCAGAGTGCCAAACTCTATATCGATGATGAGTATGTCGGTTGGTTGGGTCAACTGCATCCTAACACGGCTAAACAGTTGGATCTGCCAGCCACGTGGGTTGCTCAATTATCACTGGCACCTTTACTGGCCCTCGTGCGTGAGCAACATGCCATTACTACCCCAGGTAAATTTCCACAAGTACGTCGCGATATCGCCATCTTGGTAGACAGCGACATCAGCTTACAGAGATTAGAGTCAACGATACGTGCTGCGGCAGGTGAGCTGTTGACTGATTTATGGCTATTTGATGTTTACCAAGGCGATAAAGTACCGACCGGTCAGCGTTCACTAGCTTTTGCTCTAGTATGGCAGGACAGCACGCAGACATTATCTGATGAAGCAGTGAAAACTGCCACTGATAAGGTGGTACAAGCACTAACCGAGCAGCACTCTGCCCAGTTGCGCGATAGCTAATATTTAATACTGACAATAAACAATGCTCTGTAGCCTCATAGGTGGCGCTACAGAGCATTGCTATTTATAAAAATTATTATTCTCTAGAGTTTTTATTGATAAAACAAGTTAAGTGGTTATTAATAAAGGATTTAATTTAGACTTTATTAAAAAAGGTGACAAAAAACCTTTATAATAACCAACATCAACCCTCATACCGCTAAACCATGATATTCGACATCACGACATAGCATAGGAGTCGTACTGTGAGCACCTTAACCAAATCTGACATGATTGAGCATTTGATGAGTCATCTTAACCTAACACGCCAAGAAGGCCGTTGTTTGGTAGAGAATTTCTTTGATGAATTGTCAGAGAGTTTGATTGACGGCAAAGAGGTCAAGCTTTCAGGCTTTGGCAACTTTGAGCTTAAAGATAAAAATAGCCGTCCTGGGCGTAATCCAAAGACTGGTGAGCCTGTTGCTGTGTCTGCGCGCCGCGTGGTCACCTTTAAAACGGGACAAAAATTTCGTCAACAGGTTGATGAGCGATTATTTGATGCCTAAAGCAGAACATATTTGTTTGCATTAATGATAGGCACGCGACGTTTTTTTAGACTTAAACATGTCGAGGTTTAAATATGTGCAAACGTAGGTGCTTTTGGCTGCTCTGTGATTACTCTAAGAGTATAAGAGCATTCAACGGTTCAAAAGATAAGTGATGGCTGGCTTACCTATGCATAAGGAGGTCAGTGGATATCATGCATTGGCTTGTCACTGATTCACTATCATAAATTGCAGGCATAAAAAAAGAGAGCATAGGCTCTCTTTTTTTTACTACAGTGTTTATTGTATAAACAATAAATTACTGAGCTTCTTCAACTACAACAACTTCGTCAGCTGCGTCTACAGCAGCAGTATCAGTTTCGCTAGCTACGTCTACGCTAGTAGTAGTACCGTCTACAGGAACTTCAGCGTCCATTTCGTCGGTAGCAGTCGCAGCTTGTGCTTCAGCGATGTCAGCTTCAGCATCAGCAACAGCAGCTTCAGCGTCAGCAGAAACAACTTCGCCTTCAGCAGCAGCTTCGTTTAGCTCTTCAGAAGCATCTTGCACTTCTTCTTGCGCGTCAGATAAATCTTCAGCAGCGTTTTCAGTGTTACTGTCACAGGCAGTTAGGCCCATAGATGCAGTCATGATACCAGCAAGAGCAAGTAATTTAAGATTCATAGTATTTTCTCCGGAAAAATGAAATGAGCAGTAGCAGCAACAAAGGTCGAAGTCCGAGATGTCTCAGAGTTCAACTAGTCTTAGTTACAGCTACTCAGCTTTCACGCATTCTATATGGTTTCTTTCTAAATGGAAAGAGGCTGTACAATTAAGTAACAATAAAAATTGTAAAATTAATTTTACATTTGACGTTTATTATAACTATTAATACAACAAGCCATATTTATATACGTATAATCGATAAAACAGAGCCATTTTAAGAGCTTAGCAGCCATTTTGATGTCTGTTATCTGTTGAAATCGTGTGACTTATTTTTATTAAATTTAATAAAGATGATGCAAAATAGGCATTAATACTATAGGTCATGTTCTCGATTCAATCGATCATGTTCTAAAGAGGCTAAAAAATGGCTCACGTATGAACCATAAAATCAAGGGATTGATATCGCACTATATCGAAGTCTTATAATACAAATAGTTATGTAATTATTATGTTTGAAGGAGAAGGTTATGAAATGGCAAGGTAGAAGAGGTAGCTCCAACGTTCGCTCTAGTAAAGGCGGCGGCAAGATGATTGGTGGCGGTATCGGTGGTATTATTATCGCAGGTATTTTGTGGTTGGTTTTTGGCGTCAATCCGATGACGGCTTTACAAACAGGTCAGGTCGTAGCAGGCGGAGGAAGTAGTGGCAGCGCCACCGAACCTGCCACTGCGACGGATCGTGATACCCAGTTTGTAAAAGTGGTATTAGCCGATACAGAAGAAGTTTGGCATCAGATATTTAATGAAGCAGGCAGCACTTATAAAGAACCATCATTGATTTTGTTTAACGGTCAAGTCAGCTCAGCTTGTGGTAGTGCCAGTTCTGCAACAGGACCGTTTTACTGTCCGGGCGATCAGACAGTGTATCTAGATACGTCTTTTTTCGTAGAAATGCGTCAAAATCTTGGTATCGCAGGTGATCAGCAGGGTTCAGGTAGTCAAGATAACGAAGGTAAGGCAGGTGACTTTGCACAAGCTTATGTCATCTCGCATGAGGTCGGTCATCATGTGCAAACCCTATTAGGTATCACGCAACAAGTGGGTGAAGCCAGTCGTCAAGTTACCCGTGCAGAGGCCAATAAATTATCGGTGTTACAGGAGCTACAAGCGGACTGCTTCGCTGGTGTTTGGGCGCAGCGTAATCAAGAGCGTGTACAGTTTTTAGAAGCGGGCGATATCGATGAAGCCATCAATGCTGCTGGTCAAATCGGTGATGATCGTTTAGCACGTGCGAGTGGTGGTGCGGTAGTGCCTGATAACTTTACGCATGGTACTAGCCAACAGCGTGTGCAATGGTTCACACGTGGTTTAGAGAGTGGCAACGTGCAATCTTGCGATACGTTTAGCGGTGCTTTGTAAAATTTATTTTTAGTTATAAAAACATTCAAGCACAAAAAAGCCTGCAATCAATTGCAGGCCTTTCTTTAGCTATCTAAAGGACAGCGATATAAATAAGTTATCTGGTCTGGTCTAGGATATATGCACCAGCGCCACCAACTGCAGCACCACCAAGTGCGCCACGAGCGATGTCTTTACTGTCGCCACCACTTCTGATAAGTGCACCAGCAGCAGCACCAGCAGCAGCACCTTTAGCGGTGTTGTTCAAACCAGTGTTGTATCCGTTAGTTGCACAGCCACCCATGATAAGTGCTGAGCTAGTAAGAGCAGTCATTGCAATCGTTTTAGCAAGTTTCATATTATCACCTATTAAGTCATCCAATTTAAAATACAACACCTTTAAAATACAATCTTTATGATATTTTCTAAGTATGTTCCACTACTGCCAATAATAGCCCGTTATCGATAGCCAACGCGTAGTAGAAACGCTAAGCTTTACAAGTGAGATGTAAACGATGTTTCCACACTGTATCGTTGGTAGGGCTTATGATGAGGATTATTGTATTTCCCTCAATAGTAGGCTAACTGATATTGTCTAACCTGTAAACAGCAAAAAGACCGCCTGAGGGCAGTCTTCATGGTATATATATAGTTAATAACTAATCAAAAACTATGATGCTGAGTGAGAAATGATAAGTAGTGCTGAGTAAATATAGCTCAGCGCTACGCAAATTAATTCTGTGATTTACGCTTCATTTGCTCAAAGAATTCATCGTTGGTCTTCGCTTCTTTTAGACGGTCTAACAAGAACTCAGTCGCTTGGACGCCATCCATCGGCTGTAGCAATTTACGTAAAATCCAAACCTTACGCAGTTTGTCTTCATCGAGTAGACGTTCTTCACGACGTGTACCAGATTTTTTGATATTAATTGCTGGGAAAACGCGTTTTTCGGCCAAATCACGTTCAAGCGTGATTTCTTGGTTGCCCGTACCTTTGAATTCTTCAAAGATAACGCTGTCCATCTTACTGCCCGTATCGATAAGCGCACTGGCAATAATGGTCAAGCTGCCACCTTCTTCGACGTTACGTGCTGCACCGAAGAAACGCTTCGGACGCTCAAGGGCGTTGGCGTCTAGACCACCGGTCAATACTTTGCCTGATGACGGGATAACGGTGTTATAGGCGCGAGCAAGACGGGTAATAGAGTCAAGTAAAATGACCACGTCTTGCTTATGTTCAACCAAACGTTTGGCTTTTTCGATGACCATTTCAGCCACTTGCACATGACGCTGTGGTGGCTCATCAAAGGTCGAAGCAACCACTTCACCGCGTACCGTACGCTCCATCTCGGTCACTTCTTCTGGGCGCTCATCAATCAGTAGAACGATTAGATAGCATTCAGGATTGTTACGAGTGATTGACTGTGCGATCGTTTGTAGCAGCATCGTTTTACCAGCTTTTGGCGGTGCGACGATGATAGAGCGCTGACCTTTACCAATCGGGGCAATCAGGTCAATAATACGACCAGTCAAGTCTTCGGTGGTACCATTACCAAGCTCAAGCTTTAACTGCTCTGTTGGAAATAATGGCGTTAAGTTTTCAAAGATAAGCTTATGGCGTGAGCGGTCTGGCGTATCAAAGTTGATTTCACCGACCTTTAATAGCGCAAAATAACGCTCAGAATCTTTTGGTGGGCGAATCGTGCCAGCAATACTATCGCCAGTCTTTAAGCTAAAGCGGCGAATTTGGCTAGGGCTGACATAGATATCATCAGGGCCTGCTAAATAAGAGCCTTCTGATGAGCGCAAAAAGCCAAAACCATCAGGAAGAACCTCAAGCACGCCGTCGCCATAAATGGCTTCACCGTTACGAGCATGGGTTTTAAGAATAGCAAAAACGATGTCTTGTTTACGGCTACGCGCCATATTATCAAGTCCCATTTCTTTGGCAATGGCCAAGAGCTCAGAGATTGATTTTTTCTTTAATTCAGTAAGATTCATAGATAGGTCATTAGCAAGTGATCAGATGAGAGATGCCATTAGCAGCACAAGTCACGACATTGATTAAAACAACGACAGTATGGCGATAGAGGGTGCGTGCACAGAGCGAGAATTTATGTAGTTTGGGTGTTGCATGTCAGCTTATGTACGCGTGGCAATGATAGCGTGCACGGCAATAAGAAGTAATGATAAAGAAGACCACATAAGAGTCTGCGTCAAAAACTCAATATCAGTAATTGTGTTTAGTCATTTCGTTCAGTAATGGTGTTTATAATGACGATTGTGTTTTTGTTGATAAACACGAGGAGAATAGCGACAAGATACTTAGGAAAACCGTTAGTTTTCTCTTGTCAGCAGACTATACGGTCTTCACAATGGCATTGTCAATAAATTTTGCCAAAAAAGTTGTATAATTGAGCTTTTTGCATAAAAAACAAGCAAAAAACCATTATCTCAGTCGGATAATGGTTTTTTTGACTAGACTGTTGGTATTGCAAGTCCATTACTTTATAAAGCGGCTCACAGCAGAGTCATCGATGTGAGTATCGCTTTATTTATAGTACTTATAAATGCTTGTCTAATACTTTGGCCAGTTCCGCTTTTGGCTGTAGGCCCATCACTGAATCTACTTTTTCGCCGTCTTTGAAGACAAATAGCGTTGGGATGTTGCGGATACCGAAACGGCTAGCCGCCTGCGGGTTGTTGTCCACGTCTACTTTGACGATTTTAACTTTACCTTGGTACTCAGTTGCTAGATCTTCTAAAATAGGAGCGATGGCTTTACAAGGACCACACCATGGTGCCCAGAAGTCTACTAGTACAGGTACGTCTGATTGTAGAACGTCTTGATCAAAGTCTGTGTCGGTAGTATGTACAATAAGGTCTGACATAATTTTATCTCTCTTGTTTTATTATCTTTATCGCCGCCCATCAACTTATATATTGGTTTATTAATAGAGTGATGAGCGACCAAAGAACGGTTTAGAAGTGGTGAAAATGTGCCATTATATTAACATGTTTGGTCAAAGTTGACAGATGCAGGCCGTTTAAATTGTTTAACAATTACTATTAACACAATGAATCGACACATAATGATACAGGTTATGGGTTATCTGTCACCTGACTGAAATGGCGGTAGAGAAATATCAATAACCAGTATCAATTACCAGTATCAATCAGTCTTAGTATTTATACCTATCAGTCTTAATCAATATAAGTAGTTAATTTTATGCCCTTTACTGATGAAAAAGTCGCTGCCCTCAATGCTCAAGAAGATGCTTATCCGCTTGAGTTTTTTCAAACCTTTGCACAAGACATTACGGTCTATGAAGATGATGATATTTGGGTGGTTGATAAGCCGGCCGGACTGTTAAGCGTTGATGGTAAGACGCTAAAGGTCAGTTTGCTGGCGCGGCTTGAACGTGCCAATCCTGCGGTTAAATTGATTCACCGTCTTGATATGGATACCTCAGGGCTGATTATTTTTGCCAAAAATGCCGCAGCACAAACCAATATCAGTAAGCAGTTCATCGAACGTTTGCCGCAAAAAAAATACCAAGCGCGCGTTTTTGGTCAGTGGGAAAGTGTGGGCGCAACCGGCAAAATATCAGTGCCTGTACGCTATGAGCCTACTACCAAACCGCGTCATATCGTTGATCATGAATGGTCAAAGCATGCGCTTACGCTGTATGAGGTACTGGCTCATGAAACGTGCAGCGGTCAGACAGTCACGCGAGTGATGCTAAAGCCTGTTACGGGCCGTAGCCATCAGCTACGAGTACACATGGTCCACGTCGGTCATGTGATGATTGGCGACCCTATTTATGCAGAAGGTGATGCATTGACAATCGCACCGAGACTGAATTTGCACGCACAGCAGCTACGCCTTAAACACCCGACATTGGGTGCATGGATGGACTGGGAAAGCCCAAGCCCTTTTTAACTTCTTAAATGGGTATGTTTAAACAGACTTTAATTTATGCAAAACCCGTCATGCAAAAACAAGGATTGTATTGTGCTAGATATTAAGTCGGTCAAACAGGCAGTTAACAAACGCTTAAAACCTAAATCGACACTCTCAAGTCAGTCAGCAGATTATCAGGTGCTCATCATTGGTGCAGGTATCGCTGGTATTGGCATGGCCAGTCGATTGCAGCAAAACCGTTTGTTGGATAATCAGCATCAAAGCCTCTTTGGTCATAAAATATCTGACAAGCCAACGTTTAAGCGTAAAAATAAAAGCGCTAAGCAAAAAGCTGCACCGCGATTTGTGGTGTTAGAAAAACGCGCTGACTTAGGTGGTACGTGGGATTTGTTCCAATATCCAGGGGTGCGCTCAGACTCTGATGCACTGACTTTTGGTTATAGTTTCAGACCGTGGTTAGATCATAGAATACTGGCAAAAGGCGACGATATTAAAAGCTACATCGCCGATACTGCACGCGAGCTAGGTGTCACTGAGCACATTCGTTATCAGCATGAAGTGCAGCAATTATCGTGGTCGAGTGCAACCGAGCTGTGGACTGCCACAGTGAAAAATCATGGCAGCGGTGAAGTATTTACTTTGAGTGCAAATTTCGTCGTTGGTGCCACTGGCTATTACGATTATGAACAAGGCTATCAACCACATTTTGAAAAACAAGCAGATTTCCAAGGTCGCATCGTACATCCGCAGCATTGGCAAAACGTCGATTATGATAATAAAAAAGTCGTCATCATTGGCAGTGGTGCTACAGCGATGACAATGCTGCCTGCTATGGTTGACGAGGATGCTGCCCAATGCGCGCAGCACGTCACGATGTTGCAACGTTCGCCGACCTATGTGGCAAGCGTGCCAGGCGATGACTATGCGATAGAGTGGCTATCGGGTAAGTTTTCTCCATTATCAAAAGAACAGGCCTATAAGGTACTACGTACCCGTAATGTACTGCGCCAACAAGGGTTGTATCAAGTTGCCACTCGCGTGCCATCGCTGATGAAGCTGTTATTAAACCGTGGCGTAAAAAAAGAGCTAAAAGACAGTGATGTCGATATCGCTCACTTTATGCCCGACTATAATCCGTGGGAGCAAAGGGTGTGTGCAGTACCTGACAGTGATTTTTTCAAAGCCTTGCATGGTGAGCGCGCGGCAGTTGTCACCGAGCAAATCAGCCACTTCACCCAGTCAGGCATCATGCTCGATTCTGGTAGGCGTCTTGATGCTGATATTATCGTGACCGCGACAGGGCTTAAGCTACAAATGCTCGGCGGTGCCAAGGTATATGTCGATGGGCAAGCGACTGATATCGGTCAGCGTATGACTTATAAGGCAGTGCTGGTCGAAGACGTGCCCAATATGGCAGCATTGTTTGGCTATACCAACGCTTCGTGGACGCTGAAAATAGATTTGGCTTGTCAGTATGTGGTGCGCTTGCTGCGTTATATGCATAAGCATCACTATCAAGTGGTCATACCAAAAGCACAGACTGACCGTCATAGATATGATAAAAATGACAAAAGCAGTAGGGCGGTTATGCAGCCAGACACAGTGATGGGGTCGCTGTCAGCAGGCTATGTCAAACGCGCTTATGACACGTTACCCAAGCAAGGCGACCGCTATCCTTGGTATGTGACCAATAACTATGTCAGTGATCACATTATGCTAAAGTACCGAAAAATCAAAGACGATTGGCTGCGTTTTAGCCGTTAAGATGGTTTGAGGTTTGTCATTTATTAATCATCGTTTATTGGGACTCGATAAACTCACTCACTTGTTTACTAAGTATTTGCCATAAGGTTTCTTGTGCGCTTTTACTGCCCCAAGCATTATGTGGGCTAAATATCACCCGCGGATGGTCATTGATAGTGAGCAGCGGATCATTATCAGTGACGGGCTCCTGCTCAAATACATCGGTTGCATAACCAATAATCTGCTCACTATGAATAGCCTCAACCAAAGCGTTGCTATCGACGATACCGCCACGTGCAACGTTGACCAGTAATGGCTTCTTAGCCATCTTTGTCAATGTATCTGCATTAATAAGATGCTTGGTTTCTTCATTCAAAGGGGTATGTAAGCTAATGACATCAGACTGGGCGAGTACCTCATCAAAGGCAGTATAATCATTACTGCGCGGTGTACGACCCTGATGCTCTGCCCACAATACGGTCATTCCAAAGGCACGAGCAATTTCAGTGACGCGCTTGCCGATAGTACCAACGCCGATAATCCCTAATGTCTTGTCTTCCAAATCTATCAGTGGCACGTCGAGCAGACAAAAGTTACCGTTATTTTGCCATGTGCCATCGACGACTTTTTGATGATAATGGATGCTGGCACGCATGGCGTTGAGCATCAGCATAAAGGTGTGCTCAGGGACGCTTTTGACGGCGTATCCTGCGACATTATAAAGTGTGACATTATGCTCATCACAAGCATCTTGATCGACGTTATTCATCCCTGTAGCTGTCAGTTGGATAAGCTTAAGGTTGGGTAGTTTGGCGATAACATCGGCATCAATCTGTACTTTATTGGTGATGATGATATCAGCGTGACGGCAGCGCTCGATAATGACATCGTTGTCTTTTGGCGTGTCATTATAAGTCACATAATCCGTGATACCTGCTGGGGCTGGCAACTCAACGTTATCAGAAAAAGTACCTTTATCTAAAAAAACCGCTTGCATGGTGACTCCTTATTTATTTTATTGTTTTTATATCGATTTTCTACTAATGCTTTCGTATCGGTAATGCTTGGCTTAATGTAGCACGTTGGGGATTTTAGTCAAAAATGAATCGCCCAAGTACCTTGTAAAGCCAGTTACTATCTTAATTGACCTCTTGAAAATTCAACTTAACGCACTCATCTAGCCGCTAACGTTATATAATGGTTCGCTTGAATTGCTGGCTTGGTTTTTGTTGTGGCCTCTAGTGGATGTTTTTGACAATCTGCTGCTTGCATCACCTGAGCTGCTATCATTGCTAACGTCTGATTGCTATCTATCTAATTTCTTATTACCTGAGTACAAAAGACATCGCCTTATGACTATCTCTATCGCTTCATTGCACAGTACTGAATTCGCCGTTGGTCAACGTTATTTATCTGATACGGAGTCTGAGCTTGGCTTGGGTGTGGTCATCGATGTTGACGACCGATGTGTGCATATTTTATTCCCACAAAGCGAAGAGACGCGCGTTTATGCCAAAAACTCTGCGCCATTATCGCGCGTGGTGTTCAAGGTTGGCGACAGTATTTATGACCAAGATGGCAAATGCTATACAGTCAATGCGGTCGACGAAGTCATGGGGGTGCTTAAATATGGTGTTGATGAGCACGAGCGCGGCATCATGGAAACCCGTTTGGCCGCCAATATCACGCTTGCCAAACCGCTTGAGCGTTTGCTGGCGGGTCGTATCGAGCGCGGTGATTGGTACGAGCTGCGTCAAGATATCTTGCGTATGCAGTCAGCGCTAGCGGGTCACCCTCTCAAAGGTCTAATGGGCGCGCGTGTCGATATTATTGAACATCAGCTCTATATCGCCCACGAAGTCGGTAAGCGTATCGCCCCGCGTGTGCTGTTAGCTGATGAAGTCGGTTTGGGTAAAACCATTGAGGCAGGTCTGATTATTCATCAGCAACTGCTAACGGGTAAAGCTGAGCGTGTCCTCATTCTCGTACCGGACAGTTTGCAATACCAATGGATGATTGAGCTGCGTCGTCGTTTTAATCTAAATTTCGCCTTGTTTGACTTGGTGCGTGCTGCTGCTATCAAAGAACACGACCCTGAACAAAACGTCTTTGCCACTGAGCAATGTATCATCGCTGGTATGGATTTGCTCCTTGACCATCCTGACTTGTATGACCAAGCGATGGAGGCAGGTTTTGATTTATTGGTGGTTGATGAAGCGCATCATCTGCATTGGGATGAAGCGCAGGGCGGTAATGATAAGTATGACTTGATTGCTGATTTTGCCGAAGAAACACCTGGGGTCATGCTACTGACTGCGACACCCGAGCAGCTTGGCGCACAAAGCCACTTTGCCCGTTTGCGTTTGCTGGATTCAGATCGTTTTGATGATTTGGATGAATTTATCGATGGTCAAGAAGCCTTCGCTGAAACGGCAGCAGTCGCTGGCGTATTGATAGAAGATAAGCCATTGAGCGATGGTCAAATTGCTGCTTTGAGTCATCTATTAGACATTAGTATGGATGAGTTGGGTGCGATTAACGATGATGAAAAATTGCGTACTTATGCGCTCAATGAGTTACTAGATCGTCATGGTACGGGTCGTATCTTATTCCGTAACACGCGCGAAAGCGTTAAAGGGTTCTATGGTCGTAGCAGTCAGCCTTATCCATTACCGTTGCCTGAAGCATGGAAAGATAGCTATCAAACCAATGGTAAATTGCGCGAGCAGCTATGGGGCGAAGAAAATCAGCCTGATGGTGGTTGGTTGGAAGATGACCCACGTGTCCCTTGGTTGATTGATATCTTACGCGGCGAGCTTAAGCATCAAAAAGTGCTACTGATTGCCCGTAGCGGTGCGACGGTTGAGAGCTTAGAGGCGGTGCTGCGTCTGCATGCGGGAATTAAGACTGCTATCTTTACAGAGCAGATGACCCTACTTGAACGTGACCAAGCGGCGGCGTTCTTCGCCGACAGTGAAGGCGCGCAGATATTATTGTGCTCAGAGATTGGCTCAGAAGGTCGTAACTTCCAGTTTGCCAGCCAGTTGATACTGTGGGACCTGCCTGCTAATCCAGATACCTTAGAGCAGCGTATCGGTCGCCTAGACCGTATCGGACAGACTCAGCAAATCATGCTGCATATCCCTTATGTGCAAGGCACCGCACAAGAGCGACTGTATCAGTGGTATAACGACGCACTGAATATGTTCAATCAAATTTCGCCGACTGCCCAGAGCGTGCAAGAGCAGTATATCCAAGAGTTAAAGCCAATGCTTGAGGGTGCGGATACTGCTGAAAATAGTGTGACTTTGCAAAGTATTATCGAAGAAGCACTACAAACGCGACTGGGATTAGAGGCACAGCTGCAAGCGGGTCGCGACCGTCTGCTTGAGTACAACTCGTGCCGTCCACGTGTCGCTGGCCGTATCGCTGGTGCCATGCGTGATTTTGACAGTCACAATCTGTTACCGCAATTTATCGAGCGCTTTTTTGCATCCGCCAATATCGATCATAATATCCAGCGTGATGGCTCATGGGTGATTGCACCGATTGACAGCACCGAGATTAGCGATTATATCGATGGTTTGCCACTGGGTGATGAAGACGGTATGACGTTGACATTCGAGCGTGAGCAAGCGCTGCAGCGTGAAGATATTGAGTTTATCACTCATGAGCATCCGTTGATGCGTGCTATCTACGAGCTGGCAAGTACCAGTACCTTTGGGAATACCACGGTGGCGATGCTAAAGAGCGCTGCCGTTCCACAAGGTATGGTTCTGCTCGAAGTGAACTTCCGCGTCGAAGCCATTGCGCCAAAAGTGCTCAATCTGCCAGGCACATTGAGTACGCAAAATATCCGTGTGTTTATCAGTGAACAGGGCAGTGACTTGTCTGCGCGTATCAGCGCCGAGATGATCATGCCGCATATTGAGCGTTTGGATAAAAACCGTGCCCGCCAAGTGATTAAAGTGCGTGGTGATGTGATTGAGCAATGTTATTATGAAGCAGAAGACATTGCACGTCAGCAGCTAGCAGAGATTGGCGAACAGGCAAGTGCTCGTTTTAGTCAGCAATGGTCACGTGAGATTAAACGCTTAAAGCATCTGCAAACCATCAACCCTAACGTGCGTCCTGCAGAGATTGAACGTCTAGAACAACTAAAAGCCCAAGGCGAGCAAGCGCTAAGTAATTTATCATTGGTACCAGATTCTATTCGTGTGCTGGTCGCAGTAAAACCATAAATGTCAGAAAGTTAAAAAACGAGATGGTAAAATCATCTCGTTTTTTTATGGTTAATGCCGCTTATGCTCATACTGCTAGTATTCATGTCTCGCTTGTTATTCCATGGAAAAGTGAATCAGATTGATACTCGCAAGTAGGCGGAGACTAACTAGTCAAAACCATCAATATTGGGTAAGATGTTTACCTTTTCGAATTATAATACAGGCTATGGCTGTATTTTTTACGCTAAAAATTTTGTTCTAAACCTCTCTTGTGTATTTTCAGCAAGTGATTTCATATTATTTTACATTCAAATGCAAAGGATTTGTCGCGATGTCATATTGATGTCGTTAATGGCTTATTTTCAGCTGCTCGTTTTAAATGCTTCGCGTTTTTGATAAAAATAAGGAAACATATCGTCATGTCCGATTATTCGCAACTGATTGATGAGCTGCTGGCTACTGTCGCGCTTATCGAAGTTACCCCTGATATTTTTGAGGGTAAAAGCCATGACTATGTTGGCAGTCGTATTTTTGGTGGGCAAGTGCTGGCGCAAGCGATTATGGCAGCGGCGCATACGCTAGATAAAGACAAGCCTTGTCACTCACTGCACGGCTATTTTTTGCGCGGTGGTGATATCAATCAGCCCGTTATCTATAAAGTGCGCCGCTTACGTGATGGTCGCAGTTTGTCTGCGCGTGAAGTTACCGCGATTCAATACAAAGAAGTGCGCGGTAAAGCCCCTATCGAGCAAGTAATATTTTCGATGATTGCGTCGTTTTCACCGATGGAAGAGGGCTTAGAATATCAAGAAGATATGCCAGTCTATCCACCGCCAGAGGACTTGCTCGCCGAGCAGGATTTAAAAGAAGAGTATGTTGGTAAAGTCCCAGATGCACTTAAGGCGCGTTTTATGCGTCGTCGTCACGTCGAGATTAAACCGGTCAAACCGCGTGATCCTATTCATCCAGAGCCAATGAAACCCAAGCAGGCCAATTGGCTGCGTATCCGTGAACTGGGCAATCAACCAGTGGCTATTCAGCAAGCGCTATTGGCATTCTCGTCTGATTTCTACTTGGTAGGTACGGGGCTGATGTCGCATGGTGTGAGCTTTATGACCAGCGGTCTGCAAGCGGCCAGTATCGACCACTCGATGCATTTTCACCGTGATTTTGATTTAAATGATTGGTTACTATACGACATGTGGAGTGATACCACCTCTAATGCCAAAGGCTTAAACCACGGGCAGTTTTGGCAAGATGGTAAGCTGGTTGCTACGGTGCAACAAGAGGGTTTGATGCGGTTGCGAGTGCCCAAATCTTAAGTTCTGTCTTAAGTCTTTAGTGTTTTATTAATGAAAAAAGCGACTCAGAATATATTTTGAGTCGCTTTTTTTATGAGTTTCATTTAGTTGAGTTTACTCATTACTCTAAAATCTTAACCATCGCGCGTGGCAATCCAAGTGTTGCCCGTGCATCATCAGCACTTAGCCAATTAATATTAATATCTGCTACTTGTAAGGCTTTGCTTATTTCGGCCGTTTGTTTGGCATCTAAAGTGACTGATTGCGGTGTCAAATACCAATGGAAATGGGTTAGTGAATGCTTAATAGGCGCATCTTCTAATAATGAGTGACTGACTGACTCTGCTATTAATTCGTTCTTTGCTAACCATTCATGAATAATCTGCTCAGCGGTGGTAAACTCTGCTTCGTAAACTTTTTCATTGCGACGTACGTCACTTGGCACAGCCAATGGCTTATCATCGTTCGCAACTTGCTTTTTATCAGTCGCTTTGCCACTCGCTTTGCCTTCAATCTTTTCTACAAACTGTAAAGGCAAACTCCACAATCCACCCCAAATGCCATTGTCAGGACGCTGTAGCCACAGTATTTTGCCGTTCGTATCTTTAATTAATAGCGCATGACTAAATTTGCTGGGTTTGGGCTGCTTTTTGGCTTTGACTGGATAGTCGATTTCACGACCCTGCGCATGTGCCAAGCAATCATTTTGCAGTGGACACAATAAGCAGGAAGGCTTGCTACGCGTACACAGGGTTGCGCCCATATCCATCATCGCTTGTGCAAACAGTCCTGAATTTTCCCTAGGTGTTAAACGTTCTGCCAATGCCCACAGCTCTTTAGTGGTGGCAGATTTAGTAATATCACCATCGATAGCCGCCCAGCGTGTGAGAACGCGTTTGACATTACCGTCACAGATAACACCATAACGATGTAACCCCATTGCCATAATCGCGCCAGCAGTCGATGGGCCAACGCCAGAGATGGCTTCCCAACCTGCTAGTGTTTGTGGAAAGTCGCCCGTCTCATCAATCACTGCAACCAATTGCTTTGCGCCTTTATGCAGATTACGCGCCCGCGCATAGTAGCCAAGCCCCGCCCAGTGTTCTGCCACCATGTCCCATTCTGCTGCGGCTAAATCCTGCACGCTCGGAAAGGAGTCCATAAAACGCGCAAAGTAGGGCAGCACCGTAGTCACTTGCGTTTGCTGTAGCATGATTTCGGATAGCCAAACAATATAAGGGTTAGGCGTATCAGTTTGGTGTTGTTGCCAAGGCAGGTCATGGCGACCGTTCGTTTCGAACCAATCAAGGAGGCGGGGGGCGAAGGAGTCGAGGTTGGTCTCGCTATGGATAAAAGTAATAGATGTCATAGGCAATGGGCGAGCAATTCAAAAAGTATGAGAGTTATATGAGGGTCGCATGTTGGGATTAAAGGCGTTATCGATAAACACTGTCTAAAGTTTGACCTGTGGCATCTTTCCATTCAATCCAGCCGTTAGTCGAACGACCTGATACTAAAGAACTGGCTCCACTGGGTGTTTTAAATAAATGGTTTTCAGTGAGCTTATAGCTTGTATCATTTACCGCTATGAGTTTGCCGCTACTAAGCAAGCTCTCTTTTAATCTGGTCACAAAGGGTGGCGCAGATACTGCCTGTGCTTGTCTAATTAAAGAGCCTGCTAATATTACAAAGCCATCGTCATCATAATAGCCTTGTGCATCGCAATCTTTTACCTTGTAATAAAACAGGACTGGGATAGGTTTAGTTGGAGATATTTCAGCTGCTTTTTCAACTTTAACATCAGTGGGTGTGGTCAGTTTATGTGCATCAGTCTCGTTACTATAAAGGCTATCGTGAATAGCTAAAGATTCAAAAATAGGTTGCCCCAAGGTTGATAGCAAAACATCAAGGGTGTGAAACAACTCTTCGCAGTCAGCTTTTAATGGGTCGGGTGTATGCGGCTTATTACCACTATTACCATTTTTTAGCTCATAGCGCCCAACATTAATGGCAGTGGCAATCGCTTTATGCTCCATATACAGCGCATGGGTTTGGGTCATGGAATTATTGGTTGAAAGCATGACAAAAGCCCGCGTCCAAAAGTCTTTTTTATGATGTTGATTGAGACGAGTTTTCAAATCGCCAGTTTGCCCGATATAAAGTAATGGCTTATCTATACTGTCGGTGTCACCAATCAAAAAATATAAGCCAACTTGATTGGCATCTGGCATCGCAAAAAAATCATCAATATGAATGCGTGGAATCTCAATCAAACGCACCGTACGCGTGGTCATCTCTGCCAAGCGCAATCCGCGAGGATTACCTTTTGGAAGATAAATCTGAATGGTTTTAGCAGAGGGTATTAACGGATTCATAGTAGCCAGTATTCTTTATGCAATTTATTTACGATTCTTCCGCGTTTTTAGACGACGCAAACGTTTCTCTTCTTCTTTAGCGATTCTTTTCTCTTCGGCAGCGATGCGTTGTTCAGCGACGACCAGCTCTTCAGCTTCTGTCATGGCAGGCGTCTCGAGCGTAATATCACCAAGCTTGCCACTACGCAGCTCATTAATTAGAATCTCAGACATGCGGTAGGTATCGACTTGATTGCCCGCGCGAACACAGCCGCGATTACGTCCGGCCACTTCAAAAAACTCCCAATCCGTCTTTGGTAATTCTTCAATTTTATAGCGGCTTTTTAGCAGTTCAGGATAGGCTTGCATTAGATACTCAGCGGTATAACTGGCCACGTCAGCGAAGTCAAAAGCGGTATCACGAATACCGCCGGTCGCCGCCAAGCGATAGCCAGAGTTTTCATTTTCGACCTTTGGCCATAGCATACCGGGGGTATCATAGAGCATGATGTCATCGTCAAGCTTAATCAGCTGTTGCGACTTGGTCACCGCTGGCTCGTCGCCGGTTCTTGCCACGGCGCGTCCCGCTAAGGTATTAATCAACGTTGATTTACCAACGTTTGGAATACCCATAATCATGGCTTTTATTTGGCGACCGGTACCGACTTTATTGGGTACGAGGGATTTGCATATTGCGATAATACGCTTGACGTCATCGGCTTTATTATTGTCGCAAGCCATGGCTTTAACGCCATCTTGTTGCTCAAGGTATTCCATCCACGCTTTGGTCAATTCAGGATCAGCGAGGTCGGCTTTATTTAAGATTTTGATGACTGGTTTTTCGCCGCGTAATGCTGCGACCATTGGGTTTTCGCTACTATAAGGAATACGCGCGTCAATCACTTCGATGATGACGTCCATCTGTGGCATGATTTCTTTGATTTCGTTACGGGCTTTGTTCATATGCCCAGGGAACCACTGAATACTTGCTCTCTTATCCATCTGTTTTCATAACCTTTTATAAAAAATGCTAAAAGTAAGACAATCAACGTCTACTTTCTAATGGTGTTCAGTTTACTACACAACCAGCGTCGCCACGTTACAATTTCATGTAACGCTCAGAGCAGACTATCCTGCAGACTCGTCTGTTGAATCCTCACGTGCTGGTGGTAATGGTGCCAAATAACCAATGACCAAGATTAAGCTACCCGCGCCAAGGAAGGAAATGACTCGCCAAATCGCCTCAGTTTGTGATAAATCGACGATTACCAGTTTTAGCACGATAACGCCCAGCAGTCCAATGCCTATAAACCATAGTGTTCGCTGTCCATAGCGGCTGGCGATAATAGTGGCGACCAAAGCAATGAGCGTCCATAAAATAGTTAGCCCTGTTTGTACTTGCTCGCTACTCCAAGCGCCACCCTTAACCCCATATGAGCTGCCAGTCCATAACGGCGTGCCGATAAATGCATGCAGCGTCCTGACCAACATACTCGAGCCTATCCAAAGGCCAATCAGCGCTAACACAATTAACAGCATATCGTTTTTAGGAATGGCTTTTAATAGATTTCTCGAACCGCTACCATATGGCTGACGGAGTAAATAAACGCCCAAGCCGTAAAACACCACCAGCCATAACGTCACATCATATAAGTTAAATAAAGGAAAGTAGGGCAGTTCCCAAATAATACCATCGTAAGTGAAGTTGGTAAAAATGGCCCAGCCTAAAGTCATAGGCACAAAGAGTTTGGCACTGTCTAATAGTGACTGATGCCAATCAAACCAATAAGGCGCCAATGGTGAGGTTGCCGCTTTCGATTGCGGGTGTGACTTCTTATCATTATATTGAGCCATGGCATGACGCTGTGTCCACCACAAGCCTGCCAACATCAGCGCAATCGGCACTAAAATAGCCATGACGCCTTTTGAATCGGGCAGGCCGTAATACATGGCTTCTGCCAATAGGATGATTCCAGCGCCAAGCCAGCTTGCGCTATCAAAAATTTTTAACTCAGCTTCGTTATGCCATGACTTTAACCATAGTTGCCCAACGACCAACCAACCTATGAGTAGTGTGATAAATATAGGCCAATGAAAGGTTGTCCATTGATAATCAAATTCATATTTTTGCGGAAGTTGAAACAGCAACATGGCATAAAATAGCAGCACCAAACCATGGCTAAACTGCCTAATCTCGCGCCACGAATGATAGTGATTAATTGCCTGATAAATAACAAGGCTAGTTAAGGTGGCTAAGCCTAGCAGTGCCGTCGTTGCTAAGCGCCAGCTGGCAAACCATTGGTCAAAATCGATGACCAATACAGACAGCAGCCAACCCATTGCGGTAAAGGTCAAAAAGCGACTCAAAATCGGACTGCGCCACATCAGGTTAAACGCCATACTTTGGCTATTGATACTGGTAAGCCATTGCTGAGCAGCTTGGCTACTGATACCTAGCGACTGAGCGACTCTGGCTGTTGCGTCAGGTATGATAGACATTGAATCTGTAGTCGCATTTTTCTGTGCAGGAAGGTTTTCAGTATCGTCTAAAGAGGCAGGCGAGTTGCTAGCACGTAAGATAAACATCGTTGCTAAATAGCTGATAGCTGAAATCGTCAATGCCAGCGTTGGATAATCTTTGATAGTAAAGAACACAGTTATCATCAGCATCGCAATACTGAGCAGCTGTAATAACAGGCCGAACAGTAATGACCATGCACGTAGTGAGCGTCGTCCGAACCATACCAATGCCAGCCCTTGTACCGACCAGCCAAAGGCAATCCATTCAGCATCGAATGCCAGCGGAATCACTAATGCTAAAAAGCCAAACCCTAATGCCAGCATGCCTTCAGTAATTAAGGCATAACGCTGACTTCGCTGCACAAACAGCCAGCCAATGCCCAAATAAATCGCCGCTAAAACAGCACTGGTGATGGTTAAGGCGTTAGGAACAGCGTCTAACAGCGCCGCAAATAAACCAAAGGCCAATATAGGCACGGAAAATAGTAAACCGGTATCGATGGGAAAAACATAGTTGTTGTTTCTTAGAGGAACCTTATCTATGTGGTTGACGTTGCTTGTACTATTAAAAGTATCTGTAGTATTGGCGACATCTGTATCAGCGAAACCTGCTTCATTAAGTGTGTTGTAAGCGATAATTTGTTGCGCATAACGAATGACGACAAATAAATATAGCAGTACATGCAGCGTCACTAGTAATACTAACGACCAACGCTGCATCTCAATGACAGCAGTGAAGTTTTCCGTCGCACCCCAATAATAGGCCAGTCCAAAGGTGACCATCACGCCAAGAAGGTTGAGCATTTTCCAAGTGCGGTAATGAGCGATGATAGCAATAGTGACGTTTAGTAATAGATAGTAGCTGAATAATGTTGCTAAATTACCAATATCACTACTGGTCAATATTGGCGCAAAAAACCCGCCAGATAATGCTAGTAAAGCCAACGGCAAGGCATTTTGACGCACCGCTAAGCCGATGGTTATGGCTGACAAGAGGCCAAGTCCCATAAAGCTCGGCACACTTGAGAGCACGTGATAGACGCTATAAGCAAAAAAGGTGGTTAAATAAGCAGTCGCTAAACCTGCCCCTTGCAAGGTGATGCCATAAGCAAAACGGTTTTTTGCTAATTTTAATCCAAGCGCCGTGAGTCCTAAGCCAATAATACCAATGCCAATGAGCTTCGCGGTAATCGGAATTTCAATATAGTCGCTTAATAAGCGTAGCAATAACACCACGCCGACGAGCAATACCAATACGCCAACGCGCACCACTAAGTTGCCACCGAAAAACCAGTTTTGTATAGAGTGAATCAGTGAGGTGACGATAGGTAGGGAGCGTTCATCTGGCTCTATGGTTGCAGTGGCTTTTTGTGGGATTTTAGATTGTGGCAATGAGGGCGATTGTGGTGACTTTGATAATATCGGCAGCTCTGGAGGTGTTGTTTCGAGGTGCTGATTGTTTATAGATTCGACAGTAGCAATAAAAGTAGTTTCAGAAGCATCAACAGCGGAGGTAGCCAGTTCTTCTACTGATTGTGTTAATGAATCAACTGATTCAGACCAGCTCTGTTGAGTAGGATGTATATCCGCAGCGTGCGAGGGCTTTGCTGTATTCACGCTATATTTATGCTGCTCAAGCTCAGCTTGTAACTCCGTCATATCATGGCGCAACTGCTCAATTTGCCGATTAATCTTGGTATATAGCACTACAACCACGATTAATAGAACAATAAAAGCCAGCCAACCCAGTGGGCTCATTAATAAATACAGCATCCTAATCACTCAATCCACTTGATAGTAAACTGATAATGACGCTATTTGCTAATAATCACAACATGAGTCATTGTAGTTATTGTATATGGCGATAAAATAAGGGTCACCTACACTAGTAAGTGACCCTTATTTTTAATATTATCTTTATTTATAATAGTTTTAATTTCAAACCACTTTAAAACTATTGACCGAGATTGGTTTTCATAAATTCAAGCATGTTTTCCCAGCTTTGCTTGGCTGCGGTCTCATTATAACCAAGATCCACCTCGTTTTTAGCAGCGCGCTCATCGGCATGCGGATTGGTAAAGCCATGCTTAGCATTGTCGTACACATCGATAGTGTAATCGACATCAGCGGCGTCTAACTCAGACTTTAGACCTTCGATGGCATCCATCGACACCATTGAATCATCACGGCCATGAGCGACCAATACTTTGGCTTTGAAGTTTTTGTCTGCTGGCTGTTTTGCTGATGGGTTGCCGTGGAAAGTGGCGACTGCTTTTAATGGCATGCCTTCACGCGCCATATCGAGGACAACTTTACCACCAAAGCAATAGCCAATCGCTGCCAAGTTATCGCGATTAACGGCCAATTGGTCACCAAAATCGTTGAGGATTAAGCGGCAGCGATCCATCAGCATGTCTTGGTCTTCAAGTACTTGTGTCATCCACATATTTGCCATTGCTGCATCGCTGGTCAGTTTGCCTTCACCATAAACATCCATTGCTACAGCAGCATAGCCTGCTTCTGCCAGACGCTCAACCACCGATTTTGGGTGGTCGACCACGCCCCACCATTCTGGTGCGACCAAAATACCAGCGACTGGATTGTCATCTGATGCACTTTCTGGTAGCGCGACATAGCTGATAAGTTCAACGTTGTTTTCAGTAGTACTGATTAATTCAAAGGTCTTAATTGACATATTATTGTCCTTTTTTATGTTATGAGTTTTGTTTATAGCAAGGCGTTTTTCTTACTTTAACTACCTTAACGCTCATGTTAAGCAAAAACAGCTATAATACTGTAACCCTCTTTATCAAAATGTCTCTGTATAAAAATCGAACACAACACTATGACTATAAACTTGTTAAATAAATCTGCACCCAACTCAAAGTCTGACCCAGAGTTCGACTCAGAGGAGCAATTAACGATGAGCTTGTTTCCTGAAAGTCAAAATACCTCTAATGAGACCATACGTCCGCAGTTCTGGTCACGTTTTGCATTATCAGAGCTAAACCATAGCGAATGGGAAGCCTTATGTGACGGCTGTGGTAGCTGCTGTTTGATTAAGTATATTGATGAAGATGAGCATGGCGATGTGGACGAGGAGCTGGTCGAATATACCGATGTGACTTGTCAGCTGATGGACTGTGCGACGGGCTATTGTCAGCACTATGACACGCGGCAAGAACATGTGCCCGATTGTATTCAACTGACGATGGAGAATTTGCCGCAGATGATGTGGCTACCGTCGCACTGCGCTTATAAGCGCTTGTATAAAGGGCAGGATTTGCCAAGTTGGCATTTGTTATTAACGAGGAATGCAGTGGTGACCCAGCAACAAATGCGCGCTGCCAATATTGGCGTGGCAGGGCGCTGTGTCTCCGAGGTTGGTATGTCTGATGAAGAGATGGAGGAGCGAGTGGTGAATTGGGTTAATCCTTAGCATCAGCCGCCGCCTGTGCGCTACTTTCAGCCTCGGTTTTAGAATCCGCTAGGGGCGGCATAGGCATATCCTGACGAATCTGCTCAGAGAATTTGCGGCTATTCGTCGCGCTGTTTCCTGCCAGATTGTCAAAGCCGCGAACCTTTGGATTGATATGAGTGCGCTCGTACCACGTATCCATCGACCAAGGCTGCCCATCTTTTTCTCGATTGGCATCGAGCATACCAACGTCGTATAGATAGTTTGGTAGCCAGCCAGATACCCAAATCCGGTAATCCCATGGCAGACGGTCACCACTGACAATACGCGCCATATAAAAGATGATATTGGTACAGTTACTAATCAGCGTATTATACCAAGCGGGCTTGGCATTTAGCTCATCAGCAGCGGTTAGATAAGATTCAAATAAGGATTTGACCTCGTGCTGTTGTAGATGACTAACGGGAAATACATAAACTTGCTCACCACGCGCATTACTACGCGTGTAGATAATATCGCGCTCTTCTGCGGCAATCAGGCTGAGCTCATAACGTCTAAAAAACCCAGCAAGTGCAGAAAAAGACTCTCCTTCTTCTTTACGAATCTCAAACGAGAAGGCAAGGGGTCTATCATCTTCAAAGCGGAAGCTGACCAAAGTATGCGCAATCAACGGTCCCATCCAGTACGAGTTGGTGACATCGACACCAGACAGCTTGGACATATCGATGGTACGTGTGTCCCAATGCTCAGTCGCTTCTTCATTTGTATGCCAGTCAAAATTACGCACATTGGTGAGGGTAATCAAATCAGGGTTGGTCACATCGCGTTGATAAGAAACCTGTTGACTGACTTCAGGCATCCAGTCGCGCTGCTGCTTAGGTTCAATAGAAAAAAACCACCCAACACCGACAAACCAAATAGTAGCGTATAAGCCCATCAACCATTTGCTTGCTACTTTTTTACTGGTGTTTTTGCTTACTCTTGCGTGATTAATTGATTTATTATCTGATTGAATATGGCCTAATGTTTTAGCGTCTCTGGCCCCATAACGGTTAACAAGCAAAGCTGCCAGCACGCCAACAATGACAATGGTCGTCAGCCAAGTAATGAGCGAGCGCATGCCAAACTGATACCAGATTGCCATCAGTAACCAAATAGCAGATAGCAGCAAGGTTGTGATGATTAACACCTGTACAAGGTAATATCGCCATGTCCGCTTTTTATGATCATCAGTGGCTGTACCATTTTCTGCGCGATGGCTTTGTGAGTATGGCATGAGCAGGCGAGAGAAAAATGAGCGTAGTGACATAGTGTTTGTTATTGATAAATAAAGGCTTTGACCATAGCAAAGTTTATAACACACTGACAATACAATTTGAGTGAATTTGTCGTTGAATGTCAGTAAGGCTTGCGATAAAGTGAAGCTAATTTAGTCTGGTCTATTTATATTTATTATTTAACGCGGCATAATCCTAAAACGGCTGTTTTATTTGGTATTTTTATCCCCATCTACGTTTTTTGCTATTCTTATTGTTATTAACTAAAGAGGTTAAATCACATCACCATGTCTGACGACACTCCCAGCCCGAGTAGTTGGTCGATGCGCGGCTTAAAACGCTGGCTATCGACCGCCCCCGAAACCCGTGATGAACTGATTCGCTTGGTACAGGACTCGCGCCAGTTCTTAGAGCCTGATACCGTGGATATGCTCGAAGGTGTGCTGGATCTGCCTGCGACTCAAGTCCGCGAAATCATGACCCCGCGCCCGCAAGTCATTGGGCTGCATGAAAGCACCAGTCTTGCTGAAGTGATGGATATCATCTTAGAAACCACCCATTCGCGCTATCCGGTATTTGATAGCCAAGACGATGATGCGGTTATCGGCATCTTATTGGCAAAAGATTTGATTCCTATCCTTGTGCACATGGTGCGCGATCAAGAAGACAAAATCGATAGCAAACGTCTCAGAGACCTTGTCCGTCAGCCACTTTACATCAGTGAAACGGCACGTTCTGATACCTTGTTACGCTCACTGCAGCGCACCCAAGTGCATATGGCGATTGTCGTTGATGAGTTTGGTAACTTTGGCGGTGTGGTAACGATGGAAGATTTGCTCGAGGAAATCGTCGGTGATATCGTTGATGAGCATGATGATTTTGATGAAGACAGTGATATTAATAATATCGTCGCTGATCCTGAAAAGCCAAACACTTGGCGTGTGCAAGCGTCGACCGTGATTGAAGATTGTAATGATGAGCTTGGCACCCATTTTGATGATACCGATGTCGATACCATGGGTGGTTTGGTCATGCAAGCGCTTGGTTATGTAGGTGACCTAGAAGGTGAAAGTGTGTTGATAGATGATTGGCAAATCACGATTACCGATGTCGAAGGGCGCTTTATCCAAAACTTGGAGCTCACTAAAATCAACGCTGACCAGCAGATATTAATAGGCAGCCATTAATTTATTATTGCGCTTTTTATTATTGATTTCTAATAATTGCCTAGCAGGTTTCTCGGTTCAAGCTTCCTAATTCAAGATTATCAATGACAGTTATCAATAATCTTGTCATTTGATGTCTTAGAGAGCCATAAAAAAACACGATTGCGGTCGTGTTTTTTTGCGTTTTGCGCTGCGATTTTTGCTACGCAATTTTACCCATTGATTGATTTAGACTGGTATCATGGGCAGGTTTAATTTTTGCGTGCTATATCGTCATATGGTTGGCTATCAATTAAACGTTGAATGAGCCACTGATTGGATCACTCAATGTTCACGTTCTACATTATTGAATAATATGGTCTTGGATAACTGTTATGCGTCTGTCTACTGTTGATTTGCAAAAACGTCTGAACCCCGATAAGCCAAAGGGTTTACCTATGGTGCTGACTATATTGATTGCGTGGCTAGCAGGGGCAGTATTTATCTTTGCACTCGCACCCTATGGCGTTTGGCCGCTAGCATTGATATCGCCTGCTATATTGTATGCGCTATTGATGCCTGACATGAGTGGCAAGCGCGCCTTTCTTATCGGTCAAGCATATGGCACAGGTCTGTGGTGCGTGGGTGCATTTTGGCTTTATACCTCTATCCACGTCTACGGGGCGACGCCTGCTTGGCTGGCGCTGATTATGATAGCGCTAATGGGCTTAGGCATGGGTTTATTCCATGGCTTTTTGGCATTGATATTTAATCGGGTGGTCGGCAAGCAGCCTTTGTCATTTGCCGCGCTTTGGATACTGCAAGAGTGGATGAAAACGTGGTTGTTTACGGGTTTTCCGTGGTTGTTTATCGGCTATGCCTTTACCGAGCAGTATTGGTTGTCCTCATTAGCGCCGGTTGCTGGCGTGTTTGCTGTCTCCTTCGTAGCGGTATTATTGGCAGCCAGTTTAGTCGAGCTACTGCGTCGTCGCGGTGGTTATATGGTGGCTTCGATTGCACTATTGGTTGTCAGCACCTCATTGTGGCTGATCAATCCGCAGTGGACTAAACCAAAAGGCACGCCTGATTTATCGGTCTCATTGATTCAGGGTAATATTCCTCAAGACTTAAAATGGCTCACTGAATATCAAGTAGAAACCTTAAAAATCTATGCCACACTGACACGTACCGAGTGGGGACGTGATATTGTTTTGTGGCCTGAGTCGTCAATTCCGATGTTTCAGACAGATGCGATTGGCTTTATTAATGAAATGGTCAAGATGGCCAAAGCCACCAATACCACATGGGTGACGGGTATTCCTTATAAGGATGAAGCGGCATTCGATGAAACCAATGATAAGTATCCGCCATTCTATAATAGCGTGATTGCGTTGGGCGCAGATGCAGAAGGGCTTTATAAAAAGCAGCGCTTGGTACCGTTTGGCGAGTATATTCCGTTTGAAGGCTTACTCGATATTTTGCCAAACTTGGCAGGCAGTCAAGAGATTATGAGCTATAGTCGCGGTAGCGACAATCAGTCACCGCTGCGTGTACGTGGTCATAACCTAGGTGCGGCAGTATGTTATGAAGTTGCTTATCCTGATACCACCCGTAAAAATGCGATTGGTACGGACTTCTTATTAACCATCTCAAACGACGCTTGGTTTGGCACTTCAGCAGGTCCGCTGCAACATCTGCAAATGGTACAGATGCGCGCGCTTGAAAATGGCCGCTGGTTCATGCGAGCGACCAACACTGGTGTCACGGCTATCATAGATCACAAGGGTCGTATCGTTGAGCGGGCACCGCAGTTTGAACGCACGGTATTACGGGGTGATATTCAGGCGCGAGTTGGCAACACGCCATTCATGCGTTTTGGCAATTACCCTATTTTGTTTATCATAGCATTGTTACTTTTGCTCAGTTATCTTGGCAAACGCTCGACGACTAGGGCGCGGTTAGGCAAATAGCTTAACTCATGTCTAAGTTATCGATAAATATCAATGGTAAAAGTGAATAATAAAGCTTGTCGATAATAAATCTTTTAAATACTTAAGGGTTTTAACAAATCGGCATAAATTGCGATATAATAGGTCAATATTTCAAATATTTTGTGCAAGGTGGATAAGGTATGTCAGAAGGTATCGTTAATAACAATCCAAAAAAAGAGCTGTTATATTCTCTAGGTGGCACTGCCTTGTTTTTAGGTATTGTCCTGCTTATCGGTATTTCTGGATTTTTACGTCCAGCGGGCGAACATATTACGGCTGAGCCTACTGAGGCATCAGCCACCGCTGATGAAGCAGAAGCGATTGCTGCCGAAGATGCGAAGGTTACAGAAGATGCCGCACTTGTTGAAACAGCAGAAAGTGACGCAGCAGCGACTGATACTGCAGCTGATGCAACGGTCACGCCAGCGACAGACGCAGATAGTGCTGTGGTCACTGCAGAAGCCGGTACCGCAACCGCTTCTGGCACAGTCAGCCAAGCGGCAGTGGCAGATGCGGATTTAACCGCAGAGCAAGCAGATGGAGATTTGGAAGCCGGCGACGTTGCTGATGAAGCGGCTGTAGCACAATAAATTGGTTTGGTTGATTAGTCATTTTACCAATCTCATACTGTAAAGAATAATGCTAAAAGCTCGCTGCATTTAAAGTCTGAAAGGGCAGTGCTATTATTTATAGCTATCTAAAGCGCTCTCAGTCTCAGCATTGCCACTATTAATATTATTTCAATCATCAAAAACTCGCTCTCCGTTAATGGGTGCGGGTTTTTTTGTGGGTGTTTGTGTAATTATTAATGCTATCAATCTTTACTTGATTCATGACAGGTGAAACAATATTGCTCCTATATGACCGCTTATCGGAATAATTAGGGGTTTGGTCATCACTAAAGTGGTCTTTCAAGGAATAATGTTATGAGCAGAGAATCAGGTTCTGAGGTCAGCGCTGCTGAATTAGAGTCGCTAGACAATGCCTTTATGGGACATCCAAAGCCGCTGCGCCCGCTGTTTTTTACTGAGATGTGGGAGCGGTTTTCTTATTATAGTATTCGCCCGCTATTGGTCTTATTCATGGTGGCAACAGTAGGCAGCGGTGGTTTTGGTTTTGATGAAGTCACCGCATCTGCTATCTATGGTATCTTTGCTGGCTCACTATATTTAGCAGCGGTTCCAGGAGGCTGGTTGGCCGATAACTGGCTAGGTCAAGAGCGTGCTCTGTGGTGGGGTAGTATTATTATCGCCCTTGGACATTTATGTATTGCACTCTCCGCTATGTTTGGCATGACGCTGTTTTTTGTTGGTCTCATGTGCATTGTTATAGGTTCCGGACTATTTAAAACCTGTATCTCTGTGATGGTTGGTGCGTTATATGATGAAGGTGATGTACGCCGTGATAGTGGCTTTACCTTGTTCTACATGGGCATCAATATCGGCGCGTTATTAGCGGCGCTTATCGTTGGTATTTTCAAAGAAAAAGGCATGTGGCATGTCGGCTTTGGTGTCGGTGGTTTGGGCATGTTAGTATCATTGCTCATCTATCGTTTTTCTGCTCAAAAAACACTGACCCATTACGCGCAAGCAAAAGGCATCACTCCTGAGTGGGAACGCTCAAATGACCGTTATAAAAACATAGGTCGTTGGGTCGCTGGATTCTTAGCCTTATTAGTGGCAGTCGTCGTCTTAGTTTCAACAGGTATGATGCCGTTTCAGCCACAAATGGTGGCAGAGTACATGACCTATATCATCGCAGCTGTGGTGATACTGTACTTTGCCATTATGTTCATCTCACCTAGGCTTGATAAAACTGACAAGCTGCGTTTGTTGATTTGCTTCATTTTAATTATCGGCTCAACGCTGTTTTGGTCAAGCTTTGAGCAGCAGCCAACCTCTTTTAACTTGTTTGCTGATCGTTATACCGATTTGAATGTCTTTGGGTTTGAGATACCAAGTATTTGGTTCCAGTCATTGAACCCTTTATTCATTCTTTTATTGGCGCCAATCGTTAGCATTATTTGGGTTAAGCTTGGCAATAGAGGTATTGAGCCGAGTAGTATGGCAAAATTTGCTTTGGGAATGTTGCTTGCTGCCGCAGGCTTTGGCTTAATGATTGTGGCGTCTAAGAGCATTGTGACCAATGATACTGGTCTCGCTTCCCCTTTATGGTTGGTGGGTAGTTTGCTGCTACTGACACTTGGTGAGTTGGCACTGAGTCCTGTAGGTCTATCATCGATGACTAAGCTTGCGCCAAAAGGCATGCAAGGACAGATGATGGGGCTGTTCTTTGCTTCTTTGGCCATGGGTAACCTAGTTGCCGCATTCTTCGGTGGTAATGTCTCAGCTGACAAGATTGAAGGGTTGCCAACGTTGTTTACGACCATGACAGTATTTTTGGTGGTAACAGCAGTCGTCTTATTATTATTGGCGAAGCCTATCAATAATATGCTAGAAAAGAGTGAGCACGCTGACAAAGCAAGCTAGTTATTAGGATTAATGGAATTTTAATCAGTTGTTGACCAGTGCACCCCACCAGTCGATGACAGATGATGAGACGTGTTACCATGACTGGTAGCACGTTTTATTGTTTCACTTGGTGAGATATTTCTCCTAGACCATTGAAAGCGTACTTTCTGCCCAAACATCTAATGATGTTCTGCTTTAATAATACTCTACCAAAATAATAGTTGGTCTCATTTATATGGTATCTGACTATTTACGACATTTTAATTCTCAGTATTTGAATGTGGTTGATTGAAATTCAAATACAGATTGTTCAATGAATATTTAAAAATTTACCCGCTCAAATAAGACGACTAACCATAGTCGCCTCACGATAAAACTTTTCCAAAACTCATAAGGACACTTTTAATGAATAAACAAATCATTCATGACCGTATCGAGAGCTTACGTAAAAGCTTAGCTGCCCAAGACCTTACCGCAATTATTGTGCCATCTGCTGATCCGCATTTATCTGAGTATTTACCAGAATATTGGCAATCACGTTTGTGGTTGTCAGGGTTTACCGGTTCAGTCGGTACGCTCGTTGTTACGGCTGATTTTGCCGGCCTATGGACCGATAGTCGCTATTGGGTGCACGCCGCTGATCAGTTAGAAGGCACAGGTATCAGCTTAGAGAAGCTTGCTCCAAGCCAGCCAAACCATATTGATTGGCTTGCAGAGCATTTGCAAGAAGGTGATAGCGTAGCAGTCGATGGTAATGTGCTGTCTATCGCTGAGCAAGATAAATTACTAGACGCTTTTGATGCCAACGATATTACCTTAATTACTGAGCGTGATGTACTGACCGAGATATGGGCAGATCGTCCAGCGCTGCCATCAGCAAAGTTATATCAGCACGATGAGCAGTTCCTCGCACAGTCTGCTACCTCAAAGCTTGCTGCCGTGCGAGCAGGTATGGCCGACGCAGGTGCAACGCATCACCTGCTTTCAAGCTTAGATGATATTGCATGGTTGACCAATTTGCGCGGCGCTGATGTCGATTATAACCCAGTGTTTTTAGCGCATATGCTAATCAGTGATGACAAGGCAACATTGTTTGTTGATAATAATAAAGTCAGCGCTGACATTGAAAAAGCGCTAAAAGATAGCGGTATCACGCTTGCTGATTATGATGCAGTACAAGATGCATTGAGTGCGTTGACGCCAGAGGATTTATTGTTATTAGATCCAAGTAAAGTCGCAGTGGGTACGCTATCGAAAATGGCGGATGATGTGGGCTTTATCGAGCAAATGGCACCAAGTACGTTACTTAAATCTGTTAAATCTGACTCAGATATCGATCATGTACGTGAAGCAATGCGTCAAGATGGCGCTGCATTAAGTGAATTCTTTGCCACATTTGAGCAGCGTCTAGCAGATGGTGAGCGTTTAAGTGAGCTGGACGTTGATAGTATGCTGATTGAGGTGCGTAGTCAGCAGCCACATTATGTATCGCCAAGCTTTCCAACGATTGCAGGCTTTAATGAAAACGGTGCATTGCCGCATTACCGTGCGACGCCAGAAAAATTCAGCTACCTTGACGTCGCTGAGGGCGAAGGTGGATTATTGCTGATTGACTCAGGAGCCCAATATCAAAACGGTACCACCGATATCACTCGTGTGGTCGGTATTGGAAAAGTAAGCAGCGAGCACAAACGCGACTTTACCACGGTACTCAAAGCCCATATTGCTTTAGCGCGTGCAAGCTTCCCCGATGGTATTGCTTCACCACTCATTGATGCGATTTGCCGTGCGCCATTATGGCAAGCACAGATGGATTATGGTCATGGTACAGGGCATGGTGTTGGTTACTTCTTAAACGTTCATGAAGGCCCGCAAGTCATCGCTTATAGTGCCAGTACGCCAAAAGAGCGCGCGATGAAAGAAGGCATGATATCCAGTAATGAACCAGGTCTATACCGCGAAGGTAAGTGGGGTATTCGTATTGAAAACTTGGTGGTAAATATGCCAGTGGCGAGTCCGACTGAGACTGAGTTTGGTAAATTCTTAAACTTTGAAACCATCACTTACTGCCCAATTGATACCCGTTTGATTGAAGCTTCGTTGTTGGATCAAGTAGAGATAGATTGGTTAAACGACTACCATAGCCAAGTCTTTGCTGAGCTAAAAGGTCGCGTTGATGGTGCGGCACTTGAGTGGCTGACCGAGCGTACAAAAGCTATCTAAAGCTTGTATTTGGGAATACAGGTCCTTTCCTAAAATGGAAAAATCCCCGTAAATTATTTACGGGGATTTTTCCATTTTAGGAGACTCACTGCTAGAGATTTATGACTATCGGTTTATGAATGGATAGCAGTATTTAGCTTTTTTGCGATTCTTTGTTATTTCCTACTCTATTGTCAGTTAGATTTTGAGTCACTTCTGCACGTAACCAAGACTTTAGATTCTCAGACATCAGCATCATTTGTTCACTGAGGTAATCATCAATTTGCATTTCAAGCTCACGGATCAGCTCTTGATGTTCTTTGCTCAGGTCTGCATCTTTTAATGCCAGTTTAATGGTAGCACTGGCTTTATCATTGACCGCTTTGATGCTGTAGTCATCTTTAATATGCTTATCATCATTAATCGCATTACCACTAATGGTTTTATTTTCAGAGCTGGCGCTAGGGTCGTTATTAGCGTCAGCTTTTATGGCAGTCGATTGTTCAGGGGTCTGGGATTTACCAGCGTCTGAATTTTTAACATCAATCGTGTCATTAGCGTGAGCATTAATGGCTTTAGTATCAGAATCGCTTTTGTCCGCTGCTATTTGCTCATCTTTCTGTTGTTCTTTTTGTGCCGCTTCCGCTTCTTCACGTTGTCTGGTTTCTTCTTCTATCTTAGCCTCTGCTTTACGCTCGGCTTCTTCTGCCGCTTCTATTCTTTGTTGTTCTTCTAGGCGTTCTTTTTCAGCAGCAGCGCGCGCTTGGGCTTGTTTATCTGCGATGGCTTTGGCAATCGCTTGTTCCGCTTCATGATTCTCATAGAGATCGTCAAGATGCTCGTCTAAATCATGGGTGCTGAAAACAAAGCTTTCAAACGGCGTCTCTATTTGCAATAACGTGGTGATGTCTTTGAGTTCTTGGGTGATTGCCGCGCGTATAGGCTCAGGCGCACACGTCCAGCGCTGATAAAACTGATGGGAAAATGAGTAGCTTGACATGGTATCTTCCATAAATGTTCCAAAAATTACCCCTTATCATACGCAAGTACGATAAGGGGCTGCAAGTGGACAAACGTAGCGAATCTGACACCAAGGTTACAACGGCTAATAATGCAGGGTTTTTGGTGTTACTGATTAACTGGCCAACGGGCAAATATCAATGAGCCGTTGGTACCACCAAAGCCAAAGCTATTGGACACTGCATATTGTAGATTATCAACTTTACGTGATTGATGAGCGACATAATCGAGATTACAGTTGTCCTCGACGTTGTCTAAATTGATGGTTGGTGGTACATGCTGATGCTGTAGGGCAAGCACAGTAAATATCGCTTCGATACCCCCAGCGGCACCCAGTAAATGTCCCGTCATGGATTTGGTCGAGCTGACCAATATACTGTCTTTAACTGGCGCAAAGACGGTTTCAATCGCAATGGATTCGGCGACATCGCCAGCAGGGGTGCTGGTCCCATGAGCATTGACGTAGCCAACTGCAGCAGGCTCAATACCAGCATCGTTTAAAGCATTACGCATGGCTCGTGCTGCACCGCTACCATCTTCTGGTGGCGCGGTAATGTGGCTTGCATCATCACTCATACCAAAGCCAACCAGCTCAGCCAATATCGTCGCACCGCGCGCTTTAGCATGCGCAAGGCTTTCAAGCACGACGACCCCAGCACCATCACCTAGTACAAAACCATCACGGTCTTTATCAAACGGACGCGAGGCCTTGGTTGGCTCGTTATTGCGAGTGGAGAGCGCATGCATCGCCCCAAAACCTGATATACCAAGCGGGCTTGAGCCTTTTTCACTGCCACCCGCCAGCATGACATTGGCATCACCATAGGCAATCAAACGTGCGGCAAGCCCCATTGCATGGGTTGCGGTGGTGCAAGCTGTTGAGGTCGCAAGGTTTGGACCTTTCAAAGTGTGTTTAATCGCCACCAAACCTGCTGCCATATTGACGATAGAGCCTGGAATGATAAAGGGCGATACTTTGCCAGCGCCTTTTTCACGTAGGGTGTCACGGCTGTTTTCAATGGTTTGAATGCCACCAATGCCTGAACCCAAAATCACGCCAAAGCGCTCTTGGTCGACATTTTGCACAGGTGCATCAGCAGCGCTGACTTCGTTAATGAAGCCAGCGTTTTTTAAAGCCATGGCCGATGCTGCAACCGCATAATGCATAAATTCATCATAGCGGCGCGCGTCTTTGGCATTCATATATTGCTTGGCATCGAAATCTTTGACCACGCCAGCAATTTGCGCGCGATAGTCTGTTGCATCAAAATGGGTAATTGGTGCGATACCACTTTCACCATTAAGCAGGCTTGCCCACGAGCTTTCGACATCTAATCCCAAAGGCGTCACTGCGCCCATACCGGTCACCACCACGCGCATCTCATCAGAACGCTCGTAGTGCGGTGGCTTCTGTCTTTTCTCGCGCTTTGGATTTTGTACCTGTGTGACGGAATTGTTTGTCGCTTGCTCGGTAACTGAGTTGGTCGGTAAACTGCTGTGCTGGCTCATGTGCTATATCCTGTACTTACGGTCCTAAGAGGATGTCATTTCAGAAGCCATTATAAAACACATAAGTGTACGTATGTAAACTAAAATTTAACCAATTAATCAGGAATTAAGCAAAACAGACTTGTCCCAGTACCACGCCCTTACTTGCGCCAGTCACCGCTGGCAAGTTACCCGTTTCGCCCATTAGGGTCTGGCGTGCCAACCACGCAAAGGCGACGGCTTCGACCCAAGCGGGATTCAGCCCTAAGCTGGCAGTGGTTTCTACGTTGCAATGAGGCAAATGCGCCTGTAAGCGTGTCATTAAGTAGTCATTTAACGCACCGCCACCGCAGACGTAAACCGAGCTATTTTCTTTTGCATCAATAAACATATTGATTTGCATACTGGCACTCATAGCGGTCAATTCAGTGAGCGTTGCTTGTACATCCGCTGATGAATAGCGAATATGAGCAGAGGCTTGGTCAAATTTTTGCAGCTCACTCTGTAGCCATGCTAAGTTAAAGTCTTCACGGCCCGTGCTTTTTGGATAGGTTCGCGCAAAAAATGGATGTTCTATAATTTGATTAAGTAGCGGCTCAACGACTTGTCCTGACTGCGCCCATGCGCCACCAGCATCGTAACCTTTATCAGTATGCAAAGCTGTCCACGCATCTAATAATAAATTGGCAGGGCCAGTATCATAGCCAATTACCGGGCTCTCATCGGTTGGCAATACCGTGATATTGGCAATACCGCCCAAGTTTAATAACACTCGTGTGCTATCAGGTGTGGCAAATAAGGCTTGGTGAAAGGCAGGAACCAAGGGCGCTCCTTGCCCACCAACAGCCATATCGCGGCGGCGAAAATCACTGACCACACTAATGCCAGTACGCTCAGCGATGATGTTGGCATCGAGCAATTGCAAGCTAAAACCCATCTGCGGACGGTGGCGCACCGTTTGACCATGACAGCCAATCGCCAGCACCGACTCTACATCAGTATTGGACTGCTGCAATAAATTATTGACCACCTCGCTGGCAAATTCAGCGTATTCCTTACTGGCCCAGCCAAACCAGTCTAATTCGCTATTGGGTTCACCCACCGTTGGTGCTAACTCTTGCACACCATTAGGCTGACATAAAGCCAATAACACTTCACGCAGGCGCGGTGGGAAATCCTGACTACGAGTGGCTAACAGTCGCATGGGTTGTTGAGTGTTTTCTTCACCACCGAATTGACAAAGCACCGCATCCATACCATCTAAGCTGGTGCCAGACATCATGCCGACATATAAGCCATCATCGAAGTTTTCAAACACCGTTTGCTCAAGTGCATCGGTCAAGGTGGCATAATTTAAATCGTCAATATGTTCTAAACCATTATCTAAAGTATGGTCTACGTTTATAGTCGAATGAGTATTATCATTGGTATCAGCAATCGATGTAGGGTTGGTCATGGCAATTTACCTTAAAAAACGCTAGTATATCTGTCAAATTCTAACATCTTTTACCGGCTACGAAACTTTAATCCCATTCCCAAAACCAGAGTAGTGATAAACGAGTGTAAGTACTACATTTAGTAGGTAGTAGACTCAACGATTTTGACGCCGCTAACCCTATTTTTGTGCTTGGTATAAATAGCCTAAATGCGTTACCCCTTTAATAAAGACAATAAAGAGAGCATCATGAACACTCAAACCTACACCCTAGAAGAACAACTTGCCTTAATCCAACGCGGCACACAAGAAATCCTATCTGAAGAAGATTTGGTTAAGAAGTTGAAACTGAATCGCCCGCTACGTATCAAAGCAGGTTTTGATCCTACTGCGCCTGATCTGCATTTAGGTCATACGGTGCTGATTAATAAACTCAAGCATTTTCAAGATTTGGGTCATGAGATTTACTTTTTAATCGGTGACTATACTGCCAAGATTGGCGACCCTTCTGGCAAAAACAGCACCCGCCCGCCATTGACTGATGAGCAAATCAAAGTCAATGCGCAGACTTATGCTGAACAAGTTTTTAAAATTTTGGATAAAGAAAAAACCAAGATTGTCTTTAACTCCGAATGGTTCAAGGATATGTCAGCGGGCGATATGATTCAGCTTTCTAGTCAGTTGACTGTCTCGCGTATGCTTGAGCGCGATGATTTCTCTAAACGCTACGCGGCGCAAACACCAATTGCTATCCATGAGTTTTTATACCCATTGGTGCAAGGTTATGACTCTATCGCGCTAAAAGCCGACGTCGAGCTTGGCGGTACTGACCAAACCTTTAACATCCTGATGGGACGCACCCTGCAAGGTCGTTATGGCCAAGAGCCACAAGTTTGTATCACCGTGCCAATCTTAGAAGGGCTAGACGGTGTTAATAAAATGTCTAAGTCTCTTGGTAACTATGTCGGCATTTACGATGCACCGGGCACCATGTATCAAAAACTGCTGTCGATGCCAGATACTTTAATCCGTCGTTACTTTGAATTTCTAAGCTTTAAGCCGATGGAAGAAGTTGAAGCGTTAATGGCAGAAATGGAAAACGGTCGCAACCCACAAGAAATCAAACGTATTCTTGCTGAAGAATTAATCGAGCGTTTCCATGATGCGGACGCTGCTGCTAATGCGCACAAATCAGCGGGTAACGTATTAGCTGATGGCGAATTGCCAGTCGATTTACCAGAAGTGACGTTAGAGTTAGAAGGGCAGGACGCATTATTTATCACGCAAATCCTAAATCAAGCAGAGCTTGCCAAAAACAGCTCATCGGCTAAAGATATGATCAAGCGTGGCGCGGTAAAAGTAGACGGCGAAGTCGTCGATGCAGGCTTTAGCTTAACCTCTGGTCAGACAGTGGTTATCCAAGCAGGCAAGAAAGCGTATGCGAAAGTGACGGTTGCTTAATAAGTGACTGGGACAAGCTATTGGTATTAAAAGTAAGGTCGACATTGATTGTCGACCTTACTTATTTTGCGATATGAATATACTTCTGCAGTATATAATTCGTACATTTATAATAAAATTTAGGATTTGAAAATGACTCAAGCCATTCCCCAAGGCATTTACCGCCATTATAAAGGCAGCCTTTATCAAGTACTGCATACGGCTCAGCATTCAGAAACAGAAGAACTGCTAGTGGTTTACCGTTGCCTATACGGTGAGTATGGCGTGTGGGTACGACCATTAGCGATGTTTACTGAAACTGTTGAAGTTGATGGTAAAGAAGTACCACGGTTTGAATTGATTAAAGCGCTCGTGGATTAATTTAAAATACTAGGTAACTTATAGATGCAACTGCATAAAAATAAAAATGTACCTTTGTTATGGCAGCTATCAGTACTTATAGTCCAGTTCGTTATTTAGTTATTTATCAATTGGTTAGATGTTTATCTTAATCAAAAACCGCCTGTTTCATCATCAGATAAGCTTTTTTGGGTAGTCATCGTTCCTATTACTTGGCTTGTCTATACGCTCATGTCTTATCATTATTCTCATAAGCTCTTGCGGGCAGTTCTCCAAGGATTACTACAGACGCTGGTTTCTTATGCCATCGTCATTGCTAGCGTACTAGCTTTTTATACATGGACTGGCGGCTCATTTTGAGAATTCGTTAATGTTTGATTCTTAGCTTACGCTTCTAAAAACCCTTTTAATACTTTATAAAATCCAACAGGCTCATCCATTGGTATCGCATGACCTGAGCGCGGCAACAGCACTTCAGTGGCATTAGGTAACATCTGGGTGGTTTTTTGCTGCCACTTAGCATCATATAGCTTAGAGCGCCCGCCAATCAGATTAACCACCGGAATGGTCACCCGCTCTAAAGCGCCGCGAAAGTCATAGGGCAATGTTAAATAAGCTTGTAAACAGCGCATCTTATGATGCCAAATACTATGATCATAAAGCGCAAGTTTGGGGTCATTCTTGTAGGTCATTACTTGTATAAAGGCTTTTGAGCGTGTGCGGTTGACGGATAATAGAGAAAACAGTCGTTCAACGTCCGTTGCTCGGCGTTTCAGGGCAAAAGGCAGATGAGTAAAGCTTTCCATATTAGCATAAGGTAAGGTCCTATCAATCACCTCATGAAAAATATCAAACACCTCCTGCTGCCGCGATCCAAACAAGCCACCTTGCCAGTCAGACTGGTTGTGGATAGCAGGACTTTGGTCAATATTTAAATAACGGCTGACTCTTGCGCTGCCATAACGCTCAAAATACGCCCACATCACTTGCGCACCCATCGAGATGGCGGCAACTGGCAAGGATTCTATATTGCGCGCCAGGCAAATTTGCTCAATGACGGCACTGATATCATCGGCATACTGACGCACAAAATCAAACTGGGTCAGCTTGATGTCTTTTGCCGCGCCAAATCCTCTCAGATGCGGCAGATAAAATGCATATTTGCCAACCAAAGGAAAAATAAATGGTAAAAACTCACGTGCATCCATGCCATAAGCGTGTAGCAGCAGCACAGGTTTACCATTGCCTATGACAGATACGGGTAGCAATGTACCGTCAGTCAAAGTGATATCAATCATTTTCAGCTGATAATTAGCAGGCAAGTTAATTAGGTTTTTCTTCATAAGGCGATAACCTTTATTTATTAAGCAGCTTTATAAAGCCATTTTAGCTAAAACTCGTTATCGTAAAAGTAAATAATGTCATTAATGAAAGGCTGCTATATTAAAGCAGGTCATTAACCATAGCATACAATCTGTTGAGTTTTTAAAGTGGCGGAGCGGTATACATAGCTATTGTGATGCGCGGTGACCAGTCAAATCATACTTCAGCAACGCATACGGCACTCGTAACATTTATCACTAGAGCAAGTATTGATTTTAGACTTTCAAAAGGTGTGCTTGGCTAGGGCGTGTTGAACATTGGGAATAAAACGATGGCAAAAAAATAGCAAACGGTTAGTCTTTAAGTTCTCACACAAAAAAGACATCGTTTGCTATGCCTCGTACAATGCTCAAAGATCAACACTGGACAAGACTAAGACCTATACTACTAGAACTTAATATCTATGACAAAGGGAATCTTAGACAGACGGTCGAAGGCGTATTATATCGTATGCGTGTTGGCTGTCCTTGGCGTGATCTGCCACCATGCTTTGGCAAGCCTAACACTGTCTACAAAGCTTATCAGCGCTGGTTTCGTAGCAATAAACTGATTGCACTGTTTGCTTTATTAATTAAAGACGAAGACTGTGAATGGGTATTTATTGATGGCACGCACGTTAAAGCACATCAACACAGTAATGGTAGCAATGAGGTCGAACAAGCCATTAGTAAAAGTGTGGCAGGACGCGCCACCAAGATTCATTTAGCGGTTGATGCTCACGGCAACCCTATTACTTTTATCTTATCAGATGGTACGACTCACGATGTAAAGGTGGCTCCAGACTTAGTTGATAAGATTAATTTAAGTGGTACAGACAGGCTATGTGCCGATAAGGGCTATGATTCTGATCCGCTGCGAGCGCATATTGAACAAGCGGGTTGCTTCAATAATATTCCTCGAAAACAGAATACTAAGTCCACCAATAACCATATGGACTGGCACTTGTACAAGGCTCGACACTTAGTTGAAAATGCTTTTGCTAAGTTGAAAAACTACCGGGCGGTTGCAACTAGATTTGATAAGCTCAAGCAAAGTTATGAGAATACGGTGGCTCTCGCTTGTGCCTATCTTTGGTTGAAACTTTGAATGTTCAACACGCCCTAATGAAAAAAATATCATCGCCAAAAAAAGAAGCAATATAGAGGAATCTATATTGCTTCGGTCTTATGAATTACATTAATGAGCCAAACGGTTGGCTAAACCTTTAAGAGTCTTGCTTCGCAATCGTTAGACCATTATAGGTTTGTGCCACCGGCATGACCTCTAAACGATTGACGTTAATATGGGCAGGCGATTCAATCAACCATAACAAAATATCGCCAATATCGTCACCGGTCATGGTTTTAAAGCCATCATAAACTTGAGCAGCCTTATCATCATCACCATGATAGCGCACGTTTGAAAACTCAGTGTCCGCCACATTACCCGGTTCAAGGTTGGTCACGCGCACTTGCGTGCCTATTAAATCCGCGCGCAAGTTTAAGCTAAATTGTTTAACAAAAGCTTTGGTCGCGCCATAAACATTACCACCAAAGTAAGGCCAGCTACCAGCAATCGAACCAACATTAATGATATAACCACTATCGCGGGCGACCATCGCTGGCAAGACTGCATGGGTGAGCGCCATCAACCCTTTAATATTGGTATCGGTCATACGCATCCAGTCATCGAGACTGGCGTTGTGTGCAGGCTCTGTACCTAAGGCTAATCCAGCATTATTCACCAAGACATCAATTTGCTTAAAATCAGCAGGCAAGTCAGCAATGATTTGCGGGATAGACGCCGTGTCACTGACATCCATGACCACAGGTAAAAATGTCTCGCCCAACGTATCTGCCAAAGCATTTAGTTTGTCTAAACGTCTGGCACAGCCAATCACACGGTGACCATTGGCAACCAAGCGCTCAGCTAATGCTTTACCGAAACCAGCGCTTGCGCCTGTAATCAATACGTTCATCTTATATCCTTATCATTGATGTTCTGTACACATTTCAAATGGTTTTATAATGCCGGCTTGCCACGGTTTATGAGCGTTGTCTTATTTGTTAAACAACTGCTTACCAAAGATTTTATCGCCCGCATCACCAAGACCTGGAATGATATAACCGTGCTCATCCAAATGACTGTCTAGTGCGGCGGTATAAATAGTGACGTCAGGATGCGCTTCATTGACTACGCGTACACCTTCAGGTGCCGCAACCAATACCAATGCTTTGATATTGGTGCAGCCATTTTTCTTTAGCATCTCGATGGTCGCAACCATTGAGCCGCCAGTCGCTAACATTGGGTCAATGATAAGGGCTGGGCGTTTGTCCATATGACTGACAAACTTTTCAAAGAACGGTACTGGCTGCAAAGTTTCTTCATCGCGCTGTAAACCGACGACAGAGATTTTTGCGGTAGGAATCAAATCGAGCACGCCGTCGAGCATGCCAATACCGGCACGTAAGATCGGTACAATCGTTGCGGTCTTACCGATGATTTGCTCACCCGTGATTTCACCACACCAGCCTTCCATCGGGAAGGTTTCAATTTCAAAATCACGGCTCGCTTCATACGCCATCAAGCGCGCAAGCTCTTTGGTTAATGTACGAAACTTATAAGTGCTACAGTCTTTTTCGCGCATGAGACTGAGTTTATGACGGACTAACGGGTGATCGATAATGGTGATTTTTAAGTCGCTCATAAGTATTCTCTTGGTTTTTGGTCTGATGCTTGCGCAGTTCTGCGGTTGCCATTAGTATAAAAGATACAAACACTTACTGCACTTCAACCCTATATTTAGCCCATCAATAGTAAGCTTAATGCTTTAATAAAAGTAAGCCAAAGGCATCTATAACGAGATTGGTTTTATTTAAGCCGACTATGTTTGACTATAATAGCGCTCTGATAAAGGAAGCAGTGTTTAGGCTTACTATGATAGCAAAAAAACCGCTTTTCTGATGAAGAATCTTATGACTATAAAACCAACTAACCCACATGATAGTACTCAAAATGAATAATAACTCGATATCGTCCGAAGCCCGCACCGCAGAAATAGAAACCCATCCGTTCGGTCCAGTATTACCGCCCGAGGCCACCGTGATGATGATGGGCACTTTTCCACCAACCGCTGACAAATGGGCGATGAGTTTCCATTATCCTAACTTTTATAACGATATGTGGCGTATCTATGGCAGTGTGTTTTTTGATGATATTAATCATTTCAGAGTAGGTGATGAAAATCGCTTTGACCCTGAGCGTATTCGCGCCTTCATGTTTGAGCGTGGTATCGCTTCTTGTCCAACAGTCAATCAAGCCATTCGTGAAACGGGTAATGCCTCAGATAAAAACTTAACCGTTGTCACACCCGTTGATTTAGATAGTATCTTGCCGCAAGTGCCAAAGGTTGAAACCTTATTTACCACAGGTGGTAAAGCGACAGAAGTATTGCTCAATTTATTAGCTAAGCCGCCTGCTAAGTCCAAGTACCCGAAGACCAATCAAAGTATGGCTTATCCTTATGAGTGGCAGAGTGACAATAATAAAAAAGCTAGTGTGAATAATCTTACCTTATATAGACTGCCTTCTACCTCGCGTGCTTATCCACTAGCCTTAGATAAGAAAGTGGCTGCCTATAAAGACTTCTTTAAAAAGATAGGTAAGCTATAAAAGTGTCATATATAGCAGACAACTATATATAAGCAATAAGCGGTCTTAAATAAAAAAGGCTGACTATCATTAAAGGTAAAACTATTTTTAATCCTAACTGACTGATAAATAGAGGGTATTGATAGTGAGGCCGGATAATCGCTGAAATAGCCAACAAACCCCCTTGACCCTCACCCTAAAGCGCGTATAATGCCACCCAGTCGAAAGGGAAGGCTTACTGGAGCGGATTACTAATAGCGAGTATTAAGCAAGCTACTGATTAATCATCCAGCCCAGCTAAATCATTTTAGATTAATTCATTTTAAAATAAAATAAAATACCTCTTGACTTAACCATTTAAACGTCTATAATACGCACCTCATTAAGACGAACCGGAATCATTTATATGTGAATTTACATATAACAAACCTGGCTAACTTATTGAAACAAATTATAAAAAAGCTTGACAAACCTAATCTTTATGATATG
>NZ_JASDCF010000016.1 GCF_030408035.1 Psychrobacter sp. APC 3426
CAGTATCGATAAAGGATTGCATGAGCTGCTTTTGGAAGTCTTTGATGTCATCAAAGCTTTTCATGCTACCAGCCATTTGCTCGGCCAGTTTTTTAATGTCAGATTGAGTAGTCATTGCTTATTCTCCGGTTAGTGGATTATAAGCAGTTACACAGTTTTTAGGAAACTCCCCGATAAAAGAGAGCTAGACCGCCCCAGGATTGACCTATACTTTAACTTCCGTACTATAGCTTTGCTTTTTCTTAGTCATGGCAAACTCCTCATCGAGTCGTTAGTTTACTAAGTTTATTTATACGGTTTCCTCAGCATAGCTCAGTGATTACTCAATATGGCATTAAAAAACCGAACGTCTGCTTTAAGGCGCGTTCGAATTACATTGATGACCATGTATGTCAGCAACCATTCAATCTAAATGACCGTTACACCGTTTCTTCAGCATAATTTACTTGTCGAATGACCCTTTTAAAAAATGCAAAGGCATCTTCAGCTCCTTTTAATGCTTGTTGGCGTTGTGTTAGTGTCAATTCTAAGCCATCTAATTGCTCTTTAAATTTACGCCAATGCACCATTCTGCCATCTTTATGTGCAGATAGGTGTTTTGCACCATGAGTACTTGTAAGTTCAATTTTTTGAGCTTCTTTATATAAAATTGCGGCGCCTAAATTTGAACCTTCAGAGCAATAAAGCCAACCAATAGATTCAAACTCACTTGGACTAGGTATAGCCTCATCGACTAACATAGTCTTAACATGAAGGTCTTGCATGTCCATGGCTACTTGTTCTAAGCGTGATAGACTATTAAGTCCCTTAATCTTAAGGTTTAAGCTGGGATTCTCATAGATAGGTTTCAAAACTTCGTGAAAAGCATTTTGTGCTTGTAAAAATTTACTGTAATTTTCTATAGAGGCAAATGGTTCCATAGATAAAACGAGCATGTCAACACTATCATGTGTTTGGCGGGAGTGCTTTTTTAATGTTTCACTAAGAGGTAAGTTCATCACTGTTTCCTATATTTATTAATTTAAGGGGCGCTCTCCCATTTCATCCTATTTAGTTAGCTTTTTTTAGATTGAGCGCACGCCAAAATATTTTTGGGTTTTTATTGATAGTTTTTTATGTATTTTATCCAAGACATATGGGCTAAAATTCGTAGGTTAACCCTACTTTGTAATTTCTTCCTGGTGCCGTAAATCTTTCAATGCCAACCCCTTGGTCATCTACCATAGAGTTGACGTTTAATTCTGCTAACGAACGCAAGTTATCCCATGGAACATATTTAGCATCAAATAAATTAAACACCCCTGCTGATAGTTTTAAATTAGAACTTAATTTTTTACTCCCATAAACATCATATACATAAGCCGATTTAGACTTATCAATGTGCTTATAAGGAGCAATGACATTTTCATAAGGCATGTTATAACCATTTGATTCTAAGGTAGCTACTTTTGCGTCTTCAGCATGTTTTCTGCCTAAATACCTTAGATTCGCAGACAGTTGCCAATCCTTTTTAGGGGCTTCATAACCTAACCCGAATGTGACATTCAAAGGCTGAGTCGCAAGTAAGTTGGTTCCTTTATCAGTTTTATCTTTGGCATAACTTAAATTAGCAATTACTCGAATATCTCCTTCTAGGTCAGCAAGCTGTCCAACATCCCATACGCCTCCTAAACGCAATCCATAAGTCTCTGCGTCACCAATATTTTGGGCGCTGAGTATATTTATAGAAAGGGGTGAACAAACCGGTTGGCCGGTCGAATAATCTTCATAGCATCGTTGTTGTTCCTCTTGAGAATTCAACAAACTGATAAAGTCACTATATTTAGTATAGAAACCTATAGCTGTAAAACTTAAATCTTGAAACTGGCCAGACAAGCTAAGTTCATGATTGATAGATTTCTCAGGCTTAAGATGAACATTGGGCGTCAAACTGTTTCCCATCATCTCAAATGCTGAATACATTTGGCTGGTAGCGGGTGCCATGAATCCTGTAGATAGCTGATACTGGGTCTGTAAATATGGGCTAAGTTTGTAGTTTATGGAAAACATCCCTCCTATATTGTCCATTTTATTATTGTGATCAAACTTGCCATTCTCATAATCAATACGTACCGGATAATATTTGCTCGCCTTCTCGACGCCTTTTTTATTGATTTCATCCATATAGGGTTTGTAGTTATAATTGTCATACCGAAGTCCAATCGTCGTATCGAGCTTTTCCGTTAAATTTATTTTGTCTTGAATGGCCACATTGAAGATATCTTGCTTCACTGAGGGCCCAATAAAGTCGTACCAAGAACTGGGGTTGCCTGAAGAAGGAATATAAGTTTCTTCTAAGGTCAATCTATGGTCCGTCTTTGCATATTTTGTATTAACTGACAAAGTATGAGAGCCTAGCTTCTCAGTTTCTAACGGTAAGCTTGTTGCCTCTATACTTAGTTGTATGGTTTTGTCCTCTTGAGGCCGATGCATCACTCCATCTACCCTATAAGAGTCAGATCCCCATACTTGGCTATAAGTTTCTGTATTAGCCACTCCTGTAATTTTTTGCTGAGTTAAAGTGGTATTGACCTCATCTATGAACTCACTAGTAATAGGTAGGTATCTATGACTGATGCCATAACTTTCTAATTCTGCAGTATCCTTACCAATTCTTGAAGCAAAAGTCTTTCTGGCAAAGTTATTGGATACTCTATCCGTTTTTTGTTTAGTGGCATGAAAACCTAATCGGTTTTCTTCGTTCAAATGGAGGTATAACTTTGCTAACGTTGCCTCTGTTGTATAACTTAATGGGTCAGGTAATATTGCTGCTGTATTAGATCTGTATCCTGTAGAGGGATATTTATAGTCTGGATCATTGATAAAATCATAGGCAGGATCTAGTTTGTTTTTATCGAAATCTAACATTCGGTGATTTTTTGTTTCATGTCCTTCACGATGCACATAATTAATTATTGCCTCAACCTTATCGTTTTTCCCTGCTAAACCAAAAGCGTTACTAAATTCTTCATTGCTATTGCTATAACCTGTTTTGATATAACCACCAAGTTGACGATCAGGTCTTATTAAATCTTCTGGGTCTTTGGTCTTGAAACTAACAGACCCTCCCATTGCACCACTACCAGAATTAAAAGAGTCCGCCCCGACTTCAAACTCCACCTCTGACAGAAGCTCTACATCGGGTGAAAATCGACCCTCAAACATATATCCATAAGCTGAAAATATTTCATTGACTTGCTTATCTGGCAAGCTAACGCCATCTAAGTTTAAAGCTACCCTATTGCCATCTACCCCTCTGATGGCGTAGCCATTGCTACCATATCTTCCTGCATCTGCCACACTTATATCAGGGTTATAACGGACTAAATCTTTATCACTGTCAATTAGGTTGTCTGATATCGTCTTGGCCATTTTAAGGTCGTCCCCTACATTTATAGGGGGCTGCTTATTAGCATAAACAGTTATCGTGTCCATATGTAACATCGGTAAGTTTTCTTCTTGGTGCTGAGTATCCGCAATGGCTGATTGATACATCAAAGTTCCAACAAGAATACTTAATAGGGTTTTAGACTTACCTTTAAGACTAGGTATATATATCGACTTCTTATAAGTTGAATCCTCGTGCATTCCAAATTTCCTATAGTAAAAATAAGCACAATTTTCTTCACATCAGCCTCGTCGTCAAAGGAAATAATATTAATTGTTAATAACATTGCTGATAGCCTCTTCATATAATAAAACAATATAGTTACATTGTAAATGATAATCATTAACAAATAGGAAAATATATTATCTTAGAGTATTTTACTTTTTGCAAAGGCTTAGCAAGGAGTCAGGAAAACGTCTTGTAATAGTAGGAAAAATTAAGCGTCCGGCAGTCGAGACATCCACACAGTAACAGTGATGCATATTGCGCATGTAACCCAAGCAAGCCACTGCAAACTATCAGAAAATCGGTAAAACAACATACCGCATGACATAGCCATCATTGACCAAGCCAAATATTTTGCCTTACGAGGAATAGCTCGATGCTGCTGCCAGTTCTTTACCATTTCACCGAACACTTTATGTTTGAGAAGCCACTGATTGAATTTATCAGACCCTTTAGCCCAGCATGCTGCCGTTAGTAAAATGAAAGGGGTGGTAGGTAATACTGGAAGAATAATACCGACTAAGCCTATGAAGAAGAAAAAACCGCCTAGCGCCATAAATAATATTCGTATTATGCGGTTATGATGAATTTGGTTGAGCATTACTTTTTTTTGTAAATTCGATGAATTTGTTGAAGGTTGCACATTGTTCATAAGAAAGTAGCTCGATAGTTAAAGAGTAGCAGCCAGTTATTTAGCGAACTGCGAATATTTTTATTAGAGAATAAACTGTATTTGCAGGTAGTTTTTTACAGATTATTGTAAATGATAATCATTCAATTATCAAAATTATGATGTGTTACTACCCCAATCATTCCAATGAATGAGTGTTTTACGATTTATATTGAATATTTTTGATAAAAGTAGGGCAGTATTTTTTTATGTGAACTAATAGATACTTATATTACAGACCTATACTATCAATCCTGTAGAACTTGACTTAGGGGTTTTATTTACGCAGTCTGATAATGAAAGTCAAACCACATTTTTCTTGGCGTTCTATAGGCTAACGATAGAAAATATGGTCGCCACTAAGCATAGGCTGTTAAGAGCCGCTCACTATAATTGCAGAGTGTCTAAATTAGCGGTATAATATAGACTATAATCTATATATTGGTTTTTATATGTGGACTGTCATCACAACAGAGCTGTTCAACCAATGGTTTGATCAGCAAGATGAATCAACGCAAGAAAAAGTACTGGCAGCTTTGGTGGTTTTAGAACAGCAAGGTCCAAGCTTAGGTCGCCCTTTAGTGGATACGGTGTATGATTCAAAGTTTACCAACATGAAAGAGTTGCGTATTCAGCACAGAGGCAAGCCACTCAGAGCCTTTTTTGCCTTTGACCCAAAGCGGCAAGCGATTGTGCTGTGTATTGGTGATAAGGGTAATAAAAAGCGTTTTTATAAAGAAATGCTAGCCACTGCAGACCAGCAGTATGAGTGTCACCTCAGAACTTTAGGAGATCCATAACATGACTAAGACATTACAAGAGATGTTAGCTGAGCGTTCTTTAGATAGCCAAGCGCGTATTAAACAATTGGCAGAGCAACTACTTTTAGAAAACCAGCTGTCTCGTATTCGTGAAGAGTTAGAGATCTCTCAAAAAGAGCTGGCTCAAACCATGGGTATTAAACAGCCTTCATTGTCTGCTATAGAAAATCGCGGCAATGATCTCAAAATATCGACCATGAAAAAATATGTTGAAGCTATGGGTGGCAAGCTTCGTATCGACGTTGAGCTGCCAACAGGGAAGCACATAGGCTTTAATGTGTAATAATAAATTCAAGTGATTCAAGCGCAAATAAGCCACCTTATTATGGGTGGCTTATTTATTACTAAGAATAGGCTAATGTTATTAGGAAAGCACAGTAGCGAGTCCCTTAATTCAAAGGCCTGTTATATATGGTTCCACTATACCGGTCTGTTATAGGTAGTCTGTTAATAGGTTTTTGGAGCTTTTAAGTTGGTTCCGCTGGGGCATACCATACTTACTAAGCCTTAATGAAGCTTGTAAATATGCTAAAAATTAGCTAGATCAGCATCTTTTTGGCGTTAACCACTCAAAAAAAGAGTCAGTATGATGGTAGAAAAATAGAGAGCCTTGAAGGCTCTCTGAAATAACACAGCTTGCTCGTAGACATCATTACAACGGTAGGATCACTATTTTATTTCGCATTCTCTAACAAACGAAATACGGGTAATCGCCACTTTGCTCTAACTGCTACCATACGGATTAAGTAACCAGTAACTAAACTAATAATGACGCTGACATTACCACTAATAGCAAAATGCTGAAGTATCAAATATAAACAAGCAATGACTAAAGAAACTGAAGCGTATAACTCATGATGTAAAACCAATGGGGTTTGGCGACATATTAAATCACGCAGCAATCCACCAAATACACCTGTTGCAATGGCCGCAACTATACAAACACCGTAATGGAGTCCCATGTTAAGCCCTACTTGACAACCAATGATACTAAAGGCCGCTAGTCCTAAAGCATCCAAACGTATGAAAATGCCATTAAATTTAACAACCCATTTAGCCAACCAAGTCGTTATAAGACCAGCCACACAAACGATTAATAAATATTTAGGATGTTCTACCCAAGTTAAGGGGTAGTTACCAAGTAGGATATCTCTGACACTACCACCGCCTATCGCTGTTACACTCGCGATAAGCATAACCCCAAACCAATCCATATTTTGTCGTCCCGCGCTTAGTGCCCCCGTCATTGCCTCTGCTGTAATACCAATAATGTAAACTATACTCAAAAGCATGGAATACTCACCTTAAATCTATCTGATAGTGTAAATAAAGGGGGATTTTAGAGATAAAGCTGGTGTATTACGAATGATAATTTGAATCGTTTTGAAAACATCGAGTATCAATCTATTCTAGTAACAGGAAAACAAAAAAATGCAACGTTATTGTCATTATTTGGTTTCAGTATCAGAGTCGGGCAGGAATGTACGAATAATAAAGCGAGAGGCCTTCCTAAATTTTGTGTAAGTAGTAATGCAAGCTAAATGTCAGTTACACAGAACCTAGGACACTCTCGAAGCATGTTGTATAACTGAGGATTATTATAACGTGCCTCTAGAGCTGTCTTTTGACCCATTGTGTATGATGATCTTTTTGTTTCTACCTGCTTTAGAATATTATTAGAATTCCTTTTCATACTAAGGCTTGCAAGCTCTGCTGCAGTTGAAGTAATGAGAGCACTTTTTCTCAAAAACATCTCGGAAGCTTGCGCTAAAGACAAAAGCAGGTGTTAATCGTCCACTTTTGTCTTTAGCGCGCTCTATATTCTTATCACGCAAAGATCGCTTAAGCACCCAACTTCGTATCAAGCATCAGCCTAATAAACTTCTTGAACTGACTAGGATTAGACAATAAGTGCATAGTCATGCCCTCATACGCCTCTTGGCTCTCAAATAGCGCATCCATTGCTGCATCAGGATAGCCGCCTAACATGATCTGATCCGTACTATTATTACTAAACTGTTTTACCACAATCTCATTTTCTGTGACTTTATCCCAAATGGTATTTTGAAAATTAACCATGTCGTTCTCGGTAAAGTCCTCGCCAGCAAACACCTCGTTTAAGCGCTCAATGATCTGCGATAAGAATGCTTCTTTGATATCTTTAGGGGTTGCCGTACCAGCACCGCCGCCAGCTTCCAACTCACCACTACCCTCTTGTAGTTTCAAGTCTTGCTGGTATAGCTTTGAGACGCGGTAATGGCTCATGACAATATTACTCAGATCAACGTTATCTTCGTTGTCCACACTTTCACGCAATAGCGGCTGTAGGTTACGCGCATATAGGCTAAGCTTCTCTAGCTCTTTATCGTCATAGTCCACGATTTGTGACATAAACTCGTATTGACGGGTGAATGTACCTAAGTCCTTTTTAAAGATCTCCAGCGCATCTTGATCGGCCTTGAAACCTTTGTAGTCATTTTCGGCATTGGTCATCAGCACCACATCGCCCGTGGCTTTGGTCCGCTCAAGCATCACCTTGGCATGCTCCGCTTGTTCACGTGCCAGCTTATAACGCTTCTGCCAACGCTCGACCGCAGGCTTGCAGATATTACTGATGGCAGCGTTAGACTTATTCTTGCTGTAGAACGCTTCAACAAACTGTTCTACCTCATTCCATAAGAAGATGCCACTGGCGCGTAGCTTCTCATACAGGTCATACACTTGATCTGGGTCTGATACATCCGCTAAGGTTGCCGTCTCATAGTACGGCTGGAAGGCATCTAAAATATCTTGCGGGTCATTAAAGAAGTCGAGTACAAAGGTGCCACTCTCCGCCTTGCCCTTATAGGTACGGTTAAGCCTTGAGAGGGTCTGTACGCAGTCCACGCCCGTTAGCTTCTTATCAACATACATGGCACACAGTTTCGGCTGGTCAAAGCCTGTCTGGAACTTATTAGCCACCAGCATCACTTGATAGTCATCGCTATCAAAAGCTTTACGCAGATCACGGCCTTTGAGACCAATGTTCATATTGTGCTCAGTGAACTTTTCACCAAGCAATGCGCCGCTGTCAGGGTCATTATCATTGAAAGTGACTTCCCCTGAGAACGCGACCATGGCATTAATATTTCTATAACCGTACTCAGCGATATAGTTATCAAACGCGAGCTTATAGCGTACCGCTTCTTTACGCGAGCCTGTCACCACCATCGCCTTAGCTTGTCCGCCGAGTAAACCTTTAATATTGTCGTTAAAATGCTCAATGATGATTTTTACTTTCTGCGCGATATTGTGTTCATGGAGGCGCACCCAGTTATTGAGCTTAATCTTGGCGCGGCGAGCATCGACCTCATCATCTTCGGCGGCCAGCTTCTGCTTAAGCTGATAGACCACTTTATAGTTGGTGTAGTTTTTAAGGACATCTAAGATAAAACCCTCTTCAATCGCTTGGCGCATCGAATAGACATGATAAGCGGCTGGCAGGTTATCGCTAGCAGCTGGCAAGTCAGGATTGGGCAAGCGTCCAAACAGCTCGATGGTTTTTGGTTTAGGCGTGGCGGTGAAGGCATAGTAGCTGAGATTAGGACTGCTACGGCGGGCAGCAAGCGTGGCGTCTAATATGTCCTCGCTAGATAGCGGCGCGTCATCATCTGCATTACTCTCTATATCACCAGAGATAAGCACTTCTTTAAGCTGGCGAGCGGTTGAGCCAGTCTGTGATGAATGCGCTTCATCGGCAATGATGGCGTAACGGCGTGATTTTAGAACGCTTGAATCTTCAATGGCTTTGAGTACAAATGGGAAGGTTTGAATGGTGACGATAATAATCGGCTGCGATTTTACCAGCGCGGCCGCAAGCTGCTCAGACTTTGAGCCATCACCCTCTTTTCGATTAATTTTGCCCACCACGCCATCGGCATGTTCAAACTGATAGATAGTATCTTGCAGCTGATCATCGAGCACCGTACGATCAGTAATGACAATGACGGAGTGAAACTGCTTATCGCCGTCACTGTTGTATAAGGTGGATAGCTGATGGGCAGTCCATGCGATAGAGTTAGATTTACCCGAACCCGCGCTGTGTTGAATGAGGTACTTTTGACCTGCGCCCTCAGTAATAGCGGCATCGACTAACTTGGTGACCACATCCCACTGATGATAACGCGGAAACATCATGGTCTCTTTTTTGGACTTACGGCCAATGGCATCTTCTTCCTCTTCGATCTGCAAGTGCATAAAGTGGCCAAGGATGGCCAGCAAGTTATCAGGCGTCAGTACTTCATTCCATAGATAGTCAGTGGCATATTGGCTGATATCGTCAGGGGTATCATTACCCGCGCCGCCGTCACTGGTGCCTTTGTTAAACGGTAAGAAGTAAGTGCTATCGCCTGCTAGCCTAGTCGTCATATAGACTTCATACTGACTGACCGCGAAGTGCACCAATGCGCCACGCTTAAACGTCAGTAGCGGCTCAGGTTTTTTAGTATCAGGGTCTTTTGGTAGGCGTGTGCGCTTATACTGAGTAATCGCATTTTGTACCGCTTGTTTAAATTCCGACTTTAGCTCCATCGTGGTGACGGGCAAGCCATTGACGAATAGCACGATATCGATACGGTTACGCTTAGCGACCTTGCCATTAGCGTCAGCGCCGTCTTTAAGACTGGTATAAGGGCTATACACTACCTCAGGGACGACACGGCAGATATTGGCTTCATAGCGCGCCATGGTCTCAGGATTGAGGTTGTGCTCAGGCTTGAACTGGCAAAGTGAGAAGCGCGCGTTACGAATCTTTAGACCATGACGCAATACGCCCAATGTGCCATAAGTGCGCGAGGCTCTATCGGTGGCGTTTATGTCCGCTTTATTAAGCTGCTTTACCAGTGCTTCAATAAAGTGGCGTTCGCTATCAACGGGAAAGGTACGACAAAACTTCTCCCACTCCTGCGGCTGGGTGATCTGCACAAAGTTTAGCGCGTCTTGCTCATACAGCGCAGTCTGTGCCGTATAGTTGCTAGGTGTACCCAATTGCCAGCCTTGCGTTTGCATTTGTGTGATGATGTCGGCTTGGAAAGTAGTCTCAAAGGTGACGTTATGTGCGTTGATAGCAGTACTGGTCTGGGTCATAGCATAGTTCTTATTATTGATTTATTTGTGTAGAGGGTTTTTTAAGCACCGAACTTTTAGATAAGCCTCGTCAATACGGTATTTAATTTTGACTAAGTTGTTGATTAGGATTCATCTTACTTTTAGCCTATATCTTATGGTGCATGACAGGCACTCTACAAGGCTTTAGCCTAGCAAAAAACCTGACAAAATTACAATGCTAGGCTAAAGCCGCAGCCTACGCAAACTAAGGCTCAGCACAAACCTTAGTCAAACTCTCACCAAACACTATTTTATTCAGTTGTTGCCGATAGATATAGGTTTTTTCAGAGTCGGCATGATAGACCTGATCATTGACGCAATTGCCAAAGCCAAAAGTAATCAAGTCAATTTTGGCATACTTGGCAGGATTACTGGCTTTCTCATCTTGATAACGGGACATGGCATAGCTATTTGTTAACGCGCGTTTTTCAACCAGCTGCTGCCATTTATCCTGTACGGCGGTTTCGTTACGAAAAAAGGGTTCGATGTATTGCTTGCACATCAATGGACTCTGCCGCATAGCTTGTATGGGTTCTAAATAAGCCAAAATAGTTAGCTTATTGTGTTTATACTCTCCACCAATAGACTTAATGAGCTGTTGCTTATAGCGCTGTGCTTCGGGTACCACGTCAAGTCGTTCAACATTATGCTTAACTTGTTTATATTCTTCAGTCAGCGTTTCTAGGTCGGTCATAGATAGCGTATCTAAATCATCAATATCCATCGGTGGAAAAAAGCTATTTAGATTTGAGCTATTTAAATGGTCGAAGACAAAATGTGAGTTTTCGATTTGCTTAGCGCTATACTTTGTATTATCAAACTCGCCTCGGTTATCGCATAGCTCATCTTGCCACTGATAGACTTCGGCTTGGGCGCTAGTGGTAACCGCTATTGCGCCTAATAAAGCTGCTACGGTAAACTTTTTCACCCTATTATTCCTTTTATTGTTTTCTGTATTTATTTTAACGGCTTTTAGGCGCTTGCCAGCCACGAATATCAATCTTACCCGTGACAGCAGCAGATATTAGAGCGGTGCGGCATACTTGCACGAGTTGGGCGGTTTATTCCGCTTCATTAAAAAACTTAATCCAAGTTTTACGGCTCATCGCACATCTGCTTAAAGCTTTTACCAAACAAGGTTTTATTGAGCTTTTGCTGATTACTAAACACTTCATCAGAGTCAGCATGATAGACCTGCTCATTGACGCAATTACCAAAACCAAAAGTAACCAAGTTTATCTTGGCGTACTTAGTAGGGTTGCTGGCTTTTTCTTCCTGATAGCGCTTGGTAGCCAAACTGCGGTAATACTTACCACCATCGTCTGTGATATCTGCTTGTTCTTGAATTTGCTCTTCAACAAACTGCTTCCATCTATTTTGCACAGCCGTTTCATTCTTTAATAACGGCTCAATATAAGTTTTACACATTTGCGGGCTTTGCTTGAGTGCCTCACTGGGATTCAGATATCCCAAAATCGTCAATTTATTTTGTTTATATTCGCCGTCAATAGATTTGACCAACTCTTGCTTATAACCTTTTGCGTCAGGCACCACATCAAGTCGTTCAATATTATTCTTAACTTTTATATATTCTTCAGTAAGCTTATCTAAGTCTTTCATCGATAACTTGTCTAGCGCGTCAATATCCATCGGTGGAAAAAAGCTATCTAGATTTGATCTTGTTAAGCTCTCTAGCACAAAATATGAGTTTTCGATTTGCTTAGCAGTATATTTATTACTGTCAAAGTCACCCTGCATACTGCAAAAATCATCTTCCCATTTATAGGTCTGTGCTTGGGCGATGGTGGTCACGGCCATTGATGCCAATAGAGCTGCTACGGTAACTGCTTTCATCATATAACTCCTTTTATTGATTTTCTTTTATCAAACGCAATATGCGCTTAATCTCTATTTACAGCTACTCAGACGCCCGCCAGCCCCGCACATCAATCTTACCCGTAACAGCAGCAGATATTAAAGCAGTGCGGCGTTCTTGCATAAGTTGAATAGCTTGTTCTGCGTTAGCGATTAACTTAGCATAACTATTTGTCTGAATATCAAGGTATGTAGATATTTTCTCTTGCTCATCTAATGGAGGTGAAGCAACGAATGTGTTCTTTATATCTTCAGCATGAATATTTTGGTTAACGCCACCATGAATATTTTGCTTAACTGCTAACTGAAAAGAATCAGCAATAAACATAAATCTGAGATAGTTTGTATTAAAAAACTTAGGTAAGAACCTGAATCTTATTAAATAAGATGCGTAGGCAATATCTTCTTTTACTTCAGGTATTACTCCGAAAGATCCTGCACCACCAGTACGCGCAAAAACCACATCACCTTCCTTTAAAAGATAGTTATTCAATGATGCAGATTTAGGAACCTTCGGACTATCATTGGTATCTATTTTACCTAAGTCCCTAAGGTCAGTAATTCTTAATAGCTTGGTTCCGTCATCAACATAAGAGTCGGATGTATAGTATCCTTGCCTATGTTCAAGTAAATAACGCCTGACTGTTGCAACCTTCCAACCCTGAGGCACTTCCCCAAGCCACTCAACACCCGAATCTTTCATCGGCGCATCAGGATTTAAGCCTTTGGTCACTGCATGACTGATCACGGCTTGGCGCTTTTCTTTTAACAGTTGGATAAGGGTTTGCTGTTTTTCGATGAGGGTATCGATTTGGGCGGTTTCGTGGTCTAGGAAGTTAGCGATTTTGATATCAATTTTTGTAGCAGGCAAAGGAATTGGAAAGTTATTTATATTTTCCTGCGTCATGGTAGGCATTCCACTGCCAGTATTACTTACTTCAATTTTTGCTTTAATTAAAGAAGAATTAAACAAATAGCTCAGGAATCTAGAATCTATACTAGATTTCTTTATTAACACCATTTGTGGATTAATTGTCATAGGTTCTCCAACCTCTCTAACAATTGTTGATTTTCCAAAAGTAGAACCAGTTTTAACTAGTAAAATATCATTCTCTTCCACCATAATCTCAGGAGACTCAAAATACTTAGCCCAGCTTAGATAAGATTTTTTCTCTAAAGAAAACTGGTCATCATGTACATTAGAAGGACTTAAGACTATAGCTCCTTGTCCTTCATTAACTATGTCATCAACTGTATAACCACGAAATCCAATCCTACCAACTATAGAAGCTACAAACTTCAAATGAGTAACGCCCCAATCTTTAGGAATCTCTCCCAACCATTCAACCCCAGAATCCTTATATTCTGCATACTGTTGATACTTCGCCATTATGAATGCACCTCACCCAATAACTGCATAATCTCGCTACTGACCGCATCCAAGTCTGCATCAATCTCAGCTAGCGCGCGCGGTGGCTCATACACATAGAAGTGACGGTTAAAAGGTATCTCAAAACCCACGATGCCAATCTCTTCATCTATGGCATCTGTCTTATCAGCATTGATCCATGCATCAGGCACATGTGGCTGTACTTCACGGGCGAAGTAGCTTTCAATCAACTCAGTGGTGGTCATCTCAGGATTGAGCGGTACGTTTTCATAATCACGTAGATCGCTGTCTGTTTGGAATTCGACAATTTTGGCCTTGCTGGCAGGATCGGTATAGCTAAATGCTCCATAGAGTGGACTAGCGGTTTTGACTACCTTTTTGATGACGGGTTCTGCTTCAGGGTTTTTCCAAGTGATCGCATCTAGTAGTTGTTTCTTTTCTTTAGCATCCAAATTCACATCAGCATTTTTTAACGCTTGTTTGAGCACTTTTTCAAACTCATTGAAGTCATCGAATTGATTTTCACCAATCACCGCTTGCAAGGCTTTGGCTTTATTCATGATCTCAAGCTGATCTCGCCATACTTTAGAGTCAAGCACGTCTTTGATTTGCTTTTCTTTTAGCTCTGAGAAGTCGGCCTTAATCATCGCGCGTGCTTCTAAGGTGACCGCTGACAGGTCACCATAGTTGTCAGTCGTCCAATTACCACCAAAGGCGTCATATAACGCTGGCATGACCATATCGAATGGTTTAGGCGCATAACGTAGCGTTTCTATCGCATCATCAGACAGCTGGGCAGACAGACGTAACGGCCGCTCGATGGTGATACGGCGATAGCCAAACTCATGGGTGGCAAATATCTTACTGGCAAAGGTTTTGGCTGGCTCAGTCTTAGGATTAGCAGACTGACGGCCACGGTTAGACTTCACCTCTTCAGGCTTATCGAGCAGACGTGCGTCAACCACTTCAAAGTCACCAAAGCTACGAATAATGGTCTTGATATCGTCATCGCTCATCTCATTGCGCTTTGAGCCAAGTGACTTACGCATCTTGCTGTATAGGTTACTACCATCGATCAGTTGCACCTTGCCGCGGCGCTCATCTGCTTTCTTATTGCTAAGTACCCAGACATAGGTCGCGATACCCGTGTTATAGAACATATCAGTCGGCAGTGCGATGATAGCTTCTAGTAAATCGGCCTCAAGGATATAACGGCGAATCTCACTCTCGCCACTACCTGCGCCGCCTGTGAATAGCGGTGATCCATTTAAAATAATACCGATACGGCTGCCTTGATTGCTATTTTGAATGCTGCTGCTATCTGTAGCTTTATCATCACCAGTAATCGGACGCATCTTGCTCAGTAAGTGCATCAGGAATAATAGCGAACCATCAGACACGCGCGGCAAGCCCGCGCCAAAGCGACCGTCAAAACCTTTTTGTTCGTGTTCGTCTTTAATCTCGCCTGATATCTTTTTCCAGTCCACCCCAAACGGCGGATTCGACAGCATATAATCAAACTGCTCACCTGCCAGCTGATCACTGGATAAGGTATTGCCCAGCTTAATATTATTCACCTCTTGCCCTTTGATCAGCATATCGGCTTTACAGATGGCATAAGACTCAGGGTTTAGCTCTTGGCCATAGGTACGCATCACCGCGTCAGGGTTTAGCTCTAGTACGTATTCCATACCTGAGGATAGGAAGCCGCCCGTACCTGCTGTGGGGTCATAAATGGTGCGAATGATGCCATCTTTGGTCAGCGCGTCATCATCTTCCATAAATACCAGCGAGGTAGTTAAGCGCACGATATCGCGCGGCGTAAAATGCTCCCCTGCGGTTTCGTTAGAGCTCTCAGCAAAGCGGCGGATCAACTCTTCAAACACAAAGCCCATTTCATGGTTAGAGATAGCGTCAGGGCTTAGATCGGTATTGGCGAATTTCTGCACCACTTTATACAGTAAATTAGCATCGGCGAGCTGCCCGACAAACTCTTCAAATTTAAAGTGCTCAAATATCTCACGCGCGTCTTTAGAGAAAGATTGCACGTAGGTATTAAGGTTATCCTTGATATCGCTTTGACCCATCTTGCTGAGATCCATCGGCGAGGTATTGTAGAACGGGCGCTTGCTGGCACGTATCAAGAACTTCTCTTGTGCTTCTTCAGGCAGACTCATATCAGCGATGCGCTGGTTTTCTGCGACGACGCTTGCTTTGGTATCTTCTAATACGCACTCTAGGCGGCGCAATAGCGTAAAGGGCAGAATGACACGGCCGTATTGAGATTGCTTAAAGTCACCGCGCAATAGATCAGCGACAGACCAGATGAAAGCCGCTGTTTGAGAGAAGTTTTTGGTCATGGAGTTGTCTTATTGTTTGTTGAGCAAGGATGTGAGTTGTAGATCGTCTATCAGAGATGAGGTGATAGCCATCTTAGATAAAATATGTCCATCATAAGGGTATTCGACATTACTCGGCAAGTCTGAATGTGAGATTTATGGGTATAGTAATATATTTCATTGTATAAGATTCGACGTACTACCTGTGTTTAGCAATTCAACCCCATGCAATCAAAGTGCAAGTTGTTTTTAGTATCAGTAGATAGCAGGAAACGAAAACTTAAGAATAGGGTAATTTTGAAGTCACCACTCAAAGATAAAATTAATTGACTGTTTTGATTACTGACAATGATACAATTAATCAAATTTTATCGAGTTAGAGGTTTGCACATGCGGTTATATGCAGGTTTGGTTAATATAGGTATTGGAGTTAGTTTGCTGGTAGGTGCTATCGGTAATGTTAGCGCTGCACCTATCGAATTTTGCGATGGTGAATATACAACCATTGATTTGAATAACTGTACCAGTAAGAACTTAGATTATGAGGACAGTAAACTTAACAGTACATACAAAACGCTAAGAGGTATGCTCGATAGAACCGAAAAAGACAGCCTCAAGCAAGCTCAGTTAGCATGGATTGATTTTAGGGATAAATCCTGCAATTTTACCTCCCGTGAGTTGGTAGGCGGTAGTATGCACGCTATTGAATACACCTCGTGCTTAACGAATTACACTTATCAGAGGCGTATTGAGCTGCAAAAAGAGATTTATAATATCCAAAGATAGAATCACCCCAGCCAGCCACAAAAAAATGCTTAACTTAGTACAGCATTATTTGGACACGTGCAGTCACTAGCAATTCGACCCTATGCAAAAAAGTATCAAATAGAAAAAATTATTAGTGGTTGGCTTGCACGTTGAGCATAATCTTTGTAACCAAAATTGCTTTGCACAAACAGCAAAAAAATGTCTTAGCGATAAAAAAATGTTGTACATATTGCTGTGCACACAATAATATTAATAACCAAAAGCCTTTATAATAAAGGCTTTTGGCCTAAAGATCGAAGCGTGGTGGGCGCACCAATCATTGTATTTAGACATAACCTCGCATTACCTCAAACCCTCCAAACCCCTTATACATATACATAGTTGTCTTTATTGATTACTTGTTATTACCTGCTAGCACCTCTACAATGTTGTTAAATAAGTTGTTAAATAATATACAACGTCATTTTTTTGCGGTTAATTATGCAGTGAGGTTGTTGTTAAAAATATAATATTAGTTCACACGTATTATTTGAAACTATAAGCCAATGCTATGTTTGCTTAGATGATGTGAGCTGTGAATATTGTGGAAGTGCCTGCCCAATTGAAGTACCTGCTGATATCGCTTATATGCGGGCAAAAGAGAGTTGGTTTTGTGCAGTATGTGAGCATGCCATAGTGACTTGATTAGCAAGTGAATAATCAAAGCTACTATAAGCTAAAAAACTGATATTTTTAGCTTACACAATCAACTCCTTTCACTTAAAATTTTGATCTTGTACTAAATCGCTTCGGCGCACTAGCAGCCCTTTTAGGATTTATCATTGTGTGCTTATTAGGTTTTAAAAAGCAAGCTAGTGCTAAAGTTAACTGATGAATATGCTTTTAGTAAAATTACTTTATGGATCAAGTAGTAATTTCTTAGATGCTCATAGCTTTGTTAACGAGGGTTTTCGATTCTTAGTGTGATGAATAAATATCGATAATGATTAGATATAGGTAGTAGCAGAAAAGGATGCTGACGCTATATACGGCATATTGTCAGCACCTTTTTTGGGTTTGAAAAATTACTCAGGTGAGTTTGTCAAAATTGGGGCTTGAAGCTGAGATGAATGTCACCAATATTTTATTACTCGAAGGTTTACTTAGATGATGTGCTGAATATTGGGGCTTGATGGTTAAATCAACTGAGCCAAATCAGTTAATTTATCCAATACGATATCTGGTGAATACTTTTCAAGCTGTACTTTGGTTTGCGCGCCAGTCAAAACGCCGATACATAAGCCACAATCAGCATTTCTACCTTCTTCAATATCGATACCACTATCCCCTGCTTTTAAAACTTGCTGTGCATTTTCAATACTAAATTTGTTCATGGCAAGCGTAATCATATCTGGCGCAGGTCGACCATTAGACACATCATCAGCTGTAATTAGTGCATCAATCTCGCGACCTACTGACCACCCTAGAATAGTTAATATCTTATTGGCAGTCTTTGCGTCATAGCCCGTATTTAAAACCACTGTTCTACCACTGGCTTTTAGCTTATCAAACAACGTCAATACCCCCTCAAACGCAGCTAAGGTATCTTTTGTATAAGCTGTAGCCAAACTGGTTTTAAAGACAGAAAACGCTGTGTTTGTCAGCTGTTTAACCTCAATATTAGGCATATCTAACTGGTTAAGTATGTCATTAATGGCTTGGCGTTTTTCTTTACCAGCCCCAAACACTAAGCAAATATCCAGATCTACTTGTTTATCAAGTTTACCTGCATCAGCGAGTACCTGGTTAATAGCATCCTGCACTGTTTTGTAAACCAAATTGTCTTCATTGACAGTCGTGCCTGCCATATCAAAAACGCATAGTTTGATATGATTGAATTGTTCTTTAATACTATTAATATCTGTACTCATTATTTTGACTCCAATACTAAATGAATTAACTCTTCACCAAATGCAAATCCTGTTGAAGCACCTGTACCGCCAGTCACCGATCCGATAACCACGCCTTTTTCTGGAGACGCTGTGAACACCACATCATCACCGCTGGGATAAACCCCTAACCAATGCTGCACGATATCAATCTCACCAACATCCATCACTTGATGGAATTCGTTAATGATTAAATCATCAACTCGCACATCTCTAAATGGCAACTCCCTATCGCTATAATCATGGCTATCACCGATAATGAGAGAGCCGTCAGCAGATTGCACCACAATCAGATGGACACCTGCTTTGCGCTCTGCTGACTGGATATCGTCTAATAAATTGATTAATCCTCTTGCTTCAGGTAACTGTGCAAACCCATCGTAGCGAGCAAAGCTTAAATCCGACATCACCGCTGCATTTAATTTAAAGGCTTTTTTGGGCATTACACGCATCATATTGAGCGTGCAAATTTTGGCCTTAGCCTGCGCCAAGGTATCTGGATATAAACTGTGCAAATCGCTACCAGGGCAAACAACACAATGCTCTGTATGAAGCATACCGCGACTGGTATGAACCATAGGTAGCTCGATAGAATGCACAGTGGTTTTATTATAAAAATCCACCCCATGTGTTTGGTGTAACCAATTTGCTAATTTACTAATAGCGGTCTTTGATTCAACTCTAAGCTCATGAGGACTATATAACACTCCCAAGCCCTCTTTAAGGTAAGAAGTATTTTTTGCTATTTCAGATTGAGTCAGCAATCGACAAGACGCGCCCATCTCTGTCTGTAAAAACGCCTCAGCCACGTCCATCGCTTCTGGACGCTGAATAAGCATATGCAAGCCGCTATGCTCCACATCGATACCCGCTTGCGGCGCAATATCTGCCCACACGTTACGGGAGTGCATCGCACGTTGCCAATGCGCGCCGCTTTGTTGGCCACTGACGGTAACAAAACCAAAGTTGCGTACTGATGCATCTTTATTCTGCGACTCCCGCTCTACCAGTGCCACACTCAGTCCTTTTTTTACTGCGGCATAGGCGCTGGCAAGACCTATGATGCCGCCACCGACGATTACCACATCGTATTTTTTTTCAGATAGCTTTTTTATTGATTCCATTGCGACTTTCTCTATTTTTAATAACGTGATCTTAAATTTTAATATTCAGCGAGCACTGTTTATAACGCTTATAGCTTTTGGCCATGAAAAAATGCCCTGTGCTTATCTAATAACTCAGCGGTAAGCGGCTCTGCATAGGTTTTTACATTTTTGATTTGGTTCTCAGATGCAACAATCTCACCGTCATAGATGATGTTCGGGTATACCTCTAGCAGCTGTGGTCGTGCATGTTTGACGATGATTTCAGCCATCTTCATCGCATTCTGATTGGTTTTGTCGCCTTTATCGATGACAGCGACTGATTCACTCAGCGTATAATTACCTTCGCTTGGATCGATGTAATCAATGGGCAGCCCTTCTGCTTTATTAACGACGGCTTGATGGCGCATGCCAAAACCAATGGGCACCTCACCTGCCATGACCTTTTTTAATGGACCTGATCCTGATAACTCTAAATTTGGCCCGGCATTTTCGCGAATATGATTCATAAGCGTTTGTCCTTCGGCATCCATGCCATACGTGGCCGTGATGTTTTGCACAAATAACCAACCAGTAGACGAGCCATTGGGATCAACCATAGCAATTTTGTTTTGGTAGATAGGCTTTGCCAAATCTTTGGCGCTGGTTGGTCTAGGCAGATTTTGCGCGGCCATCTCTTTGGTATTTAAAATAATTGCCCCAGTAAAGCTTAAGATGGGTGCATAGTAGCTAGGTACTGCGACTTGGGGATTGACCTCAAAGCTGACATCCTTAAACATCGAATGCTTTGCCTGCGCGCTCTCTAAATAAAACGAGCTCATGGTGACCAAGTCTGCCTCTGTGTTTTTACCTTCCGCCAATAAACGGCCACCAAGCTCACCGGTGCCAAAGGATTGGAAGATATATTGACCTTCATAGCCCGCTTGATCTAATACTTCTTGGATGACTTCTACCGCTTCTTCGTCGGCGTTACTATAGATGATGACCTCCTCTGCGCTATTGCCCTCTGAAGAAGCTGAGCTACAGCCAGTCAAAATCATGCCGCACGTGAGACCTATTATTAGCGTTTTGAATGAGAGCATTTTTTATCCTATCGATTTTGTTGAGTTTTAATGATTAAAGTCTTATTTGTATGGTCGATAACGATCAGTTGATCTGCTCAAGCTGTCGTTGGCACAACAAGTGTCTCGTCTTTTACTTTAGTGGTACCGTAAAGGCGTTTGCTATGTAAATGACGAATAATGGCAAACAGTATCAACGCGCAGATATTGGTCAGCAATATCATCAGCGATAAGATAAAAATCTCATCAAAACGCGCAAAATGCTGTAACTCTACGATTTTAGTGGTAAGCACCATGGTTTTGGCACCAGAGATAAAGATAACCGCGCTAATCGTTACCATGGCACTGATAAAGTAGAAGGACGCCACCTCGATTAAGGCAAACAATGAATTGGGAATCACAATGCGCCGCAGTGTAGTAAACCATGAATCACCTAATAAACTCGCCGTCGTCTCCCAGCCTAAGTTCATTTTAGCCAGTGCGTTTTTACTCATTAGATAAGGTGTGGCGAAGTAGTGAATGATGTTACTTATCACGATAATAAAAATGGTATTGGCGACAGCAGAGCCTGAAAACATCATGAGATAAGCAATACCCACGACCATCCCTGGTACCGTGTTGGTCACCAACGCTGAGCTCTGGATACTGAATTTACCGATTCTGAATAAACCAGAGCGCTCGCACAACAATGCTGAAAAGTAAGTGATTAAGGTACCAAAGATAGCTGTCAATACTGCTACGATCAGTGAATTTCTATAGACCCGCATTAGGTTGGCGGACTCTAAGACCTTGCTGACTGTTTCTGTGCTGAACTGCATTTGATAAGGCCACGTCTTGATCCACGGAATGATAAATATCACCGCAAAGACCATCAGTAAGCAAAATAAGATAGCGCTCGACAATACCGCTAAGACTCGGTCTTTGGTTTTAGAAGTAGGAAGGTCGATATTTTCAACTGAATCGTAGCGGATATTAAAGCGCGCGACATACCATAGTATGGCAATGCTTAGTACCGATGGAATGAGCATGAACAGTGCGACCACCGCCCCTTTCTCAAACGAAGGAGAGGCGCCTAATATTTGTGTATAAAGTTCAATAGCGATGACTTTATATTGCCCACCAATAGACGCTGGAATACCAAAATTCGTAAAGGCTAAAAAGAAACATTGAACCATTGCCGCCGCAAAAGTACCAATCAACGGGCGAATGACCGTCATGTCAAACTGGCGCAAAGACGAATCTCCCATTAATTCTGAGACGATAACGAATTTTTTGTCTAAATATTGAAAGGTATTGTTGAGTAATAAAAAGGCGATGGGTAAGGTATAAATCGTATAGCCAAGCCACATTCCTTGGAAGCCGTATATATGTTCAAACAGCTGAAAGCCGAGTATTTGCGTCAATAAACCTTGCTTGCCAAAGGTATAAATAATAGCAAAGCCATAGGTCACTGTTGGCAATAACATAGGCAATAAGGCGGCGACTTTAATGACCTTTTTAAAGCCGTTCGGTAAGTTGGTCCAGTGCACGGTATAAGCTAAGATGAAAGCGAGCATGGTGGCGCTCAGAGCACTTACCGTCGCCACAAAAAAACTATTAAACATCACCTGTTTAAAGCTATCACTACTTGCGATACTTTTATAGTTATCTAAGCCAATACCATCGCCGACATTTAATGATAACGCCAGCATTTTACCTAAGGGTACAAACAGAAAAGCGATGAATAAAATCGTCACAAATAGCCAAATGGCTTTTGCTTGGGGTGGATTACTAAGCTTCATAAACGTCCAAAACAATCAAATGGTCAGGTTTTTACTGAGAGACATCTATAGTCAGTATCTCAGTTGCCGATTCAGTCACTGTAAGCTTCTACAAAATCAGCCTTTCACAGTATCTTTTGACTTTTGCTTATCATGGACAGTGATGGCTTTAGAATCAGCATGACGGGGGCTAATATCGGCCTCATACTGTCCATAGTTTTGGGCTTGAGTGTATTTACTTAGCGGATCAGCTTCAGATATACCGTTGGCAAATAAACTTAAGATATTGCGACGTTTGATATTGAGCTGGTTAAGAATGAAGTTGGTGACGAAATCATTAGCAGGATTGTGTATGATTTCAGCGGGTTCAGCGAATTGCGCCACTTTGCCATCTGATAGCAGTAAGATGCGATCAGATAACGTCATCGCCTCTTCTGGGTCATGGGTGACTATTAAAGTAGTCAGCTGATAGCGCACGGCAATCTCACGAATACGCTCTTTGACGGTTTCCTTAATCACCCCATCTAATGCCGACAAAGGCTCATCTAACAATAATATTTTGGGTTTCATGACCAGCGTACGTGCCAGCGCAACACGTTGCTTTTGACCGCCTGATAGCTGATGAATGCGCTTATTTAGATGCGCCTTAATATCGAGTAAATCGATCAATTCATCGACTTCTTGTTGTGTACTGACACTAGGATTGTTACGCAGACCGTATTCGATGTTTTGTTTGACATTGAGATTGGGAAATAAGGCATAATCCTGAAAGACAATATTAAAGCCTCTTTGTCTCATAGAGACGCGGGTAATATCTTCACCGTTATAGGCAATTCGGCCACCATTGATATTAGTTAAACCTAGAATCATATGCAATAAAGTGGTCTTACCACAGCCGGATGGCCCTAAGATTGAGACTATCTCACCCTTATTAATTTTGAGTGAAAGATCCTCGAATATCACCTTATCATCATATTTCTTTGTAACGTGTCTTAGCTCTAACATATCCACTCACCTAATCGCTTATGATTAAAATTTAATTATTTATCTTGGATAGGTCAGCAGTGTATCTGTCAGTTATGACATTTCGATGAAAAAATAAAGGTTAGACAACCTTATGTCGCTAAAACGTTCAAAAAAGTGAACCACCCCGGGATTATTAGAGACTGAGCTTTCTTAGAGAACAAGACGATGAAAGCACGAAACTACACACCTGATATTAAAGAGCGCACCATTCGTATGCTGATGGCAGCAGCAAACAACTACCTTACATGGACAGCCGGCCAAGTCATCTATGGCTGGGGAGTTTTTAATCGTTGCTCGCGACCGTTACATCGAAAAAGGGAGGTGCATCAAAAAGCATGCTGATTAAAAAATTGAATAAATTTTAGGGTGGTGTGTCAAAAAGTATGCTGATCAAAATTTGAACAATTTTTGAAGCTTTAAAAGCCATATATAATCAGAGAACTTAGCATAGACTTCTTATTGACTTTTAGCGCCAGCATACTTTTTAGAACACCACCAAATTATTTTTAGGATGACGTTACTGGTGCAGCTTTTGTCGCTATTATGAAATCGACTGCAATACTGTCTGAGTTTGGCGTTCAAGCTCTGCAATAGCTTCTTTATTTAGAGCGTCTGCATGCGGTTGTCCGAACTCCCCTCTTGCGTCACCATGGACGCCATCTTTAATGTCATTATCAAAATATTTACCAGTATCGTCAGCGAACTCATCCGAGATGGCAAGTTCAGTTAGGATGTTCGCTCCTTTATCCGCTGGTGACCAATGTTGCCCATAAGCTTCATCGACCATTTTTGTATTGAGTAGCGAGCCTGGATTGACAGCGATTACATTGATGTCATCTGCCGCGACTGTGTCGGCTAAATCCATACTCCACATCGTTAGTGCCAGCTTACTTTGAGCGTAGGCATCTTTATCAGCGAGACGGTCTTGTCCTGCAAATGCCTTATATAATATGGGAGCTTGAGCCGCTGAGCTTAGGTTTACGATACGAGCTTTATTAGACTTTTTAAGCAGTGGTAACAAGGCGTTGGTTAACTCGTAAGGCGCTAGATAATTGACCACGAAGCGTACGTCCAATCCGTCTTTGGTCGTTGGCGATGCGGTGGTATAAATCCCTGCATTATTGATAAGCACATCAAGCTTTGGCAGCTTTTCGTTCACTTCTGCTGCCATCTTGAGTACATCGGTTAGATCAGAAAAATCAGCCACAAACCCGTCGATATTATCTACTGCTGCGCCTGTCGCTACCGCTTTGACTTCTGCAATGACACTGGCAAGTTTGTCGGCATTTCTACCATGCAAGTACATTTGATGCCCAGCTTCTGCCAGTTTTAAAGCCGTCAATTTGCCAATGCCATCAGTGCTGCCAGTAATTAAAATAGTCTTAGTCATGAGCTGTCCTTATTGTTTGAGTTGTTAGTTAAGCTACTGTTTAAATTTTGGATGTGTGTTCTATTTTATCCATCGTAATAGCGCCCATTGTAATGAAAGTGTTGTGATTCAAACAGTGGCTATACCCGAAAACACTTTCAATATTATTTTGAAAGTGGCTGATTTTTAAGCGGTTACTTAAGCTATTATTTGTTATATTTAAGACAATAAAATAACCAATCAAACCATTCTATTTAGTTTTAGATATTCCCATTTTAAATATCTCAACAAGATGAAATCATGAAAAATCTACAAGATTTACGTATTTTTATAGAGACAGCACGGATGGGCAGCTTGTCTGCATGTGCGCGTCATATGGACCTCTCGCCAGCAGTAGTGCCTCTATTAAACGCTTAGAAAATGATATCGATACCGTATTATTTATCCGCTCGACGCGCAAGCTACGCTTAACCAGCAAGGGTGAACAGTTTTTGCAACACTGTAAGGATGCGCTGGGAATTTTGGATAATGCTTATGCGGGACTGCATGATAATGATGCTGAGCTAACCGGTACGATAAGGTTGTCAGCGCCTTCAGATTTAGGGCGCAACTGGGTGCTACCTTGGCTTGATACGTTTATGGATACTCATCCCAAAGTGAGTTTGCAGTTGCATGTCTCTGATGGTCATGTGGATTTATATGGACAGCAGATTGACTTGGCACTGCGTTATGGAATCCCGAAAGATTCTTCATTGGTAGCATTGCCCATCGTTTTGGACAATCGTCCCGTGCTTTGTGCCGCGACAGAATATTTAGCAGAATATGACGAACCAAAGACACCAAAAGATTTGACTGAGCGTAATTGTCTCTGTCTTGGGCACAATGATAAATATTTTAGCGATTGGACGTTTGAGCGAGAAAGTAAGCAAATCAATGTCGCAGTATCGGGCAATCGACGTAGCAAAGATGGTGATGTAGTCAGACGCTGGGCAATATTGGGGCATGGCTTAGCGCTAAAGTCACGTCTAGATGTCGCAGCTGATATAAAAACAGGCCGACTGCTTGAGATTGAGTTAGATGGCTGGCAAGTTGCCCCCTATCCGCTCTATTTGATTTGTCCTGAAAGACGGTTAATTGATCCACTATTTAATGCAGTAAAGGAATATTTAATTGAATGTGTACAGCATATTTAGAGCGAGAAGCTGAAGCTAGCATTAAAATACACCGCAAAATAAAGCTTATAAAGCTCAATTCTTACTCCTCAGGTAGGACAAAGAGCCTTTATAGAAAAACAATTTCGATCTCGTTATAAAATCTATACAAATACTGAACCATCCTCAGTTTGATGTACTTTGATATCAACACCATAAACATCACTTAATTGTGAACGTGTCATTACCTCAACTGGTGTTCCTTGCGCAACAATTTGTCCATCATTTAACAAAATTACCTCATCAGTATAGCGATGTGCATGGGTCAAATCGTGGAGGACAACCAATATACTTTTGCGCTGCTGTCGCACCAGATTGTGCAAGTAATGAAGTAAGAAGCGCTGATGGCGGATATCGAGATGATTGGTCGGTTCATCAAACATCATAATATCAGTATCTTGCATCAGCGCACGCACGATAGCCAAACGCTGTTTCTCACCACCTGATAAGGTTTGCACGCGAGCACTGGCCAAACTTAATAATTCAAAATCCTGTAGTAAGTGTTGCGCGCGCTCAACATGATTGCTATTTGGGCGCTGATACCAAGCAAGATTTGGTGAGACCCCTAATAGGGCATAATCCAGTACCGTAAGCGGCAGCTCAAAACGCTCATGTTGTCCAACCCAAGCGATATGGCCGTGATTCATGACTTCGTTGATCGGCTGGCCGTAAATCAGAATATGGCCATCTGTTTTAAGCGCGGTTCCCGTATGCTGTCCCAAGACCGTATGCAGCAACGTGCTTTTACCCGCGCCATTGGGTCCGATAAAGGCGACCAGTTTTTGGCTTGGCACGGTTAGTTTGTCTATCTTTAACAATGTTTTATGACCGTGCGAGATATGAATATCTTGCATCGATAGCAACTCGCCTGCATCACTACCTTTGATATTACTACTATTCATACGACTGTCTCGATTCACTGGTGATGTCTTTGATGTAGCGGTAAAAAATGAATGAAACATAAATACCTTCTTCGATTAACGGCGGCCACTACGCACAAACAGCCAAATAAAGAATGGACCGCCAAGTAACGCTAAGACGATGCCAACTGGAACATCCACTGGATAAGCGACATGCCGAGCTGTGCCATCAATGACGAGTAATAATATCGCCCCAAGCCAGCCAGACCAAACCATGAGGCGCATACGTCCGCCACCAAACAGAATGGCCAGCAGGTTTGGCACCATCATACCAATAAAACCAATGACACCTGCTAAAGACACCGCTGCCCCTGTCAGTAACGCCGAAGCAATCACAACCAAACAACGAACCACACCCACCTTGATACCCAAGGACTTAGCAGCTGCCTCACCTAACATCAACCCGTCCAACTGCCGACCTAATGGCAATAAAATAGCCAGCCCTAAGATCATAGAAATAATTGAATAACGCAGTGGCACAAAGCCCGCTTCTGCCATACTTCCTGACAGCCAATTGGTCGCCGAGCGCAGCACCATGTCATCAGACATGAATAAAATTAGGCTAACCACAGCTGCACAAAAAGCGCTGATCACAAATCCCAATATCAGCAAGCCCATCTGACCGCCACCCAAAAACCGATGACAAGCAAGAATAAACAAGCATACCAATACGCTTCCGGTAAACGCAGCAAACGGTATCCCAATGCCCCCAAACCCCAGTGCCAGAACCAAAACAACACCAAGCGCTGCGCCACCTGATGTACCAATTAAACTTGGGTCAGCTAAAGGGTTTTCAAATAAAGCTTGTAATGCTGCACCACTAACTGATAATGCCATACCAACCAACAATGCCGTCACCACACGCGGATAGCGTAGCTGCCAGATAGTATCGTCAAGATGGCTAGGGCTTGACCATTCGCCAAAGCCAATACCAAGCGCCAACCAAATTAGCAGCACAGATGCGACAGTAGCGGCAATATAATAGATGCTATGTTTGTATTTTCCAGTTTGTATAGGGATAGAAGCGGAAATCGTATTTGCCATGTGAGATATCGTTTTATTGAATATAAGGGAGGTTATTGCTTACTTAGGCTATCTTGCTACAGCGTTCAGCTTTTTTAAGACTTGCGGTGAGTTCAGACCATATCGTAAAAAGTCGTCGGCTGGCCAAAAGTGTACGCCTCCATTTTTACCAGCAGCACTGGCCGCAACCTCTGGACGTTTACTAAATTGACTGACACCGCCAACCACTGCCTGATTGTGATCAGCAATAATGATGACATCAGGCTTGGCTGCCAGCCAGCCTTCACGCGACATAGGTTTTAACCCCGAAACGTTTGCCGCATTAATTCCACCAGCACGACGAATCAACTCATCGCCTACCGTGCCCTTACCTGCAACGATACGACCATCGTAACTTAGCAGATAGCGTTTACCGGTTTTTGCCATTGGGCTCATCTCTGCCTGCCAACGATTTGCAAGCTGCAACCCGGCAGATTTTTTATCAACGTAACTGCCGATAGATTTAATACTGCTTGCAAAGGTGCTGATTTCTTCTTTGGGCGCGACATTGACAGCTTTAACCTTTAAGCCGTTTAGCCGCTGATAAATACTTGCCGGCTGTACCATATAACTGCCGAGTACCAGATCTGGCTTAACGGCTAACACTGACTCGGCGGTGATATTACGATGCAGACCCACGGTTGGTACATTCTTTAACGCTGGATTGTTATTGGTCGCATCTTTGCCCACCAGCTTATTGGTCGCTCCTAGCGCCACAACCACATCGGCGACATCGGGACTCATAGCGACGATACGCTCATAAGCTTGAGCAGAAAGCGATGGCACTGCCAATGACCCAATGATGACAGCACTGCTGATCGTACGAGTGGCAAATTTTGTATTTATAACCAAATTGTTCGTTAATATTATTTTTGATAATACAGAAGACATAATTATTCCTAATTTGCTAACCTAAAAGATGACACTATTGAAAGGAGCACTAACGTTCATTAAGGACTCAAAATAGCTCACATAACAGCTGTGGCTTAGCTGTTATGTAATTGTCAGTATCCTAAAAATTTTCTGATGTTTTTATGACGGTCTTACGTATTCTCGGCTTCAGCCATTACCACTGACGCTGGGGCTTCTGTATATGAATGATTTTGTACCGTATTAGCAACGATCTGCTGCCATTCTTCAAGCTCAGGCGTACCTTCAATACGTTGCCCAAACACGCTAAAGATACTAACGCCATGACGATCAAACCCTTCAATGCAAGTGACGATACCGTCTTTGGTCGGACGCTTAACGCTCCACACTTGCGCCAATGCCTTATCTTTGAGATGCAGTGTAAAATTATTATGGTCTTTGTCTAAAATATTAAACCAATCCCCTATGCGCTTCAGCGTCTGTACGGTGCCAGTCTGAATCTGTACGAGACCGCTATTACCGACAAATATCATAATCGGACATTTGGCATCACGCGCTTGCTCAAAAACCGATTCGATAGCGCTAATATCAAGCTGCTGCGTCATCTGTTCTGGTGCTTGACGGTAGCTACTAGCACGATCTATATCGAGATTTTTTAATAATGAATGAAACTGATGTACATCTGTCATTGCCAGCCAGCCTTGTTGTAGCTGTGTGCGCCCCGCCTCGCTCAGCGCCTTGTAACGCCAGTCATTTACCGGCTGTTGTGCCTCTAAAGTTAGCGTCACATTACTCACCTTTTGCTGCTGCTCCTCAATCATCGCTTGCCATCGATTGATAGTTTCATCGCTTAACTCTCGCAGATAGACTTTATCGATAGCAGCACCCTGGCCGTTATAAAACTGAATACTATAAGATGGCTTATCCGTGCGACTGGTATCAATTACCGCCAGCATATGCTGCCATTGCCACATAAAAAATCGTAAATCTAGACCACCCACGTTGAGTGCAAGACCCATTTTTTCGCCAAGCTTAAGGTTGTGATAAGACGCGGTTTTTTCATGCACGGCCAGCTCATTTCTGACGATGCTTTCCATTTCACCAAACGTCTCAAACTGCTTTAAAACGGCTCTGCACTGATCACCAATATACTGGCTATAGGGTGATGCCAACATCAGCTCAAATTCGCTGACCCCCAATGCAGCCGCCCCTTCTGTCGGAAACAGCATCGGCGTTTTTGCTTTTAACGCTTGGTACTGTTTCCACAACTCAGTATTTTTTTTGCTTAAAGATAACGGGTGACTCATAGTGCGCTCCATAAAATAGTTGGTAATAAAAAACCAATCAGCATAGCTTCATTAATTTAAAAGATGAATATATTGAAATAGCGGTGACAGCTCATACAACAGGTACTTGAAACAGCATTTCTTATCGAAACTTCACTAAGAGACTTGCTATCAATACAATATTTTTCATCACTGCCGCTTACTGTTTCTGCTAAACGATCTTGAACGGAAATTATTATGACAATATTTTTTCATTTTGTAAACGATAATAATTATCATTTATATCTTGATAATCATTATCTTTTGAAATATTATAGCTAGGCTTTATTACTCAAAGGAATGAATCAAGCAACAAAACCTTTAAGCATTAAAACGATAACTCGGTCGCTTCAGATTGCTTTTTTTGAAGCACAAAGTCTTTTGGCAGTGCGACTCTCTTACTTTTTACTTTTACGATGGTTGTTTTATTTATGTCGATTTTAGCGTCTCAACTTCCTTTGATTCATACAAGATTACACCACACCCATCCGCTACAGTTGCGTCGTAGCAAATTAGCCATGAGTGTGACGTTAGCATTGTGTACTTTGGCGCCAGTTTCAGTCCAAGCAGCGCTGCCTCTTACAGAATCTAATATTAATATTACAAGCGTTGCAGCCATGCCAAGCATACGTTTAGATCCTATCGTGGTAACGGCCACACGCTCTGAGCGTGCATTGAGTGATGCACCAGTTTCCCTACAAGTGCTCAGCCGCCAACAACTCGAGGACAACCATGCTCATACTTTAAAAGAAGCGCTGGCCCTCTTACCCAACGTCTACTTACGCGAAGTCCATGGCAAAACAGGTTACGAGGTCAGCATGCAAGGCTTTAGCGGTGATCAAGTATTAGTATTGATTGATGGTTTACCCATCACCGCCAGCACTGGCTCGACGGTAAACTTGAATCAATACATGAATATGGATATCGAGCAAATAGAAGTGGTGCAAGGAGCGGCGTCAGCGCAGTTTGGGAGCGCGGCCATGGGCGGTGTCATTAATATCATCACCAAACCCATTGGCACAGCGACAGGACATATCACCACCGAGATTGCCAGCAATGGCCAGCAAAATCCATCAGGTAAAAAGTTAGATGCCAATAAGCGCTATGTAGAAGCCAGCGTGGAAGGGGCGTTAGATAAAAACCAGCGCTTTCACGCGCGTCTATCAGGCTCGTATCTGGACAATGATGGCTTAAGCTTAGACCATGAAGCATGGCCCAGATTAAAAGATGCCAGCGAGCAATCACAAGTCAGTGCCCGCCTCAGCTACCGCCCTGACGGTAACGACACATCAGGTAATAACAATGACCGCAACGATAGCCGACTGGTCAAAAATTCTCAATATTGGCTAGAAGCCAGCCACTATAAAGAAGACGATATTAGTCGCTTTAATTATTATGTCGCGCCGCGCTATTTGGCACAGCAAAGAGATGAGCACATCAGCAAGCAGCGCTTTAGTATCGGTGCACGCGCTGATATCGCGCCGCATGTCGATGATCGCAGCAAGACTTATCGATTGTCCGCTCAAGCGCTGCATGAGGAATATCAAAGCGAATCCAATACTAAAACACAGCAAGCCATCACTAGTGCCCGTGATACAGAGATTAGTACGACGTTGGCGCAAGCCCAGCTCGACTTACCTGAGCTATTGCTATCCGATAAGCACCTTCATCTTATCCAAGTCGGCGGTCAGGTTCAGCAAGACAAGTTGAGCCAAACGAAAAACCAAGTCAGCGAGCTTATCAGCGATGACGTCAGCCGTGATGTCGGTGAGCTGTATCTACAAGATGATTGGCTGATCGGCGATAACTGGGAAGTGTTGAGTGGTATTCGCTATCAAAACGATGAGGACTTTGGTGGCCATACGGCGCCAAAGGTATCACTCAAATACAACCATTTGGATGCGAGCGGTCGCGACCATGTCTTTCGAAGCAGTATTGGCGGTGGTTATCGCGTGCCCAACCTAAAAGAACGCTACTACGTCTTTGACCACAGCAATTTGGGCTATAAAGTCATGGGCAATGCTGACTTGCAGCCTGAAACCTCAACCAGTTACCAAATCGGCTATCAAGGTCAGCTGAGCGATAGTGTTAATTTAACAGTGAATGGTTTTTATAATGAAGTGAACGATCTGATCCAAACCGATGAGGACAACGCTACCTTTGACGGTAACATCGCCATTTATAAATATATGAACGTTGATAGCGCCAAAACTTATGGTGGTGATATTGGTATTGACTGGCAAATGGACGAGCGCGCAAAACTGCAAGCCAGCTACGCTTACCTCAAGACGCATAACAATGTGACGGATACCGAACTGACCTATAAGCCCAATCACAAAGCGATGCTCGCACTAGACTATCAAATCAATGACAAATTACAGCTGATCCCGCGCCTCAATTATGAATCCAAACAGCTGATTAGTACCAGCGAACAAGTGTATTCACCGTCTTGGTGGACGCTCGATAGCAAGCTCAACTATGACGCAACCGCAAACTTAAGCTTGTACGCGGCGATTAATAACATCTTTGACGTACAGCGAGATGTCACCGATGCCAGTGACTATCGTCCCATTGATAATCGTGAGTGGTTACTTGGCGCCAGTTACCATTGGTAAGAAACCTTGTATTGACAATCACCCTAAAGCAGTTGTATTTACACTGCTATTTTTCACATTTTATATAAAACGACAACCATCAAGGAAGCTGATATGACCCCAATTATCCCATTAGTGAATACCAAGCCGACCAAATTGGCATTATTTTTCAGTTGCAGCATTTTAGCACTCAGCATGACTGGTTGCGGGGGCGGCAGTGATGACTCGAATAGTAATGGCAGCGAAAATAGTGATAGTACACCGCCTACTAGCACAGCCAGCTTTAGCGAAACGGCAACTTGGCAAGTCACCAATCTAGCACCTAATACCGCGACCTGTTATGACTTTGATGCCAAAGCTGAAAGCTCGTGTGACGAAGATAAATGGGATATCAAGTTTGATAACCAAGCGCGTTCGGTCAAGCTTTGGTCAAATAGCGGTGATTCTGGCGCAGGTTTGGGTGGCGTCTTTGGCTTAATTGATTGGTCAGATCTGAGTCTTTATAACAATGCAACTCAAGACCCTGATACCAGTCGTGACATCACCATGCACTACAATGAAGACCGTAGTGGCGGTATATTTGATGCACAGCCTTGGTTTGAGTACAACTTAAAAGGCAACCATCAGCTCTACCCGAACAATCGCGTCTATCTTGTCACTACAGACAATAGTAGCGCCATGACAGACAGCAGCGTCCAGCAGCCGATCTATGCCTTGCAGATTACCAACTACTATAATGATGCTGGAAAATCTGGCTACCCAACCATTCGCTGGATTGATACGGCGCTACCGAATAAGGTACAGACGACAACCATCGATGCCTCGGACAATGATAGCTGGGTCTATTTTGATTTAAGCACAGGAAAAAGTAGCACCGATAAAGACAGCGCTTGGCAAATTGGCTTTAAGCGTAATGATGTGATTTTAAATGGTGGGGATTCGGGCAGTGGTAAGATTGGGGGTTATCTTGCCGCCACACCAGCAGGATATTATGACGCACAAGGTGAGCCTATAACTGGTCAGTTTATCACCGATGGTAGTGCAGCAACCTTAGCCGACCTTACCAGCACAGCAGACTACGACAAGCCGCTAAGCGCCAGAAGCTGGGTGATTGACAGTAAAGGCTCGGATCTCAACCCTGCGTATACTGGCAACTATCCGAACCTAGATTTTGGTTGGTACACCTACAATGGCATGACCCATCAGCTAAACGCCAAACCGGTTGATAGTGCTCAAGGCGCGCTCATTAGATCCGCCGAAGGTAACAGCTATGCGCGTGTGCGTTTGGATAAGATCAATTATCCTGATAGTACGGCGACGACGGCGACCTCGTGGGAATTTAAACTAGACATTCAACCAGCGCCTTAATCTGGTGTTTTTACTGAAATTACAGATGATGATATTAATCCTGACTCAGTTGGTAATTGTCTTTACCGCTACAAAATATTAGGACGCCCCAGAAAACCCTTGTAAGCCGTATGCTACAGGGGCTTTTTACTGGGCGTCTATTGAGATAGCTACTGATATATTTTATATGCGTGCGAAAGATAGTTGGTTTTTCGCATTATGTGAACACGCTATGTGGAGTAATATTTAGAGAAATAGTCTCGCGAGTAAGTGAATGTTCAAATGATATGATTCCCTCAGATAAATGCTAAATCTGACACTGCCTAACCTTCAACGCTATCTACCCAAGAAAACGCTTCCAAAATGCGCATCCATTGATCGTCTAATCCTGCTCTTATCAATAATGGCTCACCAGTGACCGGATGACTAAGCGCTAAACTCTGAGCATGTAGCAGCATGCGCGAGCAATCATATTGAGCACGAAAAAATCGATTGTGCCGTCCGTCGCCGTGGCTGGTATCACCCACGATGTGATGAAATACATGTCTCATGTGCCGGCGCAGCTGATGCTTGCGCCCAGTTTCCGGTGTTAAGCGCACCAGGCTATAGCGGGTGGTGTCATGCTTTTTTGATACTGCAAATGGTAGATCAACCTGTGCTAAGCTCTGCCAGTGAGTCACCGCTTCTTGAGCGGGTTTGTCCAAGTCAGCAAACTTATCGGCGATGGCATCGGGCTTAAAGCTCAATGCATAATCAACGACTCCTTGGTCTGCCATAAAGCCGCGCACCACGGCTAAATATTGTTTGGTAACGTTGTGTTCCGCAAAAGCCTCGGTAAGGCTGCGTGCCACGGCTGAGCTCTTGGCAAACAACAACACGCCTGACGTAGGCTTGTCTAACCTATGCACCGGAAATACATGGCACCCTACCGCATCACGGGTGAGTTGCATGGCAAAGCGCGTCTCGCCTTTATCCAGCCAACTACGATGCACCAATAGACCAGCTTCTTTGTTGATTGCCACCAGAAACTCATCTTCATAGATAATGTCTATTTGATTAACGGTGCCGCTTTCGATGTCCATGTTTTTAATGTCCTTACTTTAGATAGCTTGACTTTGAATCCTATAACTATGTATCTACTATCTTTGATATACCCTTTTCATCATATCGTGCCAAGACATCTACAAAACTCCGACTCCGACTTCGATTTCAATGCTTACATTCTGTAAAGCACCTTAACCACATGCCAGCCAAATTTGGTTTTCACTAAGTGTGGGGTGAATAGTTCGCCGTTAAAGCAGACTTTATCAAATGCCGGTACCATCTGACCTTTTGCAAACTCACCTAAGCTACCGCCCTTTTTACCTGATGGGCAGGTTGAGTGCTTTTTTGCCAGCACATCAAACTGCGCGCCTTTTTTGAGCTTGGCAATAATGTCTTCGGCCATCTCTTTGTCTTTTACTAAAATGTGTAATGCGCTAGCGGTACGAGCCATAATGTAAACCTTTCATAAATTATCGATTATCGCGGCATTATATCACTACTTGCTTTGGTTACTAACCTCACTTGTATGCGTTACTTCTTCAAAAATCATTATCGACATAGCTATAAAAAAAGCTTATAACTCTCCTGAAAACTGATAACGATTCCCTGCATGCCACATCTTCACAAAGGTCAATACTTCTCCTGCCGAATAAGTCTGGCGGCGCAGTACTAACGTCGGTGACTGCGGTGCAATCTGTAGCGCCTCAGCAATCTCATCAGGTGCTGCTAAGGCGCGAATGGTATAGTTACCACGCTCGAGTGGACTTTCAGCAATCAAGTAGTCGCTGGTATTCACCACGCTAAAATCTTGCTCGATAAACTCTGGTACTTTTGTCGCATCTACCCAACGCTCTTCAAATTGTATCGGCTGACCGTCAGCGAAATGAATGACTTTTACTTCATACAAAATAGCCGTCTCAGTGCTATTAGTAGTGCTATCAGTTTCATTTGCATTAGTAGATACAACCGCTTCATCAATACCAAATTTACGGCGCATCTCATCATCTAACATGCTCGCAGTAATAGCGCGTTTGCTCAGCACTTGTGCCTGATAGTCACGATTGGCCGATTTTAAGTCTTGAGCAATATTACGCACTTCTACAAAGGTATGATTGAACTGCTGCTGTGCAACAAACGTCCCTGACCCTTGCCTGCGCTCTAACACCCGCTCCTCACTCAGTTCTTTTAAAGCACGGTTTACTGTCATTCGAGATACTTCAAACTCTTCTGCCAACGCCATTTCGGTGGAGATAGCTTCGCCCGCCTGCCATTTTCCAGAATGAATATTATCCAATATTGCGTTTTTAATCCGCTGATATGCTGGGACTGCTTTTGTCATGTCACGTTTCACCTTTGTCATGCTCGTCTTCAACCGCCGACTGCAACTATACAGGTATGCAGCTGTAAAAGTGCCAACATAATATCATGACCATTATCATAATCACCATGAGAACAGCCTATCTAACAAAGCAACTTCATAAATAATTTAACTATTTATAAAAAAATGCTTGCATGAAAAAATAATCTTTGATAATTTGTATATACAACTTATTCATTATACCCAATAATGCTACTACCAAAATGTCACCAGCAAACTGTATAGATAATCAAAAGGATATGATCATGACTACCGACAATGAAATAAGCAACAATGGCACCAACAACAGTAATGAATTTACGCGTCGTGATGAGAGTCGCAACATTGCTGCGCCGACTGGCAGTAAGCTCAATTGCAAAAGCTGGCTGACCGAAGCGCCTTATCGCATGCTGCAAAACAACCTACACCCTGATGTGGCCGAAAACCCAAAAAGCTTGGTTGTGTATGGCGGTATCGGACGTGCAGCCCGTAACTGGGAAAGCTATGATCAAATCCTAGCGTCACTCAAAGAATTAGAAGACGATGAGACCTTATTGGTGCAATCAGGCAAACCGGTTGGCGTCTTTCAGACTCACGAAAATGCGCCGCGTGTATTGATTGCCAACTCCAACCTTGTGCCCCGCTGGGCGACGTGGGAGCATTTCAACGAGCTCGATCGCAAAGACCTATTTATGTATGGTCAAATGACTGCCGGTAGCTGGATTTATATCGGCACTCAAGGTATTGTCCAAGGCACTTATGAGACTTTTGTAGAAGCAGGTCGCCAGCATTATGACGGCAGCTGGGCAGGACGTTGGATTTTGACCGCTGGTCTTGGTGGTATGGGCGGCGCACAGCCATTAGCCGCGACCTTTGCGGGCGCGACTTCTTTAAACATCGAGTGCCAACAGTCTAGTATTGATTTCCGTTTGCGTACTGGTTACGTCGATAAGCAAGCCGACAATCTTGACCATGCTTATGAGCTGATTAAGCAGCATACGGATGCGGGTGAAGCCGTCTCTATCGCACTACTTGGTAATGCAGCGGATATCTTGCCTGAGATGGTCAAGCGTGCCAATGCAGGCGAGATAAAACCTGACTTGGTAACTGATCAAACCTCCGCTCACGACTTAATCAATGGCTATCTGCCAAGTGGCTGGACAGTTGAAGAATGGAAAGCGGCACAAGAAAATCCGGACCAACATGCCGCCTTAACCAAAGATGCCGCCGCGTCTTGTGCAATACACGTACAGGCCATGCTAGATCTACAAGAAATGGGTATCCCAACGACTGATTATGGTAATAACATTCGTCAAGTTGCCTTTGATGAAGGGGTAAAAAACGCCTTTAATTTCCCAGGTTTTGTTCCTGCTTATATACGTCCACTGTTTTGCCAAGGTAAAGGTCCATTCCGCTGGGTCGCATTATCAGGTGATCCAGAAGATATATACAAAACCGATCAAAAAATTAAAGAGTTGTTCCCTGAAAATCAGCATATTCATCGCTGGCTAGACATGGCTAAAGAACGCATTCAGTTTCAAGGCTTGCCAGCGCGTATCTGCTGGTTAGGTCTTGGTGAACGTGATAAAGCAGGCTTGGCATTTAACGAAATGGTTAAAAGTGGTGAGTTAAAAGGTCCTATCGTTATCGGTCGTGACCATTTAGATACTGGCTCTGTTGCCAGCCCAAACCGCGAAACAGAAAGTATGAAAGATGGCTCAGACGCTGTATCTGACTGGGCATTATTAAATGGCATGCTCAATGTCGCAGGCGGCGCCACTTGGGTGTCATTGCATCATGGCGGCGGCGTGGGTATGGGCTACTCGCAGCACTCTGGCATGGTCATCGTCGCTGATGGCACAGATGCCGCTGCCAAGCGCTTAGCAAGAGTACTGGTCAATGATTGCGGCTCAGGGGTTATGCGTCATGCGGATGCAGGCTATGAGCTGGCCATTAAAACAGCCAAAGAATATGGCTTAAATCTACCGATGATTAAATAGCTTGCCCTTGTCCTTATATGCCCAAATGATATAAGGACATCATCAACACTTTATCAAGGACGATAATATGTCTGAACGTGATATTTTGCCCCCAGGCAGCTCCGTGCCTAGAACGCCTCTAGACAGTCCAGCACCTGCTAGCCCGCCGCCTGAAAAGCTGCTGTCCAAACCTGTAGCGCTAATACAGCTAATCATATTTAGTGCTATTGGTCTGGTGATGTTCTTTGTGCCCTTCACTATTGGTGAAAAGAGCACCATTTTATTTGATCACGGGGCAACTTATCTAGTCACTCAGCAGCACACCCTTGCGGTGTTTTTACTGTTTTTACTGATGATTTATGGCGTTAGCAAACCCATTTACGATGGTTCATGGCGTAAAAATATTACCAATACGATATTAACCGCCTTTAAGATTATTGGGCTGGTACTCGCCATCATGTATATCACTGATATGGCGCCTGCTATCATCATGGAAAAGGACATGTTGCCGTTTTTGTTTGAAAAACTGGCATTACCAGTCGGCATGATTGTCCCTATTGGCGCATTAATCCTCGCTTTTTTGCTCGGTTTTGGCTTGCTGGAGATGTTTGGGGTGCTCATGCAGCCTATTATGAAGCCGATTTGGAAAACGCCCGGCTCATCAGCGATTGATGCCGTTGCGTCCTTTGTTGGCAGTTACTCTATTGGGCTGCTCATTACCAACCGGGTCTATTTGCAAAATCAATATTCGGTTCGTGAAGCCATCATTATTGCAACTGGTTTTTCTACGGTGTCGGCGGCCTTTATGGTCATCGTTGCCAAAACGCTCGGTTTAATGGAGTTTTGGAATCTGTTTTTTTGGTCGACACTGATTATTACCTTTATTGTCACTGCCATTACCGCACGTATTCCGCCTATCCGGGGTTTTGATGATAGCGTCGAGCGTCCAAACTTGGAAAACCAACAAGGCAATCGCTTAGCAGCAGCTTATCATTTGGGACTGGCTACTTCGCGCCGTGCGACTGACCTCAAACAAATTATGTGGTCGAACTTTCGAGATGGCCTGACGATGGCAGCCGCGATTGTGCCTTCTATTATCGCGGTAGGGTTGACAGGCCTTTTACTAGCCAAATATACGCCAGTCTTTGATGCGCTAGGTTTGCTCTTGTATCCATTCACTTGGGTAACCGGTATGCCCGAGCCACTAATTGCTGCCAAAGGTATGTCAGCGGGATTGGCTGAGATGTTCTTGCCTGCACTCCTGCTAACGGAAGCTGAGGTCTTGACCCGTTATGTGGCAGGCGTAGTTTCGATTAGTAGCGTACTGTTCTTTTCAGCGATGATTCCTTGTGTATTGGCAACTGAGATACCGCTGTCAGTACCTAAGATGGTCATTATTTGGTTTGAGCGAGTGGTGCTTAGCATTCTAATCGCTGCACCTTTTGGACATTTAGCGATATATTTGGGCTGGATTAGTTAGACCGACTGAAACAAGCGGGATTAGTTAAAGAAATTTAGACAACATAGCCTTTAGCTGTTTATAAACAACAACGCATAAACTAAAATGTATAGACAACAAAAAATACAATTAATATAACTCATAAAATTAGGATGAATCGCATGACTGATATCAAAAAACTAACACTACACCCACGCCAATTAAGCTTTGAGATGTTGCGCGATATTTATGAGCAACCTGTCATATTGACGTTACCTGACAGTGCTTATGAGGCGATAGATGCCTCGCATGAAGATGTACGTACCATTATTGCGCGTGATAAAAGCGCTTATGGTATCAATACCGGTTTTGGCCTATTAGCAAAGACCCGTATCAGTGACGATCAACTTGAGCTACTGCAGCGTAACCTTATCGTTTCTCACTCGGTGGGTACGGGTGAGGCCCTACCAGACAACGTGGTCAGGCTAATTATGGTGATGAAAGTTGCCAGTTTAGCGCAAGGCGTCTCTGGCGTCCGCCGCGCTGTGGTCGATAGCTTACTTGGCTTAATTAATAATCAAATTACGCCAAATATTCCGGCCAAAGGCTCCGTTGGGGCCTCTGGTGACTTAGCACCTTTATCGCATATGACGCTGGCCATGATGGGCGAAGGCGATGTCTATGTTGACGGCAAAAAAGTACCCGCTGCTGAGGCATTAGCGCAGCATGGTCTTGAGCCCATTACCCTAGCAGCCAAAGAAGGTCTTGCCCTTATCAATGGTACGCAGGTCTCAACGGCACTGGCATTACGGGGTTATTTTTTAGCACGAGATTTACTTGAGACAGCCACCATCGTCGGCTCTATGTCTATCGATGCTGCCAAAGGCTCGGATGCCCCATTTGACGCACGTATACATGAAGTACGTGGTCATCATGGTCAAATCGAAATCGCCAAAGCGCATCGTCAGCTGATTAAAGGCAGTGCTATCCGCGCCTCCCATGATGGCGAGCAAGACGATAGAGTACAAGACCCTTATTGCTTACGTTGCCAGCCACAAGTCATGGGTGCTTGCCTTGATATCATCAACCAAGCAGGCAAGACTTTATTAATTGAATCTAATGCGGTGACCGATAATCCGCTGATTTTCACTAACGATGATGGCCCAATGGCTATCTCAGGTGGTAACTTCCATGCTGAGCCAGTTGCTTTTGCTGCAGATATTTTAGCATTGGCAATAGCCGAGATTGGCTCTATGTCTGAGCGCCGTGTGGCTTTATTGATTGATGCAACCTTGTCAGGTGGCCTACCGCCATTCTTGGTGGATAATGCGGGGGTGAATTCAGGCTTTATGATTGCCCATGTGACCGCAGCGGCGCTAGCTTCAGAGAACAAGTCTATCGCCCATCCTGGCAGCGTTGATAGCATTCCAACTTCTGCCAATCAAGAAGACCACGTATCGATGGCAACCTATTGTGCGCGCCGCCTATATGAGATGGCGCAAAATACCGCTACCATCGTTGGTATTGAGCTATTGGCTGCTGGTCAAGGTATCGACTTCCATCGTGGACTAGATACCTCAGAGCCGTTACAGACAGCGCATCAGAAACTACGCGAGCAAGTAACTTTTTATGATAAAGATCGCTACCTAGCCCCTGATATTGAAGCCGCAAAGCAACTGGTATTAGATGGCACGCTCACCGAATATTGGCAGTCACTGCGTAGTGATTGGTATGAGTCTAAATAAAAGGTATCACTCTAAATACAAAAGGAGATTGGCGATGAGCATATCAAAGTCTGGGACTGGCACAACCGTAAGCCACACCGCAGCTGATATGAGTCGGTGGACAGGACGTGCAGAGCCGTTTGAGTCTGCGCGCGCCCGCTACTGGTATCAAATAGCGCAGCCTTATGCCTTTGATAGCACCAGTCAGCGCATTGGACTGGTCGGGTTCGCTTGTGACCAAGGTGTCAGACGTAATCAAGGACGCGTGGGTGCACGAGCTGCGCCGCCCTTGATTCGCCAAGCACTTGCGGCGCTGCCAGTCATCGCTGAGTTACAACAACGCTATGAGGGTCAACTGCCAACTCTACTAGGTGATGCTGGTGATATCCATTGTCATGATAATGATGATTTTGCCGAGCGCACTCTTGAAAAAGCCCAAGTAAAATATGCCGATAAGATAAGTGATATTATTCAGCGAGGCGGGCTGCCCATTGGACTTGGTGGTGGTCATGCCATCGCTTACGGCAGTTTTTTAGGATTATGGCAGGCGCTGTCATCAGAAACCGATCAGCCCACTAATGACGTTAACAATATCGAAAGTAATGTTGAAAATGATGTCAAAAATAATGTTGAAATCCATGTTGAAAGCCATGCAAGCACAATGCCTAGCATCGGGGTGATTAACTTTGATGCGCATCTAGATATTCGCCAATCTGATGTCGCCACGTCTGGTACGCCATTTCGCCAGATTGCCGAGCACCTTGATGAACAGGGTCAGCCATTTCACTATTGCTGTATCGGCGTCAGTCGGTTTTCCAATACTGCCGCGCTCTTCGACCGTGCTGAGCAGTTAGGTGTTCATATCATCAGTGACGAAGATTGCACCAATAAGAAATGGAAAAAAATTGCGGCTCAAATAGAAGTATTTATTAACGACGTTGATGTAGTCTATTTAACCATTGATATGGACTGCTTGCCATCGAGCGTCGTTCCTGGTGTCAGTGCACCAGCAGCTTATGGTATTGAGCTGAGCTTCGTTGAGCGCGCGGTCAAACTTATCATGGCGTCAAACAAAGTAAAGATGGCTGATATCGCCGAGATTAACCCGACCTTTGATGTTGATTCGCGCAGCTGTAAAGTCGCGGCTCGCCTCTTAGCGACTATTATCGAGCAGCATCTACTATTAACATAGACGAAATACAGTCAGTTCATTATAAATAAGTTACAGTGCTACTAGAGTACATTTTCCGCAGCCTCTGTCTGCGTAGGCACAGCAAGCAAGGAAAATTTACTCTAGTAGCACATTATAATAGTTATAACGCTATTATTTGAACTGACTGTAGCTTCTTACTCAAAATTGCTAGCTCTAAACTAAAATAAGCAGGAGCACATTATGACTAATACAATAAATTCTACAGATCAAATGCCTATAAACGATTCCACTCTGACATCGTTTGACTACATCATTATCAATGCCAATCTTGCCACCTTTTCAGAGCAATACGGGTTTGATATTTATCGCGACAACCAAAGCGCCAATCAAAGCGCCAATCAAAGCAATGATCAAAATAAAAGCACCCCTTATGGTCAATTAGAAAATGCCGCTATCGGTATCAAAGACGGCAAAATTGCATGGGTTGGTACGCATGAGCAAATCAAGCCGCATCTTACTCATTATAAAAGAGATCAAATCAAAGACGTTGATGGCAACTGGGTCACGCCTGGACTCATCGATTGTCATACCCATATCGTTTATGGCGGTAACCGCAGCAATGAGTTCGAAGCACGATTGCAAGGTGCCAGTTATCAAGATATCGCGGCACAAGGTGGCGGCATTGTCTCAACCGTTAGCGCCACCCGCGCAGCGAATGAGGAAGAATTGTTTGCACAAAGTGAAAAACGTCTGCTCGCGCTCATAAAAGAAGGCGTGACCAGTATTGAAATCAAATCTGGCTATGGGCTGGACTTAGAAACTGAGCGAAAAATGCTAAAAGTCGCCCGAGCGCTCGGTGATAAACACAACATTCATGTTAGCACCACTTATCTAGCCGCCCATGCGCTACCGCCAGAGTATAAAGACAATGCCGATGCGTATATCGAGCAAGTTTGTCAGTGGTTGCCAATCTTGCATAGCGAGGGCTTGGTCGATGCGGTCGATGGATTTTGTGAAAACATCGCTTTTACTGCTGCGCAAATCAAGCGCGTCTTTGAAGTCGCTCGTTCATTAGACTTACCAGTTAAGTTGCATTCTGAGCAGTTATCAAACATAGGCGCTAGTGCTTTGGTAGCAGAATACCAAGGACTATCAAGCGACCATCTTGAACATTTAGTAGAAGACGATATTAAAAAAATGGCCGCAAGCAACACGGTAGCCGTGCTATTGCCAGGTGCTTTTTATACGCTACGTGATACTAAGCTGCCACCGATAGAAGCATTGCGTAAACACCAAGTTCCGATTGCCGTTTCAACAGATTGCAACCCCGGCACTTCGCCATTGACGTCGCTGTTATTAGCGATGAATATGGGCTGTACCCTATTTTATCTCACTACTGAAGAAGTATTGGCAGGGACGACTGTTCATGCGGCACAAGCGTTAGGTCTAGCCAACAAAGGTAAAATAGAAGTGGGTTACGATGCTGATTTAGCATTATGGGACATCGCCCGCCCTGCTGACCTAGCTTATCAAATGGGGTTAAATCCTATTGCAGGTATTATGGTTCAAGGTCAGTGGCATACCTAAGCAAAGTAACAACTGAACGCATAACCTATTCTTAAAACCGTCGTTTAAAAATACAATAACCAATATACTTGCATCCTTATTCTCCATAAACAGAGAAAAGAATATCAAGCATATTGGTTTTTTTGTTGAAGATTAAGAAGATTCTTAAGTGCTACTGCTTACGGTATCAAATGACTCAGCCAATATCACATCGCCATCTTCACGCGTAATCATGACCGTCGCTGAGCGCGGGGTACTGCCACCTGCAACGGCGCCCCAGCTGTTGCCTGGATGTTGAATATTAATAAAGAGGGTTTTAAAGTCTGGCGTCATAGTGATACCAGTCACCTCGCAGCCCTCAGGACCGACGAAAAAGCGTTTGATATTGTCATTACTGGCAGGCATGCCGACTCGGGTTTGCTGCCCTGCTGAAGTGGTCATAAGCGAACCATCGCTGACTTTGCCCGGTAGCGCCGCAAGCAACATACAACTGCTGGTATCCGTATAAGCGCCATCATCTGTCTGAATCCACAACACCCCACGTGGATCAAAATACAGCCCGTCTGGCGATGATAAATCGTTGTTGTCATTTAGCTGTGATAAGTTTTCCGCTGACAAATCACCTGGTGAAGCAAACAAATAAATATCCCACTCAAAACTTGTTGCCGCATGATCGCCACCTGCTTCTGCCCAGCGAATGATATGGCCATTGTCATTACCGCGCACTTTGCCACCAACTTGATAGCTGCGCGGATTCGACGCTGAGAGCGGTTGATCGTCACTTACGCCGCGATATTTATTATTGGTCAAGGTCACATATACCTCACCCGTTATCGGGCTGACCGATACCCATTCAGGTCGATCCATCTTAGTCGCCCCAACGACATCTGCAGCGGCACGGGCAAAGACCAACACCTCATCTTGTCCATGGAACGGCAAGACAGTATTAGAGGTATCCAATCCATTTTGACCATGGACAAGTGCTTTCCACGCCCCGCTGCCATCTTCATTAAAAATAGCAACATATAGCGTGCCATCGTCCAAATATTTATTGCCCACTTTTAAGCCGCCGCCGATATCAGCATTTGACCACATTGTCTTGGAGACGAACTTATAAATATATTCGCCGCGGGCATCGTCGCCCATATAAAAGACCACGGGTTTACCTTTCTCAACAGGTGCATAGGCACAGTTTTCATGAGCGAAACGACCCAATGCCGTACGTTTTTGCGGTATAGCATGTTGGTCAAAAGGGTCAATCTCGGTGATATAACCAAAGGTATTGAATGCATGACGGTAGTCGTCGGCAGCGCTGGCACCGACGGCGGTCATATCCCAACGTGAAAACTCGTCAGGGATAGTAGCATCTTTGGCATCAGGCGTATGCCACAGATATTCCCAACCAGGGAAATCCTCTGTTGCCCCGTAGCGCTCACGACCGTAGTTATGTCCAGCGCTCAGTTGATTGGCATCTTGCCCTCGGGCAAATACGCCTAAAAAGTTCTCTTCTGTGGTCAGATAAGTACCCCAAGGTGAGAGACCTGCTCCGCAGTTATTATTAATACCGCGAGTTTGAAACCCTGTCGGATCAAACTTGGTCTTAACCAAATCAGAGCCCGCAACAGGACCTGTTAATTGGGCAGTCGTACTGCTGGTAATGCGGCGATTGTATTTCGAATTGGGCACCATCTCATAACCCATACCATCAGCGCGGCGGCGCATCTCAACCACCGCGACCCCATGACAGTTGACCTCACGGCGCACGTCGCTTGCGAGGCGACGGTTTTGAAAAATTGCCGCAGCGTTACTATCTTGGATGACATGATAACCAAATGGGCTAAGCTCACTACTGTTTACATATTCATGGTTCATGACTAGCAAACCATTTTCTGACGCTTTGGCGTCGTACGCATTGCCGTTTTTACCAAAGAACCACATGCCATCATGGTTGTCGCCCATACGCCACTCAAACGACTCAGCAGACTGCTCACGATTGTCTTTCCAATCATCGATACCAGATATCAGCGGCATGCCTAGTGGTAATATCATCTCGGCTTTATAACCTGCCGCCACGCTCATCGTGTCGGCTGTTGAATGTGGTACAGCTGCAAACTTCAAGGTCTCAGGACGTTTTAAGTTACCTTGCGCAGGAATAGCGGCACTGTTATCGTCGCTGGGTTTAACAGCCAAATTGCTATCATCATCGTCACTACAGCCAACCAAAGGTAGTGCACCAAAAAACGCCGCCGCCGTCAACCCTGTGCCACCTTTTAGGATACTTCGGCGATTCATACGGCGATTGATAATGGTTTGAAAGTCAATATTATCAGTCAGGTTAGAGTCTTCAACAACTTCGTGCGCAAGCGGCTGCTTGTTATTCAATGAGGTCATGTTCAGTCACCTTTTAGGCTGCATTTAGTAGGCTTGGTTGGTATAAAAATATCGCGGCGTTATCGTTGTAACGACCAAGATACGATTTATGTTTGAGTCTACTGAAACTCCATGACAGTCTGATGACAAATATTTAGATAACAACCTATAAAAAAACCTCGTAGTGTTGATATAGTCAGCGAAAAGTAATATCGATACATCACGCGCTGCTGATATCAATTTTCTTGCTTGCTGTGCCTACGCAGATAGAGGCTACAAAAAATTGATATCAGCAATACCGCAGCGTTTTTAGGATATTTTGACTATAGTTAGGGCGTTAAATACAAAGCAGGTCTCATCTAACAATTTAAAACCATCCCTCACAAATATAGTCGTTGCTAAAGTCACGTCGCGTCATAGCCGCTATCAATATTCTTTCTTTGGCAATTATCGATTAGCCTTATCCACCAAACCGCCAACCCCTGAATTTGGTAAAAAAACCTTTTAACCTCTCAGAAAAACTGAAAGTCTCTGACGCAGGAACCGCTTCAACATGGTGTCGCGCCGCCAATATCGGCTGCTGCACCAGCCTTTCATGATGATCAAATGCGCGATCAAGACTGATACTCAGCATAGACAAATTGGTCGGTCGTGGTAAACAGCGATATACCTGACCTTTATTGATCAAGTCAATCACCATGTGTGCATCTTTAAACTCAGTCAACATCAAAACCATCAAGTCTGGCTGGATATTTTTTAGAGCATACACAACGGGGGTGATATTTTCCTCATTTAGCATCGCGTCGGCAATGGTGACACCAAAACGCCTTTTTTGTAATAAATTTGCAGCCTGTTCAAGATTGCTTGCCCAGCTCACTGTATAAGCGCTCTTAAAATGACTTTTTATTTGCTGATAGACACTCTCATCATCATCTAACACCAGTATATGACGCTTGCTAGCACTGCTGCTATGCATATAGCCCTGACTTTCTTTGTCTTGAATAACCGTAGGAAAAATGTCTTGCGTTTGCTGAGCAATTTCTGTCGCTTTGTTGACGATTTTTTTTAGCTCATCATTTTGCCAAGGTTTGGTTATATAGCGATAGATCTCACCTTCGTTGACCGATTCGATCACAGCATTTAAGTCCGCATAACCTGTTAATAAAATACGAATGGTATTTGGTGAAACCTCTTTAATATCACGCAATACTTCTGTGCCTTGCTTATCTGGCATACGCTGGTCGCTAATAACGACTTGTACATCATGCGTGCTGACATACTCCATCAGCTCAGTGGAATTGGTCGTCGTAAACACATCGTGCGACTGGCGAAAGTGCATTTTTAAACTGCGTAAAATGCGCGGCTCATCGTCAATAAAGGCAATTTTTGGTTTTTGCATGACATTCTCTTTTTTTTAAAGCCTCTTAACTTTCAAATAAGGCGTGGGCAGGTTTGTTTTTATGCGCAATAGACTGTACTGGTAGCACAAGGGTGAATGTAGTGCCCTCTCCAACGACTGAGTTGACCTCCATGCGTCCATGATGCTGCTCAATAATTTGGGCGCTAATAGCCAGTCCCAAGCCTGTACCTTCACCAGCTTTTTTGGTAGTAAAAAATGGCTCAAAAATATGTGCCAGCGTACTTTCTTTGATACCGACACCATTGTCTTTGACACTCACAACAATGTGCTGCTGCGCCTCATCGATAGACGAGATCACCTGCAACTTGCCTTTATGATCGAGCGGCATGGCTTGGGCAGCATTATTAAATAGGTTCAATAACACTTGGTTGATTTGTGAAGGGTTACATTGAATCAACGGCAGCTCGGTTAGGTCGGTGCTGACGTCTAAGGTTTTTAGATTATTGCGCGCCATGACAAGTGAGGTGGTGATGCAGTCATTGATATCGACCTCTTTTACTTTAGATTCATCAATTCGAGAAAAGTCGCGTAAGCTGACTACCAGCTCTGCAATCTGATCGACGCCATACAGGCCGTCTTTAATCAAGCCTGCCAAATCTTCACTGACCTCATCTTCTTTAATTTCCTCGCAGCATTGTAATGTTTGCTCTATCACTTGCTCGACTTTTTCTTGATTGACACTTGGCGCTTTTAAGGCGTGCAATAATTGATCAGTATGCTGTATCAACTCATCAAAACGTGTGAGATTATCACCTACCAGCTCCATATTACTGCGCACATAGCCGAGCGGAGTGTTGACCTCGTGCGCCACGCCTGCCACCATTTGGCCTAATGTGGCCATTTTTTCGGAGCGTACCAGCTGCACTTGTGAGGCTTTTAGCTCATTCATGGCTTGCTGTAAGTCTTGCGTACGGGCAGCGACTTGCTTTTCTAGATGGACGTTGATTTCAGCAAGCGCGCCTTCGTTTTCGACGATGCGGTCAATCAGCTGATTGGTCTGCTCACTGATGATTTGGATTTCACTGACTTTTGAGTGTGGCAGTTTGTGCGCGCTTAATTGCTGATATTTTTTTTGTTCAATCAGCGTGCCCAGATCAGCAACTGCCTGCGCCATATGCTTTAGCGGGCGAGTAAAGTAGCGACGAAATACCCATGCAGTCAACAATAAGATAGGGATAAAGCCCAATAACATGGCTTGAGTCAGTTTATTGGACAGGGCATTTGCCACGCTCATCATGTCATTATCAGGCTTGACCACGACCATTTTCCAATAGGTAAAGGGCATACGAAAGACAAAAGCAGTTGCAGGCTGCTGCAACACAAAGTCATTGGGCACAGAGATGGTATCAACCAAATGACTGTCTACTAAATTAAACATTTGATCGATATTTAACAGCAGTAGTGCGGAGAGCAGTTTTGACTCTTGCTCGCTAATTTTGTCCAGATTGGTGGTGCTTAAGATACTACGGGCAGCGAGCGTAAAGCGGCCTTCATCTTTGGCCACCGCTTCATCAATCAGCCTATCATTGATACTATCTAGGCTGTCCGCTATAGGACTAAAATTAGGATTGCTATCAGCCAACTGGCGCGCCGTTACGACTTCACCTTGCGGATTATTCTCAGTCGCTTGCGTGACCATTGATTGATCTGGAAAGGTTAAAAACCGATTATCTAAGTCTACTAAAAATACATAGCCGCCGAGCTTATCTTGCCATTTACTCATGGCAGCACCGAGGTTGTCCAATAACAGGTTAAAGCTCACCACCCCATCAAAAGCCTGATTACGGCTGTCATACAAAGCCTTGGCACATGTCATCATTGGCTGATTACTTACAGGATCAATATAGGCACGACTCCAGACACAGTGGTCATGACGCGCATACATCGCAGGAATGTACCACCAGTCTCGATAATAAGGATTAGGTGTTTGACGCTCTAATGGCTGCATCACCCCTGACTCATCACGTGCCCACACAAATGACTTCCGTTCTCGGCCTTGAGCATACATATTAGGATCAAACCAAACCCCACCGCCCACAATTCGTTGGTCCGTCTGCTGCATGAGGTTGCCAAACGTTTCTTTATAAAGCCTGTCTTGTTTTGGCAAGCCTCCTGCCATTGTGCTAGTGGCTTTGGCTAGCCCGTCAACATGGTTGATACTGACCATAATGCTATTAATGGCTTCATTACCTGTCTCCACCACTATCTCTGAGGTCATCTCCAGTATGCGGGGCTTGGCTTGGGTCTCGATGACCCAATACGCCAACAAAACAATAAGCAAAAAAGCCAATGCTAAGATAATCAATATACGGGTAGAGATACTAGCAAACCGACCAACAACCTTCATAAACACACCTAATGTCTACGCGCTGACTATTATCCATAAACCAATAAATGACTAAAGATGTGAGTGCTACGCAACCGCTATTTATAGTGAGCTCAAGGATACGGTGCGGTTATGACAATACGATGACAAGAATCGTGTTTGCTATTAAAGTGCTTTCAAATTTAAGCTTGCTCTTAGTAGGCCCACCATTACACAATAAAAATCCCCTTGTAACTCCGTGCTACAAGGGGATTCTTATCTGACAGCTTGTTGTTAAAGGCCTAGATAACTTTCACACATTAGATTAAATCACTCCCTGACGTCAAATCATTGGTTAACCTACGTGTCAATTAACGTAAGTTATCAACCACTGCTAACATGGCTATTAACGATGCTTCCCCTAATTTAACAGAACGTTCTGGTGACCAGCCCGCATCCATATCAGGTAGATTATCATTATCTTTGAATGGCATCTCTAAAGTATTGGCCAGACAATCAAAGCGTTCAGCCACCCAATTAGTGGCCACCGTCATATTTGCTGTACCTGGCGCATCAATGTCATAACCAAATTCAGACTGAAAATCAGCACTGGCTAGCTTTAGTACGTCTGAAAATCTTTCACGTAGACTTGCAAGGCGGTCATTATAACTAGGTGTCCCTTGAGAGCCGGCAAGGAACACATAAGGCAGTGCTTCATCGCCGTGCACATCATAAAACAGGTCAACGCCCGTCTCTTCCATTTTATTAATCACATGAAACACTTCAGGGCTTTTCTCTAAGCTTGGGTTCAACCATTCGCGGTTTAGGTTAGTCCCGACGGCGTTGGTACGAAGATGTCCGCGCACGCTACCGTCGGGGTTCATATTCGGTACGATATAGACGTTCGCCTTTTCTAATAACAGCTTAGCAGTGGCGTTATCACTGTCTAATAGGCTATACAACAATCCCTCAACCAACCATTCAGCCATCGTCTCACCGGGATGCTGACGCGCAGTGATCCAAATATTGCGTTTATTCGCAGCATTATTACTATCACCAATTTTAACCAAGGTTAAGTCGCGCTTATCAAGCGTTTCTCCTAAGTGCTCTAATGTCACCAACGGATGCGTTTGTACAGCAGCCAATAAATCTTGATGACGCTCATAACTGTAAGGGGCAAAATACGCAATTTGAATGGTGTTACATTCTAGCTCTGCCACGATGGTTAGCTTGCCATCTTTATAAGTGGTAGGCAGACGGAACCAATATTCCCGATCGTACGATGCGACGGCTTGGTAATGCTCCCACCCCTTAACATAGGATGCCTCTCCTGCATTGACAATATTGAGAACATATTGCTCACCAATCTCACCTGACAAACGAAAGTTAAACCATTGGAAAAACTCGTCACCAACGTCTGGGCGAATCGCCAATTGAATGTCTTTTTTATTATCTAAATTAATAACGTCAATATTACCTGCGTCGAAATTAGCAGTGATATACATACTCTTTCCTTAATTAATAGCTAGTGAATAAATGCCTAATGAACCTTTATGGTGGCTCTTTGAGAAGTATGTCAAGGGTTGAAACAGTGCCGCAGCCTGCTTTATTGCAACCATCGCTTTATCTTTTATTAGAGCGTGATGTAAAAATGGTTAGTGTATCACCAACATTATCAGTTCACTAATCCTAACCTACTATCAAACCCACTTTTAAACAGTCGCACTTATCACTTATCACTTATCAACCATTTCCCACGCACCATGTTGAGAACCAGACTATAGAAACCCGTAATAAAACAAACTTGAACAATCATTCAAAAAACATTACAATTCCTTTCAGTCGTTATGTGGCGGAGTTATAATGCTTATATTTGAGTAATCACTCAACATAAAGTAAACGATTGATACTTATGACTGTCACATAAAAACTGATGAACTACCGACCACCTAAAGAGGTGGCGGTTTCTTAGGTAATACCCATACTTGATACGATGTTTTGTATCAGCGGTTAGGCAAATGGACTAAGCTAACCCCGTCGCACCGACGGTTTTGAGTGTTGCCAACTTCAATCCTTCGTTTAGGATGTTGATACTGGCGTTTATATCTCTATCATGCTTTTGCTGGCAACTCGGACAATTCCATGATCTCACCTGTAATGGTAGCTCAGCCTTAGTCAGCACATGAGCGCACCCTGAGCAGGTTTTAGAAGATGGATACCATCTGTCTATTTTCACCAGCGTTTTGCCGTACCAATCGGCTTTATAAGCCAGCATGGTGGTAAACGCTGACCATGAGCTGTCTGATATGGCTTTAGCTAACTTTTTATTCTTAACCATGCCTTTGACGTTCAAGTCCTCAATGGCAATCACATCGTGGTTTTTGATGAGATTGAATGAGAGTTTGTGTAGAAAGTCTTTTCGGCAATTCGTGATACGCTCGTAGACTTTGGCAACTTTGATTTTTTGCTTTTGGTAGTTACGACTGTCACTAAGTTTACGATTAGCGGTCTTAGCGAATTCTCTACGTTTGGCTAAAATCTTTTGCTCACGCGCCAGTTTGCATTGTAGCTTTGACAAAAACTTAGGGTTAGCAACTCTTGTACCGTCTGATAAGACGATGAAGTCTGTTAAGCCTAAATCAATGCCGATGTTTGAGTAGGTTTTTGGTAATGGCTCTACAATAGTCTCAACCAGTAAACTGACAAAATACTTACCTGTAGGCTCTTTACTGACCGTGGCGCTCTTAATCAAACCATTTATCATGGCTGGAAACTTGGCTTTGATATGACCAATCTTAGGCAGTTTAACGCTGTTAGCTGTTATCGCTACTGTGCCCTTTTGATTATTGGTGGTGTAGCTGTCACGATGGCCTTTTTTCTTGAACTTAGGAAAGCCAAAACCGCCTTTGAAGAATTTACTATAAGCGGCTCTTAGGTTTTGCTGGACGTTAGCCAGTGCCAGACTATCGACTTCTTTAAGCCATTCAAATTCTTTTTTATAGTGAGCAGGGGTATTTTTAAGCTCGGTCTTATGCTCGTTGTAATGATCAATCTTGTCACTAAGCATCCTATTCCAGATAAAGCGTGTACAGCCGAATGATTTGGCAAAGAATATTTGCTGTTCTTCATTGGGGTATAATCTTACTTTATGGGCTTTTAGGATTTGTTTTGGCATGAAGCTATTGTACCATATCAAAAGTCTGACGCATTCATCCCTCTACTTTAGAAGTAGGGGAATTCTGCGCTGAAAATGTTAAAAGGGTCGATGGCGCAATTTAACGACTACAAAGCGCAATCACCACTATTAATTATTGGTGGGTTCTTTTTGCTGTATGTCATCGTCACCGCCCTATCTTTACCAGGTGCAGCTATTTTAACCTTAGCAGCTGGGGCTTTATTTGGCTTATGGCAAGGTTTATTGGTTGCCTCGTTTGCCTCTAGCATTGGTGCGACACTCGCCTTTTTAACCTCACGTTATTTACTGCGTGATACGATTAAGCAGCGTTTTCCTGAACGCTTAGCAGCCATTGATGCTGGCGTTGAAAAAGAAGGCGGGTTTTACTTATTTACCCTACGCCTCGTGCCGATATTTCCGTTCTTTTTGATTAATTTACTCATGGGCGTCACCGCGATTAAAGCGAGGACATTCTACTGGGTCAGCCAAGTCGGTATGCTCGCAGGTACTTTTGTATTCGTTAATGCTGGCACGCAACTGGCGCAAATTTACCACTATGGAAATCCTCAACCGCTTGACGTATTTCCGCTTGCGTATTCATGACGAACGGTCCCATACGAGCAACTGATTCGTTAAGCGGCTTGCCTGCAATCAGTAAAAACCTTGCGCCCTTGTCCCCACTCGTCACGCTCACAGTATCGCCTTTACTTAGTATCGCTAAGTTTTTAGCGCTCACTTTTTCAACATTTTGCACTGCCACTTCACCTTCTATCACATAAATAAAGGCATTGTGATCAATTGCTAATGACTGCTCAAAACCTGTATTAGCAGGTAGGCTGACATCCATATAGGTAGGATACGTGTACTGATTTATGACTGGTCCTACCGTACCTTGATTGGTCTCGCCTGCGATGACTCGAATCTCAGTGCCATTCTCACGGTGCTCAAGTGGCGTGGATTCCGGCGGAAACTCTTGATACTCAGGCTCACCCATTTTTGCTTTGGCTGGCAAATTCACCCACAGCTGAAACCCTTTTAACAGGCCTTCTTCTTGCTCTGGCATCTCTGAATGCAAAATACCTTTAGCAGCAGTCATCCATTGTACGCCGCCCGGCTCAATTACGCCTTCGTTACCAGCATTGTCCTTATGACGCATACGACCATTCAACAGATAAGTCACCGTCTCAAAACCACGATGCGGATGTGTGGGGAAGCCAGCGACATAGTCATCAGCATCGTCACTCTCGAAGCAATCAAGCATCAGAAAAGGATCTAACATATCGAGCTGAGGGGTGCCAATAATACGAGTTAATTTTACCCCAGCGCCGTCCGAAGTCGGCATACCAGGCAACTGCTGTAAGATTGTACGATTCTGTTCAGATGTAGTACTCATACTTGTACTCCTATATTTTTATTCAATACTTGCAATCCATATTGGATTATTTCTACATGAATACTATATGGGGTAATCAATGACTATATAAACAGGGTAAATAGCAAAACAGAGTTCTTATTTTGAGAACGTTCTCACCGGTCATTCTGCTTAGCTGACTTAACGGTCTGTCCTTAATAAGCTTTTCAAACAATGAAAAGTTTATGGACACTAAAAGCATAACACTATAGAGCTATGTCTGACTGGCACTCCAAGCACTCATGCCGCCAAGATAAATATCAACCTTATCAAAACCTCGGCTTACCAGCCAACCTGCCGCAACTGTTGCGCGTTGGCCACTGGCACACATCAATGTATAGTGGCAATCTTTGTCCAACTCAGTCCAGCGCTCGTTTAGATGTCCCACATAGATATGCTTTGACCCTTCTATGGCGTCGGCTGCTCGTTCATCAGCATCTCGGACATCCAGCAATATCCAACCGCTATTATTAAAATGAGCCGCGCTCTCACTACGAGCATTCGTAATCATCTTAGCAAATGATGGGTCATCAAGACGTCTTTTCACCTCGTCGGTACCAATCATCTGGATTTGTGCCATCTGTTCTCCTTGCTTGGCAGCTGCAATGACGCCCACATAACCACCGACGATATCATCGAGCGCGATTCTCACCAGATGCTCCATTGCAGTGGCAAGCTGCTCTTCATCAGAGGCAACCAGCACCGAGCACTCCCCATCACCGATGAACCATCCGGCAAAAGCAGAAATCATCCCTACTGGCAAGCTCATGGCATTAGGGAAATGACCGGATGCATAAGCCATCGGCTCCCGAATATCGATAATGTGCTCAGCATCACAGTCTTTGAATTGCTGTAACGACAGGTTGCGTGGGCGCATGACAGATGGTGGTGCCTCACCACCCTCCATATTCAAACGCTCCATGAGTCTAAAGTACGGTGGCTGATAATGATTTTCACTGACTTTGAATTGCATAAAGGCGTCTCGGTCCATAATCTGTAGACGCGGGTTATTCAATCTTTCATGACCGACAGTAGAGAACTCTCGTTCTGCCATACCCGAGCCGCAAACAGAACCTGCACCATGAGCAGGATAGATAATCGCTTGATCACCAAGCGCTAATATCTTTTGTAGCGAATCATAAAGCAGACCTGCCACCTCCTCGCGCCTCTCTGGATAAAAATCTGTGCGACCCACGTCACCTACGAATAACGCATCGCCTGTAAATACTCCAACGGCTCTATCTGGATAAGCCGTATCAAATAGAGCATAGGCAAGATGGTCATCAGTGTGCCCAGGCGTTTCTATCACTCGAACCTCAAGCTGACCGATGGCAAAGCAGTCACCATGATGCGCCGTCTGCGCATAGACAATGGGCTTCTCTGGATTCGGACCATGAAGTACGGTCGCCCCCGTTATTTGTGCCAAAGTGGGAGCACCAGAGACCAAGTCTTCATTGCGATGGGTTTCGAATATATGAGTAATCTCAAGCCCTGCCGCACGTGCTTTTTCAACATAAATTGCACAATCACGACGTGGGTCAATCACTGCGGCTTGATTACCTGAACCTATTAGATAGGACAAATGCGACAATCCAGGTGTTTTTATTTTTTCGAGCAGCATCACCGTATCCCTTATTAGCTATATCATTACAGAAACGGCTACTTATCAATTACAGCAGAAAGTGTCCTATAGCCAATATATTTAGTCCGTTTATATTTTGAATGGATGTATCAAGTTCTAAAAGTTAGCATAGACTATGGATGCCCATCAATATATAACAACATATATATACATAGCGGTCTTTATGTAGCTTTATGACCGCCAGATAGCAGCAATAAACGCTACGCTTAATGAGACAGTTTTTAAGGGTTTTTTAATAATTGCATGGCAAAAAAATCGGCCTGCGAACAGACCGATTAATAGGTTGATAGTTGATAAACTGATGCTTGATAAGTGATGGTTAACCATTCATGTCAGGCATCAGAGCAGCACTTTATGTCATGCGTTTATCAGTGGCAGGACTATTTAGACGACTAATCGTAATACCGCTAAAACCGAATATTAAGGTCAGCAGTAGCGACAGATAACAAAAGAACGCGTAAGGCAGATAATCAAGCACTGGCACGCCTAACGCTTGGCTGATAAATACGCCACACACACTCCAAGGCACCAGCGGATTGATGACAGTTCCTGCATCTTCGATAGTGCGTGATAGGTTCTTAGGATGTAAATTCAAACGTTCGAATGTCTGACGAAAGGCCGTTCCTGATAACAATATACTCAAATACTGCTCACCAATTAACACGTTGATACTCAGCGCAGACATGGCAGCGGCAAATATCGCACGCCCTGATGTGGTTAGTGATTGTTTTATACCTGACAACAGCGCTGGCAAGATGCCTAATGCGGTCATCAGTCCACCAAGACTCAGTGCCAATACCACAATCGCTTGGGTAAAGAAAATACTTTGCACACCGCCACGCGATATCATGCCGCCCACTTCGCCTAACTCTAACGACTCCGCTGGTGTATAACCTGCAAACAGATAACCACCCAGCTGCCCAATGCTAGGCGTGCTATGAAAATAGGTGACAATCAGTGCCACAACAATAGTGCAGATAATCGTATAAATGGCATTAACGCGAAATACCGCCAATCCAACCAACACTATGAAAGGCAATATCGCATAACTATGTACTAGGCCACTATCTATCAGCTGACCCTGCAAAACAGTCACTTGGCTTAAATCAGAGCTAACCGTCTGCCCAGAGAAAAACCAAAAAAGTATGACAGTCAATATCCATGCAGGTACGGTGGTATACATCATATTGCGAATATGAGCAAATAGGTCAATGCCCACCACCGATGATGCGATAGTACAAGTATCAGATAACGGCGACATCTTATCACCAAAAAAAGCGCCCGACACCACAGCTCCTGCGGCGATAGCGACGTTGGCATCAAAAGCATGACTCATTCCAATAAACGCCACCCCCAATGTCGCTGCTGTGGTCAAACTGCTGCCTAAGGCAACCCCAATAATAGAGGTCAATACAAATGCGGAGATATAATAATACTCTGGCGATATCAGCTCAAAGCCAAAATACATCAGTGTCGGTATAGCACCTGACATCATCAGTGCAGCCACCATCAAACCGATAAAAAAGAACAGATATATCGCACCGATACCACTCATAACGCCAGACGCCATTTGCGCCTGCATGTCATCGAAGCTCAATCCTTTGATAAGACCAATGGCCAGTAGCACACAAATAGCGAGTACTAGTGAGAGGTGTGGCACCCAACCAAAACCAATCATGGTGACACCCATGACAGCAATGACAATGACACAAATTATAAATGCCAGTTGAGTGGAAATTTGAGTTAACATTTTTGGCGACATCACACATCCTTAGATAACCAGTGGATTCTGGTATTGGGTCGGCTTTGAGTGTGACAAGTTTAATGAGTTGCTGTCATTTTTGCCACCCTGATTACTTACTAAGTAGATTATCAGCCTTATTACAATGCTTCTTTAGACATAAAAAAGGGCTATATGGAGATTCTAACCAACTTCAAACTGGTTGTAGTCTCTATATAGCCCTTTCTATCTGAATGAATCTTAAATGTTGCTAAAGTTAAGTATTGTCTAGGTGCTAATCGTCGTATCAAGACGCATGGCTTCGATAGACAACGCCATATCCTCAGCGAGTGACTGTACAGCAGCACTGTCGACATCACGCTGCGCAAACGCACGCAGTCCCATCACCTCTGCTTGTAGTCGTCGTCCAAGCCGCGTCACATCCGCTTTACTATCAAGCTCGCCTAATCGCTGAGCTGCCGTAAAATATTCTATAAAGCGAGTTTCCATACCTGCCAGTAGCATCTCAACTTTTTGTAATGCCGCCTGCTCACGAGCACCGAGCTCTAACAAGCTTTTTACTAGCATGCAAGCTCGGCTAGGTAGATCCTTTTCACGAATACCACCTAGCTGACGTACATAAGCCGCCAAACCTAGCAGTGGCGATTCATGATTGCTCAGTATACGCTCAAGCTCAGTCAATCCTGAACGAGCATAATACTCTAACGCTTCTTGAAACAATCCATCTTTACTACCAAATGCAGCGTAGATACTGCCTGGGCGCATATCTAGCGCTTGCTCTATGTCCTTTAAAGAGGTTGCGTGAAAGCCTTTTTGCCAAAACAGCTTTAGCGCTCGCTCTAACGCATCTTGACGATTATAAAGTGCAGTACGTGACATAATATATCCCACTTAAAAAGCCGTAATCTCATAAGGAGTCACTGCTACAAAATTTGAATGACTATTCAATTTTATCCTGTCTATTAACGCCAGTCTAGTAGAGTTGGTTTACAGCACTGTTTATCGAAGATTAAGAACTTTTGATTGAGTGCGCTTAATCTTTGCTACTGCTAATTTGTCCATGAATAAGCTCCTTTTCCGTAAACTTATTTTAGAACGGGACACTAAGCCTAAAAGAAGCAAGACATCTAATGCCTTGCTTCTTTTTTTTATTAACCATCTACTTAATTGGTTTGATTAGTCAAAGTGAAAACCTGCACCAATCGAACCACCTGCATTGCCTTGAGTATCTGCGGTACCATTTATTTTCATGACCCAACGACCGTCATTAGATAATTTAGAGAAGCCGATAGCCACTGCGCTTTCTCCGTTATAAGTACCAATACCACCACCGATCAATGACTTGCCTGGAATAAAGGCTTGTGGCAATGAAGACATGGCCATGGCTGCCGAGATACCCGCGTTTGCGTCATCTTCAACTTCACCAATCTTGTAGCCTAAATCGTTCATATTATTATTAAGCCTGTTATCAAGTGCACTTAATTGACCGATATTAACAGCATCTGTCGCTGCGACACCATCAGCAACTCCAGTAATAGTCTTGCCACCTGCATAGATCCCGTCTGTAGTCATGCTAGGCCCAGTCTCAACATTACCTGCATATATGCCAGCTGCCGTCATACTAGGACCGCCCGCAATACTGACACCACTATTATTAATCGTCGTATTGCCAGTGGTGACACTATCTATGTTGATATTGCCATTGAGATCGAACTTGATACTACTACCTTGTGCTGTGGTGGTAATGTTGTTGCCACCTTTGAAGCTGAGCACATTACCGTCACCTACCGGTTTGTTGATATTAGCACCGCTATCTGCACCAAAGTTGAGACCTGCATCAATTTTATCCTTATTAACCTTGATGTTGGTCGTGTTGGTTTCGATATTTGTAGTATTCGTTACGATATCGGCCGTGTTGGTAGCAATGTTAGTCGTATTGGTCTCGATATTGGTGGTATTCGTTTGAATATTTTCATTAATAATGGTTTCACCTCGTTTGATAGAAGCAATCGCACCATCAATATTATTCTCACCTGTACCACCGATATTATTATTGGTAAAGGTTCCATCTACAGGATTGTAGACTGTATCTCCTCCAATAATACTACTAATACCACTGCCTTGAGCGTAGAGCTGACCACCATTGATAGCATCTTGACTGCTCTCAGAGACATCACCATTCATTACATTAGTAATTTTGGTGCCAGCAGCATCGATACCGGCTTTAGTGACACTAGGGCCACCTACAATGGTCAGACCATCGCTAGTCATCGTACTATCACCCGTTTGCAAACTATCAACGGAGATATCCCGATTTAGATCAAAGCTGATATCATTTACGTCTGCCGCTCGACCTGCTTGACGCGCCAAACTACCATTAGCAAGTGTTCTGGAAATCGTGATATTGCCATCTCTGCTGTTTATATCAACAGCACTGCCTTGTTTGACCATGGTAGCGTTATCACCTTGTGCACTCAAACCCCAACCTTGATCTAGAGAATAGGTTGCTGCCTCTAACTGCCCAACCGTAGCAGCGTCAGTAAAATCAATACCTGCTGCAACGTTAGTGATTCGGTTAAAGCCGTTATTTAGGCCACCCGCTCCCAATATAACAGTGTCCTCGGGCTTGTTACCAATAAACGTAAAGCCAGTATTATTCATAATGGTATTACCAATCTGAATATTACCCTCGTCGCTTAAGTTCAATTGGTTATTAAGCTTGACTTGAACACCAGTAGTAGAGGCTATGGTTGTGATATTGCTATCCCCAGTGACATTGATGGTATCACCTAAGGCAAACTGCTGAGCGTTATCACTATTACCATCACCAATATAGATCCCTTTAGCAATCTCATCATTAGTCATGGTGAGCTGTGCAAAGTTTACAGCATCGGTTGGCGCAATACCTTGAGCAACCTTAATAATTCTATTGTTACCATTATCAAGACCTTCGTTACTCAACGTGATAGTTTCGTTAGGGCCATCAGTGATAGTGATACCTGCATTGTTAAGTACTGTACTTTCCATTCGTACACTACCAGTTTCACCAAGTCTGACGTCTTTATTCAGCTTGACGTTTAGGTTACCATCTTCATCAGCAACGACACCGATATTGTTCTCAGTTAAATCTGTCGCGCCACCTTGGATGGTCAGCGTCTCACCTAACTTACGATTGACGATAACTGTGGTATCGTCTCCTGTGAAATCAAGTCCCAAGTCGACTGTGCTGTTGGTTGCATTTAATTGTCTAATATTAACGGCATCCGTGTCTTCTTCACCATCACCTACGTTAGTGATTATATTGCCGCCATTGTTTAGACCGTTATTACTTAGCGTGACGGTTTGGTTACTGCCACCTACCAGAGTGACACCGTCATTGTTCAGCAATGTATCGCCTGTAGTCACACTAGTGAAGACAACCTCATCTGTTGTAGCGATTTTGATTCCGCCATTATCTTCTGATAAAACAATGTTGCTGCCAGTGACAAAGTTGGCTTTATTGTCAGTTTTATCAAGTGTCTTGACGTCATTACCATTGATTTGCGTCACTATTTTTTGCATGGCACTATCCGCTTTAAGCAGGCTGTCCTTACTAGCTTGGCTTAGATCAACCGCATAATCAGTCAGGTTATTTGTTGTATCAGTAGTAGAACTTACTTCTACTGCAGCAGAACCTGCCGAGGTTTTAGAGCCATTGGCATTAACGGTATAAACATCTTGACCATTACCACCTGTGGTTTTCACAACGTCAGCAACGTTAGTACCTGCGGCCACTTCTGTTTTAGCAGCTGCAGAGAAACCTTCAAGCTGACTGAAGTTAACCGCATCTAATGGGTCTACACCATCATCAACATTCACAATCCTTCTGTTTCCAGCGTTAATACCGCCACTCTTAGTGATGCTTGGACCATTCAGGATGGTCAAACCATTGCTAGTTAAAGCTGCGCTAGAAGGATTGAATGGGTTTAAACCTGTGACTGTGACACCTGCACCGCTGACCGTAGTAACGCCACCCGTTAGCAATCCACCTGTCACCATGCCAAGGCGATTAACGTTAGTACCACTTAATAAGTTACCTGTGGTGACAGTACCGTTATTGCCTAAATCTAGATTGTCATTGAGCGCAATCTCTACAGTGCCGTCAACAGTATTAACTTGTGTATCGATATTGCTATTAGAGCCAACTATTTTAACCTGCTCCCCTAGCTGTTTCATTATAGTTTGACCGTCGGCAGCTTTTAATCCAAAGCCTTTGCTAATCTGAGTATTGGTAGCATGTAACTGACTGCCATTCACCGCATCAGTACTGTCTTCGCTTACATCCCCTGTAGCGACATTAGTCATTGTGACTGGGCCAGTTGCTCCAACTCCACCTAAAGTAACGATATCTCTAGTAATTGCATTATCATACTGCACTGAGTTGTCCGCTTTAAGCAGGCTGTCCTTACTAGCTTGGCTTAGATCAACCGCATAATCAGTCAGGTTATTTGTTGTATCAGTAGTAGAACTTACTTCTACTGCAGCAGAACCTGCCGAGGTTTTAGAGCCATTGGCATTAACGGTATAAACATCTTGACCATTACCACCTGTGGTTTTCACAACGTCAGCAACGTTAGTACCTGCGGCCACTTCTGTTTTAGCAGCTGCAGAGAAACCTTCAAGCTGACTGAAGTTAACCGCATCTAATGGGTCTACACCATCATCAACATTCACAATCCTTCTGTTTCCAGCGTTAATACCACCACTCTTAGTGATGCTTGGACCATTCAGGATGGTCAAACCATTGCTAGATATGATAGTGGTAGACAGAGGACTTGATACAGCAATTCCTGCACCAGTAACGGTAGTATTAACTAGGACATTACCTGTTCTAACACCTAAGCCATCGACTGTGGTCTTGGTCAGTATATTGCCAGTTGTGAGTCCAGAGCGATCAAGTGTCGTAGTGTCACTAAACCCAAACGGAGAGCTTGAGCCCATCTTCACACTGCCGGTAGTACCTAAGTCAATATTTTTCGCCAACTGAATGTTTAAGGTATTATTGCCATCAGCAACCACACCTATGTTACCCGTAGTTAGCGTTCCCGTTGCACCACCTTTGACGTTAAGCGTCTGACCGAGCGTGCGATTGACAGGAGTACCGATATCACCATCAAAGTTGAGGCCTAAATCAACGGTATTTGAGACACCTTTGAGCTGTGATACGTTTACCGCATCACTGTCGTTGGTACCAGCCGCTAGATTGACTATCTGACGAGTACCGTCTTTAGCACTGCCAACAGAGACTGCGCCAAGCGTGGTACTGTTTGTGGCTGCGATAGCAGATTGATCTACCGAACTTGCACTTATTGGAGTGAATCCTGTTGCACCGCCTCCGACATTAGCCACTGATCTGGCGCCTAAAGCCACACCCTCTTGTACTGATGCTGTTGCACCAGCTCCTAGTGCAAGCGCACCTTGTGCTGATGCAGATGAACCTACACCAAACGCTGATGAAGCGGTACCGGCAGCATTTGAGTGTATGCCAATCGCTGTTGCTAAATGACCAGCAGATCGAGCTTTAGCACCCATGGCTATGGACGCTGCTCCACCGGCTTCTGTATGTCCACCATATTTGTCACTGGTGTTCAGTAAGTCTTGACCAGTGTAGTCATTAAACGCTGTATTCACACCGCCACTATTCAATGCACCAGTAGAGAGTGTGCCGTCAATATTGGTTCTTGAGGCAGCGTCTAAGTCATCACCACCAACCGCGATAGAGGATGCACCCGATGAAACAACGTTCGCACCTATGGCGATAGACTGCTCACCACTAGCAATCGTGTCTTGTCCGGTGGTGTTACTACCAATGGCGATGGTTTGACTGCCCTGGGCTTTTGCATTCTTACCCATGGCCATGGCGTTGATGCCCGTTGCACCATCATTCAACTCGTTGTCACCACCTGTCGACTTAACACTGTAGTATTTAGTCTTGTTGCTCGAGATGGCGCTGCCTAACTGACTGACGTTAACAGCATCATCAGGTGCGACACCAGCACCAACCCCTTTTATCTGGTTGCCACCGTTATTTAAACCAGCACCGCTTAAGCTTACGCTGCTACCAAGGAAGGTAACACCGCCATTACTCATAACAGTATTACCAGTAGTCACACTAGTAAGACCTGTTAAGTTTTCAGCAAGCTTAACGGTTAGCGTATTACTACCATCCGCTTCTACGCCAATGTTGTTGTCTGATAAATCCGTGGTTGCACCACCTTTGACGTTAAGCGTCTGACCGAGCGTGCGATTGACAGGAGTACCGATATCACCATCAAAGTTGAGGCCTAAATCAACGGTATTTGAGACACCTTTGAGCTGTGATACGTTTACCG